>JAGSGF010000017.1 GCA_023955335.1 Yoonia sp.
CAAAAGTTCAAGGCGATCTGAAGCAGTGAGGAAATTCGGACGGATCATACAAACACCTGAATCCCATTCGCTCAGTCCGTCAATACAAAAGTCGGGTAATCAAGGACTCCGAGTATAGGTTAATGCCACTTATGCGTAACAAGTTGGCTTTTTCCAGCCTACGCATACGCCTCAGTAATTGTTGAATTCTGTCGGAGACCCAGATCAAAATAATCCGCAATAATCGCCCTTATTTGAACCAAGTCAGGAACCCGTTACGGTTCATGACCCTTGTTTTGATCTGTTGGGTTGTGGCATTGGCCCCGGCCCAGGCGCAAGAAACATCTTATGACCCTGTGAACATCGCTTTCGGCACATTGCGGCCATTTGTTACCGCTGGGCCAGACAATGACAATCAGGGCGTGATGGTTGATCTGGCAGAGGCATTGGCGCAGGAGATCGGGTTTGAACTGCTGCCCTTTCAGGTCCCGAATGTGCACGAATGGGCCCAAGCGCAAATCACCGGACGCTCGGTTATGGCGCCGCTGATCGCCAAGCTACCCGTGCTCACGCCAACCAACGTTTATTCAGACGTGGTGACCGAAACCAATGTGCGTCTTGCCGTGAGGACAGAGACTGCGACGGATTTCGGCACAGGCGATTTGACCGGACGCAGGATCGGGGTGATCCCCCCGATTATCGGATCCGATCCGGCGCTTAATCCCGGCGCAGAAATTGTCGAATATCTGGACACACGTTCGGCTCTGGTTGGCCTGCTCGCCGGAGAGGTCGATGCGATTTCAACAGAGACTCTGTATGTCTTTCACGAAGCGCATAGTGCGCAGCTTGATCATCGGATCACATTTGTGGGCCCATCGCTGGCCACCGTGCAGCGGTTTGTCGTGATCCACGAAAGCCGGGCGGAGTTGCTGGGGCCGGTCAATGCTGCACTTGCGCGGATGCGCGCGGACGGGCGGCTGGATGAAATCCTACAGCGCCACAGTTTCATTATGCCCGAGCCGGTGCCGGAGATGCTGACAGTTGGTGTTGCAAATTTTCCACCCTACAACATCGTAAATGATGACGGGACATTTTCGGGGTTTGCGGTCGATGCCCTGTGCGAACTGGCAACCCTGTCCGGGCTCCGGTTCAGGTTTCAGGAAATTACCGATGCTGAATTCGGTGCCGGGCCATCGGCCGGCACCTATGACATGCTACCGCAGACGGCGGTCACTGCCGCCCCGCGTGAGGTGATGGATTTCACACATCAGATCGTACGGTTCGATCTTGCGATTTTCACAAGATCCGGAGAGGCGCGGGGCCTGTCAGACCTCGACAGCCTTGGGGCACGCAAGGTTGGCGTTGAAACCGTCAATGTGGCCCGGCGAATTGCCGAACGCCATGGTGGTCTGGATCTGCAGGTGTATCGGGGTCGCGACAGGCTTCTGCAAGCGCTGAGCGACGGCGAGGTTGACGCTATCTTGTACCCGGTGATCCCGATGAACAGGGAAATCAATCAGCTTGACCTTGGCCGGCAGATTCAGGAAATCAGTCCGCCCTTTCGCATTATTGAACGCGCGCCCGCCTTGCGCTTTGGTCTGGGCGAGGTGCGCGAAAAGCTGAATGCAGCGCTGTCAATTTTTCTGATCTCGGACAAATACGCAGACCTTCGGCAGAAATACTTTGGCGCGCCAGTTTTCTGGACGCAAAATCGCATTGACGCAGCGGCGGGTACTGGCGCGGTCCTGGTCATTGCCTTGCTGGGGTTCCTGTTCTGGCAACGGCAACAGCAACGGCAACGGCAATTGGTCTACGCACATCAGCAACGCGAGCTGGAGCGGGAACTGGTCCATACCGAAAGTCTTGGCAAGGTGATCACGGAACTTGAACGGTCTAACCGGGAACTGGATGAATTTGCCTATACCGCATCGCATGATTTGAAGGAACCGTTGCGTGGCATTACGATCAATGCCAATTTTCTGGCACGCGAACAGCTCTCGGAAAAAGGCGAAGGGCGGGTCGAACGCATGGTTGCGCTGGCCGCACGCATGGAACAACTGATCACGGACCTGTTGTTTTTTTCTCGCTTGGGGCGCGGGGAAAAGGTCATGAAGCACGTTGATACCCCCCATATCATTGAGGGCATCGAGAGCGAACTGGAAGAATGGATGGCGGAACGGCACTGCGAAATTCAATTCGATACTGCCTTGCCATGGGTGCACGCAGAGCGCTCAAAAGTCAAAACGGTCTTTCAGAACCTGATTGTGAACGGCCTGAAGTTTAACGATTCCGCGCCAAAAACCGTCGAGGTCGGGTTTGATCGCGTCGCCGAAGTGAATGGCAATATGCTGCATGATGTCTTTTGGGTGCGTGACAACGGCATTGGTATTTCGGATCAGAACCGCAACAAAGTATTTCGCATTTTTCAGCGCCTGAACCGTGAAGAGGACTACGGCCCGGGCACCGGTGCGGGGCTCTCTTTTGTGCGCAAGATCATCGAAGAATACGGGGGGGCGATCGACCTGGTATCGCAACCTGGTTTTGGCACAACGTTCTACTTTTCACTCCCGCCGGCCAAAGCAGGCCATACAACAACTGACAATAAGAAAGGGACAGCGGTTAATGGACACATCAGCGACAATTCTGATCGTAGAAGACAACCCGGATGACTATGAGGCTTGCATCACTGCATTGACGCAGGACAACAATCTCGCCAATCCGGTCCACTGGTGCAAGACCGGTGATGAGGGTCTGGATTACCTGTGCGGGGGCGGCAAGTATGCCGACTCCAAGCCCGAGATGCCCTGTCTGATTATGCTGGACCTTAACCTGCCCGGAACAGACGGGCGTCAGGTGCTGGCGCAGATAAAAACCGATGAGATGCTCAAGAAAATCCCGGTCATCGTGATGACGTCCTCGCGCGATCAGGCAGATATTGACGCCTGTTATCGAGAGGGGGCGAATAGTTATGTGGTCAAACCAGTAGATCTGGACGGTTTTATAGCATCCATCACCAGGCTACGTGACTATTGGTTCCAAATTGTTGTCCTTCCTCAACCGAGATAAAACCCATGAATGAAGCAAAAAAAACGACACATCACCTGCGCAATCAGAGTGATCCCTCGGTAACCAGCAATGCCAAGCGTGTCTTGCTTGTCGAAGACAACGACGATGATCGCGAAAATATCGCGAATATGATCCTGGACGGCAACAATGGCGTCTCTGTCCACGCCGCAGCAACCGGTGATCAGGCATTGGCATTTTTCAAAGAGCACGGTGCCGATTGCGTGATATTGGACTACCGGCTCGAAGCCGAAGATGGTCTTGATGTTCTGGCCGCCCTGAAAAAAATCGCGCCCTTCGTTCCGGTGATCATGCTGACAGGGCAAGGCAACGAGGAAATTGCCGCGACGTCGATCAAGGTCGGCGCCGCTGATTACCTCGTGAAACAGCGGCTCAACGAAACTTATCTTCGCACGTCCATCGACAACGCGATCAGCCGTGCAGCCTTGGAACTAAGGGTTGCAGATCAGGATGCAGAGCGCAGTCAATTCCTGAACATTCTTGTACATGATTTGCGCCAGCCACTCCGCAATGTACGCACGCTCGGCGAGATGGCCAATGAAGAGATGGAAGCAGGCGATCATGACGAGTTGAAAAAACTGCTGGTCTCGCAGGCGACGGCGGCAACGCGCGCGGATGAACTCATCAAGACCTTAGAAGGCTATGCCATGCTGGATCAGGACGTCGCCTATACTTCGATTTCATTGTCAGACGCCGCGACGATGGCAAAGGAAAACTATGCAATGGTCATTGCCGAACGTCGCGCAGAAGTGATCATCCGCGACTTGCCGAAGGTGCACGGAAACAGATGGCAAATGATGCAAGTTTTTCAGAACCTGATTGGGAATGGTTTGAAATACAATGAATCCCCAAATCCCCAGATCATCATTGAAAGTGAAAGTGAAAGTGAAAGTGAGGCAACTGTTGCTATCGTTGTGAAGGACAACGGCATTGGCGTAGCGCAGAAGCATGTGAAATCCATTTTTTCGCCCCTGAAACGGCTTTGGACTCACGAGCAGTACATTGGCACAGGATTGGGCCTTGCTACTTGTGATAAAATCGTCGCCGGGCACAACGCCATGATCTGGTGCACCTCGACAGAAGGCGAAGGAAGCCAGTTCCACATCCGCTTTCCGAAGTTTGTTGCGTAAACGAGAGATATTTGTGTGGTCGCAATAGGGCGTGGCGGGAACGGAAAATTTTGCATCTTTTTATGTTGGTTGTGAATTGGCCTGTCTTAAATGCTTCAGCGGCCACGAACGACCGCGTTGCGGCTTGTGATGAAACGCAGGTATGAACCGTGTCTACCGAGCCTCAAATTTCCAATTCCCAACAGCGGACTTTGGCTGCGATGCAGAAATTCGGCAAAGTAGGGCTCGAGACTGCCGTGTGCTGCACAGGGTTTGAACGCCCGCTTTCGGTCCAATCATCTGAACACTTTGACTGTGCAGTGCATAAAATTTGGCGTGGCCATTGCAACGCGCCCATCCCGGTTAATCCTACGTCAAATATTGACACCCTCGTACACACGACCCGCGAACCACGTCACACCCGTTTCGTCGCGGCGTTGGAGATATGTCGGCCCCATGGCATCAACAATGGGGCCGACATTTGAGGACACAGATGGACAACTGGATCACGGCTGCTTGGCGGCTTGGGATAATGCGTTCATTACGCTCGCCTCTGTTAAGACCTCGGACAGCACAATGCCTTCGGGGGCAGCTGGGCCATAGATAACGTTGAACGGAATGCCAAACCGTCCGTTTGATTCGAGAAACTGTTGAATTGCGGGATCTGGACGGGTCCAATCGGCTTGCATTGCGATTATATCGGGCGCCGCGAGGGCGCCTGCCACTGGCTCCCTGCTCAGGACCAAAATCTTGTTCGCCTTGCACGTTAGGCACCAATCGGCAGTCACATCGACAACGACGCGATGCCCGAGAGACACATGCTTTGGAATATCGCTTCGGGAAAACGGCACCCAGTTCAGGTCCGTCGTTTGTGCCGCTGCAGGCTTTTTCAGCATCATTGGCAAAGCAAAGCTGGTGCTTGCAACTATCAAGGCTACCACAACTGGCAGGCTACTTTGCACGCGGTTATTCCAGATTATGCAGATGAGTATGGCCGTCAATATGGCAACAATAGCGGTCATGACGTTCAGATTTGAAACGGCCTGAAGCACCCAAAGTAGCCAGACCAATGTTCCAAACAGCATTGCTCCTAATGTAGCCTTGACCGCAATCATCCAGCGGCCCGGTTGAGGCAGTTGCGAAATCCATTTGGGTCTTGCCGCGACCACCAGATAGGGCAGGGCAAGCCCGATCCCCATGGCGGTAAAGATCATCACCACGTCTTGCGTTGTGCCCGTAAGCGCAAATGCGAGCGCGGTGCCCAACAATGGTGCCGAACAAGGGGTCGCCATCACGGCACCAAACGCGCCCGTGGCAAAATCGCCCGCATATCCATGGCCTCTGGACCGCGACAGGCGTGTCATCAGCCCTTGAGGTAAGCTAAATTCAAACACCCCCAAAAGGTTTGCGGTGAACACCGCAAGCACGAGAATAAGAGCAATAAGGAAATATGCGTTCTGAAACTGTAACCCCCATCCAACAGACACGCCCAGTGCCTGAAGCACCAAGACACCCGCCGCAAGAGCCCACATAAACGACACGGTGCCAGCCGCACTGGCAAGGAAGCCCAATCGCGTTTGGGCAATCGGGCGGCCAGACATTTTCAATGCAGACGTGAATTTAATGGACAAAACAGGTAACACGCACGGCATTACGTTTAAGATAAGCCCGCCGAGAAACGCAATCAAAAGCATCCATAGTCGCGCAGCAAACCCAGCGGAGATCTTATCTTTTGTGAACGGCGCCTCTGGGGCGGATGCAATTATATGAACGGTTTCAAACGCCACAGCCGTGTCCGCAGTTGTCATCGTTAATGCAAGCTTTGATGGATCGGCACCGTCCCCGAAAATAGGAAACGTGGCCCAAACACTATACCCGTCTGGCGCGGCACGGATGTCTGGTTTGCCAAAGGCGATACTGTCGTCGAGTTCTGGAAATATATCTATGCTGGGCCAATCAGCAGACCCCGTTATCGCAACGGTCAAAAGGGTTTTGTCGTCGGAAAAATGAGCCTTCGCCACAAGATCGCTAAGTGCGCCATCGCTGGGGACTTTGGCGGACCACTTTGCGATCTCAGAAGCAGCCGTCCGGTCAATTCCGGTCCCTGCGGGCAAATTGAGCGTAAGCGTCAGGTTTTGGGGCACGCATACATCTGAACATACCAGCAAAAACACGTCAGCCTTCACCACAGCGGGCTTCCCTGGATCCGTCAAGATCAGCCGCACAGGGAATGTGACCTGCTTGGCATATCCAAAGTTCTCGATACCAAATGCGCGGAACCGCGTCGGGGCGGGCCAAAGCATCTCGGCTGACGCCAGATTTGTTGAGCCGCTCCAGTCTATTTCGGGGGGCAGCCCAACTTCTCCGGGGGACCGCCAATATGTTTTCCATCCGTCAGACAGGGCAATGCTAATCCCTGCGGACAAAACACTGGCGTTGGGCGCAACAGCATTTTCAGCCGTTATCAGTTTTGCGCTGACAGCCTGCGAGGTAAAAGCATCCGACGTCGCCGCGTATGCAGTCATGCCCCAAAGACATAAGGCCAGACAGATGGCAGTTACTTTTGTCAGGCCCAAAACGTGGATACCATTTTATGTGTCTTCCTGATCTGCAATGCCCACGCTGAATACACTCATCAGGCGGTTATTCGTTTTTCGACGTGACGTGGGAAGTTGCCATCGCCGTACAGCGCGCAATCATATCAAATTTGATGCCCGTCAATTTCATTCTGCTTTTTTCACTACTCTCGGTCGAATAGTGCCTGACCTGTTCCCGCACTGGAAGGTCAAGCAGTTTGAAGTCACGGCTATGTGATGCACTTTGCGGGTTGACCTTCCCCTACTGGAATCTTTGACAAGATGCAAAAATGCGGCCGAGCGCCGGTCAGGTTGATTTATTTTTGTTTCAAGGAATTACGTGAATGTTTAAGTCGATTTGGACCTACGTGGTCATTGCAGTGCCTTTTGCTGGGCTCGCCTTACTTGCGTTTTGGCCATCCCAGTCTCCGGTCGGTCACGACATGACCACGCCTGATACCGGCGCCATCGTACAAGGCGATCCGATAGCAAGCGTCGCTGTTCCAGCATCGTTTTCTGAAAATGCCCAGATCGGGAAGAACGTGTTTGAAGCCGCATGTGCGGACTGCCACGGTAAAAATGCAGCCGGTCAGAACGGAATTGCGCCGCCCTTGGTCCACAAAATCTATGAACCAAGCCATCACGGGGATCAGGCATTTTGGAGTGCGGCACAAAATGGCGTGCGATCGCATCACTGGACTTTCGGCAACATGCCGCCAGTTGAGGGTTTGACACGATCTGACGTTGGATACATCGTGGCATATGTTCGCGAACTGCAACGAGAGAATGGAATTAACTAGTGTCTGAGGTTGTGGTCCGCATTTGGCGGCAGATTGTTCTGTCCCTCACGGTCGTCGTGGCTGTGATTGCGTTCCTCCCTGACGTGGCCCATCTGGGCGCGCAAGATGTCGCGCACGAGATGATGGCCGCAGATCACGATCACGAAAACCGTGCTGAAGAAGGGTCTGGTCATTGTCATAGCGGTGCGTCCTGTACGGGCGCAATGACGGTCAAGAACTGGCTGATAGCGTCCAGAGTTGGGCTGGCATTACCGCAATTGCGTTTTGCATTGGTTGTGAATGGCGATAGCCACACGCTGGGCAGCGATCCACCCGTCCCGATCGTGACCGTCTGACGAAAACACGCCAGTTTGGCGGCAGGCAGACTCATCTAAAAAGGACGATACAATGAAATTTAAGACACTTACCTTCGCGGCGACAATTGCCGTTCTTGCAACGACAGCCGTGGCCCATAAAGGGGCAAAAGGAATGTTGCTCGAGCGTATGAATGGTATGCTTGCAATGGGCAAAGCAACCAAAGCGATTGCGCCGATGATGCGCGGTCTTGAAGATTACGATGCTGATAGAACAAGCGATTATGCGGCTATTCTTCAGACACATTCGGGCGACCCGATGTTGGCATTATTTCCTGACGGCATGAACGCGGCACCCTCTGTTGCCAAAGACGCAATCTGGACAAATTGGAAAGAGTTTTCTGCGTTGGCCGTTCAGCTGGAAACCTATGCAACTGCGCTTGATCTTGCGGCGCAAAACGGGTTGGGCAATGCAGCACCTGCCAATAGTTCCATGATGGGTGGTGACATGACAGGCATGATGGGTGCTGACATGATCGGCATGATGGGTGGCACTGGTGTGGACGAAAAGACGTTGGAAACCCTCGCGGGCTTGTCTGTGAACACGTTGTTTGTGCAGTCCGTACAGGTCTGCTCGGCCTGTCATACCAAGTTCCGCGCAGAAGAATAATCAGATGCGGAAAATTGTAATGGGCGTTGTCGCCTTGACGGTCGCTGGCGCGGGCGGGATCACCGGCCTGCGGCTTTACCCTGTCGCTAAACCAGTCGACCCTATCACACTGACAGGGAACGTCGGAGCGGGCGCATATCTTGCACGGGCATCGGGCTGTATCGCTTGCCATACCAATGTTGAAGGCGGTGGCCCGCCCTTGGCTGGGGGTACCGGATTTGAGACCCCATTCGGCACTGTTTTTGCCGCCAATTTGACCACTGATCCAGAGTTCGGGATCGGAGATTGGGCCATTGAAGACTTTGCCAAGGCTGTTCGCCAAGGTTTATCGCCTGAAGATGTGCCGTATTATCCGGTGTTTACCTATGCCTTTTACCAAGACTTTTCCGATCAACAAATCGCGGATCTTTGGGCGGCATTTCAAACGGTGGCACCCGTCAACGAGCCTGTGCCAGTGACGGACCTAGCGTTCCCGTTTTCTGAACGGGACGGTCTTAAAGTGTGGCGTGCCGCGTTCCTGCACGCGCCGCGCACGACCCCGGTGTCAGGACAAAGCGATAGCTGGAACCGTGGGCGCGAACTGGTTGAAGGGGCAACCCACTGTGCTGCCTGCCATACCGAGCGCAACATTGCAGGTGGGCGAAAGGTCGATACTGGCCGCATGCAAGGCAATGATGTCTTGCCCGGCGGGTCCAAGGCGCCAGCCATTACAAGCGCTGCATTGGTGTCGTCAGGATGGGATGTCGATAGTCTTAGCTATGCATTGGAAACGGGGATCACGCCCACTGGTGATGCCTTTGGCGGAGGCATGGGGGAGGTTGTGCAAATGGGCACGAGGTTCCTGACGCAAGAGGACCGGCTCGCAATGGCGACTTATTTAATGGATCAATCAGATGAATAGCTTTCTACGCCCCAGTCGTCGCGTCGTTTTGATGGGTGCGGCAGCAATGACATTGCCGACCCTACTGGCAGCGCAAGATCAATGGACGGTGCTTGAACCCCAAAAGACAATGGCGCAAATTTTGCCTGCGTCTTATCCCGCGACAGAAATCTGGGCATATGGGGGCACGTCCCCGGGTCCTGAAATCCGGCTTGCGCGGGGGCAAAGAGTGCAGCGCCGGCTGCGCAACAGTCTTGAGGTTCCGACGTCCGTTCATTGGCACGGCATCCGCATCGACAACGCGATGGACGGGGTGCCCGGTTTGACCCAAGACGTTGTCGCACCCGGTGCAACGTTCGACTATGATTTTGTCGCGCCTGATGCAGGTACGTATTGGTTCCATTCGCACAATCAATCCACCGAACAGGTCGCGCGCGGCCTTTACGGCGCATTGATTGTCGAAGAGCCTGATCCGCTGGATATCGACCGCGAAGAGGTGCTGATCTTGGATGATTGGCTGATGCAGGAAACCGGTGTGATTGATCCTGCGTTTTCGGCATCCCACAATCGCAGTCATGCGGGCCGCAACGGAAACTTTGTGACCACAAACAGCCGTTATCAGCCCGTGTTGCCTGCGAAAAAGAATGAACGCCTGCGCCTGCGCCTGATTAACGCCGCCAATGCCCGTATTTTCCCGCTCGCTTTGCACGGTTTGTCAGGGTGGGTCGTGGCCTATGATGGTATGCCATTGGCCCAGCCAGAACCGATCAATGATATTCTGGTGCTGGCCCCTGCGCAGCGTATGGACCTGATTGTTGATGTGACCGCCGATGAAGGTGAGCCCGCCGCTTTGGTTTGGGTCAACGAAGACCAACCGCAGATTCAAGTTGGATTTGAAGTCACCGGAACGGCAAGCCTTGCCACGCGCGCAACACCGATGGCTTTGCCGCCAAATGCCGCACTATCCATGATGGATATGTCAAATCCGACACCAGCCAGCTTAGTGATGGCTGGCGGCGCGATGGGCGCGCTGCGGCAAGCAGAACTGAACGGTAAAACACTGAATTTCCGTCAGATTGCCGCCGAAAATCAATATTGGGCGTTCAACGGTGTGGTCGGAATGACAGATAATCCGCTTGTTGATGTCGCTTTGGGCGAAACTGTGCGTTTGAAAATCGAAAACGAAACCGTTTTTCCCCATGCGATGCACCTACACGGCCAGCATTTTCGTGAGATTTTGAAAAACGGCAGCATGGGACCGATGCGCGATACGCTTCTTGTTGGTGGACGCGAGAACACAGAAATTGCTTTTGTCGGAAGCAACCCGGGAAAATGGTTATATCATTGCCATATGTTGTCCCATCAAGATGCAGGTATGAAAACATGGATAAAAGTGCGCGCATGATCAAATTTATGAGCACTGCGAGCGTTGTTTTAGGTCTTGGGGTTACGGCATTCTGGTTTGTCCAAAATGATGCAGCCCAAGCGCAGGTCCCGCTACAGCCTGTCGCGTCCGATATTGTTGCTGGTGAAATGCTTTATGCGACAAGCTGTGCGTCATGCCATGGGGCCAATCTGGAGGGGCAGGCCGATTGGCGGTCGCCCGGCGATGATGGCAAGCTTCCTGCGCCGCCTCACGACAAGGATGGCCACACGTGGCATCACGGCGATGCATTGCTGTTCAATTATACCAAACTGGGCGGCAAAGCGGCGTTGGCCGAACAAGGCATGGACTTCAATAGCGGTATGCCCGGATTTTCAGACAGCCTTACGGATGCCGAAATTTGGAACATTCTTGGGTATATCAAGTCCACTTGGCCCGAACGGATGCGCGAAACGCAGGCATCACGGACCAAAAGCGAACAATTGCAAGGGGCTTTAGAATGACACGGTGCGGGATGATTTTGGTCGCAGCCATGTTTATCGCGACTCCGGTGGTGGCACAAGATTTTTCAGAAGACCAAATCAGGGACCTGGCCATTCAGGCTACCCTCGAAAACCCGCAGATTGTGATGGAAGCGGTCGCAATTTTGCAGGCCCAAGAGGACGCGTGCAAAGCAGAACAATCGGGCGCTTTGCTGTCGTGACGTCCTAGAACGTGATCCCAACGGTTGGCTCGTGGACTGCGAATGGCTCATTTTGGGCGAAGGCAGTGTATTTGCGGCACGCAAAGCAGACAAATTGCCTAGGTTCTAATCCGGCATATACGTCGCAGGGAAACCGATACCGTTCAGTGCGGCCACGATGTCGGCCGCATGTCGTTGGCTGTCTATCGTCACGGTCTTTGTGGCCAAATCCACATCGACCTTTGCATCGGCGTCAAGCACATTGATGCTGGTGACGATCGAAGCCTCGCAGTGCCCGCAACTCATATCTGGGACGTGATATTTCATAGAATACTCCAACAGGTGCATTCTCATTGCATTATTCCAGCGCAGGAAGGTCAAGGCGAAAATGAGTTTGGAATGCGACTTGACCTTCCCCTAGCTGGAAGCTCTATATCTAAACCGATGTTATCAAATCGGACTTGAGCCATGACCCAAACTTTCCGTCTAAATCTTTCTGGTATGACCTGTGCGTCTTGTGTCGGGCGCGCAGAAAATGCCATCGCTACCGTTGATGGCGTAGGTGAGGTGGCCATCAACTTGGCAACTGAAAGTGCGACGATCGCGGGCGCGCTTACTGCGTTGCCGGCGATCGTCGAAAAGCTTTCGGTTGCGGGTTACCCTGTGGTGCAAACCACGGTGCGGTTGCAGGTTGATGGAATGACCTGTGCGTCATGTGTGGGCCGCGTTGAGCGCATTTTGATGGCGCAGTCTGGCGTACTTTCCGCGCATGTTAATTTGGCAACGCAAACGGCGACGGTCACCATTGTGGATGGTGTTGTATCTGTGAATACATTGGCCAAGGTCGTGACCCGCGCCGGTTATGCCACGACGGTACCTGACAGCGGTGCCGACCGCGAAGATCGCAAAGCCGTCGAAGAACGTGCTTTGGCCCGCGCCATGCTGGTCGCGGGTTTGCTGACATTGCCCGTGTTTTTGCTTGAAATGTTTGGCCACTTTATTCCCGGTGTGCATATGCAGATCGCGCAAACTATTGGGACACAAAACAGTTGGTTGCTTCAGTTTGGTCTGATCACGCTTGTCATGATCGGACCGGGGCGACGGTTTTACCAAAAGGGCCTGCCAGCCTTGGTACGGCTGGCACCCGACATGAATTCGCTTGTCGCACTTGGTACCTTGGCTGCTTGGGGGTATTCGACGCTTGCGTTGTTTGCACCAAGCGTTTTCCCGGCTGGTACACGTGCCGTATATTTCGAGGCGGCAGGCGTCATAGTGACGCTGATCTTGCTGGGCCGCTGGCTAGAGGCGCGTGCGAAGGGACGTACAGGTGCCGCTATTCAACGCCTTGTCGGCTTGCAGCCTGCGACAGCATTTGTCGACCGTGATGGGACCGTCATTGAGATACCTTTGGCGGATGTTTTGACCGGGGATACCGTTCACCTGCGCCCGGGTGCGCGCGTGGCTGTCGACGGCGTGGTTCTCTCGGGGCAGACGTTTATTGATGAAAGCATGATCAGCGGTGAACCCGTTCCCGTATCCAAGGCCGCAGACGACAATGTGATCGGAGGAACTGTCAACGCAACGGGTGCGCTGACCTACCGCGCAACGGCTGTTGGCGCAGATACGGTATTGTCCCAGATCATTCGGATGGTTGAAGACGCCCAAGGGACCAAGCTGCCGATCCAGTCGCTTGTTGACCGGATCACGGGCGTATTTGTGCCGATTGTCATGGTGCTGGCGGCGGTCACGGTATTGGCTTGGTTGATCTTTGGTCCAGACCCGGCATTGGGCTTGGCGTTGGTATCCGGAGTGTCTGTCCTCATTATTGCGTGTCCATGTGCGATGGGATTGGCCACGCCCACGTCGATTATGGTCGGGACAGGGCGTGCCGCAGAAATGGGCGTATTATTCCGCAAAGGGGACGCGCTTCAGGGCCTGCAAGAAACCAAAGTTATCGCACTTGACAAGACCGGCACGTTGACCGCTGGCGCACCAGAACTGACGACGCTAACGTTGGCCGAAGGATGGGCGCACGCAGATGTGCTGCCAATCATTGCCACAGTCGAAGCCCAATCGGAACACCCCATCGCTGGCGCAATCGTGCGCGCGGCCGCGGGGTTTGATCTACCTGCCGTATCCGACTTTGACACGGTCACCGGCATGGGGGCACGTGGCGTGGTACAAGGTAAAACAGTGCTCGTTGGTGCAGATCGCTTCATGATCCAAGAGGGGATCGACTTGGGCGCGCTCAAGGATGTCGGCGACACCCTTGCGGACACTGGCGCGACGCCATTGTTTGCAGCTATCGACGGACAGATTGTTGCAGCGATTGGCGTGTCGGACCCGATTAAGCCGTCGACCAGAGACGCGATTGCAGCCTTGCACGCGCTTGGCTTAACGGTCGCTATGATCACAGGTGACAACAAGATCACGGCGCATTCAATTGCGCGCCAACTTGGTATCCAACATGTTGTGGCCGAAGTCCTCCCTGACGGTAAAGTTGCCGCAATAGAAACCCTGCGCACGACATACGGCAACGTCGCTTTTGTCGGTGATGGGATTAACGATGCACCAGCGCTTGCAACTGCTGATACTGGGATCGCAATCGGTACTGGCACGGACGTCGCGATCGAGGCTGCCGATGTGGTTCTGATGTCTGGTGATTTGGCTGGTGTGGTGAATGCCCTTATGGTCAGCAAGGCGACGATCCGGAATATTCGGCAAAACTTATTTTGGGCCTTTGCCTATAATGCGGCGTTGATCCCTGTTGCGGCGGGGGCATTATTCCCGATTACCGGCACGTTATTGTCGCCGATGTTGGCCGCCGGCGCCATGGCGATGTCTTCCGTCTTTGTTGTGTCAAATGCCCTGCGGCTTCGGCGCGTAAGGCCAGTAATGCATGACGCAAGAACAACATCTATCCAAACATCTCTTGAGCCTATGGGAGTGACATCATGAACATTGGAGAAGTTTCAACGAGGGCAGGCTTGCCTGCCAAAACCATTCGATATTATGAAGATATCGGGCTTATCAAGCCGCTGCGGGACACTAACGGCTATCGCGCGTTCAGGCAGCAAGAACTCCACAAGTTAACGTTTCTTGCGCGGTCACGGGCCTTGGGTTTTAGCATCGAAGACTGCCGAAACCTGCTGCAACTTTATGAGGACCAAGGCCGGTCGAGTGCGGATGTAAAAGCCATTGCAAGGGATCATCTTGGTCAGATTGAGCAGAAAATTTCTGACCTGAAAGACATGCAGAAAACCTTGACCCATTTGATCGACGCGTGTGCCGGAGATGATCGGCCTGATTGCCCGATCCTGAATTCACTTGGGGTCGCGCAAGGCTCTTGATGACTTTGGAAAATTTTCACACTGTCTGATGTCAGCGCTGTCGCAATGGGGTGTCGCGACAAACAGGTTGCACCGAAAATCAAACGCCAAAGGCAAGTACTCCGTGCGCGACGAGCGTCACAGATTTCGGGCCCTGCGCCGCGGCGCGTTGGGTCGGCTCGATTTTCTCCCACGCTTGCAACTGACGTCTATCCCACTGCAGGGGGCCTTTGACGACGGATGAACATACCTCGCCAGAGGCGGGGCGGGGATATAATTGCGGCTGCTTCCACGTCCGTCGTGTGCTGCACTCCACAATCAGCGCATCTTTGGAAATACAATTTCTGACGAGGACCCCGGGTTGCGAATTAAGCACTACTTTGGTCAGGACTTTACTGCGACATTATAAGCCGCAATGGTTTTTGGCCGCGAAAATCACCGGATAACCGGGCTTAAGCTTCATTCTGCGCCGCCGACACAAGGCATGAACGATCAAGGCAACCACCTTTTTCGCTCTGCCTGCATTGGTCGGTTATCGGGCCACTTACCCCAAGACGGTCTTCACGGCCTCCACGGTGGCGCCAACCACGGTGTCGACTTCGGCTTTCGTGATACAGAACGGTGGCGCGAATCCGATGATGTCACCCTGCGGCATGGCACGTGCGATCACGCCGCGCTCCAACATGGCCGCAGATACCATCGGCCCAATTTTGCGGCTGGGATCGAAGAACGTTGTGTTCGCTTTGTCTTCAACAAGCTCAACCGCGCAAAGCAGCCCTTCGCCGCGCACATCACCGACATTGATGTGATCACCAAGCGCCTCTTGCATCGTTGTATTCAGATACGCACCAACGTCTTTCGCATTCGCAACCAGGTTCAGGTCGTCAATCAGCTTAAGGTTCGCCACCCCAGCAGCAGCACAAATCGGATGGGCGGAATAGGTCCAGCCGTGCCCGATCGGGCCGTTTTCATCGGTCCCTTGTTCGAGAACCTTCCAGACACGATCTGAAATTATCGATCCTGACAGGGGCGCATATGCCGAGGTAAGACCTTTGGCGATGGTGATAAAATCAGGCTTCATGCCGTAGTGCTCGGAACCAAACATAGTCCCCAAACGCCCAAAACCTGTGACGACTTCATCGGCTACCAGCAAGATGTCATGGCGATTTAACACTTCTTGTATCGCGGCCCAGTAGCCCGCTGGAGGCGGCACGATTCCGCCTGTGCCCAAGACAGGTTCACCGATAAACGCCGCGATGTTGTCTGCGCCCTCAGTCATGATCAACGCCTCAAGCTCTGCCGCACAGTGGGCCGAGAATTGCTCTTGGGTCAGGCTGCGATCTTCACGGCGGAAGTAATAGGGTGCGTCCGTGTGGATCACATTGTTGAGCGGCAAATCAAACTTGTTGTGGAATAGGGAAAGGCCAGTAAGCGACCCCGTCATCAGGCCCGAACCATGATATCCGCGCCAGCGCGAAATGATCCTTTTCTTCTCAGGCCGTCCAAGGATGTTATTGTAATACCAGATCAATTTGATGTTTGTCTCATTGGCGTCGGACCCTGAAAGCCCGAAGTATACCTTGGACATATGCGCCGGCGCGCGGTCCATTATCATTTTGGCCAGCGTGATCGAGGCCTCGGTGCCATGCCCGACATAAGAATGGTAATAAGCGAGCTGATGGGCTTGTTCGGATATGGCGTCCGCTACTTCTGTGCGCCCGTAGCCCGCGTTCACGCAATAAAGCCCCGCAAATGCGTCCAGCAGTTTGGTCCCGTCACGATCTTCGATATGCACGCCAGATGCCGTTGAAATAATCCGCGTTGGTGTTTCCCCACGTGCATGCTGTGCAAGATGTGTGGACGGGTGAAAAAAGTTTTCGCGATCCCATTGTGCGAGTTCGTCATCATTGCGGAGCATAAGATAGACTTTCTGTATTAGAGGTTAGTTTGTTATTTCGGTGGCAAGAACAGCGAGGCAATCACCCGATTGTACCAATCCGGGGTGATGGCGGGCGATCAGTAGACCGTTCATTAGCGCGTAAAAACTGCGGGGCGGGACGCCTGTATGATGCGTATCCCAAATGCGGGCAATCAGGTCACCTTTGGCGACGGTCTGCCCAAGGTTGACGGCGAAATCGACAAGCCCGTTGTGGTTGGTGAAATGAAAGCAGCCATCGTCTTGTTGCGACAGCATGCGCGACGGCGCAACGGTAAGATCGCCCTGTAGAATGCCCGCGTGAATAAGTAGATTACGCACCCCTTTGCGGGCGACCTCGGCGCTGTAGGACGTTGCTGTGCCACCGCCGCCAATCTCGGTCGTCACAAAGGTTTTGCCTTGTGTCTCAACGGCGTCATCATACATGCCCAACGCGTCGATCTCGCGCATTTCAATGCTGAACGGGGCGTTAAAGGCATCACGTGCGGCGCGGCAACGGCCCTGCTGTTCAAGGTCGTCTAGGGCATGAGATGCCGCGAAAGGAACAAAGTCGAGCGTCTTGCCGCCCGAATGGAAATCCAAAACCACATCGGCCATCGGCAATAAAGTTCGCTGAAAGTAATCCGCAATCTTTTGGGTCGCTGTCCCGTCAGGTTGCCCCGGAAAGGCGCGGTTCATGTTCACAGCGTCAATGGGGGATACCCGCGTGCCGGCCAGAAACGCAGGGTGGTTCATAAACGGAATGATGATGACCGTGCCGCTCACGGCTACGGCCTTAAGATCAGCGGCCAGTTCCACGAGCGCAAGCGGCCCTTCATATTCATCGCCGTGGTTCGCACCCGTCAAAAGGGCGCAAGGACCACTGCCATTTTTCACCTGCGTGATCGGGATCTGGATGGACCCCCAAGCACTGTCATCGCGGCTATAGGGCAGGCGCAGATAACCATGCTGCACGCCGTCGCGATCAAAATCGATTGTCGGAGAGATTGGATTGTCGCGCATCGATTATTCCTTCACCACAAGCGCACGGGGCGTTGTGCAAAGACATTCTACGCCCGTCTGCGTGATGACGATCGGTTCGGTTATCTCTAATCCGCCATCGTCCAACCAAAGGGCAGGCATGAAGTGAAAAGTCATGCCAGCCTCTAGGACGGTCTTGTCGCCTGCGCGGAATGACATGGTGCGTTCCCCCCAGTCGGGGGGGTAGGACAGGCCAATCGCATAGCCGCAGCGACTGTCCTTTTCAAATCCAAGCTTGTTCAGCGTCCGGTTAAACGCGCCTGCGATATCTTCGCACAGATTGCCGGGTTTGGCGTGGGCAAGACCTGCCTCAACCGCCTCTAACACTGCCTTTTCTGCATCCAAATACTTCTGTGGGGGCTTGCCCAAAAACAGCGTGCGCGACTGTGGGCATTGATAGCGGCGGTAAGCCCCCGCAATTTCAAAAAAGGTGCTTTCGCCGGATTTCAACGGGGTATCATCCCACGTCAAATGCGGCGCTGTGGCGTCAACGCCAGACGGGGCCATCGGTACAATCGCGGGGTAGTCGCCCCAGTGGCCATCTGCGCCGAAAACAGAGGCATGATAGATGTCTGCGATCAATTCATTCTTGCGCATTCCGACCTCGGCCTTGTCGCGGATTACGCTGTGCATCCGCTCCACTATCCGTGCGGCGCGGCGCATATATGTAATTTCGGTCGGGGATTTCACCGCGCGTTGCCAGTTAACGAGGCCTGTCGTGTCGCTAAATTCAACGGACTTCAGGTTTTCTTGCAGCGTCAAAAACGCGGAGGCTGTGAAGTAATAATTATCCATCTCAAGCCCGATCCGCGCCGCACCAAGGCCGCGCGCCATGATCAGCTTTGATAGGTCTTCCATCGGATGCTTGGCAGGGGTCTGCACGTAGGTATCATCATACCCCGCAATGTTATCGTGGTTCAGGTACGTCGTGCGCTGCGCACCGACCGCATCCATCGCGCGACCCCACCAGATGGGCTCACCCTCTAACGTGAGAAAAACGCCTTGATGCACATAAAACGACCAGCCGTCATATCCGGTCAGCCACGCCATATTGGACGGGTCCGTCACGAAAATTGCATCCAGTCCACGGGTGGACATTTCAGCGCGTGTTTTCGCCAGACGGGCGGCGTATTCGTCACTGGAGAACGGAAGGTCTAACATGATGGGGATCCTGCGAGGTTATCGCTTGATTTTAACTTTCCCCATGTGTGAATTTATGCAAACATGCCCGTCTGGCGCTTAAATTATGCGTATCTAGCAGGATATCGGGGAATTTCGGCGTGATCGATGATTTTGACAGAAAAATACTGCAGCATGTGCAACGCAACAATCAGCTGACGAGCGCGCAGCTTTCGGACCTTGTCGGCCTGTCACAGACCTCTATTCAGCGGCGGTTGAATAAGCTTCGGTCAAACAAGGTCATCGAGGCAGATATTGCCGTCGTGTCCCCTGCAGCAGTCGATAGGCCGCTGACGATGCTGGTCGCCGTGGAGCTGGCGCGCGAACGCTCTGATATTATCGACAGATTTAAACGCGCTGTGCGGGACCGGGTCGAGGTGATGAGCGCCTATTACGTGACCGGCGAGACGGATTTCGTCTTGATCGTCAGCGCCAAAAACATGTCAGATTACGAGGCGTTCACCCGCGATTTCTTTTACAATAACGCGGATATCAAGGGTTTTAAGACGACCGTAGTGATGGACCGCATCAAGGCGTCATTCTCGCTGCCGCTCTGAATTTACGGTGCGCCGATGGTGGCGGGACTAGGGTGAGCCCAATGAAAAGGGCCGCGCTACACGAAGCGCGACCCTCAATATCAATGCGGTAACACCAATTATGCGAAGAGAAGCTCGTCGGTCAAAACAAAGCTACTCAGCGAGAGATCCCCAACCGACGTATTCAAGAGCGTAAGTGTATCACCATCACCAAAATCAAAGACGGCGTCTGCGCCAACTTGGCTCAGCTCTGACATCTCAAAATAGTTGATGGAACGTGTTATCCAGATTTGATCTTCAGCAGCATTAAAGTCGCGCACAGTATCGGTACCGGCACCTATATCAAAGACGAAGATATCAGCGCCATTACCGCCGGTCATGTAGTCGCGACCTGCGCCGCCATTGAGTATGTCATTGCCGTCATCACCGAACATGTTGTCGCGGCCTTCGTTTCCATCCATCACGTCGTTGCCAGCACCGCCGCGCATGGCGTCGTTGCCTTCGCCGCCGCTCATGATGTCATCGCCAAAGTTACCGTTCATGTTGTCGTGGCCGTTACCCCCAATGATGCGGTCATCGCCTGCGCCACCGCGTAACTTGTCATTGCCATTGCCGCCATCGATGAAGTCATCGCCCACACCGCCATCGATGAAGTCATCGCCCACACCGCCATAGGCAGTGTCGTTGCCGTCGCCACCAAAGAGAGCATCATTGCCGCCATCGCCCCAGATTTTATCTGCGTCTGCGCCGCCCTCGATACGATCCGTATCATCGCCGCCACGGATGCTATCGTTGCCATTGCCACCAGCAAGGAAATCCAGACCTGCGCCGCCTCGGATTATATCATTTCCATCTTCACCAAAGAGCCGATCGTTTCCTGCACCGCCATATATTTTGTCATAGCCAGCGCCGCCTGCAAAAATATCGTTTCCTTCAAGCAGGTAGACGATGTCGGCATCTGCGGTCCCTGCGAGGATATCCGCACCAGATGTCGGGCCTGCCGATAGCGTTCCTCCGCCGTAGACAGCGTCGAAGATCGATTGTTCTAGTGGTGATAATGGCATTTGATTTCCCCTAAATGTTTCTTGAAACTAATTGATTGTCGCCTGATTTGAGAACCAGCCTCGCGGGCAGACAGCAAACGAGCCACGCCGCGAAAATGGGCCACAAGATCAAGTTGCGTTGATGCGAATACATATTCTTTCTAGTGATGCCAAAGCTGTGCGCCCAATTAATTACACATCAATGCCTTATTTTGAACATATTTCCGTAAGCGCATCAAGTGACATGTCAAATTGTTCGCCAGAATGTCAAGTTGGAGAGATAACGCCGCCCAATTCTCGTGTCTGTTTCATTTTGGGCAACAATTGTCGGGGTTTCTGCCAGAAACGGAGGCTCGTGTCAGAATCGGCCACGGATGTCCCGGTCTAATTTCGAAGTGCGGTGGGGTTGCCGTTCAGCATAAATTGCGCGCCAACAGGTCGTGTTGCTGCCCCGATTGCGCGGGCTTTACGGCCGATACTGCCGGCTTCGATAACGGGTTGGATCAGGCCGCGTGTATCTTGATTTACGACGTAGCGGCGCACGCGATTTACAAGGTCTTCGCGGACGCTGGCAGGGAAAGCCCCATCAATGAGGATGGCTTCAAAATCAATGACCGAACAGGTCGACAAAGCGGCCTTTGCTAATTCCTGTGCGGTTTGACCAAGCCAGGGATCAACATAGCGCGACAAGGCGTGCCAGCTTTCCGGATCGGTCCAAAGCTGCTGTGGATCAAGATCAACTTCGCGTAAGCGCAGTTCCAACTGATGGATCGAAGCCATATCAACCAGTTGCATACTTTCGCCGTTGGGGCCGATGCTGCGTAGGGACCCCAGTGCGCCAGCGTTGCCTTGTCGTCCTTCAAAAACAGAGTTGTTAAGCACGACACCGCCCCCGATAAACGCGCCGATAAAGAAATAAGCGTAGTCGCGGAATTCGCGCCCACGTCCGTAAGTGTGTTCGGCTTGGCAGGCCGCTGTGGCATCATTCATCAACAGCACAGGCAAACCCGTAAGGTCTTGTACCGTTGATTTGAGGTCAATGTCCTTCCACTGGGCGAAGGTATCAGAGGACCTCGATGAGGCGTCATGCCAATTCCACATCTCGAACGGCGCAGCGATACCGAGGCCACATATCCGACTGGCATGGGCAGTGGACATATCCAGCGTGATGCTTTGAATACCTTCGTCCAGAAAGCGGAAGATATCGGCAGGAACAGGGCTGGCATAGGTTAGTTGCCGTTCTTGCCGAGGCTCACCGTTAAAATCGATCAGGACCAAATCCGCAGAGCGCCGTCCGATTTTAAGCCCAAATGAGAACACGCCATTAGACGCCAAACGCATGGGTGTCGACGGCTTTCCGACCTTGCCGCGCACGGGATCGCCACGCATCAACAGGCCTTCGGTTTCGAGGCGGCGCAAAATCCCAGACACTGTGGGAGGGGACAGTCCGGCCAACCGCGACAAGTCGCTTCCGGGCATCGGACCATTGCGTTGAAGCAACGACAACAACAACCGTTCGTTGTGATCGCGAACGCCTTTCTGGCTCAACCCAACGCTGATTGATCTGATTAACCCGTCATCCATGTGCGCTATATAATCACTTCCTTGCTTTATAGATATACCCCATTTGGGTTAATAAGAAAAGTTAACTAATTAATTGACAAGCGCAACCGAATCGCTATTTCTAAGGCCGAGCGGCGAGACATATCGTCGTCAATGCGCGGGGTAGAAACCCTGCTAATTTTTGTTCTGGGAGGACACCATGAAGAAATTGCTCATCGGTACAGCGCTTGCCGCCATCACATCCGCAGGCACAGCTATGGCAGGTAGCCATTCTGTTTCGGCTTGCTTGATCACAAAGACAGATACCAACCCGTTCTTTGTCAAAATGCGCGAAGGCGCCGAGGCTGCCGCCGCGGAAGCCGGCGTTACGCTGCGGTCCTATGCTGGTAAGGTCGATGGCGACCACGAAACCCAAGTAGCTGCGATTGAAACCTGCATTGCTGACGGCGCATCGGGTATTTTGATTACTGCGTCGGACACATCGTCCATCGTTGGTGCCGTTACACAGGCACGTGACGCAGGTCTGCTCGTGATCGCGCTTGATACCCCGCTGAGCCCGATTGACGCCGCGGACGCAACATTCGCTACCGACAACTTTCTTGCCGGTGAGCTGATTGGCCAGTGGGCTGCGGCAACGCTAGGCGACGACGCAGCAAACGCGCGGATCGCCATGCTTGATCTCGCGGTGTCCCAGCCAACGGTTGGCGTTCTGCGCGACCAAGGTTTCTTGCAGGGCTTCGGCATCGATTTGGCTGATCCAAACGTGAACGGCGATGAAGATGACGCCCGTATCGTCGGAAACGACATCACGTTGGGTAACGAAGAAGGCGGTCGCAAGGCGATGGAAAACCTGCTTGCAGTCGATCCGACGGTCAATGTGGTCTATACGATCAACGAACCGGCTGCGGCTGGTGCATATGAGGCGCTGAAATCTATGGGTCGTGAAAACGACGTGCTGATTGTGTCTGTCGACGGCGGCTGCCCTGGTGTGCAAAACATCGCGGACGGCGTGATCGGCGCGACAGCACAGCAATATCCATTGCAGATGGCGTCCTTGGGCATCAAAGCGATTGCAGCCTATGCCGTCGACGGGACCCTGCCGGAAAACACCGAAGGCAAGGATTTCTTTGACACAGGCGTGGCCTTGGTCACCGATCAGCCAGCGGACGGCGTGGACAGCATTTCTGTCGCCGAAGGCAAGGCGTTGTGCTGGGGCTAAACCCTGCACTGTAGCACTAAGATCGGGGCGGGTTTTTCCCGCCCCTTTCCAATAATTGGTGTATGCTTCCTTACCTGATCACATAAAATCCATCGAAGGGGTCGTCCGATGTCTGGCAATGCCGATAACTATGAAGCCGCTGTAAAAACCTCCAGCTCCGAAACTGTGGCCACGTTTTCTGAACGCAAAGGCGTTATGGCCAAGGTGCAGCATGCGCTTCATGTGACCCCAGCGCTGGTCCCGCTTTTCGTTCTGGTGGCATCTATCGTGATATTCGGGCTGCTGCTTGGGTCCAAATTCTTTTCGCCCTTTGCGCTGACGCTTATCCTGCAACAAGTGCAGATCGTCGGTATCGTTGCCGCCGCACAAAGCCTTGTGATCCTGACGGCCGGTATCGACCTAAGCGTCGGAGCCATCGCGGTCCTGTCCAGCGTCATCATGGGCCAATTCACATTTCGCTATGGATTGCCGGTCGAAGTCGCCGTCGCCGCAGGCCTTATCTTTGGCACGCTGATCGGGTCAATCAATGGCTGGCTAATTGCCGTGATGAAACTGCCACCGTTCATTGTGACGCTTGGCATGTGGCAGATCGTGCTGGCGGCCAACTTCCTGTATTCCCAGAACGCGACAATCCGAAGCCAGGATATCGAAGCCCAAGCGCCTTTGCTGCAGTTCCTGGGCACGACCTTTAAAATCGGCGCAGATGTAGACGGGCGGGGCGGGGCCACGTTCACCTACGGGGTAATCGCTATGGTGCTGATTTTTGCGATATTGTCCTACGTTCTAAGCCAGACCGCATGGGGCAGACATGTCTATGCCGTGGGCGATGACCCAGAGGCGGCGCAGCTATCAGGTGTGAACGTCAAGGCCACGCTGATTTCGGTCTATGCGGTCACGGGGTTCATCTGTGCAATCGCAGGCTGGGCATTGATCGGACGGATCGGATCGGTCAGTCCGACCTCCGGCCAGTTGTTGAATATCGAAAGCATCACTGCGGTGGTGATCGGGGGCATCTCGCTGTTTGGAGGGCGCGGGTCAATCATGGGACCGCTTTTCGGGGCATTAATCGTGGGTGTCTTTACGCTCGGTTTGCGCCTTGCAGGTGCGGACGCGCAATGGACGTTCCTTTTGATCGGCACGCTGATCATTGGCGCGGTCGCTGTTGACCAATGGATCAGAAAGGTATCGGCATGACACTGATGGAAAACATCGCAAACGGGACTATTGAACCCATCCTTAAGGGCCGCGGTTTGGTCAAACGCTATGGCCGTGTCACGGCGCTCGATTATTGTGACTTTGATCTGTACCCCGGTGAGATTTTGGCAGTGATTGGCGACAACGGGGCTGGCAAGTCATCGCTGATCAAAGCAGTGTCAGGGGCGGTTGTCCCCGATGAAGGCGAGGTTTTCCTTGAAGGCAAAAAGGTGAATTTCACGTCTCCGACCGATGCCCGCAAAGAAGGGATCGAGACAGTCTATCAAACCCTTGCGATGTCGCCTGCGTTGTCGATTGCCGACAATATGTTCATGGGCCGCGAGTTGCGCAAATCTGGGTTTCGGGGCAAGTTCCTGCGCCAATTGGACCGGGCCAAGATGGAACAAGTCGCCCGCGACAAGCTGACGGAACTTGGCCTGATGACGATCCAGAACATCAACCAAGCGGTCGAGACCTTATCAGGCGGACAACGCCAAGGCGTCGCCGTGGCCCGTGCAGCCGCGTTTGGGTCCAAGGTGATTATCCTGGATGAACCAACCGCAGCCTTGGGTGTGAAAGAATCGCGCCGTGTGCTGGAAATGATCCTTGATGTGCGGTCGCGTGGTATCCCGATTATTCTGATCAGCCACAACATGCCGCATGTATTCGAGGTTGCGGACCGCATTCATGTGCACCGTCTTGGCAAACGGCTTTGTGTGATTGATCCCAAGGATTACACGATGTCGGACGCAGTGGCCTTTATGACCGGCGCAAAAGAAGCGCCGCAGCAACCAGCATGACCACGATAGACGAAATCGCGCTGCAGCTACGGGACAAAGTTCTGGCTGCGCCGCGCGCGGGCAAAAGGCGGATTGTTGCGCTTGCGGGGGCACCTGCAAGCGGGAAATCAACGCTTGCGACACATCTTGCACAGGTACTTTGCGCTGCGGGCTGTCAAACCCAAGTGGTCCCTATGGACGGGTTTCATCTTGATAACAAAATCCTCGCGGCACGCGGGATGATGCCGCGCAAAGGGGCGGTCGACACCTTTGACGTAAATGGATTAATGTCGCTTGTGCGCCGTCTTGGCTGCGATGATGGCATCTACTTTCCGAAATTTGATCGCGCGCACGACATCTCTATCGCTTGCGCGGCAGAGATCGCAAGCGACTGTGATACGATCATCGTTGAAGGAAATTATCTGCTTCTTGACGCCCCGGTGTGGCGCGATCTTGCGGCACATTGGGATCTATCTATTGCACTTAAAGTCCCCGAACCTATCTTGTTGGATCGGCTGGTTAAGCGGTGGCAAGATCACGGGTTACCGCTGACTTTGGCAAAACGCCGCGCTGAAGAGAACGACTTGATAAACGCACGGGTCGTGATCGATAAGACTATTTCTGCCGACGTCTGGGTCTAAATTGGACCCATGCTTTATTTGGCATCTTGGACTAGGTCGCGCCCGTTGAATAAAACAGGGCTGCGGTGCGCAACAAGATGGACAATATTAGCAAATTCCACCTTGGGATTATGCGTCGCACCGTTCAGCGGCTTTGCTGTATTCTATGCTACCGGATGGCGCGGCACAAAACGGGACACGTCCGGTGTTGATTATATCGCTTTTTTTTCCTGATCAGTGGGGCTAACGGTTTCACGAACCGTGCGAGACGGGGCATAACGATGCTACTGTGGATCCGCTAGGTATAAAACCGCGAAGAAGGGTGCTCTTGCTATGCCGACTATTAACATCAGAGAATGGCTTCAGGAGCGACCTGAAATCGAGTCCGTGTTCGCCTGTGTTTGCGACCTGAACGGCACAATGCGTGGGAAACGGCTGCCAATCGAAAAGGCCAAGGCAATCATGGATGACGGGCTGCGGATGCCGCTTTCGATCCTGAGCGTTGACATCTGGGGCGAGGATATCGAAAACAGCGAATTGGTGTTTGAGACCGGTGATGCCGATGGCGTTTGTGACTACACGGGGCGACCTATTGTTGTGGTGAACTGGACCAGCAGGCCTTCTGCCCTTGTGATGTTCTGGATGGGGACAGAGGATGGGAAACCATTTCTGGGCGATCCGCGGCATGCCCTTTCTGATATCGTTGATCGCTATAAGGCGCTTGGCCTGACACCCGTCGTCGCGACCGAGCTGGAATTCTACATCTGCGACCCAAGCCAACAGCAGCCACAGCCCCCGTGTTCTCCGGTGACCGGAAAGCGGCTCGATTCCGATGGCGCGCTATCGCTGGATGAATTGCAGCACTTCGATGCATTTCTCAACGACGTCTACGATGCTTGTCACGAGCAAGGCATTCCCGCCGATGCTGCGATTTCCGAAAACGGCGCGGGTCAGTTTGAAATCAATATGGTCCATGTCGCGGACCCGTTACAGGCGGCGGATGATGCTGTGCTGTTCAAGCGACTTGTGCGCGGTATCGCCCGTAAACATGGGTTGGCTGCCACGTTCATGGCGAAACCCTACGGGGACCGATCAGGCAGCGGATTCCACGTGCATTTCAGTCTTATCGATAAAGACGGCGTGAACATGTTTGACAATGGCGGCGATGAGGGCACCCCGCTGATGCTGCAAGCTGTTGCAGGCCTTTTGGAAACGATGCAAGAAAACACGCTTACATTTGCGCCGCACCATAATTCCTATCGGCGGTTGTTGCCTGGCGCTCATGCCCCTACCAGCGTGGCCTGGGGCTATGAAAACCGCACGACGGCCATTCGGATTCCCGGTGGTAGCCACAAGGCCCGCCGGATCGAACACCGTGTGGCGGGCGCTGATGCGAACCCCTATTTGGTGCTTGGTAGTATTCTGGGCGGTGCGCTTGTTGGTATCGAAGAAAAGATGACGCCCGATGCCCCGATTGTTGGTGATGCTTATAGGCAAAAGCTTGATCACCTTCCGCTGGATTGGGCGACTGCCATTCAGGCGTTTCGGCGCGGTAAGAATGTAGAGAACGTATTTTCCAAACGGTTGCAAACCATGTTGGTCGAATGCAAACAGCAGGAACTTAAACGGTTTTCGCGCTACGTGACCGATTTTGAGTATGACAGTTATCTGGAGATTGTTTGATGACGATCGAAACATTTGCCAGCAAGGGCGACACCAAACACACTGGCAGCTATTACGCTGCAAGCGCGAACCCGTCTCCTGAGCGCCCGCCACTATCGGGTGATCAACAGATTGATATCTGCATCGTCGGGGCTGGTTATAGCGGCCTGTCAACGGGACTGCATCTTGTTGAAAAAGGCTATAAGGTTGCCATTGTGGAAGGTGCGCGTGTCGGTTGGGGGGCATCGGGTCGTAACGGAGGCCAGATCGTCAACGGGCTGAATGCCAGCCTACAAACGATCAACAAACGCTATGGACAAGACACCGCCAATTTCGTTGCCGGACTGGTCCAAGAAGGTGGCGGGATTATCCGCGAGCGGGTCAAGACCTACGACATCCAATGTGACCTGAAGTCGGGGAATATCTTTACCGGTCTGACCAGCGCCCACATGAAAGAACTCGAGACCCGCCGCGCCCTTTGGGCCAGCTACGGCATCAACAACCAGGACATGCTCGACAAGACGCAATTGCGCGAACATATCGGGTCCGACCTGTATGAAGGCGGCATGATCGACCATACTGGCGGACACATGCACCCGCTGAACCTGTGTCTGGGTGAGGCTGCCGCATTCGAAAAGCTTGGCGGGGTGATTTATGAACAATCGCCCGTGATCAGCGCGGATACCGATGCGGCGAAACCGGTGGTCAAAACTGCGGGCGGCACCATCACATGTCAGACGCTGGTGCTGTGCGGCAATGCCTATCTGGGCCATGTCATCCCCGCGCTGACGACCCGCGTGATGCCTGTATCAACGCAAATGATGACAACAGAGCCGTTGGGCGATGCCCGCGCAGACGCGCTGCTGCCGACAGACAAATGCGTTGAAGACGTGCGGTATATCCTCGATTATTTCCGTCTGACCGCCGACAAGCGGCTCATTTTTGGCGGTGGCACTGTTTATGGCGGGACTGACCCAAGTGATGTGGTGGCCAAGCTGCGACCCGCCATGGAAAAAGTATATCCGAGCCTGAAAGGCATCAAGATCGACCATGCCTGGAGCGGTAATTTCGCACTGTCATTCAGCCGGGTGCCCCAAATGGGGCGGCTGGGAAGCAATACCTATTTCGCGCATGGCTACTCTGGCCACGGGGTCACCGGATCGCATACGTTTGGCAAGATTTTGGCCCAAGCGATTGATGGTGACAAAAGCCGCTTTGACGTTTTTGCAAAAATCCCGTGGTATCCGTTCCCGGGTGGGCGGCTGCTGCGCGTGCCTTATTCGATGCTTGGGTCGTGGTATTATGCGTTGCGCGACCGATTGGGGGCCTGATCCAAAGATCGGTACGGATCATGCCCCGTCAAAAATCACTGCGCTTCAGGCGCGGTGACGCAATCTGCAAAATACTGGATGTTACCGTTATCATCGACCACTTGAACGAGGCCATGAATATCCGTCTCAAAACCCCGACATTCCCGTGCGAAGGCCCGGTTGAATTTAAGATACTCAACGATCTTTTTATTGAACACCTCGCCCGGGATCAAAAGCGGAATGCCCGGTGGATAAGGCGTCACAAGGCTGGTTGTGATCCGGCCTTCAAGGTCATCAATTGGCACGCGCTGCGTGGTGCGGGCCGCGATATGTGAAAACGCATCGGTCGGTTTCATCGCGGGCATAAGATCGCTTAGATACATTTCCGTCGACAAAATCGCCACATCATATTTGGCGTAGAGCGAATGAACATGTTGGCACAAATCCCGCAGGCCCATCTTTTCGTAATGGGGATGTTTGGCGCAGAAATCCGGCATTGACCGCCACATGGGTTGGTTTTTGTCATAATCATCTTTGAACTGCTGCAATTCGGTCAATAATGAATTCCAACGTCCCTTGGTGATCCCGATCGTGAACAGAATGAAAAAGCTGTAAAGGCCGGTTTTTTCGACGACAACGCCGTGCTCTGCCAGATATTTGGTAACGATTGACGCAGGAATACCGCTTTCGTCAAAGCGTCCATCCAAATTCAGGCCGGGGGTAATGATCGTCGCTTTGATCGGGTCAAGCATGTTGAAGCCGGGCGCCATATCGCCAAACGCATGCCAAGACTCCTCTCCGTCAGAGGGTTGCACGCCCTCTGCATCCGTCTTTTTCAGAACCCAATTGGCCGGGTCATCAATGCCTTCTTCGTTCAGCTCTTCTGGGCCCCAAACCTGAAACCACCAGTCATCGTTGCCGTAGTCTTCATCTACCTTGCGCATCGCGCGGCGGAAATCGAGCGCCTCAAGAATGCTTTCTTCCACAAGCGCCCTGCCACCCGGAGGCTCCATCATCGCGGCGGCAACGTCGCAGCTGGCGATGATGCTGTATTGCGGGCTGGTGCTTGTGTGCATCAAATAGGCTTCGTTAAACAGATGACGATCCAATTTGGTATTCTGGCTGTCCTGCACAAGCACGTGACTTGCCTGACTGATTCCAGCGAGCAGCTTGTGGATCGATTGGGTCGCGTATGTCACAGAATGGCTTGGGCGCTCTCGCTTACGGCCCATAGAGTGGAAGTTCCCATAGAACGGATGGAATGAAGCGTGGGGCAGCCAGGCTTCATCGAAATGCAGGTTTTCGACGTAGCCGTCCAGCATGTCTTTGATGGTTTCGGTGTTGTAGAGAACGCCGTCATAGGTGGATTGCGTCAGGGTGATGATACGCGGCTTCACGGTATCGGCGTCAACATGCGCCAGCAGCGGGTTGGCGCGAATTTTAGCCTTGATCGCATCGATTTCAAACTCGGCCTTGGGGATCGGGCCAATGATGCCATAATGATTGCGCGTCGGTTTCATAAACACCGGAATTGCGCCGGTCATAATGATGCTATGCAGGATTGATTTGTGGCAATTCCGGTCGACAACGACGACATCGCCGGGGGCGACGGTGTGGTGCCAGACCATCTTGTTCGAGGTGCTTGTGCCGTTGGTGACAAAGAAGCAATGGTCCGCGTTAAAGATACGCGCCGCATTGCGCTCGGACGCACCGATAGCGCCATTGTGGTCAAGCAGCTGGCCCAACTCTTCGACAGAGTTGCACACGTCCGCCCGCAGCATGTTTTCGCCATAGAACTGGTGGTACATCTGGCCGATCGGGCTTTTCAGGAACGCGACCCCGCCAGAATGCCCCGGACAATGCCAAGAATACGATCCGTCGTCGGCATAATCGAGCAGTGCTTTGAAGAATGGTGGCTGGATACCGGCAAGATAGGCTTTTGCATCGCGGATGATGTGGCGGGCTACAAACTCTGGTGTATCCTCGAACATATGAATGAAGCCGTGCAATTCGCGCAAAATATCGTTGGGCAGATGGCGGCTTGTCTTGGTTTCACCGTAAATATAGATCGGGACGTCTTCGTTCTTCCAGCGGACTTCATTGATGAAATTGCGCAGATTAAGAACCGCAGGATCAAGGTCGGGACCGGGTGTAAATTCCTCGTCGTCGATCGACAAAACGAATGCACTGGCGCGCGACTGCTGCTGCGCAAACTGCGACAGATCACCATAGCTTGTTGTTCCAAGAACCTCGAAACCTTCGCTCTCGATGGCTTCGGCTACGGCGCGGATGCCTAAGCCGGATGAGTTGTCGGAACGGAAATCCTCGTCAATAATAACGATCGGAAAGCGAAATTTCATGAACCACTCCTAGAATAAAATACCCTATGACCATTTACAAACAGTGCCCCGAGCTGGGAAAGCCATTTTGGCCTCTGTCGTAAAATAATCCGCTTCCTTGTCCTGTGCGTAGACGTGACAACCGTCAAGTCCCAACTTTGATCAATCCGGGTGACCTTTGTGGTTTTTAATGTCTGCTTCAGTGCCCCGACCGCGATGGTGTGACACGACACGCTCGGGATCGCCCGTCGTGTCTGAAATATCGTTGATTGAAATGGGATACAACTCGTCTTCGGGCATCGGCCATGTATAGGCGGAAACGCCTTGGGCAACAAATGTCTCAAAGCCCTGGAATGTGACATCGGACCCAACGGGTGGCTCGGCGCGACCATTTCAGTCAGCCCGCGCAATCATTCTGCCCAGAGAGATCAACATCATTGGGGGAGTTCTAGGGAGGGCAAATCAAGCCCAGCCCATAGTAAGCGTGAATAGTAATAATACTCTTTATCTATTTGCGCTATAATCGGGGTTATGTAACCGTTCATTTACTAAGAAGCAGGAACGAGCCTGCACATGAGTTTATATGGAGAACACGATGACAAAGCGCAGAACACTTATAAAATCAGTTTTGGCCGCCGGCATTGCGGCTACCGGCTTTGGCGCTGCGAATATCGCGGTGGCGGAAGAACTTTCAACCATTCAAGATCGGGGCGTCATGCGCATCGCAATGAGCGGTGCTTACCCACCGTTTAACTTTGTGAATGACGCAAACGAAGTGGTTGGGTTCGATCCGGCCATTGGGACCGAAATCGCAAAGCGTATGGGACTTGAGGTAGAGATTATCACCACCGCTTGGGACGGGATCATCGGTGGTTTGCTCGCCAATAAATACGACGCAATTGTCGGGTCCATGTCGATCACCCCGGAACGTGATGAAGTCATTGATTTTGTTGGCCCGTATTACTCGACCAAACGTGCAATTTTTGCCAAGACCGGAAATGGCTTCACGTCCGCATCTCAATTGGAAGATGCTCGCGTGGGTCTGACACTGGGCGAAACTCACGAGGAATGGGCGCGTGAGTTGGGCTATGACGTGCGGACGTATAAAGGCCTGCCAGAGCTTCTGTTAGAGCTGGAAAATGGTCGTGTGGATGTGATCGTGAACGATTCCATTGCGGCGATCCTTGCGATGCAAGAAACCGGTCAAGATTATGTAATGATCACCGATCTGGAAACAGAAGAATTTGGTGCAGGCATTGCGATCCGTGAAGGCAGCCCAATGTTAGCTGCTGAAATGCAGGCCGCGCTTGATGCGATTATGGCCGACGGCACTTACCTTGAGATTGCCAATGAATGGGTTGGCGGCGACATCCGTTAAAACCCGTTTCTCAATTTGATCGCCCCGCCTTTCATCTGCCTCAGGTCATTGAGGGGACAGGCGGGGCGGTTATCATAAGAGTGTCCAACGCTTCCCACGCCATGCGCAGATGGATGGGTTAAAAATTCGGGAGTAACGCCTCAGGTGGATTTTGATCTGATGCAGAGGGTCTTTCCTTTCTTCTTGGAAGCGGCCTGGATTACAATTTTATTGTCGGTTCTGACGGCTGTTCTGGGTCTAATATGCGGGATCCTTGGAACCTGGGCGCGCCTGTCGCGTTTTGCACTTTTACGATTTATCGGGGCGGCATATGTCAGCGTATTTCGCGGTACGCCTGCTCTGATCCAACTCTTTATCCTCTATTTTGGCGGACCCCAAATCGGCATCCAACTGGATGCGTTTGAGGCGGGTGTGATCGGGCTTGGTATTAATGCCGGCGCTTATATGACGGAAACCATGCGTGGCGCAATTATCTCCATCGATAAGGGGCAAATCGAGGCTGCCCGCACTGTGGGCCTTAGCCGGCTACAGACGATGCGTTATGTGGTGTTGCCACAGGCAATGCGTCTGATGATCCGACCATTAGGAGTGAATATAAACGCCCTGATAAAGGCAACCGCGCTCGTGGCTGCGATTTCGGTGGTCGAGCTGACCTACACGGCGCAGCGGTATATTGGGTCGACCTATAAGCCGTTTGAAATGTTCCTGATCGCGGGGGCTCTTTACATGATCATTATCTACGTCACGGGCCAAGCAGTGGCTTGGTTAGACCGCAAAGCGCGCATCAATTAACAGTTAGGAGGGGCCTATGGGGCTGGATTTTTCAGTTATACCAGACTATCTGGACATCGTGCTGTGGGGCGCGCTCTGGACTGTCGCAATCACCGTAGGCGCCGCAATCGTCAGCTTTTTCGGCGGTATAGTGTTTGCGGTTATCGCGCTTTATGCGCACCTAATTGTCCGGCTACCGTTTCGGGCATTCGCCTTTCTCTTCATGGGCACGCCGTTGTTGTTGCAACTGTTCTTGATCTATTTCGGGCTGGTGCAAATCGGTATTGATGTACCTGCTTTTATGGCTGGCGTGATCGGGCTGGGATTGCATTTTGCCGTTTATAACTCAGAGCTTCTTCAAACCAGTATTCTGGCGGTAGACAAGGGGCAAGTCGAAGCCGCCCGCACGTTAGGGTTAAGCCGGATGCAGTCGCTGCGAAAAGTTGTGATCCCTCAGGCGATCCGCGATGTGATCCCGCCAATTGGCAACAACATGATCGCCTTGTTGAAGGACAGCGCGCTGGTTTCGGTGATCGGGGTTTCCGAGCTTACTCTTTCGGCACAGCGTGCCATCGGAAGTTCATACCGGCCGTTCGAATTCTACGTTCTCGTGGCTGTTATCTACTACATCATCAACATCTTCATGGAGGCCGCACAGCGTCGGGTCGAACGACGCATTCAGGCATCAAAATGAACCGAGGAGGAGATCGTATGACCGATCAAAAACCATTCGTAGATATCCGGCACGCCCAGAAAAGCTTTGGCGCGCTCGAGGTTTTGAAAGATATCAATCTTCAGGTCCAGAAAGGGCAGATCGTTGCTATTATTGGTCCATCAGGATCTGGGAAAAGCACGCTTTTGCGCGCGATCAATGATCTTGATCCGTTAACTGGGGGTGAAATCTGGCTAGAGGATAAGCAGATCAATAAGAAACTGCCCCACCGCCAGTACGAGAAGCACATTAACCTCGTGCGCCAAGAAATTGGCATGGTGTTTCAACACTTTAACCTGTTTCCACATCTTAAAGTGCGTGAAAATGTGACCCTTGCTCCAAAAATGCTTAAGGGGCTTTCCGAGGCTGAGGCTAATAAACTGGCCGAAGTACAGCTTGAAAAAGTTGGCATGCTGGAACGCATAGATTTCTATCCGTCACAGCTTTCGGGGGGGCAAAAACAACGTGTGGCGATTGCACGCGCGTTGGCGATGAATCCCAAAGTGATGCTGTTTGACGAAGCCACATCCGCCCTCGACCCGGAGTTGGTTGAGGAGGTAAACCTCGTGATGAAGAAGCTGGCCGAAGAACACATGACCATGATTATCGTGACCCATGAAATGAGCTTTGCCGAGAGTGTCTGCGATAGGGTCTTGTTTATGGATCAAGGCGTCGTCGTCGAAGAGGGGCCGCCAGACGTGATTTTTCGCAATCCCAAAAATGATCGCACAAAAGAGTTTTTGCGCAAACATCTGGCTGGGCAACACCCATAAACCCTGCGGCGGCCGCTATCAGGAATAGGTCCGTGCCTCCATCGGCGTATTCTCGATTGCCTCAAGCAAATCCTTGAGCAGAAACTCTTCAGCGCGGTTCTTGCTGGCGCGGTCGTTCCACACCAAGTGAACGTCAATCGCGGGCAGGCCGTCATAGGGCGGCACCTGCCAAAGCTGGCCATCTTTGACATCGCGCGCAGCCACATGCACGGGTAATGGGCCCACACCAAGACCAGCAATGACCATGCGGCGCACTTCCTCTAGATTGCTCGACACACCGGTCACTTTTTGCTCCAGTGCCGCTTGTGCCCGCATCAGCGCAACCGGCTTCAACACGTCCTCCAAATGGTCGGTTTCAAAGCTCACCGAGCCGTGGCCCGCCAAGTCTTCCAGCTTAAGGTCTTTGCGGCCAAATAACGCGTGCGGCGGACCACAGAACAACCCGAAATACTCACGATATACGCGACGATATTCAATGCTTGGCGATTGCGTCCCCACGAGGCAAATCGCGAATGAAGCGCGTTTTGCAACAACCGAGGCGATGGCTTTGGCGCTCGATTGAACCTCGATCCCCATCGTCACCTTTGGGTGGGCCGCGTGGAATTCTGCGAGCACCCTGTCAATCAACGGGCACGACACATGGCTGGCCACTGAAATCTGGATATGGCCACGCACATCATCGGTCATTTCACGCATCAACGTGGACAGACGCAGCACTGAGCCGTGAATTTCAACAGCCTCGCGATACAAAATCCGCCCCGCATCCGTCAACTCGTATTGCCCCGGCGACCGGATGATCAGCTTGCGCCCAATGCTGGTTTCCAGTCGTTTTAAGGCTGTGGAAACTGTCGGTTGTTTCAGGCGGAGCTGGCTTGCTGCATCAGTCACCGAACGGCTTTCAGCGAGCACGACAAAGGTTCGGAGCAAATTCCAGTCCAGTTCACGCGCAATGCGCTCAGGCTCGTATTGGGGCGTTTTGTGGGGCATAGGCAGTTTCTATATTTGGAATTTAAGCTATTTATTTGATTAATACTAGCGTTTCTTTCATGGTTTTATCAAGACGTGCCGTCGCAATTCACGCAGGCAAAGTGTTTCGGGTTCAGGAGCAGAGATGAGCAATCTTTTCTATCAGTCTGGCAATAAGAGGCCCATGCTGGACCGGGCGCGTGGCGTTTATATGTGGGATCAGGATGGCAATCGCTATCTGGATGGATCGTCGGGCGCTATGGTCTGCAATATTGGCCATTCCAACCCGCAAGTTTTAGCTGCGATGCAGCGCCAAATGGAGAAATTCACGTTTGGCTACCGGCTGCATTTTGAAACGGAGCCATCAGAGGCGCTTGCAAGTAAACTGGTGAGTTTAATGCCGCAGGGCCTTAACAAGGTGTTCTTTGTTTCAGGCGGGTCCGAGGCTGTCGAAAGTGCCATGAAATTAGCGCGCCAATATGCAATTGCGACAGATAGTGCCACGCGGTGGAAAGTCATATCGCGCAGCCCGAGCTATCACGGTTGCACCCTTGGTGCGTTGGCCGTCACCGGCTATGCCAGCCTGACCACCCCATTTGCGCCGATGATGCAGGAGATGCCGAAAATTCCGGCTCCACGCGCGTATCTGGACGGGCTTGACCCAAATGACCCTGCGACCGGTGCTTACTATGCCGATATGTTAGAGGCGAAAATTATCCGTGAAGGCCCCGAAACTGTTCTGGGTTTCATCGTTGAACCAATTGGCGGGGCCTCGACTGGTGCGCTCGTGCCGCCTGCGGGTTATATGGACCGTATTCGCGAGATTTGTGATCGGTATGACGTGTTGTTGATCATGGACGAGGTCATGACAGGAGCGGGCAGGACAGGCAAGTTTTTGGGCTGCGAACACTGGCCTGCGCGCCCTGATATCGTGGTGATGTCCAAAGGACTTGGGGCGGGGTATATGCCGCTTGGTGCGGTCATCGCTGATGAAAAAATCGTGACCGCTGTGATGGATAAGGGTGGGTTTGCGCATGGGTTTACCTATGCTGGCAATCCGCTGGCCTGTGCGGCCGGTTTGGCTGTGGTGAATGAAATCGAAACGCAGGGCCTTTGTGCGCATGCTAGCCTGATGGGTGATAAGCTGATCGCGCGGCTGACTGGATTGATGCAAAAGCATGACATCATTGGCGATGTACGCGGTAAGGGCTTGTTGACAGCGTTTGAATTTATGGCGGATCGTGACAGCAAAGAGCCGCTCCCACCTCAGCTAAATGCGCATCAAAAATTTGTCGATATCGCCTATGCGCGCGGGTTAATCGTTTATTCCCGACGCACAAGAGATGGCGTTGCAGGAGACCATATTCTGGTTTGCCCACCGCTCATTATTGACGATGACCATATCGACGAAATCATCGCTGGTCTGGATGCAGCCTTGATCGCATTTACCCAAGATATTCATACACAAATGAAGGCGGTCTAATATGTCAAAAATCTTGATTACCTGTGCAATTACCGGGTCAATTCATACACCGTCTATGTCGCCGTATCTGCCAATAACCCCCGATGAAATTGCCGCGCATGGCGTTGATGCAGCGCATGCCGGTGCTGCCATCTTACACCTACACGCGCGCAACCCGGAAACTGGCCAGCCCTCATCCGCAGAAGCGGATTTTATGGCATTCCTGCCACGGCTCAAGCAATCGACGGATGCGATTTTGAATATCTCCACCGGTGGCAGTGCGGTGATGACGCTGGATCAGCGCCTCGCGGCCCCCAAGCGCGCAGAGCCTGAAATGTGCAGCCTGAACATGGGCACGATGAACTTCGCGCTTTATCCGGCGGCGGAGCGGATTTCAGATTGGAAATTCGAGTGGGAAAAGCCGTTTTTAGAAAATTCCGATGATCTCGTGTTCAAAAATACGCCCCGCGATATGGTCCGTATTCTGACTGAAATGGGTCAAGATCGCGGCGCACGGTTCGAATTTGAATGCTACGATATCGGCCATCTTTATATGCTGAAACACTTTGTGGATCGCGGGCTGGTCAAGGGGCCGCTGTTTATACAATTCGTGTTTGGCGTTCTGGGCGGCATGGGGCCGGACCCGGAAAACCTGATGCATATGAAGGTGATCGCCGATAAACTTTTTGGCGACGATTACATGTTTTCGGTGCTGGCTGCGGGGCGGCATCAGATGCCGCTGATTACCATGTCAGCCGCGATGGGCGGGCACGTGCGGGTCGGGCTAGAAGACAGTTTGATGATTGCACGCGGCCAGTTGGCCAAAACCAACGCGGAACAGGTTCAGAAAATTCGGCGCATCGTTGAAGATCTTGGCCGTGAGGTCGCAACCCCGACAGCGGCGCGCGAAATGCTGGGCCTTAAGGGTGCTGACCGCACCACGATCTAAGCCCAAGCCATTACAAAAGGTATGATAATGAAAGCCGTATTTGACGAACGACAATGGGTACATGATCCCAAACACTTCATGGCGAACGGAACTATTCTGCCCAACCCCGAGCAGCCCAAGCGCATTGAAATCCTGCACGCTGGGGCAGGGGCCGCCGGGTGTGTGTTTCAAGCGCCTGCGGACGCAGGGCTTGGCCCGATCGCGGCACTACATTCCCCCGAATACCTGACATTTTTGCAAAATATCTATACGCGTTGGCAACGGATTGAAGGCGCGGGCGACGAAGTGATCCCAAACATCCACCCCGCGCGGCGCACGGACGGATATCCGAAATCTGCAACTGGCCAATCTGGCTTTCATCAGGCAGATACGGCCTGTCCGATCGCAAAAGGCACGTGGGAGGCGGCCTATTGGTCGGCACAATCGGCCATTACCGGCGCGGATTTGATCGCAGGCGGCGAACAAGGTGCTTATGTGCTTTCGCGCCCGCCGGGACATCATGCATTTGGTGATTTAGCTGGTGGGTTTTGTTTCCTGAATAACGCAGCCATCGCGGCAGAGCGCTTGCGGTGCAGCGGGCTGCGGCCAGCGATTTTGGACGTGGACGTGCATCATGGCAACGGCACGCAAGGCATCTTTTATGACCGCGACGATGTGCTATCCGTATCCATCCATGCGGACCCTGAACGGTTCTACCCGTTCTTTTGGGGCTATGGGCAAGAGCGCGGAGAGGGACGTGGGCTGGGCTATAATCTTAACCTGCCACTGGCGCGTGGCACGGGCGATGAGGTGTTTTTGAAAACGCTTGATACAGCGCTGGCGCGGGTGTCAAATTTTGGCGCAGATGTGCTGGTGGTGGCACTTGGCTTGGATGCCTCAATAGATGATCCGTTTCAAGGGCTTGCTGTTTCCCAAGATGGGTTTGCCGCTATTGGCGCGGCTATGGCAGGTCTGAATATCCCCGTGTTGTTTGTGCAAGAAGGTGGATATTTATCTGACACACTTGAGATCAATTTGACCCGCGTCCTAGCGGGATATCAAGAGGCCGTATGAAATCGGCATGCGCAATACTGCGCGAGATAAGGAGAGATAAGATGACCGATATCAACAGGTATCACACAGGCCCGCGCATGTCGCAGATCGTCACCCATGGGGACACGATCTATTTGGCCGGACAAGTCGGCACGGCTGGTGCCAGCGTCACCCAACAAACCAAGGATTGTGTCGCGAACATTGATAAGCTTCTGAGTGAAGTCGGGAGTGACAAGACACGCATCTTGCAGGTCACAATCTGGCTGGCAAACATGGATGATTTTGCGCAGATGAATGCGGTATGGGATGCATGGGTGCCCAGCGGTCACACACCCGCGCGTGCTTGCGGAGAGGCCAAGCTGGCCACGCCAGAATATTTGGTAGAGTTCATGGTCACGGCGGCAATGCCATCTTAATGGACTCCGGTTCGATATCTGGGTGCAGGCTTTCATTTTAAGTGATCCCATGGCCGACCCAGCAGACCCGCACGACATTTATGGCGCGGTTTTTCCGTGCTGCCCAACCCGCGTGCTTTACAAAAAAGGTGTGAACATATGACTGCCGTTTCCAGCGAACAAATCACTTATCTTACAAATCTACGGCATGATTTGCACCGCCAGCCGGAAATCTCTGGTGAAGAGGCGCAGACAGCTGCTCGGATTGTGCAGGAGTTAACAGACGCTGGCGCTGATCATATTTGGCAAAACCTTGGTGGTTTTGGTGTCGCCGCCGAGTTTCGCGGCACAAAGCCTGGCCCAACCTTGCTGATCCGGTGCGAGCTGGACGGATTGCCAATCACAGAGGACTCTACGCTTCCCTATCGGTCCGAGGTCGATGGTAAAGGTCATCTTTGTGGTCATGACGGACATATGTGCATGGCGATGGGGGTTGCGCTGGGCCTCGCAAAGCGGCCTGCGCGTGGGCGGGTTATTTTATTATTTCAACCGGCCGAGGAAACCGGCTTTGGGGCGCAGGCGGTCATTGATGACCCGCGCTGGCCCCAGCTCCGTCCAGATTATGCATTCGCCTATCATAATGTGCCCGGTCGCCCATTGGGAGAGATCGGGTTGCGCGCTGGGCCTGCCAACTGCGCGTCTCGGGGACTGCAAATAAATCTGCATGGCAAAAGCTCACATGCGGCTGCGCCAGAAGATGGGGTTTCACCCAGCGCTGCGATGGCCCATCTGATGCAACATCTGCCAGCGCTAAGTTCGGGCACCATATCAGATGCCGATTTTGGCCTCAGTACCCTTACGCATGTGCGGCTGGGCGAGCCTACTTTTGGCATTGCCCCCGGCGAAGGCGAGTTGCGTGTCACCCTACGAAGCATGACTGACAAGCGTATGGACAGTTTGATCCACGATGCGCAAGCTATCGTCAAAACCATCGACGCGCAGCTTGATGTCGATGTCAGTTGGCACGATGTCTTTTCGACGGTCGTGAACGACGTTGAGGCCACAAATATCGCCCGCAAAGCCGCCCGCACAAAGGGGTTAAGCATTCTCGAAATGGATCACCCGATGCGCTGGTCCGAGGATTTTGGCCGTTTCGGTTTAGACGGCGCTCATGCAACTATGCTGTTTCTTGGTGCAGGTGTAACCCAGCCACAATTGCATAATCCTGACTACGATTTCCCCGATGCGCTGTTGCCTCTCGGCACAGGTCTTTTCCTAGCCATCATCGAACAGGTTCTTTCAGCGAATGCCGGATAAACCTATCGCCCGCGATACTGTGCACGCGTCTTGGTGTGAAATTTTCCCCGAACGGATCGCACAAAACCTTCAGCTTGCGCTGGATATTTTGCCTGAAGGGGCGCGGTTTCTTGCTGTTTTGAAGGCCGATGCCTACGGGCATGGCATTGACAGGGTTGTACCGATCATATCCGAGCTGGGGATTAAGCATGTCGGCATTACGTCCAATTCTGAGGCGCGGGCCGTGCGTGCTGCTGGTTTCACAGGAACCATCATGCGGATACGCACCGCCACCCGCTGCGAAATCGAGGGTGCCGTGCCCGATCAAGTCCAAGAGCAGATCAGCACGCTCTCTGCGGCACAAACCGCACATGAATTGGCGCGCAATGGGACCAAATTGCCCGGGCTTCATCTGACGCTTAATGCGGGTGGCATGTCGCGCGACGGGCTTGAGCTTGCAACCAGCGAAGGGCAGAAAACCTGCCTTGAAATTCTCGACCTTATCGGCCCTCGTATTGTGGGTATTTGCAGCCATTTTCCATCAAATATCCCAGAGGAATTAGCGTCAAGTAACGCGCAATTCCAGAAGGATGTGGATTGGGTTTTTGCCCATAGCGCGTTGCGCCGTGCTGATGTGAAAGTGCACGCCGGAAGTTCGCTCAGCCTCGTTTCAGGGCAAGAGGTGACAACGGATCTATTTCGCTGCGGGGCAATTCTGTATGGAATTTTGAAGCCGGACCTTGGCTTCCAACCCACCATGGAATTAAAGTCGCGGGTGACCAATCTGGCAACATATCCAAAAGGCAGCACGATTGGATATGACCGCGCAACCCGTCTGCAAAACGACAGACGCTTGGCCAATGTTTCGATTGGATACGCCAACGGAATTCGACGTGATTTTTTTAGCCAGAGCGCAGTGCTGATCCGTGGACGCATGGTGCCCATTCTGGGGAAAATATCCATGAACACGCTCACGGCAGACGTCACAGATTTGCCCGAGGTCGCTGTCGGGGATGAGGTTGTTGTGTTTGGTCGGCAAGGGGCAGCGTGCATTGATAGCGAGATAATGGAATGTCAGGCGAATACCATTATGGCGGATGTTTTTGCTGACTGGGGCCAACGAAACCACCGTGTCTATGTCAAATAGACCTATTCGCTTAAAAAGATGCGGACGTTCCCGGATTGAGTAATCATTGCAACATCTTGACCGCGCAGGGCCTCTGGCAGATGGCTCACCGGGTCGCCGCGCGGGATCACGTTGATGTTCACGAAAATAACCCAACGTCCGGTCCTAGCGCGTTGCGATCTTTTAGATAAGGCAACCGAGTTTGGGCCGCAGATACTTGGTCTAATTGCAATGTCCCAAAAATAACCGTTGGCGTCACGCCTGCGCGCGCCAGCTCGTGTCCGTCAGGTGCCGCGATAAAGCTTTGCCCCAAAAAACCCATCCCGTTTTCTTCACCGGCACTGTTCGCATATCCTAGGAAAACGCCGTTTTCATAGGCGCGGGTCGGGATCATACGCTGTGCAACCCATTCCCATTGGGCTCCCAGTGCTGTGGGAACCAAAATCAGCTCTGCGCCCGATGACGCAACATGACGGGCAGCCTCGGGGAATTCAGCGTCATAGCAGATCAAGGTTGCGATCCGCACGCCGCGATATGTGAACAGCTCGCAGCTATGTCCAGATGTGAAATGATCCGCCTCAAAACCTGGTGGAATGACCAATTTACGATGCCCGCCCAGCCGATTGGCATCTGGCCCAATGCATTGAGCCGCGTTGAAAATGTGATCTCCGTCTGTCTCTGCAAACCCATAGTGGATCGCGATGCTGTGTGCCTTGGCAAGCGCGGCTATGGCCTGCGCCGTCGGGCCGTCAGCCGGCTCAGCGCGTGCGGCGATCTGATGACCAATATTGTAACCCGTGGCGAAAAGTTCGGGCAAAAGCAGAAGGTCACTTTTTTGCGCAACAACCTGCGGCAGCATCTCACTCAGCCAGTTCAAACGTTGCTGTTGTGTGGCAAGTTCAGCGGGAGATTGCGCAACGGCCAGACGAAATTCACGCTGCATTCTTAAGCCTCGGTGACCAGTAATTCACGGGGATAGTCGGTGATGTAATCATAGCCCGTCTCAGTCACCACAATGGAATCGCCAATGCGGCCCGCGGTCACCCCATCGATAGAGATACCGCCATCAACCGCAAAGGTCATACCCGCCTGAAGGATTGTCGTGTCACCTGCCTTGAGCTCGGGCGCTTCAAGATAGGCCACGCCAATGGACCGTCCAGTGCGATAGCCGGTCTCGAAGCCGCGCTCTGAATAAACTGCATTTGCCGCAGCGGCCACGTCTTGGGCCTGAATGCCGGGGCGGATCACTGCGATGGCTGCCTGCTGTGCGGCAATGGCGGCTTCTTGAACACGGGCTGCATCATCCTTGACTTCACCCACGTGGAACATGCGGTCAAAGCCAAGTTTATACTGTTTGAACTGTGCCATGTTGCAGAAACAGAAGTAGACTGGGTCGGCACGTTCATACCGCCGAACAGAGGCGCGGCGGTGAACCATCGACGTGTCTTTTCCACTCTGCAGGATTTGCAAATTATGGATCATCGGAGACACAAACCTGTCCCACCCTTTGTCCGTCAGAAAACGCGCCGCTTTGCGAGACCCTGCATCTATCACAGCCAAGGCGCTTTCATATTCCTGCGCGCCAACTGCGAGGCTTCCGTGAGCCGCCGCCATCATCGCGCCGGCAATTTGGCCCGCTTCTTTCATCACCGATATCTCGAACGGCGACTTGATCATGCGCATCTCGCCCAATACCAATGCGATGTCTTTGAGGGGCACTCCCGGGTACGTGTCGTCCAAGTGGTTACGCACAATCGCGGGAATGGTGCCGCGCTCCACCCAGATTTCGTTGGGCTTGCCACCTAATGCACCTGCCAGCGCATGGCCCCACGTCCGTTGCCCTATGTCATCCCAAACGCGCACGTCATCGATCCATGTCATTTCGCCGACCATTTCGGATTCCATGAACGGCGTGATCACGATGGGGGCTTCGTCGGCATGGACCACCAACAGTGTCGGCCGGCCAAACTCGATCCCAAGATATCCCCAAAACCCTGCCAGATAGGCAATCGAACTTTCGTCAGTGAACACAGCACAGCGAATACCCCGATCCTTCATGCGGTGTTGCAGGGCGATGGTCCGCGCTTTGGCTTCTTGGAGCATGGAAATTGTCCTGATTAGGTGCGGCTTTAATATCTAAAATCGGTAACCTGTGTGCAGCATGGCTGTCAAACTGTATTATTGGGGTGAAATGCCTGCCATTATGCCTATGGTGTATACATGGCATATTAATGGAGCGTGATGTTGGGAACTGCGGAAATGATCGATGCTGATAAGATGAGTACGGCAGAAACCATTCAAACCGAACTATTACACCGCATATGTTTTTTGGATTACCGCCCTGGCGATCAGTTGAAAGAAGCAGAGCTCGCCGCAGAATTCGGGGTCAGCCGTACACCTGTGCGTGACGCGATCAATCGGATTAGCCACTTGGGATTGGTCGAGACGTTGAATGGTGTCGGAACCGTTGTCGTGGCCTTATCCGTCGCTAAAATTCAGCATGTCTACGAAATGCGGTTAGAGTTGGCGGCATTGATCGGCACCATGTCACCACGTGAAATTACGGCGCAGGATCGGGCCACCGCAGGCGATCTGCTGCGCGAAGCGATGGGCCTCAGCGAGAGCTTTGATCCCCGTCAATATGTTGCGCTCAATCACCGTCTGCACCAGCTGATTGCCAGCCTGATCGGAAACAGCGTGTTACAGTCCTTTTGGTGGCAAACCTACTATCAGGCCGCAAGCACTTGGTACGGGGCTGGTAATCTCATGGGGCCGGACGTTGCGGCTGCGTTGATTCATGAGCTTCGTGACATCGTTATTGCGTTGGAAAACAACGATACCAAAGCGATCGGCTTCATTCAGCGCACGCATATTGGCTATGGCTATCAACGGATCAAGACGCATCTGATAGCGCAAGAAACCACTTGATAAGACCGCAGTGGAACCAGACTTGCATAAGAATTCACGCCTCCCCGTTCGGCAGATGCGGCGTTTGCAGAAATTCGTCCCGTTTCACACCCGTTTCAACGAGAAACGCCACCTCTGTTCACGCGTCAGCGTTGCTACGTCTAAGCTCTGGCGTTCGTCGGCGATCTGGGGCCGGATGGCGTTACTCTGACAGCACCCACAAGACTGAAGGGCAGCATTTCTGTCTCGAATTGCTGCCCATATTATGTCCCCGGCACCGGTCATGCCTTGTTAGATCACGCACAATGGCCTTATTCGCTGCCAGTTACGGTGAGGCCCAGCATGCGCCAAACCTGCATGCCCCCTCGGTAATAGGAGATGCGGTCGGCAGGGTATCCGGCCTTAATCATGTTGCGGATTGCCGTGGGCGACTGGCCGCACCAAATTCCGTTGCAGAAAAGAGCCACGCTTTTCGCCTCCAGACAGTCCCAGCCGTCGAAATCCGGCTGGCAACCCAGTTGGCCCAGCTCGTCTAGGACATAGGTGTAGGGGATGCTGACCGCACCGGGAATGGTGCCGCCCTCGAACCAGTCACGGGTGCGGCTGTCAACCACCACTGCATCCGGATCCTGTAGCATCTCGATCAATTCCAATTCGCCAATGGAGGTAACCCCCTGAGCAGGCGTGTTCGGCTGAATGCAAAAGTTCGGGCAGGGGCGTGATGTCCGCGCCCAATCACCGTCGATTTTGTTCTCGGTGTCTTGGATCCTGCTAATCTCGACAGGGCCGCTTTGGGTATCAACCGTGACGGAAGGCATGTCTTTGGTGATGCCCACCTCGGTTTCGGCCACGGCGGAAACTGCTGCGAGTGACAGAGCGATTGTAAGGGTAAGTACTTTCATAATGTTCTCCTGATTGGGTCAATGTTGGTCGGCCTCATAATTGATGTACATAAGTACCGGGTGCTGCTTCAAGTGGTCGAAATCCCTTTGCCGCCGCGCCAGTGGCGGGCGGAGGGCCGACGCCGCTACTTCTTGCGTTTAGCCAATCCACCCAAGCAGGCCACCACGAGCCTGACTGAGTGGTGTTCTGCGCAAACCAAGCATCAGGACCGATATACCGCGCACCGGCAGGTCGCAGGGACGAACGAAAATGCCCGCGTTCAGCCGCCGGTTCATTGATAATGCCGCCGTTGTGACCGCCGCTGGTGAGAACGAATGTTAGCTCACTGTCAGTGAACAGCTGGGTCTTGTAAACCGACCGCCACGGCGCGATGTGGTCGGTTTCCGTGCCCACGGCAAAAATTGGGGCTGTGATATCCTTCATCGCGATGACGCGCCCCTCGACCGCGAACCGGCCTGCACTGAGCCGATTTTCCAAGAATAACCCGCGCAGGTACTCAGAATGCATCCGAGCAGGCATGCGGGTTGTATCGGTTACCCAAACCCCCATGTCCGTTGGAACATCTTCCTTGCCCAGAAAATAACGGCGCACAGCACGGCTATAGATCAGGTCTTCAGATCGGATCGCAGAAAAAGTGCGCGCCATTTGTGGTCGGTCAAGATAGCCCTTATCCCACATCATATCCTCGAGAAACGCAATCTGGCTTTCGTCCAGAAACAAAAGCAGCTCGCCGGCTTCCATAAAATCAATCTGCGCCGCCATAAGCGTGATCGATGCCAGACGGGTGTCATTGTCGCGCGCCATGGTGGCCGTCGCGATCGCCAGCATCGTGCCGCCTAAGCAATAGCCAACCGCGTGGATTTTTTTGTCTGGCACAATGGCGTTGACTGCATCAAGCGCCGCCATGACGCCTTTCTTGCGATAATCCTCGAGCGCGAGTTCGGCGTGATCTGAGGTCGGGTTGCACCAAGAGATCATGAACACAGTGTACCCCTGTTCGACCAAATAGCGGACCATGGAATTATGCGGGCTCAGATCGAGGATGTAATATTTCATGATCCACGCGGGTACGATCAAGACCGGTTCGGCCTGAACATTTTCGGTCTGTGGCGCGTATTGGATTAGCTCAAACAGATCATTGCGAAACACCACTTTTCCGGGCGTACAAGCAAAGTCTTTACCAATCTCGTATCCCTCGGGGGCAGGCTCATGAAGCTGTGAAATTGTGTTTATGTAGTCATGAAAAAAATGAGCGCCGCCCTCGGCAAGGTTCGCACCTTTGCAGGCCAGAGTTTGTTCGATGATCTCTGGGTTGAACGCCGGAAAATTCGACGGCGACATTATATCGAGCGTCTGGCGTGCCATGAAACGGGTTCGGTCGGCATCCTCGGGGCGCAAACCACGTAAATGGTCAGTCGCGTAATCCCACCAGTCCTGCACTGCCAAAAACCCCTGACTCCAGACGTTGAAGGGCGTATTTTGCCAGCTTGGATGCTTGAACCGGTGGTCATAAGGCTTTGGCGTGAAAGCGGACGGCATATCAGGGTTCGGAGTGACCGCCTGTTTCACCAGCTTTGCCAGATTTTCTTGTGCATGTTCGGCCAGATCTAGCTGACGACCCGGCGCACGGGCGATATGCAGCGCCCAGTCACTCCATGCCTCAATGAACGCATGTGGCGAGACACCACCAGTCATCTTTGCAACCGTGGCACGCGATACCCTGTCCAAGTTTTCATGCCGATGGGGATTGTGCTGGCTGGCCTGCTGACTGGGCGGGATCACTGCGGGCAGTTGAATACGCCTATGCTTTGCGTGTTTGGCTTTGACTGGTTTGGCGGCTCTGTTCATTTGGAACTTTCTGATACTGGATGGGCTGCGTTTCCGATGCTTTTGAGACCAGTTTTGGTGCGGGGCTTGGGAGATTCCCTGCTTTTGATGGTTTCGCTGAAGCAATTCTACGAGATTGAGAAACCGGAACATTGACTTACATCAACCCGCGAATGCGCGTGCAAAGCCGCACCGTTAAGGCAGCGTCACTGTCCTTGCAGATACTGGTCCAATGTCACCTGACCGCACCCGCCCCCCCTATAAGGACGTGGACGTTCACTGCAAACGCCGAACGGTTGCGGGGGATGTTGTGCGACAGGCGCGGTCAGGTCTGACGTGGATCACCTCGACGCAGTGGATGACGTAGATCAATTGGCCCAAGTTCAATCTGTGCGAGCGTGAACCCGATCAGTCACTTTGGAGAGGTTCGTCATGCAATTCGATTTTACCAACAAAACTGCAATCGTTACCGGAGCGGCATCCGGTATTGGTGCTGCAATTGCGCGAGATCTGGCGCGCTTTGGGGCCACGGTTGTCTTGGCAGATATGGACGACGCAGGGATGTCCGCCGTGACTGCAGAGATAAAAGCATCAGGCGGTGCGGCCTTAAGCTATAAGATGGACACGAGTGTCGCCGCCGAAGTCGCAAGTTTGGTGGCATTTGCCGTAGCGCAGACAGGTGGCCTGCATTTGCTGGTGAATAACGCAGGCATCGGCGGTCCTGCGGCACCGGTCGGAGAGTATCCTCTGGATGGCTGGCACAAAGTGATCGATGTGAACCTGAACGGTGTTTTCTACGGGATGCGCTACGGCATTCCCGAAATTGTCAAGGCAGGGGGCGGCGCTGTGGTCAATATGGCCTCGATTTTGGGAACCGTTGGTTTTGCCACCGCAAGCGCCTATGTCGCCGCGAAACATGCCGTAGTTGGTGTCTCAAAAGTCGCAGCAATAGAATACGCGAAGGCTGGCGTGCGTGTGAATTCGATTGGTCCGGGCTTTATCGAGACGCCGCTTTTGGAGAAGAACCTAGACGAGGCTGCATTAGGCGGCATTGCGGCAATGCATCCGGTTGGGCATCTCGGCGAGGCGACAGACGTCTCTGCGCTGGCCTGTTTCCTGCTCTCGGATCAGGCCAAATTCATTACGGGAAGTTATCATCTTGTCGATGGGGGCTATACCGCGCAGTAGGGGCAGCGCCCCAGTCAAGCAGCGCGCACAAGGGCCGAATAAATTTGATCGAAATCAATGCGCGGCGTGTAGGATTTAATAGGCTTCAATCGAAGTGACGGGGCCGTCTACGTGTCCCGCGATGGAGGTGTTCGTATGAGTGATCTGTTTGTCTGGCTCAACGATCAACTGCTACGTATGCAGTGGCTTGCGGACTTGGTTACGGTGTTGGTGCGCGACGGTTTCAGCTTGGATCCTGCAAGCCAGATCGGTGGAAGTGTTCACTTCTTCATCTATGATGTTATAAAGATTTTCATTCTGCTCTCGGTTCTGATCTTCAGTATTTCCTATGTGCAAAGCTATTTCCCGCCCGAACGTACCCGCCGCATTCTTGGGCAGCGGCAGGGTTTGGGTGCCAATGTCCTGGCGGCTTTACTTGGAACCATCACACCGTTTTGCTCGTGCTCTTCCATCCCGCTGTTTATCGGCTTCACCAGCGCGGGGCTGCCGTTGGCCGTCACGTTTTCATTTCTGATTTCGTCCCCGCTGGTCGATCTGGCCTCGGTGATATTGCTGGCCAGTATTTTCAACTGGAGCATTGCATTGGCCTATGTGACCATCGGGTTGGTGTTGGCCGTCCTTGGTGGAACCCTCATCGGTTATCTCAAGCTGGAAAATCAGGTTGAGGCCTTCGTCTTTCAAAGCCCTGTCAGCGACCATGATCACGATGGCGCAATCAGCAGGCGGGAACGACTGACCTACGCCACCGATCAAGTCACCGAAATTGTGCACCGGGTTTGGATCTATATTTTGATTGGCGTGGGGGTTGGCGCGGCTATCCATAACTGGATCCCCGAAACCTTCATTTCTGTTGTTTTGGGTCAAGATAAGTGGTGGTCAGTTTTGGTTGCAACCGTTGCGGGCGTTCCAATGTATGCTGACATCTTCGGGACGCTGCCCATCGCGGAAGCTTTGGTGCAAAAGGGCGTTGGACTGGGGACTGCGCTGACCTTCATGATGGCCGTTACCGCATTGTCTTTGCCATCGATGATCATGCTCAAGCGGGTTGTGAAACTTCCCTTACTGGCAGTCTTCATCGGCATCGTCACAGTCGGAATTATACTGATTGGTTACATTTTTAACGCGACTGCCCATCTATTTGTCTGAAAAGGAGACACAGCATGATCATTAAAATATTAGGGTCCGGATGTAAGAAATGCGTCGCGCTAGGCGAAAACGCTAAGGCCGCAGCGCAAGCAGCAGCGATCGATGCCAAGATTGAGAAAGTCACCGATATTGTTGCCATCGCCAGTTACGGGATCATGTCCACGCCTGGCCTCGTGATCGACGAAAAAGTTGTTTCAAGCGGGCGCGTGTTAAGCGCATCCGAAATTGGGGCGCTTCTCAAAGGCTCCTAGGTTGTTGGGGTTCCAAAGGAACTACCGTTTGGCGCCGACCAAATTGGCATTCACCGCTTTAGACAGATTAGAGGTTACGATATGATACAACACAAACATTGCTATGGCACCATGTTTCACGACAGCCTGCATTTTTCAGTCAACGACAAAATGAAGGGAAAGGTCTTTTCTTTTGAATTGGATAACGCCGGGTTGGCGCGATCAGCGCGGAGCATTCAGACGAGTATCACACAATGGGATGACTGCGTTGCGTGCCCCGAGTTCGAGCATTGCTATAAGCTCTGCTTGGCCAAATTGAATTTGGAAACTGCAATATCCAATAGCTGACGATATGTGGCCGCAAATACGGTGCGCGATCCCTGCTTGGTTTAGCGCCTCGGTTTGCATGTCTTGCAACTGCTGCCCAAAGCTGCGCAATCGATCATATTGGCCATCCCCGCGCAAAATTTCTATTGTTTTGAGCCCCGCCGCACCGGCCACCGGGTTGCCCGACAACGTCCCCAATTGCATGAGCCATTTATCTGCACCCCCAACAGACTTGTCGAAATGGGACATGATTTCTGCACTTGCCCTAAGGGCTGCCAAAGGGAAGCCGCCACCGATGATCTTACCCAATGTACAGATACCAGGGATCACGCCATTGCGGTCCTGCGCCCCGCCATAGGCCAGACGAAAGCCCGTGTCGATTTCATCAAAGATCAACAGCACGTGGTGTTTGTCGCACAGCGCGCGGGTTCCTTCTAGGAACCATGGCTGTGCCGGAATGATCCGCTGCAAAGGCTCCGCGATGATAGCCGCGACGTCGTTGTGCTCGTTCAAAAGGGATGACACCGCTTCAAGATCGTTGAAGGGGGCAGTCAACATTTGGTCTAACACGCCTTGCGGAATACCTGCACTGTCAGGGACCGCTTGGGGGAAATTAACCTGTTTGGCAGGCGCAAGGCTCATCTGCGCTCATTCCGTGATTGCCGCCCTCAAATTTGAGAATTTTATCGCGCCCTGTATAGGCCCGCGCAAGGCGGATCGCATACATATCGGCCTCTCCACCAGAGGCCACAAAACGAACCTGCTTGCAGCACGGCACAGCGTCGACGATTGCTTCTGCCAGATCTACGCCTTTGGCGTTGTTTGCAAATAAGGTCATGTCTTTGGGAAGCTGTTCAAACACCGCTTCCATCACTTCTGGTTGCCCGTGGCCAAGCAGCACAGGCCCAGAGTCAACAGATAATCGATGTATTCGTTCCTGTCTTCGTCCCAGACATGACTGCCGTTCCCACGCGCGATCCATTCAGATTGGGTTTTTAGCTTTTGCATTTGTTAGGCCAGTTTTAGAATTGGAGTACCGAGGATGTCTGGGTTGGGTGTAATGCCCAGATCCGGTCCGACTGGTGGCGCAACGTAGGACGCCAAATCGCAGGTGTTGAGCAACGATCCTTGCGGTGTTGAGGCGGCAAACTGCAGCGATGCCGCCGTTACATTGTCAGACCCCCATATGCATTCGGCGCAAATTCCAGCATCAAATTGGATGCTGGGATCACGGGCGCAGCGCATCGCAGAACACCCGCCGAGCTTCGAGAGTTTGTCGATGTTCATGTGTATACACTAACTGGGTCACCCAGCGCCTCTTCATCGGGGTGGACGCCAAGGCCCGGTGCCTCAGGCAAATGCAGGTGACCGTCCACGTTACGCGGACCGCGCCCGCCCGCGATATCGATGGTCAGCATATCCTGACAGGCCCAAACCGCATGGCAGTTTGCATCAGGGATCGTCGCCGCCAAATGCAAAGCTTCGGTATCTGCCAAGACTGTGCCACCTATGGCCATCACAAAGATGTCAATGCCGTGCGCTAAAGTGATGTCGCGTATGCGCGGCCTTAGTCAGCCCGCCCACACGGTTCAGTTTGATCCCGAAAACCTCGGCCAACCCGTCACGGGCACTACGGGCCGCGTCTTGCAACGTCACAAGGCTTTCATCCACCGACACTGGGGATGCATGTTTGCCAGCAATCGCGGCAATATCATCAAGCGTTTCGCAAGGCTGCCCAAACGTGACATGCAGGTCTTCGCAGGCTTTCATCACCCGCAACGCCTGCTGAAGCGTCCAAACGCGGTTGACGTCATAAAGGATCGTTTCGCCGTCTTTGCGCATGGTCTCCACGTCGCGAACACGCGCGATGTCTCGCGTCACATCGCCGCCAATCTTGACGGAATGTGCCACATAACCCCGCTGGCGATAGCGGTCGATGACAGCACGCGTTCAACATCCAGCACCCAGCGCGGATCAAGGCCGATGACAAAGGCGGCCCTCGTTTCAATCCCCGCACGAATTCCGGGACCATGCGCTGGCACATCGGTATGCCCCCAAGGCGTGCCTTCACCCCAGCCTGTAATGCCTGCATCGGTCTCGATCTTGACCAGCGTGGCATCCAGCACCTCGAATTTCAGCCGCCCATCGGACAGCCAATAAGGATGCTCCAATCGCAGATCGACGTGGTAAGCTGCGATTGCTGTAATTTTCATGGGACCACCACTGTGTTTCTGCCGCGTTCCAATACATCGATCAGCTTGGGCCAGTAGGGGCCGCCCACCACGTCTGCAACGACGGTGATCCGCTCGTTGCCCAGTGCAACCCGCAGATCATCAGGCGCAGGCGGCAAAATCCGATCCGGCCCCAAGGTGGCCACATCACGGTGTTTGGCGTCAGGCGCCATGGCAATCACCCGTGCGCCCCTGCGCTTGGCCAATTGCACCCAAAGCACCGCCAAGACTGCCCGATGCTCCGGGCAACAGCACAGTGTCGCGGGGCGTGACCGACGCTCGCATCAACATACCCTCGGCGGTGGAATATGAGCAGGAAAACGTCGCGAGTTCGGCATCTGTCAGGTCTGAATTGATCGCAATCGCGTTTTGCGCGGGGATCGTTGTGTATTGCGCAAATCCACCGTCGTGGTCCGACCCGAAATCGCCAGTCTTGTTGATGTCTGCCGGATCCAAGGGATCACGCAGCCAGTTGTCGGTAATAATGCGTTCGCCAATACGCGCCACGTCCACACCGCCCCCAACAGCCACGATCCGACCACGGACGTCCGCCCCTTGAACACGCGGAAAGGTGATTGGCGCAGCGCCCCATGTGGGGTCTTGCTGGCCGACCTCGGCAAAGGCATCGCCGGGGTGTCTTGCGTCACTGTTTTTGAATACCAGCCTGTGCGCGTATTCACATCCGTGTTG
>JAGSGF010000061.1 GCA_023955335.1 Yoonia sp.
TCATGCGGACCGGACATCAAATCATCGTGCTGATGTTGCTGAACCCACTTGTTCAGCGTCGAAAGCCCCACACCCAAGTCTGATGAAAGTTGGGGCCGCGTTAAGCCACTCGTCGTGGCCATCCGCACCGCATCACGCCGAAACGCGTCTGTGTATCTCTTTGCCATTCTCTATCTCCTTCATAGCAAACATTGCTCGAAAGAGACCGGAACTAAACCGTGACAAGACCACACTTCAGGGGTCTTTCCCCGTGCTTCCTTTTCCACGCCGTAAAGGTCTGCAATCCGCTCGATCACCTCCTTAGCGATGGCGGAGCCTTCGCGTTCAAAGACGTCCACAAACTTGCGGCGCACATGCACCATGCAGGCCTGCTCATCTGCTTTGTTCTCACCAAAGAGTCCATTGAACCCAGTATACCCATCTGCATGCACAGTGCCGGTGTAGCCTGACAGATGATTGACGGGATGCTCGCCTTTGCGGTCCACGCTGAACTGATACCACGCGCAGGGCGGGGCTTGCCCTTGCCACGGGCGTTCATCTCGCACGTAGCTCCACAGCCGCGCTGTTTGGGTCTTCTTTATTTTGGCTTTGGTTTGCAGCTTTACGGGCGTGTCGTCTGCAAAGAGCGCGGGCCCTGCGCGGACCAGCTTGCCGATGTGATCGGCCAGTGGTTCCAGCAGTGCCGTAGAACGCCCCACCCAGTCGGTTAGCGTAGAGCGGTGCAAATCGACATCTTCACGCGCGTAGATATTTGATTGTCGCGCCAGTGGCAGGTGATCGCAATATTTGCTGACCAACACATGGGACAAAAGGCCCGGCCCAGGACGGCCGCGCTCAATTGGACGTGAAGGCAGCGGCGCTTGGCTGAAAGCCTCGCAGCAGGTGCAGGCCATGCGTGGGCGCACAATCCGGCGCACCACAAAACGTCCTGGGATGTATTCCAGCTCTTCTGTGACATCCTCGCCAACTTGGCGGAGGTTGCCGCCGCAATCTGAGCACGCATCTCCTGCGGACAGCACTTCGTCCATCCGTTCGAGATGATCTGGCAGAGGTTTGCGGCTGTGTTTGCGTTTGGTGGGCGTCGCCTCAGAGTGTTGTTCTGCCTTCTGCTCTTGGGCAGCGGCCTCAATCTCGGTGTCCTCCGCAAGATCGAAGATCAGTTGATCAAGGGTCTCGGATTTGGAGCCGAAGCGGGCTTTTTGATGACCAGCCAGTTGCCCCTTCAACTTCTCTATCTGATAGGCTTGTGACTGTATCTCTGCCGCCATCAATTTACTGACTGCACGCAGCTCAGTGGGGTCTTCTGGCAAAGATTTGAACGTGTCCAGCATGGCTGAACCGATAGCATTTAGGCGGCCTGAAGGGAATCCAAAACAGCATAAAACGCTATGTTTTATGGGCTACCCAACCTTCAGTGGCCGCCATGTCTTTTGTGGCATACGCCAGTCGATCCCTTCCAAAAGCATCGAGAGTTGGGATGGACTCAGGCTGACTTTTCCGTCCTTAGCAGCGGGCCAAACAAAGCGACCACGCTCAAGGCGCTTAGTAAACAAACAGGCACCTTGTGTATCCCACCAGATAATCTTAATCAGATCACCCCGCCGACCCCGGAACACAAACATATGCCCGGAGTACGGATCTTCCGCCAGAACCTGCTGAGCTTGCGCCGCTAACGTGTTGAACCCGCGCCGCATGTCCGTCACCCCAGCGGCCAGCCACACCCGCGTATTGCTCGGCACGGGGATCACGCCATCAATCCCTGCACAAGACCCAGAACCGCCGAAAGCGCCGAGGGCCCCTCCACAAGAACACGCCGACCATCCGATAGCGTGATGTCGACGCGGCTGGCACAGACCCCACGATCATGTGACTGTGACGCGTCAGTGTTTGGCCGCGTCGCCTCAACAAACAACAACGGATCACCAACCTCAATTGGAAGAAAGGTTGCAGTTCCATCTTCCCGCAGCTTCGGTACATCCCCCACTTGTGGGCCAAACCGGGGATCTTTCAGCCACTTGAAGATCAGATTGGCATTCATCGAATATCGACGTGCAACCTGCGCTACCGATACACCTGCCGTCGTCGTTTTCTCACAAATGATGCGCTTCTCGTCATCAGACCAGACCCGCTTCTTCTGTCCCTTCTTGCCCGCCATAGAGTGCCCCAAAATGTCCACTATCGATAGTGGACACTACCAAAACATCTCCATGCTCGTCAGAGCAGGCACACCGGACGCTTACGGCGCAAACCTGTCCTAAAAAGCAGGACCACTTCACACGGATGACTGAAGGTCGGTCACCATCGTGTGGGACGTTTGATACGCCCGAACGGCATTGGCAAAAAAGGAAAGCGTGGTGACCCCGGAAGAAATCGAATCCTCAACCTGCCGATTAGAAGTCGGCTGCTCTATCCAGTTGAGCTACGGGGCCAAAACCACAAAATTTCTCTAGCAGAACAGACACGTATAGAAAAGGACCAATCCGTTGTTGGCTGCGAACTGCTGGCAACGATACCTAATTCAGGAAACCGTCAGGTGCTGGGTCGCAAAAATCTCGGCAATTACGGCGGACCCAGCGCTTTGAAGACGACGCAGGGGGGCGATGCGTCAGGGACAAAGCGTTCATCTGGATGTTTCAATCAAGCTTTTGGAGACGTATGTCTCGTGGATCAGACGTATGGGCGGCTCAATGCCTTACCCAAGTATTTGAACGGTGGACGGGTTTGTGAAACGGGGAGTTCTAGTCTTTAGATGAGGCCAACATATCTCCTGCATAGGCGTCCATCAGCTCCGCACCGAACTCCTCTGCACCTTCGCCACGAAGTGCGGAAATATGCGCTATGGCCTCGTCACGTACCTTGCGGCGTGGATAAACAGTCACGATGGCGAAGCGGTCCAATTCGGCATCTACGAGCATCGAATGCGTCGCTCCCAGAGCCAAGAGTCCAGGGAAATACTTTCGTCGCATCAGGTCTGTCACATGTCCCATGGTTTCGGTCTCGCCTGTCATTCGCCAAGTCGTGATTGATACAAAGCTCATCTGTTCGTCCTCCGCTGAGGTCAGTGTAGCACACAATTACGCCCTGCTTCCCTCAAAATTCGGCATTCAATTTTGACGGTTTGACACACATACTCGAAAGTTTTGCGGCAGGTCTGTTCTGGCCGCGCCATTTTGGGCTGCGTCTTGCTGTTGGCTGCGCTGACCACGAATGGTTGTTCTCAGGTCAGTAAGAAGAATAGCGGCACCGGTGCCACCGCGCAGATTACTGTCACTAAAAATAACCAGAACGGAAATAGCCGAGAAGCGCCTGCGACAAACGCAAGCCCGCCGCCGCCGCCCAAAAGTGAATTCCCCGGTGTGTTAAGAGCAACCGCCAATAGCAAGTACCTATGCCGCAGCAAATTTTGGCCCATTCCGGACGGCATCATGCGCGATAGCAGGATCAGCCGGTCGTCGCGGTCCACTGCGTCAAGCTCCGAGATCAGGTTTGATGCCTTTTTGAGGCCAAACCAATCAAGGGTACGTGTCAGAACCGATGTTGGCACCAATCGCGCGATGACGTAAGCGACGACCAATGAGCCAACCATGCCGAAATAGACCAAAGGTGCGGCCTGAGCGCCGAAAACCAGCAAAAGAGTGAATCCGATCTCGGCGCCGGGCACAAACGGGATTGCGGCCAAAATAATATACAGAGCGAATGCGCCCATCACCATCCCGTGAATAGTGGGCTCGTTCATCGCGCGCATCTCGGGGATTGCGATTTCTCTCAGCACTCCGCCAAGCAGCCATCCACAAAGCAAAAGCACCGTATAAAAAGCGATGATCCTTCGCTTGGCCCACAGGCGCGTTACAAGCGGGCGCATAGCGGACTTACCTTCGGGTCTGATGTTTCCAATTTGCGGAGGACGCGCGCAAGCGAAACGGCTTGCGGAAGTGCCAGAAGCTGACTGTCCCGCGTGATTGAGGGGGTGACTTTGCTATCCAGAAACCCCCTCTTTTGTCCCTCTGCAGCCCAAGCGAAAGCCGGCAACGAGACAAAGATGATGGACTTAAGAATGGGCGCAATCATGATTTCCTCGCTGCCTGATGCCGTAGCATATATCCAAAAACCAATTTGGCAATTCGAGGGCAGTTTAATCGCGCCGACTAAACCGAGACGACGAAATCACGACGACGCCGCTGGGGGGCGGCGCGCGCAATTTTGTTCCGCATGATTGTGTCGTGCCTAGCGGCTTAGATGGTCCGACGTGAACACATAATCGCCTGCGCCTGAATGGCAGGCGATGCACCCTTGGTCGGCCCCTTTGGCAACCCGACCTGCAAGCTGCATTCCGGCGGGGTTTTTGTCGAGAGATCCATCCGGTAAGTATTTGACCCAGAACCAGTTTTCATTGTCCGCGTCATAACCGTCTTCGCGGCGGAACATCACTGTGACCGCAGCCAGATGTTTGTCTGGATCAGCCAAAACGTCATCCCCAGTCACGCCTTCTGGCCCGAAATTACGCTTAACAATCAGATCACCGACATGCCCGTTCACGATTCCGGTCGCGTAGAAGGTTTCAAGCATCATCCCATGCGGCGTAATGCCGTCATAAGGAAACGACCGGATTATGTTTTCGCCTGCCAAGTTCAAATCTTCCATCACTTCCCAAAGTTGGGCAGCATATTCTGCATCGGCGTCGGTTCCGAATTCCTGCGCACCAGACGTTGTTGCGGCCAGCCCAAGTGCCAGCGCAGTCGCTTTCCAAAGATATCGCATAACAATCTCCTCAACTTCCATGTGTTGCAACCATAGGCCGCGTTGTTTGTAAGTCGGTTCAATCCTGTCTCACTTTTCGGTGATGGCATTGTGTCTATTCGTGTCTGGACCTGAACGGGGTGGTCCTGTGACAGTTCATCATCAATATAGATAAGGGGGTATGGTCCATGAAACTTGCAGCAACCGCTGTGGCCGTGATGATCGCTGGCACGCCGGCATTTCCGCAGAATGCGACCAAAGGGGAGCAACTGTTCCGCCGTTGCGCGTCTTGTCATATGATTGGAGACGAGGCACGAAACCGCATTGGTCCGGTGTTGACGGGCGTGATTGGTCGACCCGCAGGAAACGTCAATGACTTCGCCTATTCTGACAGCATGCTGGCCGCAAATGCGTCCGGGTTGGTCTGGTCGGAAGAGATGATCGTCGCCTACTTAGAAGACCCAACGGCATTCCTGCGTGATTTTCTGCAAGATCCGCGTGCCCGCGCCAAAATGGCGTTTCGACTGCGCAAAGAGCAGGATCGGCGCGACGTGGTGGCCTATCTGGCAACATTCGCCCCCCAAGAGCAGGCTATGACCGGTTCGGGGATATGTGTCACCAACGGGTCCAAAGAGCGCCTATTTTTTGCGGCCGAGGAAAGAGGGGGCGCGCGTGAACTGGCCGAGCTTGCCCCAGGTGAGACGCTATGCACCGCAGCATCAAAAGGCGCCAGCGGGGTCGTCTCGGTTTTTGAGACAGCCCAAGAGCTTGAGGGCTGTTCTCGGCTGGTCACGGGCGGGGATGCAGAAGCGCTGATCCGCTACGCCAAGTTCGATCGCTGCGCTTGGGGGTCACATTCCTAAGGCGCATTGCTGACACAACCATGCTGAGACGAGACAGATTATAATACCTGCACTGACTGACCGCACAATGCCATGAGCATCTGTTACGACAGGCGCTTTACGTTGCAGCCATCGCCGAAAAAGTCGGCTATCGTAAGGTCTGGGCTGCCTCATATTGCGGGCCAACGGCCCGTCGAAAATAGACCTGATTTCCACAGTTTTGATTGTACTGGCTCTGCGTATTGTCGCTTTGTCTTAGGTTGGTTTGGTCTGATCGACCAAATGTGATATTTTTCCCCCGCCAAAACAAAAATGTCTCGGGCTGTAGGCAAGGTTCATTTGATTAAGATCAATCGAAGCCCGCTGACAGGGAGTATCAACAGAAAGCGAGTCGAAAAAATCTTGGAAGTGTTTGTGGGTCGTAATGACAGTGCTGTCGAAACGGAGGGCACATATTTGTGTTTTTGGCGACGCCTTGAAGCAACTGTCTGGCCTTTGCCCGAGCATAAGTGGGTTATCCAAGTAAGTAAGTATTAGGAGAATGTCTTGACCAACGTATTGTCTGATTTACCAAATACACTTGAGCGTATTTACGATGCCGCCTTCAAGGAAACGCTTATTGAAGTCATTTTGGACACTATTTCCGCTCAGTTGCCAGGCATGGTCGTTGTCTTGCTTGGACAAGACTCGCTGCGTCCTGCCGGCAATTTCCTTCTGAACAGGGGACTGAAGGCCGACGCGGTCTCTCCGATTATGGCGGGTCTCGCCGTCGGTAACTCTTCGTTGGATAGGCTGTGGGAGCAGAAATGCGGGGAGATTTATCACGATAACGATCTTATGTCGCGTGACACACTCGTGGCTTCGAGCAAGGCGCGGCATTGGCATGAGATGATGGGCTCTATGGTTCGCTCGACAGGAATGGTGATCAATCGTCAACAGACCCGGCAATTGGTTCTGGAAATCCGGTTTCCAGAAAATAACGAGGCGAAATCCAGACGTGTTGCGACCGAGTTGCTAAATACATTGGGCCCCCACATCGTGAGCGCCGCGAGGATAATGCGATTAAACGTAAAAAGTTCGGCGAATGCGCAGCTGACCTGCGATGTCATAGATCTGTTTCCATTTCCGATGGTGATCGTTGATAAGAAATGCAAAGTCTACGGCGTCAACGGACGCGCTGAAGCCTTGGCGGATAAAATGGAGACGTTTTTCATTAGTGCAGACCGTGAATTCCATGCCGTCAATCTGGATGCGCAACTGAAATTGCGCAGCGTTATTGAGCAACTCTGCGCGGGGTTTCGACACGCTACAGAAATCATCGCACTCCCAAATTCGGATAACACAAAACAGGTCTCTTTGAGTCTGACCAAGCTAGACCATCATGCCCAGCGACAACTGGGCCCCAAAGATATGTATGAAAGACATGGCGCGCGGGTGGCGCTTGTTATTCAAGATACGACAGAGCCGCTAAAAATCAGCCATCGCGCACTTTGGAGCGCGTTTAAGCTGACCAACGCGGAATCTGACTTGGCGTTGCTGTTACTCGAGGGATTTTCCGTTGGAGAGTGCGCGCACCAGCAGCGACTGGCAAAGCAAACTCTGCGCAATCATCTTGGCGCAATAATGAAAAAAACCCACACCAACCGGCAGCCGCAGCTTGTTGCTCTGCTTACGCGATTAGCACTCTCGACGATACGTTAGGGACGGATGCAGTTTGCGCGTGTGCAGCATTCCATAAGGACTCCAATCTTCAGTTGAGCAGTCGCGTGTCGACGTGTAGACATGCAATAAGCTCCAACCAGAGGAAATGAGAATTGAAAGCAATACTTATTTTGATTTCAGCGGTGGTCTATTGTTCCGCAGCCCTTTCTGAAGAGATGGACACGACAACGGCGGCCCTGGGGGACAATCCCTTCGCTTTTGCCGGAAGCAGCCTGACCTTTGGCGTCGCCCAAATTTCGCAATCTGGCGAATTCGTCGCGTCTGGCCCGAGTTTGGGCTATAGTATTGCTGGCAAAATAGATGTCTTCGAGACTCTCCCGCTCTATGTGGAATGGACAGGGTCCCATGTGGCGGCAACCGATTTTAGCGCCAATACCTCAAGTCAGGACCTCGGTCCCGATCTTTTTACCTCCAGTACCAGCCCGTCCGGAACAATCGACCTTTCAGCGTTCACCGATGCGACTGGTGCCATGTCTGATGTAACCATTCAGATTACTGACAGTACCGGGGAGATTGCGAGCATCATAAGTTCCGCGTTTTCGCCCTCTGGCCCAGAGAATGCGATCTCGCAATTTGCGTTGTCGGAAACTGATGTGGGGGGCATTTTTACTGCATTGACCACGAATGGAGACTTAGGGACCGCCGCTGCATATGGGGTGGTCTTTGACGATACTGGTTTCTTGTTTATGGGTTCGGGCGACGAAAGTAGCGCTGCAATTACAACTTCAGTCAAAGAGCAAATTTCGGCGTCCAGCCAGTCGCTTTTTCTAAGCACGGGCTTGTCATGGAATGACGATTGGATGGTGACGCCAAAAATAGGCCCGGTTTTCCGCCGCATCGATCGGACGCGTACGCTTCTCACTTCAATAGACATTAACGAAGGTTTCGAGTCGGCAACGGCCACTCCAGATATTTTGCTAAGCGAAACCACGTCCTTGAGGAGTAAATATTATGGTGCGGTTTTGGGCACAGACTTAACGCGCCAATTCGGGAACAACTGGTGGGCAAACTTTGGGGCCGAGGCAGGCCTAGCGCACTTCAAAGCGAAATATGCCAGCTTTGAAGCTGCAAATATCGGAGAAGCCAGTGCTGTCACCCCAAATATAAATATGGCTATGACTGGAACATCAAAAATGGGCCGGATCACAGGGGGGGTCACCCATGTCGGCCGCAATGGTACGATTATGAGTGTCAGCGCCTTTTGGGATGTTATGTCGGATGTTCCCTACGTGGTGACCCAAACAGTCGAAAGTCCAAATTTGAATGTGGTTGGCGACAATGCGAGTCTGGTGGGCAGTGGCGAAACATACCGAACCCACACGATCGAAAGAAAAAAAATGACCAGCGCTGGCATTAACCTCAGTCTGGTATTTCTTTTTTAAGACCGACTTCGTGTGACGGGGGCGGACAGCACTCAATTGTGCCAGATCTATTGGAGAGTAATTTCGCAAACGACTTCGTTGCCGCCTGAACGCGCCGACAAACGTGCAAGATAGCGATCACCAAGCAACGCATTGACCATGACGGTCCCGACGATTGTCTTCTCAGGCCCTGAAATCTCGAAAAGGCCACTTTGAGCGACGTTTGAGCTACCGCTAACACCTTGCTTTGTAACCACAAAGCTATAGCTGCCAGCGTCTGCAACATCTGACCAGACGACGCCCTTCAATTCAAGACTTTGCGGCACTGAACTGGTGACGATTTCGCAATGAAGACTGCCTGATGCGCTTTCTGTCAGGATATCTCCCAACTTTGGTTGTTTTCTTTGGGTCATGGCGTCTGCCCTTTGAGTAACGGAAGTTATGACTACACCGAATACCAACAAAATGCCCAACGCCTTGAAATACGGGCGAAAAACATCACCAATTGGATTTGAAAGAGGTCCACGCATTTTCTTCTCCCATCTCGGAGCGGTGAGGGTGACCTAAGCGTTGAAAGAAAACGATCCTAGATCGACGGCTTATAGTCACTTCGGTTTTTGTGACCAAGAGAACGAAGACGCCCAACTATGGATCAAACACGTTGATCTCTTTCATGACCGGGCTTCACTCGTCTCTGTGGGACACGTTTCTAATTCTCGACGTCGATGTCCAACGTGGTCGACGTGAAAGCATTTCCACCGACTCCGCTGAAAGAGCTCGTGAATTTTTCATGGGTAACCTGGACGCTACCATATCCCAGATTGTTACCAACCTGTTGAACGGAGCGAACGTGGTTTTCTCCGATTTGTACGATGGTCGCCACGTTGTTTCGTCCGTCTTGCATAGTGGAAGCCGTGTTATTTCTTCCGAATTGCTGTGTCACGGCAATATTGCTTCCAGATTGTGCGGTCAGCTGCTGATTACCTTCTCCGACCTGCAGTGTGATGGCCCTATCTTGTCCAACCGCAGCAAGCGGGATGCAGAGAAACGCCGAAATAATAAGAGTCCGTCGCATGGTAAATCCTCCTTTTTTCAAATTGCGATGTGTTCGGCACATCAATTCAAGGCTACGACGCTCGAAAAGTTCAAGAACCCCAGAACTCGATTTGACGGAATTCCGTGGTCGCAACTCTCGCGCACCTAAGCCAGTAGCGATTGCAGGGGCGGCATATGTTAAGCCGCCCCCTGCATTTCTCTTATGGGTGTGGAACGCCGTCAGTCTGAATAGTCAAAGACTGATTGCCGAGGCCGTACTGATTGGTGTCGGAAGAATGGCCGGTGCCAAACTGCTCGGTAAGGGATCCGTTGAAGTGACCAGCCTGAGTTGTGATTGAGCCGTTCAAAGTACCATCCTGAACAGTGGCCGACGCATTATCAGTCCCGTTCTGACCTGTCATACTTCCGTTAAGGACACCGAGTTGACCCGTGTATGAAAAGTTGGCACCCGACTGCACTGTCAGCTGACCATTGCCGGCCCCAAACTGATCAACGATCGAAACGTTTTGAGCGACGGCAGCTCCGGATGCGAGTACGGAAGCAGCAGCGATTGCAATAAATAGGTTTTTCATAGTGAACTCCTGAGGTTTAAGTTTTAGCACCGCAGATCAGGTTTATTCCCGATCTACACCTAATGTTATGAGCTACCGAATTAGAAAAGGCGTGTTGCAAGCCATCCTGATAATTGGGATTTTTTCCGTTAAGAGCACACATTAATACCAAGTATCGGGTGCGTAATATCCGCGACATCAATGGATGCGGCTGATCTACGAAATTTCATCATTTTTTGGGAATAAGAACCTGATGACCATGGAAAACCGCAAAAATTAACCGCCCGGTTTTCTGGGTGGTAATTTCTACCAAATGCTTAGTGCATTCATACTGGAATTATCGCGCAGATCCGGGTGATTGGCGTCTCGATTGGATCGAATGCAGCGGCAAAGTCATCGATGATGATGGTGTCAAGATTTGCGGCGAATCGCTATCTTGCGACTGATTGGTGTCTCAAAGCAGCCAGATCTTGCCTTCACCGCGCAGAGTCCCGCCCATCCAAGGCATCTTTTCGCGCGACTTTGCTGAAATATCATCAGCCTAATTGGCGCATTTGGGCATGATGACCCGCAAATTGCACCAAAGGGCGCTTTCAACCGCCCAGCTGAGTGCGCATTGCTTGATACACAACCGCTGTGGCGACGTTTGCCAAATTAAGTGATCGGACAAGCGGATTGCGCATCGGCAAATTAAATATGCGATCTTCCAAACCATCCAATATCGCAATTGGCAGGCCTTTTGATTCACAACCGAAAACCAAATAAGCATCGTGTTGATAGTCAGGCGTGTAAAAGCTCTGTTCACCATTTTCTTCGAAGAAATGGAGGCTTTCGCGCGGTGGGCTTCGCTCGTTCAAAAAACTTTGCCAGTTGTCATATTCGCTCAGGTGAACATGCTTCCAGTAATCCGTACCAGCCCGCCGCACTGACTTTTCATCAAGCGAAAATCCGTAGGGTTTGATCAGGATCAGTTCCAGATTTAGCGCCACACAGGTCCGCCCGATGGCACCGGTATTCCACGGAATTTCAGGTGTCACCAAAACCAGTTTCATGCACGGATCAGACATAGGATGTGTGGACTTTCTAAGTCACGGGCGCAGGATCGGCCCGTTGTTCGCGCCCTGTTAGCCCACATAAGGGGTCCTTCACAACGCCAACTTCCCGTCACAAGGGCCGCGGAGCCGTTCGCCGTGTTGCGGAAGCGCGTCATTCCGGGCTTAGACCTGCACAGCGTAAGCGTCGGCAAATAGAACAAGGGATTGTCTGGTAGATCCTTCTTGCTTTCATTCACTCAGACGCTGTTTCGGCAGCTTGTGCCAATTGTTTGAGAATGCGGGTGTAATTATCGACGCCCTGCGCACCTGTCACTAAATGCTGACGGTCAAAGATCATTGCGGGCACACCATTGATGCCCTGCTGGGTCCAAAACCGCTCGTCGGCACGCACCGCTTGTGCAAACCGTTGATCGTCCAGGAGGGCGACAGCGTCGACCCGGTCAAGGCCAGTTTCAGCCGCGATATCGGCCAACACTGCGGTATCGGACAAATCACGGCGATGGGTGAAATGCGCGACGAACAAAGCCTGTTTCAATCTGTCGCCAAGGCCCTGCAACGTTGCCCAGTGAAGTAATTGATGCGTGTTAAAGGTGTTGTGCATCCGCATGTCCTGCGCAAAGGAAAACGTAAAGCCAAGGTCGTGGCCGATGTCTGTCAGACGGTCCCGATTGGCTTGCGATTCCGCCGGACTGCTGCCGTATTTTTCGGTGATGTGTTCGCCCAGATTCTGACCTTGTGCAGACATGCTTGGGTTCAGCTCGAATGGTTGCCAATGAATGTCAACGGGCGTGCCAGTCGCTTCGACGGCCTGTTGCAACTGGCGGTAGCCCACGATGCACCATGGACATACGACGTCGGACACGATGTCGATACGTAGCGGAGTTGCAGGCATGGGGCGTTCCTTTGGTCGTTTGTAGAGACCAGACGTGGGGTCAGGAGAAGGTGACGTCAAGGTCGTGACACAGAGGCGTTACGTAAAGGGCAGGCGATTATTTGGTTTCGTCGCTGGAAACGGGATCCGCTGTGTGAACAATGCCGCCAAAAGCCAAATTATCTCAAATGCTTGACAGGTGTGTCGATTGTCCGAAAACTAACCCGATATCTATGTCAAGAAACCATCCGACCCAACAAGGGATGCCCTCATGTCAAAAGACCCTTTGCTTCAGCCTTTCCAACTTAAGCACCTGACATTGCGCAACCGGATCATGACAACCAGCCACGAGCCCGCCTATCCGCAAGACGGCATGCCCAAAGAACGCTACGCCGCGTATCACGCCGAGCGCGCCAAGGCGGGGGTTGCGTTAGCAATGACAGCAGGGTCGGCCGCAGTCAGTAGGGACAGCCCGCCAGTGTTCAACAACATTCTTGCTTACCGCGATGATGTTGTGCCGTGGATACAGCAACTGACCGATGCGGTGCATGAGCATGACTGCGCAGTCATGATCCAGCTGACCCATTTGGGGCGTCGTACCAATTGGAACAAAGGCGATTGGTTGCCCACTGTGTCGTCGTCCAAGCATCGCGAACCTGCACACCACTCTTTTCCCAAACTTGTCGAAGACTGGGACATCGAACGGATCATCACCGATTTTGCGGATGCCGCCGAGCGGATGCAATCGGGTGGAATGGACGGAATTGAATTGCAGGTTTATGGCCACTTGCTTGATCAGTTTTGGTCGCCACTGACCAATGATCTGACGGGGCCATACGGTGCCGATACGATGGAGAACAGAATGCGTTTTCCGTTGGATGTCGTGGAGGCGATCCGCAAACGCGTGGGTGCCGGGTTCATAATCGGCCTGCGCTACACTGCCGATGAGGCGCAAAAGGGTGGTATCACGCCCGAAGAAGGGCTGAAAATTTCCAAACGCGTTGCCGCGACAGGACAGATCGACTTCCTCAACGTCATCCGAGGCCGTATCCACACGGACCCGGCGATGACAGATGTGATCCCAGTTCAGGGGATGAAAAGTGCGCCACACCTCGACTTTGCGGGTGAAGTGCGCAAGGCGACCGGTATGCCGACCTTCCATGCCGCACGCATCCCCGATGTGGCCACCGCCCGCCACGCTGTGCAGGCAGGATTGCTGGACATGGTCGGTATGACACGCGCCCACATGGCTGACCCGCATATCGTGCGCAAGATCATCGCGGGGCGTGAAGACGATATTCGCCCTTGTGTCGGGGCAACTTACTGCCTTGATCGCATCTATCAGGCAGGCGAGGCGCTGTGTATCCATAACGCCGCCACTGGGCGCGAATTGACGATGCCGCACGAGATTGCAAAGGCTGAGACAAAAAAGAAGATCGTGATCATCGGGGCAGGTCCTGCAGGGCTTGAGGCGGCGCGTGTTGGTGCGGAACGAGGGCATGAAGTGACTGTGTTTGAGGCCGCTGCTGACCCCGGTGGGCAGGTGCTGCTGACGTCAAGGTCCCCGCGTCGCCGTGAGATGATCGGGATCATCGACTGGCGGATGGCCCAATGTGCGGCTTGGGATGTGACCTTCAACTTTAATACTTGGGCCGAAGTGGCAGATGTCACGGCCCTCAACCCCGATGTCGTGATTGTTGCGACCGGCGGTCTGCCGAACACCGAACTGTTCGAGCAAGATGGTGAACAACGTCATGTCGTGACCTCATGGGACATCATTTCCGGCGATGTGAAGCCAGCAGGTACAATACTGATCTATGACGAGAGCGGCGATCACCCCGCGTTGCAGGCCGCCGAAATTGCAGCAGTCGCGGGTGCGCGTGTCGAGATTATGACGCCCGATCGCACCTTCTCGCCTGACGTGATGGCGATGAATTTGGTACCTTATATGCGGGTGCTGCAGGACAAGGACGTGACCTTTACCGTCACGCGGCGTCTGATCGACGTCGTGCGTAACGGCAACAAATTGACCGCTACCATCGGCACAGATTACAGCGACCACACCTATGATCTTGAGGTGGATCAGGTCGTTGTGAACTATGGCACACTGCCATTGGATGATCTTTATTTCGACCTCAAGGCGTTGTCTTCAAACGCTGGAGCGGTTGATTATGACGCGCTTCTTGGAGGGGCGGACCAAACCACCACCCGCAACGAGAACGGCACATTTCAGCTGTTCCGCATTGGCGATGCTGTATCGGCGCGTAATACCCATGCGGCAATCTATGATGCGCTGCGTCTGGTAAAGGACATCTGATATGCGCAGTAGTAAACCTATTCACGTCATGTTCTGTCAGGCCGAAGGCGTCATCGTCGGAGGTGTGGCCCGGCCACGGGGTGCTTGCTTGTGGGAACAGCGCACATAGATCGCCAAGGATCAGATATTGCGCAACTTTATCCCGAACGCACCGCGTGGCGGTGTCTTTCGGCACGTGAACGTGTTGGCGCCGCGGGTACATCCTGAGACCCAGATGGGCTGGAACATCATAGAGCCGGAAGACACTCCACCGATGTCTGGCTAAAATTCGATCTGCGTTTCAACCGTACTGCCGGACAGCGGGATCATTCCGATGACAGAGCCAGTGACCCAGATGACGTTAGAGGCCCCGCGGCGGTCTGGTCCATGTGCGTGCTGAATCCCTGAACGGCAAGGCTGAACGGACCATAGTGCGCAATTTGCCGTCGTTTGCAGGGCAAATGGGGATTCGGCTGATCTGGAGGTGGAATGACCAATGCCGCCAACGAACAGTTGACGTTTCACCGCCCACCAATCCGGACTGGCGACACGTCTCTTTTTGCCTTTTTGCCGGACCAATCACGCGCGAGGGTAACCACCTGTCGACCTCTGCGGCAGTCGCTATTCAACTGATACAGCGGCCTCTGCACGAATGGCGCTTTTGCACGCCCGCGGCGAGATGCAGGTGGGTGAAACCCAAGCGATCATCCCCGAAATCACAGGTTGCGCATTACGCATCAGCACATGCTGGACCCAGATGAACCTTGGCCTGAGAGGTGCCGCCTGAGCGATACATGACCTGATTTGAAAAGGCGCTGAGGATAGCAGGCTGAGCACCCCATTTTGCGCAGGACGATCCGCGCCAGTTGTTGGCGGCGCTTGCGGCGATGGATGAACCGCCGACCTTCGCAGAACGTGGCAACGAGGTCAGCTTTGCGGACTTGGACGAAACCGCTCTCGCGGTATTGGCGCTTGTTGCGGATGATGCGCGTTGATTTGAGCGCTGCGGTTTGGTGAATTGGCGAACCTGTCTGACGATCGGGACCTTCTCAATCTGACGACATGCGGTTTCACTGTCAGACCAATCTATACCGGCTCTGCGCCAACGTTTTCTTGAAGCTATACACCTCTCACTCTAAAACCCGAACGTTGTGATGTGAGATGATACGGAAGTTATCCGTTACTTGATCTCGAAAGCTGCGCCACTGTTTTGGAA
>JAGSGF010000026.1 GCA_023955335.1 Yoonia sp.
CCAAACTCGACAAAGTGGTCCCAAAAGCGGTCCCGAAAGTGGTCCTATGCAGGCCATAGCATCAACGTTTGCTAGGTTTTATCGGAGAATCGACTGGTTGTTGGTGCCCAGAAGAGGACTCGAACCTCCACACCCTTGCGAGTACTAGCACCTGAAGCTAGCGCGTCTACCATTCCGCCATCTGGGCAACAGATTACGTGACGCTCGTTTAGGGCGGGCTTGGTGTGCTGTCAACGCGATTCGGAGGCGTTTTTGCTCGACGGCAGCGTGGTAACCTCTGGTAGAGGTATTTTGGGTTAGATGAAGGGGATGTTGCGCCTTGTCTGATGCGGTTTGGGGCGGTAAACCCAAGACAACTTTGCACAGAGGCCTGATGTTATGACCAAGCTTGTTACAATTTTCGGTGGATCCGGTTTCGTCGGTCGCTATATCGCCCGCCGTATGGCCAAAGAAGGCTGGCGCGTGCGTGTCGCTGTCCGCAATCATAATGAGGCGACGTTCGTGCGCCCTTATGGTGCTGTTGGTCAGGTCGAGCCTGTGTTTTGCAACATTCGTGATGATGCGTCTGTCGCATCCGTCATGGGCGGGGCTGATGCGGTTGTGAATTGCGTGGGTGTTTTGGCCGAAACCGGTCGCAATACATTTAGCGCGGTGCAATCCGAGGGTGCGGAACGCGTCGCCCGTCTGGCTGCTGCTGCGGGGATTGGTCGTATGGTCCATATTTCCGCCATAGGTGCTGATGCTGACGCCGCAAGCGAATACGCTAAGACGAAGGCTGCTGGTGAGGCGGGCGTTTTGGCACATATGCCAAATGCAGTAATCCTGCGTCCGTCCGTCGTGTTTGGTGCAGAAGATGAGTTCTTTAACCGCTTTGCGGGCATGAGCCGTTTTGGTCCAATCCTGCCGGTTGTTGGTGCTGATACGATGTTCCAGCCGGTGTATGTTGATGATGTCGCCGCTGCCGCTGTGCAAGGTGTGTTGGGTCAAGCGGATGCCGGTGTGTACGAGCTTGGCGGTCCTGATGTTGCGTCGTTCCGCGACTTGATGCAGACGATGCTGGGTATCGTGCGTCGTCGTCGTTTGATCCTAAACATCCCATTCTTTGCGGCCAAGATTATGGCGTGGGGATTCAAGGCCGCCTCTGTTGGCTCGTTGGGCATTATCAAAGCGCCGATTACGAAAGATCAGGTTGCGAACCTCGCGGTTGATAACGTGGTTGCTGATGGCGCGCGCGGCTTTGAGGCGCTGGGTATTCGTCCGACGTCATTGGCCGTTGTTTTGCCCGATTACCTGTGGCGATTCCGCCCGTCTGGTCAGTACGATGCGATCATAGAATCTGCTAAGAATCTGCGGAACTCCTAAATCATGGAGACGACGATTATCGCCATCCTTCTGGGTATTCTGGAGGGACTGACGGAGTTTATTCCGGTGTCTTCCACAGGACATTTGCTTCTGGTCGGCCATTTTCTTGGGTTCGACAGTGCAGGCAATACGTTCGAGGTAGTGATTCAAATCGGTGCTGTGCTTGCGCTGGTGGTTTTGTATTTCTCGCGGCTTTGGGGTGCCGTTTCTACTGCACCTTCTGATCCTGCGGCGCGCGGGTTTATCGCGTCGATTGTGATTGCGGCGATTCCCGCAGTTTTGCTGGGCGTGTTGATGCATGATCTGATCAAGACTGTGCTGTTTGAAACTCCGATGTTGGTTGCCGTGATGCTGGTCATTGGCGGCGTGATTTTGTTGTTCGTGGACCGGTTGGAATTGACCGAAGTTCATGGTGATCCGATGCGCCTGCCGTTAAAGACCGCGCTGGGAATTGGCTTGTTCCAGTGTCTGTCGCTGATCCCGGGCACGTCGCGGTCCGGGTCCACGATCGTAGGGGCACTTTTGTTAGGTGTCAGTAAACGTGCGGCGGCGGAGTTTTCATTTTTTCTGTCGATCCCGATGATGTTCGGTGTGTTTGGTTATGACCTGCTCAAGAACCGCGATGTTTTGGACTTTTCGGCATTGGGTGAGATCGCCTTGGGGCTAATTGCTGCGTTCATCACCGCGTTGCTCGTGGTGCGCTGGGTGCTGAATTACGTCAGCTGGCGTGGGTACGCACTGTTTGGTTGGTGGCGAATCGTGGTGGGTCTGGTTGCGATTGTCGCGCTTTCATTGGGATTTTAAGCAAATAGATAAACACTACTTACCTTTATATGCGCATGGCCGCGCAATTTTATCACCGTCCGTAGAAAAATTCACCAAATAGGTCAGCCTTGCTGCCTTTTCATTCCTGCCACTGCACTCTAGAACTTCCATAAGAGAACTTAGAGCGAGGACGGGTCGATGGCTGGTCAGAAGATGTTGAAGTTTACCGAAGTTAATCGTGACATGCCTGATAAGCGTGTTCCGAACCTGCGCAAACAGGACTTCGACGAGATTTATGCACAATATGCGTCCGACAAAGCCGCCGAGCAATCGAGCCGGTGTAGCCAGTGCGGCGTGCCGTATTGCCAGTCCCATTGCCCGTTGCACAACAACATCCCTGATTGGTTGCGCCTAACCGCCGAGGGTCGTCTGCAAGAAGCCTATGAGATCAGTCAAGCAACCAACACCTTCCCCGAGATTTGCGGTCGTATTTGTCCGCAGGATCGCCTGTGCGAAGGCAACTGTGTGATTGAAACATCCGGCCACGGTACGGTCACGATCGGGGCGGTTGAAAAGTACATCACAGACACTGCGTTCGCCGAAGGCTGGGTGCCTGCCATCCGTCCGCACACCGAACGCGTCGAGAGCGTTGGCATCATTGGCGCTGGTCCGGGTGGACTTGCTGCCGCTGATATGCTGCGCCGTCAGGGCGTGCAGGTCACCGTCTATGATCGCTATGATCGCGGGGGCGGTTTGCTGACTTATGGCATCCCCGGATTTAAACTTGAAAAAGATATCGTCATGCAGCGTATGGCGCAACTGACCGATGGCGGGGTCCAGTTTGTGTTGAATTGCAACGTCGGTGAAGACCTGTCGTTTGACGCTATTCGTGGCAAGCACGATGCGGTTCTGATTGCGACAGGTGTTTATAAAACAAGGGACTTGAACCTTGCGGGCAACGATGCGGACGGGATCGTTCGCGCGATTGATTATTTGACCGCAAGTAACCGGAAATCGTTTGGTGATATAGTCGAAGAATTCGAATCTGGGGAACTGAACGCCGCTGGCAAGCGTGTTGTTGTGATTGGTGGTGGTGACACTGCAATGGACTGCGTCCGCACCGCTATCCGACAGGGCGCAGAAAGCGTGAAGTGTCTGTATCGCCGTGACAGGACCAACATGCCGGGGTCCCAGCGCGAGGTTCAAAATGCCGAAGAAGAAGGTGTCGAATTCGTCTGGCTGTCTGCCCCCGCTGGGTTTGAGGGCGATGCTGTTACCGGTGTGAATGTGCAAAAAATGCGCCTTGGCGCGCCGGACGCAACTGGTCGTCAAATGCCTGAATTGATCGAAGGTGCCGATTATGTCGAAGCCGCCGACATCGTCATCAAGGCGCTTGGATTTGAACCCGAAGATTTACCAGCCCTTTGGGGGGTTGAAGGTCTTGAAGTGACCCGCTGGGGCACTGTGAAAGCCGAGTTTACATCCGGTCAGACGAGCCTTGAAGGTGTCTATGCCGCTGGTGATATCGTGCGTGGCGCGTCGCTGGTTGTTTGGGCGATCAGGGATGGGCGCGACGCCGCTGAAGCGATCCTTGGCTATCTTAACCAATCTGAATCTGTCGCCGCAGAGTGACCGTCACCGCGCGTGTTCCATCAGAAACCTTAATGGGTCAGTGACCCTGACGTGGAGAGTTATGAATGTTTAAACTTCTGACCGCCGCTCTGCTTTTGGCTCCCGTTATGGTGTCCGCTCAAACCCTAACTGTCCCTGACGGTTGTGAAGGTGTCTTGACGGTCCAGCAGCGCGGCTGTGTCATGGTAAACGTCTGGCAATGCGAGGCCGATCCGGCGGGCGACAAATGGATCGCGCTGATCGGTGAAGGCGGCGTGTTTTCCATTCAGCACGTCGACCGCGAATTTCAGTGGATTGAAGCGTTCAAACCATCTGGGACCGAAACACTTGAACAACCTGCGCCTGATCCGTCATCCATCACAGAGCTTTTGGAAAATGGCATCGACACGTGGGAATTTGTCCTTAACAAACCCGACAGCGCCGAACGCAATGTTGGCTATGATGCCCTAACCGGTCTGGAAGTGATCATCGACGACGAGCCGCTTTTGCAGACCGAATTTGAGGGCAAGACCCTGTCGGGGGACGGAACAGAAATTGATAACGGCGCGGGCCGCCAGTATGTCAGTGCCAAGCACCGTTTGTTCTTCTTTGGTGAAAGCTGGAATCCCGCGACGCCCGATGATGTTGTTGATCTGTCACCGGTCGAGTTTATCTACCCAGGCGAAAGCGGGTTCTTTTCCGAGCGTCCAAAATTCGAATGCGGCGTGATTGAATCGCGGTTTGACGGATGAAGCTGGCTGCGTTCATATTGCTGTTCGCTGCGCCTGTTTCTGCGCAGGAGTTTTCCCTGCCGACGGGATGCGACGCATACCTGACTGTCCAAAACCGCGACGGCACGCAGATGTGGCAGGGACGTGAATTTATCACACCCGTCGAGGCTGGATTCTTGTCGCGCACGCCAGAATTTGGCTGTGGTGTCACGATGTCATCATTTGAGGTGACGCCATGATTAAGGGTCGTTGCATGTGCGGCGCAGTCACAGTTGAGGTCGCAAACTTGACCGACCGCATGAACGCCTGTCACTGCGAGATGTGCCGCCGTTGGACCGGTAGCGCGTTTGTTGCCGTGCATAGTGATCCGTCCGATGTCACGTTTGATGGACCGGTGAAGACGATTGCCAGTTCCGACTGGGCGATGCGCGGATGGTGTGACAAATGCGGCTCCGCGTTGTTTTATAAGCAACAACAGGGTGGGTCTTACGGGCTTGCCGTTGGTCTTTTTGACAACGCCGCTGGCAAGACACTGAACATTGAATATTACGTCGATCGAAAACCGGATGGCTTTGCCTATGCCGGTGATCACAAGCGAATGACCGAGGCCGAGACACTCGCCTATTTCGGTATCTCAGAAGGAGAATAGCCATGACAATTTATGATGAAACTTGGGTCGCCGCTGAAGAAGCGAAGCGCAACTGGATGGCCGAGAATGGGCTTTATGCCCACGAAGAAGAGCATAGCTCTTGTGGCGTTGGCTTGGTTGTTGCCATCGATGGCACTCCGTCACGCGGTGTCGTTGAAAAAGGCATTAACGCGCTGAAAGCTGTTTGGCACCGTGGTGCTGTGGACGCTGACGGCAAGACCGGTGATGGCGCAGGTATTCACGTGCAAATCCCCGTTGCGTTTTTCCATGATCAAATTCGACGCACTGGTCACGAGCCCGATAACAAACTGATTGCGGTCGGACAGGTGTTCCTGCCCCGTACCGATTTTGGCGCCCAAGAGCGTTGCCGGACGATTGTTGAATCCGAAGTGCTCCGCATGGGTCACTACATTTACGGCTGGCGCCATGTGCCGGTCGACAATTCCGTGCTGGGTGATAAAGCCAACGCCACCCGCCCTGAGATTGAGCAGATTTTGATCCGTAACGAAAAGGGCGTGGATGAGGAGCAGTTCGAGCGCGAGCTATACATTATTCGCCGCCGGATCGAAAAAGCCGCTGCGATGATAGCAGGCTTTTATTTCTGTTCCTTGTCGTGCCGATCGATCATCTACAAAGGCATGATGCTGGCCGAACAGGTCGCAGAATTTTATCCTGATCTGATGGATGCCCGGTTCGAATCTGCGTTTGCGATTTACCATCAGCGATATTCCACAAACACGTTCCCGCAGTGGCATTTGGCCCAACCGTTCCGCATGTTGGCCCACAACGGCGAGATCAATACGCTTAAGGGAAACGTCAACTGGATGCGGTCCCACGAGATCCGCATGGCGTCGAGTGCCTTTGGTGACAAGGCCGAGGATATTAAGCCGATCATTCCCGCCGGCGCATCGGATTCCTCCGCATTAGACTCTGTTTTCGAGGTTTTGGTTCGTGCTGGCCGCAACGCCCCGATGGCGAAAACCATGATGGTTCCGGAAGCATGGTCGCAGCAGGCGATTGAGATGAAGAAGCCTTGGCAGGACATGTACGGTTATTGCAACGCCGTGATGGAGCCTTGGGATGGGCCGGCTGCGTTGGCGATGACAGACGGTCGTTGGGTCTGCGGTGGATTGGACCGCAATGGTCTGCGCCCGCTGCGTTATGTCGTGACAGGTGATGGTCTGCTGGTTGCCGGGTCCGAGGTCGGCATGGTACCGATTGACGAGGCGACGGTCGTTGAAAAAGGCGCACTTGGCCCGGGGCAGATGATCGCCGTCGACATGGTCGAAGGTCGTTTATACCGCGACGAAGAATTGAAAGATCAACTGGCTGCGGCCCAGCCTTTTGGCGCGTGGATTGAAAAGGTCGTCGATCTGTCAGGCATGATGCGCGACGTTGCCGAAAAGCCCGTATTTAGTGGTGCCGATCTGCGCAAGCGTCAGGTCGCCGCTGGCTATTCGGTGGAAGAGCTCGAACAGGTGCTGGCCCCGATGGCCGAGGATGGAAAAGAAATGATTGCGTCTATGGGTGATGACACCCCGAGCGCGGTTTTGTCCAAGATGTATCGCCCGCTATCACATTTCTTCCGCCAGAATTTTTCTCAGGTCACAAACCCGCCAATCGACAGCTTGCGCGAAAGCCGCGTGATGAGCCTTAAGACCCGTTTCGGGAACCTTAAAAATGTGCTGGATGAAGACGGGTCGCAGACCCAAATTTTGCAGCTCGAAAGCCCGTTTGTTGCCAACGCTGAATTCGACGAAATGATGGATCACTTTGGCGAAAGCGTCACAGTCATTGATTGTACGTTTGCCAAAGGAGCTGATGCCCTGCGTAAGGGGTCGGAGCGCATCCGCGCCGAGGCTGCAGATGCGGTGTCTTCGGGGTCTGGCCACATCGTTTTGACCGACCAACATCAGTCGGAAACCCGCGTTGGTATGCCGATGATTTTGGCGACAAGCGCTGTGCATTCCGGTTTGACCGCCAAAGGGCTGCGCACCTTCTGTTCGATCAACGTCCGGTCTGCCGAATGTGTCGACCCGCATTACTTTGCCGTGTTGATCGGTTGCGGTGCGACGACTGTGAACGCTTATTTGGCGCAAGACAGCATTGCCAACCGCGTGGAGCGTGGCCTGATCGAAGGTACGTTGCTTGATGCCGTGCGTCGCTATCGTGCTGCAGTGAACGCAGGTCTACTGAAAATCATGTCAAAGATGGGGATTAGTGTCTTGTCGTCCTATCGCGGTGGTCTTAATTTTGAAGCTGTTGGCCTGTCTCGGGCGATGGTTGCTGAATACTTTCCCGGGATGCAAAGCCGCATTTCTGGCATTGGTACAAACGGTATTCAGACCAAAACCGAAGAGGTTCATGCCCGCGGGTGGGAAGGTCAGACTGATGTCTTGCCGATGGGTGGTTTTTACAAATCCCGCCGGTCTGGTGAAAAGCACGCGTGGGAAGCCCAAACCATGCATATGTTGCAGGCCGCGTGTACCAATGCGTCTTATGCGATGTGGCAGCAGTATTCGAAATCCATGCAGGCCAATCCGCCTATTCACCTGCGCGATTTGCTCGCCATTAAGCCGATGGGAACCGCTGTTCCAATTGAAGAAGTAGAGTCTATTACCGCCATTCGTAAGCGTTTTGTGACTCCTGGCATGTCGCTCGGTGCATTGTCGCCCGAGGCCCACCGCACATTGTCGATTGCAATGAACCGCATTGGCGCAAAGTCGGACAGTGGTGAAGGCGGCGAAAGCCCTGATGACTTTACGCCAGATGCAAACGGCGATAACGCCAGCGCCAAGATTAAGCAGGTTGCATCGGGTCGCTTTGGCGTCACGGCCGAATACCTGTTGGCCTGTGAAGAGCTGGAAATCAAAGTCGCTCAGGGCGCTAAGCCCGGCGAAGGTGGTCAGTTGCCCGGGATGAAGGTCACTGATCTGATCGCCAAGCTGCGTCATTCGACCAAGGGCGTGACCCTGATTTCACCACCGCCGCACCACGATATCTATTCCATCGAGGATTTGGCCCAGCTGATTTATGATCTCAAGCAGATCAACCCGCACTGTAAGGTGACGGTCAAGCTGGTGGCGTCGTCAGGTATTGGCACGATTGCAGCAGGTGTCGCCAAGGCGAAGGCCGATATTATCCTGATTTCTGGCCACAACGGCGGTACAGGTGCATCGCCGGGTACGTCGATTAAGTATGCTGGTTTGCCGTGGGAGATGGGGCTGACCGAAGCCCACCAGGTTCTTGCGATGAACAACCTGCGCGAACGGATTACATTGCGCACCGATGGCGGTTTGCGCACTGGTCGTGACATTGTCGTGGCAGCCATGTTGGGTGCCGAAGAATACGGGATTGGTACTGCCGCGCTGATCGCGATGGGCTGTATCATGGTCCGTCAATGTCAGTCGAATACATGCCCCGTTGGCGTGTGTACGCAAGACGATGCCTTGCGTGAAAAGTTTACTGGCAATGCCGATAAGGTTGTGAATCTGATCACGTTCTACGCCACTGAAGTCCGCGAGATTTTGGCCTCGATTGGGGCACGTTCTTTGGATGATGTGATCGGTCGTGCTGATTTGTTGACGCAGGTTTCTCGTGGGTCGGCGCATCTGGACGATTTGGATTTGAACCCGCTGTTGATCACTGTCGATGGGTCCAAGTCCATTGTTTATAACCGCGACAAAACACGTAACCCTGTGGATGATACGTTGGATGCCCAGATCGTTCAGGATGCTGCGCGGTTCCTTAATGACGGCGAAAAGATGCAGTTAGACTATGCGGTGCAGAATACGCTGCGCACCGTTGGCACCCGCACCAGCAGCCACATTGTGCAGAAATTCGGGATGCGTAACGATTTACAGCCTGACCATTTGACGGTGAAGTTGCGCGGGTCTGCTGGTCAATCTTTGGGTGCGTTCGCGGCGCGGGGGCTCAAGCTAGAGGTTTCTGGCGATGCCAATGACTATGTCGGGAAAGGTCTATCGGGGGGCATGATTATTGTGCGACCCCCGATGAACAGCCCGTTGACGGCATCCGAGAACACAATCATTGGCAACACCGTTCTGTACGGCGCCACCGATGGTTTCCTGTTTGCCGCTGGTCGTGCGGGCGAAAGGTTTGGTGTGCGTAACTCTGGCGCGTCCGTCGTAATTGAAGGCTGCGGCACCAACGGTTGCGAATATATGACCGGTGGTGTTGCTGTGATCCTCGGGTCAATCGGTGCCAACTTTGGCGCCGGTATGACGGGTGGTATGGCGTATATCTATGATCCAAAAGGCGAGACCGCTGTTTTGATCAACACGGAAACGCTGGTGACAAACGCAGTCACTGTGCCGCATTGGATGACCCAGCTAAAGGCGTTGGTGCAGCGTCATCTAGATGAAACCGGCAGTCGAAAAGCTGCTGATATCTTGCAGCATTGGGATACTGAAAAGGCCAACTTTGTGCAGGTTTGCCCGACGGAAATGCTGGTGCATTTGCCCGCGCCACTGACCCTGCAAGAGACCGCGATACCTGCAGAGTGATTTTTTGGACCCGCTGCGGCGTGGTGGGTCCAAAAAAAGGCAGTCTGCCACATTGTTGCCATTTTTCCGCCATACCCTTTGAGGGACCCACATAAAGATGGGTTTAAAATAATGGGTCAAAGACCCTTTGAGGCATAAATGGGCAATTTTTCGTATACCGCGCAAGACGTGAACGGTGATCCTGCATCTTCTGGCGGGAACATTAACATTGTTTCAGGAAGTCAAACCGCGATGGAGTTTCAGGATGTCGATGACATTCTTGGAATTACCCAGACCGGTGAACGTGTGTCGTTGGACGGAGGTCAAACATTCCTGAATTATGAATTCCTTGGCTATGGTGAGGTCCGCGGCGATAATCAACAGGTTGCCGGCTTCCTTAAGATTGATCTGGGCGATGGCTCTTTTCAAACTTTTGCTATCGATATGGATTACGATGGCGATGGCGTGCCAAATCTTCAGAACGGCAACACAAAACTGAAAGTCGGTGACCTGACGCCCACGCCGCCCCCTGTCTGCTTTGTAACGGGAACATTGATTGATACCGCTAAGGGCCGGATTCCGGTGGAAGCACTGCGCGTTGGCGATGAGGTGTTAACGCTTGATCACGGATTGCAGCCAGTTCGTGCCATCAGCTGTGAAAAATTTCGCGCGACCGGTGATTACGCGCCTATTCGCTTTGAGGTCGGTGCGATTGACAACACCGAGCCGCTTCTTGTGTCGCCGCAGCACCGGATTTACCTCGCAGGGTGGTTGGCCGAACTGTATTTTGCCGAAGAGTCGATTTTGGTGCCTGCGATCGGGTTGGTCAATGACACCACGATCAGGCGGATGCCCGGCGGTCAGGTGGCGTATGTTCATTTGCTATTTGATCAACACGAGATCGTTTGGGGAGCCGGGGCTTTGTCCGAAAGCTTTTTTGCCGAAAAGACCAAGTTTGAGACTGATTTGGCGAATCCCACCCAAGCAGAGTTGTTCCGCCTTTTTCCGGATTTGCGAATTGATCAGGCATCAGAGGTCACCTTGGCGCGGCCACAAGTCCGGCGTCGGGATGCCCAAGTTTTGCGCCCGCTATTTCGCGCAGCTTGACGTGGCCTGCATCGCGTGGCTTATGACCGAATGGCTAAAAAATCCCGATCAAAAGGTAAAACCAAACCAAAGCATGTAAGGTTTCAGCGCCCAAGGCCCATTCGTTTTTTGGTGAAGTGGGTGTTGCGCGCACTATTGGCGAGCGCCGCTGTTGCCGTTGCCTTGACGTTGCTCTTTGCCGTGATCAATCCGCCGACATCAATTTATCTGTTGTCCGAGCGCGGCCGCCTTGGTCCACTGGACCGTGATTGGGTCCCGCTGGAACAGATTGCCCCTGTTATGGCGCGGTCCGCTGTTGCCGCTGAGGACGCGAATTTCTGCCTGCATTGGGGCCTGGACATCAAGGCGATCGAGGCCGCCTTAGAAGCAGGCGCTAATCGTGGTGCGTCGACCATTAGCCAGCAGGTCGTCAAAAACGTATTCCTTTGGCAGGGCCGCAGTTGGGTCCGTAAGTCAGCCGAAGCATTATGGACCCCGCTCATCGAAATTATTTGGTCTAAACGTCGTATCCTCGAGCTGTACCTGAATGTAGCGGAGTTCGACGAAGGTGTGTTTGGTGTGCAGGCGGCTGCCCAGCATTATTTCGATGTGGACGCCATCAATTTGTCGCCAGTGCAGGCTGCGCGGTTGGCGTCTGTGTTGCCCAACCCCAAGGAACGCGATGCTGCAAACCCCACCACCTATCTTCGAAAACGCAGTTCAAACATCTTGGATGGCGCTGCCACGATTGCAGCGGATGGCCGCGCGGGTTGCTTTACCGACTGATCGCCCATTGAAACGCGCCCCCTCTTGCGGCATTGAAGGGGTACCCGTTTTCAGCAAAGTGCACTGCATATGAATCGCCTTTACCATTTCCCGCTTTCCCCGTTTTCGCGCAAGGTCCGCCTGTCATTGGCTGAAAAGAAGATCGAGGTTGAATTGGTCGAAGAACGGTATTGGGAACAGGACCCTGACTTCTTGCGTCGCAATCCTGCTGGCAAGGTTCCGATCTTGAAAATGGGCAACAGTACATTTTCCGATAGCACTGCGATTTGCGAGTATCTGGAAGAGGTATTTCCGACCCCGTCGTTGCTTCCCAAGGCAGCCGAGGACCGCTATGAAGTCCGCCGTTTGGTCGCTTGGTTTGATGATAAGTTCAATGCCGAGGTCACATCAAAGTTGACGGGCGAGCGTGTGTTCCGCAAGATTATGGGTACGGGTTATCCTGACAGCGCGAATGTCAAAGCCGGGTCCAAGGCCATCAAATATCATCTCGATTATATGGCGACGTTGCTGGATCAACGCCGTTGGTTGGCGGGCAATGATATGTCGCTTGCCGATTTTGCTGCTGCCGCCCAGCTATCGTGTTTGGATTATACGTCTGACGTTGATTGGAACCGGTCTGAGGTTGTTAAAGACTGGTATGCCAAGATTAAATCTCGCCCAGCGTTCCGGTCGTTGTTGGCCGATCAGGTGTCTGGCTTTTTGCCGTCGCGCCACTATGCCGATCTTGACTTTTAAGCGTGATGTCAGGGCCCGATCAAACGGTGGATCTGAAACACCAGCTGATCAGTTTTGCCACTGAAGCGGGATTTGCCAAGGTTGGTTTTTGCCGCCCTGATGCTTTGCCGGAATTACCAGACCGCTTGGCTGCGTTTGTGGCCGACGGGATGCATGGCCAGATGGGGTGGATGGCGGACCGCATGGTGTGGCGCGGTGACCCCAGTGCGCTTTGGCCAGAGGCCCGTACGGTCATAATGCTGGCCGAACCCTATACGCCAGATCATGATCCGCTGGCTGTTTTGGAACGCCCAGATCGTGCTGCCATATCGGTTTATGCCCATGGTCGCGACTATCATGATGTTGTTAAAAAGCGGCTAAAGCGCGTTGGTCGTTGGTTGATCGATCAGGAACCCGACGCCCAAATTAAGGTGTTTGTGGATACGGCTCCTGTAATGGAAAAGCCACTTGCGCAAGCCGCTGGGCTGGGCTGGCAGGGGAAGCATACGAACCTGTTGGGTCGTGATTTAGGGTCGTGGTTTTTTCTAGGGGCGATTTTCACAACGCTTGAATTCGACACTAACAAAGGCGAAATCAGTCACTGTGGGTCTTGCACGGCCTGTTTGGATGTTTGCCCCACAGGGGCCTTTCCTGCGCCGTACCGCTTGGATGCCCGCCGCTGTATTTCGTATCTGACGATTGAACATAAGGGTCCGGTTGATCTTGAATTGCGGGCCAAGATGGGTAACCGGATTTACGGCTGCGACGATTGTCTTGCGGTGTGTCCGTGGAACAAGTTTGCCGCCGCTGGCCGCGATGCCAAATATGACGCCCGCGCTGATGTGTTGGCCCCGCCGTTGGCCGAATTGGCTGCATTGGATGATGCTGCGTTTCGTGCCCGGTATTCTGGGTCACCGATTAAGCGGATTGGCCGCGACCGTTTTGTGCGCAATGTTCTGTATGCGATTGGTAATTCGGGTGATCCGTCGCTGACCCATGTTGCGCAAGGGTTGACTGATGATCCTGACCCTACAGTGGTCGATGCCGCGCGCTGGGCCGTTTCTCGATTAAAGAAAGACTAACCATGCAGCCCCTTCGTGGCATTATGTTCAAAGTTTTGGCCGTCTGTCTGTTCATGTTCATGGCCAGTTTCATCAAGGCTGCATCTGTTGAGGTGCCACCCGGACAGGCCGTGTTCTTCCGGTCGTTTTTCGCGCTGCCGGTTATCTTGGGCTGGCTTGCCATGCGTGGCGAACTGCGCAGCGGATGGAAGACGCCGAACCCTGTAGGCCATTTCTGGCGCGGGCTGCTGGGGACGTCTGCCATGGGCCTTGGCTTTACCGGATTGGGGTTGTTGCCGTTGCCAGAGGTGACGGCGATTGGTTATGCCGCGCCGCTGTTGGTGGTCGTGTTCGCGTCGATGTTTTTGAACGAAAAGGTCGGGGTCTACCGCCTGTCCGCTGTATTGATCGGCATGATCGGGGTGTTAATCGTTTTGTCGCCGCGATTGTCGATCGGCGCGGGCTTATCGACGGGCGAGACATTGGGCGCAGTGGTCGTGCTGATGGGCGCTGTGTTTGCGGCCTTGGCCCAAGTGTTCGTGCGTAAATTGGTCCAGACCGAAGGCACGGCGGCGATTGTGTTCTGGTTTTCGATCACGTCTGCCGTGCTGGCGCTGTGCACCTTGCCGTGGGGTTGGTCCATGCCATCGGCGGGCGTTGCCCTGATGCTGGTCATGGCGGGGTTTCTCGGCGGATTGGGGCAGATATTCCTGACGTCCAGCTATCGCTACGCCGACGCGTCATTGGTCGCGCCGTTTGACTATGCGTCCATGATCCTTGCGCTGGTAATCGGGTATTTCGTGTTTGACGAAGTGCCGACGGGAACAATGTTGCTCGGCGCAGGGATTGTTATTCTGGCTGGTGTGCTGATCATCTGGCGCGAGCGGGTGTTGGGATTGCAGCGCGCGCAGCAGCGTAAAGCGATGGGACATGTGGGCGGGAAGTAGTGAGGCTTATTGTTGGTTATGTTTATCGCGCAATCGGACAAATTTTTTGCGGATTTCGCGGCGTTGCTGCATTTCGCGGTGAAGGACAGCCGCGTTACGAAAATGTGGCCTTTCTTCCTTGGGTAATTGTGCAAGCTTGTCGATGAAATCATTTTCAAAACACGCAGTTCCGCCAAAATAGAGACTGTATTTTTCGATTTCTTGCCGGGCGAGCCATGTGCTGATACCAATGATCCAAGGCGTTGTCTTGGGATCGCGGCTGTCGACAAAGCGATAAAGACGGTCATGTGCATCGCGCCTGTCGCTCAGATATTTGTCCTGTGTGCTGGTCATTTTGAACGTTATGGTCGACGTTGGCCGCAACGTGTAATGGTACAATTTCGGCGTTAAGAATACACCTGTTCCCGAAAGCGCAAAGTTCATCAACGTATATACACTGTCCTCGCCATAAACCCGATGTTCGGTATCCATAAGGTCAGCAACTTGTAGGGCGATCGTGCGCCGAAATATCTTACCGCCTGCCGCACCCAGCATCCAAAGGCGCAGATTGGGGTCTTGATCTGGTGACCCGATGCTCGACAACGCATCCTCGCCGCTTGCGCAATAGACGGCATTCGGCAAATCTGGCGTTTTTCGTAATTCTCCAGACAACAAGACGGCGCGCACACGGCAGCAGGCAAAATCGGCGCCGTTTTCTTCCACCGCGGTCATCATAAGTCGTATTGTATCGTGATCTAACGCGTCATCTGAATCGAGCTGAAAGCAAAATTCACTTGTCGCGGCCTGTAGTGCTGTCCGTCGTCCTTGCGTGATGCCTTTGTTTGTCTCGTGATGGATGAGTTTGATCGGAAGTTTGTCGCTCCAAGGCGCAACGGCGGTGGCCACATCAACAATACCACCATCGTCAATCACGACGATTTCATCGGGCAGTCGTGTTTGCTGCTGTAAGCAGTCGAAAAGCGCGTCCAGATATGCGACAGTCCTATGGACAAGGACGATCACACATACTGTTGATGTCATGCCCGAACGAGCTTTTCATAGTCTGACGCCATCTCGATGGCCAGTGCGCCGACCTCGAAATTGTAGTCGCCGATTTGTCCTACCGGGGTGACTTCGGCTGCGGAGCCTGTGAGCCAGCATTGCTCAAACGTTTCCAGTTCTTCGGGCATGATGTGCCGTTCAATCACGTTGATGCCCTTCTTTTCCAACATGCCGATGACGGTTTGACGGGTCAGGCCGTTCAGGAAGGCGTCTGGTGTTGGTGTGTGCACTTCGCCGTCTTTGACGAAGAACATGTTCGCGCCTGTCGCTTCGGCCACGTAGCCGCGGTAGTCGAACATCAGCGCGTCAGAGCAGCCTTTGGCCTCTGCCGCGTGCTTGGACAGGGTTGCGATCATGTAAAGACCGGCGGCCTTGGCTTGGGATGGTGCACATTCGGGTGACGGGCGTTTCCATTTGGCGATATCGAGCTTGGCCCCTTTGGTTTTTGCGTCGCCGTAATAGGCACCCCATTCCCAAACGGCAATTGCCAGATGGACAGGGTTGCGTGCCGCCGCGACACCCATGTCGGTCCCGGATCCGCGCCATGCAAGGGGGCGCACATAGGCATTTTCCAAACCGTTAGCGTCAAGAGCCGCGCGCTTTGCGGCTTCGATTTCGGCAACAGAGTAAGGGATTTCAAAGTCGAGTTGATTGGCAGAGGCGTGCAACCGTTCAGAGTGCTTTTCGCTTAGAAAGATTTTGCCATTATAACAGCGTTCACCTTCAAACACGGAAGACGCGTAATGCATGGCATGTGTCAGGATATGCACGTTCGCATCGCGCCATTCGACAAGCTTGCCGTCCATCCATATTTTTCCATCGCGGTCATCATATGCAGCAGCCATTGCAGCCTCCTGGTTAATTTTGCATTTATTACGCAATAAGGTCCGTTTCGGACATAAAGTTACGTCATTTGTAAGAATCGATACCGAGTACATCTTGGAATGTCAACAAAGCTGACGTATTGTTGGCTCAACATTTAAAGAGAGGCGCATGCGATGTCGCAAGGCGGACAATCACAAAGCGGCCAGAGTCTGCTGTTTTTAACAGACGAACAGGTCCGGAAAGGCATCGAGGCGATGTTCTTTGCCTACCGCGGGTTTACAGCTGATCCTGATCGGATTTTACAAACCAAAGCCTATGGTCGCGCCCATCACCGCGCCGTGCATTTCATCCATCGTAGCCCCGGCACAACGGTCAATAACTTGCTGAACATTCTGGGCGTTACAAAGCAATCGCTCAATCGTGTCTTGCGCACCTTGATTGCAGACGGTTTGGTGTCGTCTACAGTGGGCCGTGCTGACAAACGAGAGCGTCATTTGCATTTAACCGATAAGGGTGCCGCGTTAGAGCGTGAATTGTCGGATGCCCAAAGGGACCGGATGCGCAGTGCGTATCGCCGTGCGGGTCCCGAAGCAGTCGCAGGGTTTCGCGAGGTCCTAGAGGCCATGATGGATGAGGATATGCGCCACCATTACGTGGCCATAAAGGATAGGACAGACTGATGGCGGATGACGCACACCTGTTAATTGTTGATGACGACGAGCGCATTCGCGGACTGCTGCAAAAGTTTCTGATGCGGTCGGGATTTTTGGTATCCACCGCCCGTGATGCCGCCCATGCCCGCCGTATTTTGGCAGGGCTGGAGTTTGATCTCATTGTCCTCGACGTGATGATGCCCGGTGAGGATGGAATGACCCTGTGCCGTGATCTGCGCAAAACGATCGCCACGCCGGTTATGTTGCTGACCGCCAAGGGCGAGACGGGCGACCGGATTTCTGGTCTTGAGGCGGGTGCTGATGACTATCTGGCCAAGCCGTTTGAGCCAAAGGAATTATTGCTGCGCATCAATGCAATTTTGCGCCGTGTCCCTGTGGCCGAGCCTGCTGTTGTTGCCCCTCGGGTCCTTAATCTTGGCCCTGTCCGTTATGACATTGAGCGTGGAGAGATGTGGCAGGATGACTCGCAGGTGCGCCTGACCGCCACCGAGGGTCAGTTGATGCGCATTTTCTCGAGCCAGCCCGCTGTCCCGGTAAGCCGTGCCAAGCTGGTCGAGGAATTGTCTCGCTCTGGCAGCCAGACACAAGAACGTGCTGTCGACGTCCAGATCACCCGTTTGCGCCGCAAAATCGAGGTTGATCCAAAGCAACCTCGATATTTGCAGACCGTCCGGGGTGAGGGATATATGCTGGCTCCGGATGCCGGATCCTGATGCGGGCCCCGGTTTCGGGGGCACTACTTGGAAAACCAAACCAACGAGGTGAGATATGCGCACAGCGCTTGTGACCCATGATGCTTGTTTTGATCACGTGACCCCCCCTGGCCATCCTGAACAGGTGGCACGGCTGGATGCTGTTTTGGGCGCGCTTAAGGGGATGGACTTGCACCGTGTGACTGCCCCGATGGGTGCCGAGGATGACATTTTACGCGCGCATCCTGCCGCGCATATTTCGGCGTTGCGTGACGCTGCCCCCGATGAGGGCTGGCGGTCTTTGGATGCCGATACCCATATGTCTGTAGGGACGTTAGAGGCCGCGTTTCGCTGTGTCGGTGGCGTGGTTCGTGCTGTGGATATGGTCCTTGGTGGTGACGCCCCGAATGCGTTTGTTGCGATGCGCCCGCCGGGTCACCATGCAGAGCGCGAGACGCCGATGGGGTTTTGTTTCTTTGGCAATGTCGCGATTGCCGCCAAACATGCGCTGGAACATCACGGCTTGGACCGTGTCGCCATCGTGGATTTTGATGTTCACCATGGCAATGGCACCCAAGATTTGGTCGAGGATGATCCGCGTATTCTGTTTTGCTCAACCCACCAGATGCCGCTGTATCCGGGAACCGGTGCTGCCCATGAAACAGGTGTCGGAAATGTGCTGAACTGCCCGCTGCCTGATGGCGCCGGATCAAAGGCGTTTCGCGATGTGATGGAACGTGTGGTATTGCCGCGCGTTGATGCGTTCGCTCCTCAACTCATTATCATATCAGCCGGATTTGATGCGCATAAAGATGACCCATTGGCGGGGATGAACCTGGTCGAGGCTGACTTTGCCTGGATCACGGAAAAACTGTGCGATCTGGCTGATCGTCATTGCGCGGGGCGGGTGGTATCCAGCCTTGAGGGCGGGTATGATTTGCCAGCTTTGGGGGCCAGTGCTGCCGCCCATGTGAATGTGTTAAAGGAAAGAGCGCGATGACAGATGCCGTAGAAGAAATGAGCTTTGAGCAGGCGATTGTCGCGTTAGAGCAGGTTGTCGGCCAATTGGAGCGAGGCGATGTCGCGCTGGACGAAAGCATTGCGCTGTATGAACGTGGTGCGGCCTTGCGCAAGCGCTGTCAGGACGAGCTGAAGCGTGCTGAGGAGAAGGTCGCCAAACTGACGATCGATGCCGATGGCACTGCTACTGGGACTGTGCCTCTGGATGACTGATCAGACGCAATTTGTCGCGACGCCGAGTGTCGATTTGTCACGCAAGCCTTTTGACGTGGCATTGATTTCAGCGGCGTCGGCGGCCCAAGGACAGATTGATTTCGCGCTTACGGGTTTGGTGGGCCCTGTTCCTGATGCGATGAAATATGCCACTGCTGGTGGCAAAGGGTTGCGGGCCTTTCTTGCGATTGAAACGGCACGTTTGCATGGCTTTCATGCCGGGCAATCATCATTCGCAGCCGGCGCGATAGAAGCGTTGCACGCGTATTCATTGGTCCATGACGACTTGCCGTGCATGGACGATGATGACATGCGGCGTGGCCAACCAACAGTACATAAAAAATGGGATGAGGCGACCGCCGTTTTGGCAGGTGATGCATTGCAGGCGCTTGCGTTTCAATTAGTGCATTTTACTGGCTGCCCTGCCGAAGCCCGTTCAAATTTGTCTGTGACGCTTGCGATTGCGGCTGGTGCGCGTGGTATGGTCGGCGGGCAGGCCATGGATATTGCGGCCGAGACCGCGGATGATCCGCTGACCCTTGATCAGATTATGGCCTTGCAAACAGGCAAGACAGGAGCGTTGATCACATGGTCTGCAATGGTTGGGCCGCGTATGGCGGGCCGAAATATTGATCCGCTCGGCAAATACGGTGACTGTTTAGGTCTCGCGTTTCAGATTGCCGATGACGTGCTTGATATCGAAGGTGACGCTGCTGAGGTTGGCAAGGCTGTGGGTAAAGATGCTGCAGCTGGCAAGGCCACGTTTGTATCCCTGCTCGGCCTTCAGGGCGCAAAAAACCGCGCGGCCGAATTGGTCGCAGAGGCATGTGATGCATTATCAGGCTATGGTGGCGACGCCGAGACGTTGAAAGACGCCGCGCGCTTTGTTATCGCTCGTCGCAAATAGAAGGCCGATTATGACCGATCCAATCACCCCGATCTTGGACACCATTCAATCCCCTGCGGATATGAAGACGCTGTCGGATGCCCAGTTGCGTAAGCTGGCCGATGAAGTCCGCGCCGAAACGATTTCGGCGGTGTCCGTGACGGGTGGTCACTTGGGTGCTGGTCTGGGTGTCGTCGAGCTGACCGTAGCGTTGCATGCCGTTTTTGATGCCCCCAAGGATAAGATCATTTGGGATGTGTCCCACCAATGTTATCCGCATAAGATTTTGACGGGTCGTCGTGACCGTATCCGCACTTTGCGCATGAAAGACGGCTTGTCCGGTTTCACCAAACGATCCGAGAGCCCGTATGATCCGTTTGGTGCCGCCCATTCCAGCACATCGATTTCAGCGGCGCTCGGATTTGCCGCGGCCCGCGATCTGGGTGGCGATGGCGGTGATGCGATTGCGGTGATCGGTGACGGGGCGATGTCGGCTGGTATGGCCTACGAGGCGATGAACAACGCGGGTCATTTGGGCAAACGTCTGATCGTCATCTTAAACGACAATGAAATGTCGATTGCGCAGCCGGTTGGCGCAATGTCGTCCTATCTTTCGAGCCTGTATGCAGGTGAGCCATTTCAAGAACTAAAGGCCGCTGCCAAGGGTGCAGTGTCCCTGTTGCCCGAACCGTTCCGCGAGGGCGCAAAGCGTGCCAAAGACATGGTTAAGCATATGACCGTCGGTGGGACGCTGTTTGAAGAGCTTGGTTTTTCGTACGTTGGTCCGATCGATGGCCATGATATGGAGCAGTTGCTGCAAGTGCTGCGTACTGTCAAAGACCGCGCAACCGGCCCGATCATGATCCATGCGATCACGAAAAAGGGTAAGGGATTTGGTCCAGCCGAGGCAGCCCGCGACAAGGGTCATGCGACGGGTAAGTTCAATGTGGTCACTGGTGAACAAGCGAAAGCACCGTCCAATGCCCCAAGCTATACCTCTGTGTTTGCTGAAAGCCTGCTGAAACACGCAGCGTTAGACCCTAAAATCTGTGCAGTGACCGCCGCGATGCCCGATGGAACGGGTCTGAACAAATTCATGGACCGCTATGCTAGTCGTTGTTTCGATGTGGGCATCGCCGAACAGCATGCGGTGACGTTTAGCGCTGGTTTAGCCGCTGGCGGGATGCGTCCGTTTTGCGCGCTTTATTCGACGTTCCTGCAGCGCGGCTATGATCAGATTGTGCATGACGTGGCCATTCAACGGCTGCCTGTCCGCTTTGCGATTGATCGCGCCGGGCTGGTGGGGGCTGACGGTGCCACGCATGCTGGTGCGTTTGACGTTGCCTTTCTTGCGAACCTGCCTGGGTTTGTCGTGATGGCCGCCGCAGACGAGGCAGAGCTGGTGCGCATGGTTGCCACTGCCGCCGCCTATGATGACGGTCCGATTGCGTTCCGGTTTCCGCGCGGTGAAGGCGTCGGTGTCGAGATGCCCGCAGATCCAGAACTGTTGGAAATTGGCAAAGGGCGCATGATCCGCGAAGGGGGTCGTGTTGCGATCCTGTCATTTGGGACGCGCCTGCAAGAGGTTGAAGCTGCCTGCGAAATGCTGGCTGCCAAGGGGATCACCCCAACTATTGCGGATGCCCGTTTTGCCAAGCCGCTAGACCGCGACATGATCTTGGCGCTTGCTGCCGATCACGCGGCGCTGATCACTGTGGAAGAGGGCGCAATAGGCGGTTTCGGATCGCACGTCGCACAGCTGTTGGCAGAAGAGGGCGTGTTTGATCACGGGCTCAAATTCCGGTCGATGGTATTGCCTGATACATTCATCGACCAATCCAGCCCACGCGATATGTACGCAACAGCGGGGCTGAACGCGGAAGACATTGCGGCCAAGGTTTTGGATGTGCTGGGCATAGCTTCGATTGAAAAGCGGGCCTAAGAACCACCGCCGGATTATCTGTGACGCGCCCAAAACGCTTTTTACACGCGTAACCCAGAAAATCCGCTATGCGCCGCAGAGTTTGCCTTCTTGGATCGGAGGGCAAGGCACTGTCGCATACGAACAAAAGACGCAACAGTCCCCCTCAAGTGGTTTTAAAACCGTCTGGCAGGACTTGCATTCATAGAACCATTGGCAAGCATCAGTTGGCATTGTCTCTGTCTCAACATGCCCGCATGACGGACATGTTAGCGTAGATTCAAGCGTTACCTTTGTTGCTTTTTTCGCCATAGCGCGTACCCCGTCAGCATAAGAAAACCTGCCAAAACTGGCAGCAAAACAGCGTCGTTGTAGATGATGCCAAGCAAGCCTGTCAGCCCTAAGGCGGTCAAGACAATCGGCAGAAGGGGCGTAAAGCAACAAAGGCCAGCAAACAGCGTTCCACCAGTACTAAAGGCCAGTAGTTTGCTCTTCATGGCATCAATTCCTGCGTTTGTTTATGGGGCCTCGTCAGGACCGTCACACAGTATCAAAACATGTGCGACGAAAATTAACACACTACACAGAGATGTGAGAAGGCAGACGGTCGTCCCGTCATTTGTAACAGCAACAATGTCCGCCTAGTTTCGTTTGTCGATGCATTTCAATTGTATTTCAATCGCTTCAAGCTTTGCCATCACATCGTCGCGGTAGGCGTCGGTTGCGGCGACGTCTTCTTCGTGGTGCGCGTCTTGCATGGAGTTCACGATCAGACCCACAAGCAGGTTCACGACCGCGAATGTTGTCATCAAAATAAAAGGCACAAAGAACGCCCATGCGTAGGGATAGACCGTCATCACGGGGCGCACGATGCCCATGGACCAGCTTTCCAGCGTCATGATCTGGAACAGCGAATAGCCTGACCGTCCAATGGTGCCGAACCATTCGGGGAACGATGCGCCGAACAGTTTCGTCGTCATGACCGCGCCGATATAAAAGATGATCCCCATCAGCAAGAACACTGACCCCATGCCGGGTAGGGCGGTGATGAAGCCTTCGACAACACGCCGCAGCGACGGTGCCACAGAGATGACACGTAGCACCCGCAAAATACGTAGCGCCCGCAGAACAGAGAAGCCCTGTGCGCCGGGCACCAGCGCGATGCCGACGATGAAAAAATCGAAGATGTTCCAACCATTCCGGAAAAATCGTGGCCCTTGGGCGAACAGCTTTGCCGCGATTTCTAAGGTAAAGATCGCAAGGCAGGCCGCATCGAGCGCGAGGATGAGCGGCCCCATTTGCCCCATGACGGGGGCCGAAGTTTCCAGCCCCAACAGGATCGCGTTGAAGATGATGACCGCGATGATGAACCGCCCCACGAATGGGCGATCAAGGACATCTGACGTCTGTTTGCGGATCGACATGATTGGCGGCCTTTGGTCTGTTTGTCCCCATATGGTGCCGGTGGTGATGAAGGGCAAGATGGTTGCGCGACGCGACGTAAAACTTGTGCGACCGCGCGTCCAGAACAGGGTCTGGGCAAGGCCGTTTCTATTGATCCTTGACTGGCTTGGCTGTCTACGTGCTTAATTCGTGGGCCAATAGCGCCTTAAGTCCTGACTTATAATCTGGATAAAGCAGGTCGACCCCAAGCTCGTCCTTGATCCGATCATTGCGTACTTTTTTACTTTCGGCGTAAAAGCTGCGCGCCATTGGGGTCATCTCTGCCGTCTCAAAATCTTCGGCAGGTGGAAGCGGGAGGCCCAGCAGTTCCGCTGCATATCCGATCACGTCTTGCGGGGGCGCAGGGTCGTTGTCGCAGACGTTATAGGCCGCGCCGGGGTTCGGGTTTTTGATGGATGCAGCTAGCACGCGGGCAATGTCAGCGACATGCGTACGGCTGAATACTTGGTCGTCTTTTATGATCCGCCGTGCGGTTCCTGCACGTACCTTGGCAAATGGCCCACGGCCGGGGCCGTAGATGCCGGCTAGCCGGAAGATATGCAGCGGTAAATCAGGGATCGCCGCCCACGCTGCCTCTGCTTGAACCCGTGCGATCCCGCGTTTGGTGGCTGGTGTCAGTGGTGTGTTTTCGTCCACCCAGTCGCCGCCATGGTCGCCGTAAACCCCAGTGGTCGACAGGTATCCAACCCATGCGAACTGCCCGGCCCGCGCTGCGATTTCGTCGTGCAATGCCGCAAGCACCGGGTCGCCTGCATCGTCAGGTGCCGCCGAAATTAGCAGATGCGTCGCACCGTTGAGCGCAGGTGCCATATCGGCGCTGGGCCAGATGCGTGGTTCGACACCATCGTTCATCAGCCTGACTGCTTTGTCTTCGTCACGCGTTGTGCCGATCACGCGCCAGTCTTGCGGAACCAAGATACGTGATAGTGCGCGTGCGGAATAGCCGTGGCCAAACGAAAGGAGTGTGTGTGTCATAATCTAGTCCTGAGGGATGTGATCAGGCGATGCAAGTGGACTTAACGCCCCTTCCAGACTGGGTCGCGTTTTTCCGCAAATGCCTTTGCCCCCTCAAGCTGATCCTCTGAGGCGTAAAGTTTGTCGACCGTTGCCAGTTGCCGCCCTGTGATCCGGTTCATCGCGTCTTGGAATTTGCTGTCTTCGGCGTCGCGCACGATGTCTTTTATCGCGGCGTTCACAAGTGGTGGTCCGGACGCGATTAGGCGGGCCATGTCCCATGCTGCTGCGTGCAATGCGTCCGCCGGATGCACATGGTTGATGAGGCCCCAGTTCAACGCCTCAGTCGTATCGAACCAGCGGCCCGTAAGCAGAAGTTCCATCGCGATGTGATACGGAATGCGTTTGGGCAATTTCACGGATGCCGCATCGGCCACGGTGCCGGACCGGATTTCCGGCAACGCAAAGGTGGCGTGATCCGCAGCAAGGATGATGTCGGCGGACAGCGCCAGCTCTAGCCCGCCACCACATGCAATGCCATTGACGGCTGCAATGACCGGCTTGTTGAGATCGCGCAGTTCTTGCAGTCCGCCGAACCCACCGACACCGTAATCGCCATCAACCGCATCGCCATCATTTGCAGCCTTGAGGTCCCAGCCGGGGCAAAAGAATTTGTCGCCCGCGCCAGTGATAATCGCCACCCGCAATGTGGGATCGTCCCGAAACGCGGCAAAAGTGTCGCCCATGATCCGGCTGGTTGCAAGGTCAATGGCGTTCGCCTTGGGGCGGTCGAGCGTTACATGCAAAATTGCGCCGTCGCGTTTCGTTTTGATCGGGCTGGTCATTGGCTTGTCCTTATCAGGGCGTCGGCTGCGATGGCTGAATCGGGTGTGCAGATGAGCGGATTGATTTCAATCTCTTGCAGGTGATCCACATTGGCAAGGACGTAGTCTTGCACGGCCATAATCGCGCGCATAATCGCGTCTATGTCTGCTGCAGGTGCTCCGCGATACCCATGCAGCAATTTGTGGATTTTAAGCCTTGTTAGACACTTATATATGCAAATTTCACTGCTTGGGACCAGAATGGACGCGCTGTCTTGCATCAGTTCGGTTAGTACTCCGCCTGCTCCGATTGTTAGCACGAAACCATGTGCCGGGTCTTTGATGACACCGATCAATAGCTCGGCGACGGTCCCAGTGATCATTTCTTCAATGAGGAACTGCTCTGTGGGCATTGCGCTTGCCGCGGCTTGCACGGCGCGCATGTCTGGCAGGTTCAAGGTGACGGCACCGGCTTCGGTTTTATGCGCGATACCGGCCCCTTTTAGGACCACAGGGAATGGCATGTCGGACAGGTCAATGTCAGCTATCGCGCCTGTCGTGCGTTGCTGCGGGATGCGCAAGCCGTATGCTGCTAGCGCTGTCTTTGCGGCAGCTTCTGTGAGCGTGGTGCCGATCTGTGCGGACGGCGCTGCACAAATGTCGATATCCAGATCGGTTGTAGGCAGCGCGATGGCGGCTTGGGTCGCCATCAATGCCTCGCGCAGACCAGACAATGGGATCACACCACCAGCCAGCAAGGTCGTTGCAACATGTTCCGGCATCAGTTCCGGCAAGGTCGCGACCATGGCAACGTTGCCGCCGGTTTGTGCGCGTGTTGCACGTGCCGCGTCGACCGCGCAATCCCAATCAGCAGGGTCGCAGCGGTCTGCCCTTGGAAAGTCGACGATAAGCATGGTTAAGCTTAAATCAGGGTCTATCATGGCGGAAAAGGCTGCTGTCATCGCTGCTGTGTCTCGCCAAACATAGGTGTGGTAGTCCAGCGGATTGGCCAATGCCACACGCGGGCCAAGTGCGGCAAACAGGGCGTCATGCTGTGTTTGGTTCAGTGGTGGGAAGGACAATCGTGTACCATGGGTCAGATCAGCTGCCAGCGATGCCTCGCCGCCAGAGCAGCTGATAGTCGCGATGTCGCCGTTTGCCAGTGGTCCGGTTACGTGCAGGATTTTGAGGGTTTCCAAAAACGTTGGAAGATCATCGACACGCGCGATCCCGAGCCGTTCGAGGACAGCGGCGGCACCAGCATCGTCCCCAGCAAGTGATGCAGTATGCGAGATCGTCGCGGCTTGTGCCTGAACCGATCGTCCAACTTTGATCGCCACCAGTGGGATGTTTTTCGCCCGTGCGAGCCGTGCAAGGTTTTGCCATTTTGCCAGATCGCCGAACCCTTCGATGTGCAGGCCAATGGCGGTCACGCGTGAGTCATCAAGCAGCCCCAGCGCGATGTCGGCTTGCGTTGTTTGGGCTTGATTGCCGCAGGTCACCACATAGCTGATCGGCAAGGCGCGCGATTGCATCGTCAGGTTAATCGCGATGTTGGACGATTGGGTCAGGATCGCCACGCCGCTGTCGACAGGTACGCATCCGTGTTGGTCAGGCCATAGGAGCGCACCGTCAAGGTTGTTGATCATCCCATAGCAATTTGGCCCTAGGATCGGCATGTCAGCGGCTGCCGTCAGCAACGCTGCATTGCGGTCGTCACCATCGCTGACCTCTGCGAAACCGGAGGCAAAACAAACCGCGCCGCCTGCGTTCATGTTCGACAGCTCAGCCACAATTTGGATGGTAGCATCGCGGTTAACGCCGATAAATGCGGCATCTGGCGCCATCGGAAGCGCTGCCAGATCGGGGAAAACTGCGCGGCCGTCGATCTGGCCTCCCTTGGGGTGGACCAGCCAGATTTCGCCGCCAAATGCAGATTTTGTCAGTTGTTCCAGAACAAGCCGACACCACGCACCGCCGCCAATGATGGCAACCGATGACGGGCGCAGCAACCGAGACAGATCACGTGTCATCGACGTTATGCGCCAAGTGGGCGGCGCAAATCACGGCTGATGATATGCCGCTGGATTTCAGATGTGCCGTCCCAGATCCGTTCGACCCGCGCGTCCCGCCAAAAGCGCTCGAGTGGGAAATCTTCCATAAGGCCCATGCCACCATGCACTTGGATTGCGGCATCGGTCACCCTTGCCAGCATTTCAGACGCATAGAGTTTCGCGCTGGCAATCTCGCGGTTGGCCGGGATGCCTTTGTCGAGCCGATCAGCAGCGGCGATCGTCAACAGGTCTGCGGCGTCAATTTCTGTGATCATGTCTGCAAGCTGAAAGCTTACCCCTTGGAATTTACCGATGGGTTGCCCGAATTGTTCGCGGTCCGCAGCGTAGTGCAGCGCATAGTCAAAGGCGCGTCGGGCGCGCCCCACGCACATTGTCGCCACCGTGATCCGTGTTGCGTAAAGCCAGTCGTTCATGACCGCAAAGCCGCCGTCGACGTCGCCCAATACCTGCGCATCAGGCAGACGGCAGTCGTCAAAATCGAGGATCATGTTCTTGTAGCCACGGTGGCTGACGGATTTATACCCATCGCGGATTGTGAAGCCCGGCGTGCCCCGATCCACAAGGAATGTGGTAATCCGTTTCTTTGGGCCGCGGGGCGTATCGTCTTCGCCTGTGGCGACGAAAACGATGATGAAGTCCGCATGTTCAGCGCCAGAGATGAAATGTTTCGTGCCGTTCAAAACCCAATCGCCGCCGTCCCGCACGGCGCTGCATTTCATGCCTCGGATATCCGACCCTGCACCCGGTTCGGTCATGGCGAGCGCATCCATCCGTTCGCCGCGCACAGCGGGCATCAGGTAGCGGTCAATCTGTTCGTCTTGGCAGGCCATTAGGATGTTCTGTGGGCGTCCGAAGAAATGGTTTAGCGCCATAGACCCGCGTCCAAGTTCCCGTTCGACGATTGCGAAATCCACGTGGGACAGCCCAGCGCAACCAACGCTTTCTGGGAAATTACAGGCGTAGAACCCAAGGTTCAGGGTCTTTTGTTTGATGTCTTGCGCAATCTCAGCGGGGACTTCGCCGGTCCGTTCCACGAGGTCTTCGTGTGGATAAATCTCTTTTTCCACGAAGGAGCGTACGGTGTCCGCAATCATTTGGGACTCGTCTGATAAGCCATAGATCATGTGTGGTCAGGTCCTTTTGCGGGCCGCCAAACGGGCGCGCATTTTGTCTTTTGATGCGGAGGTTCCGTCGTGGAACGACCCGAACCATTTGTCCCATGGCACGTCAAGATTGCCGTAGTTACATTCGAAATACCGATGATGGATTTGGTGGTGAAACGTACCAAGGTTCACGCGCTTTTTGTTGCGGAACCATAGCCCTTCAAATCCTGTGTGCGTGGTCACAGCAAGCAGCGCATAGAACATCAGGTGAAAGATAAGATGTACCGGGTGTGTCGCCACGACGAAGTGGATGATCACGGTCCCAAAATAGAATAGGTGTTCGATGGGGTGCATCGACAGCCCCGACCAAGGCCCCACGTCAGTGTTGCGGTGATGCAGCGCGTGAAACCGGTAAAGCGCGTTTGTGTGCAGCAGCCGGTGAATCCAGTAGAAATAAAAGCTTTCCCAGATGGGGATCAGGAAGAAGATCGCGATGAACCAGACGCGGTTCTCGCCCCATGTCAGGGTCCCTGCGTATCCGTTTGCCATGCTCCACCAAATAAGCGCTTCGAGCGCGGACCAGATTGTCACGCCCGATGCCAGTGACCATGTCATGTTGTCGAGCACTTGCGAGTTGAAGGTGAACATCCGTCCTTTGCGTGGAAATGGGCGGGGGTCGTATTTCTTGTTGTCGCCTTGCATCGCGTAGGCGTGAAACCATAGGTGAAGTGACCCTGCAACAGCGCATAAAACGATGAAATTACGCGCAAAGATAAGACCAACCCAGCCGATGCTGAATGTCTCAGTTTGCGCGAGTGTTGGGCTTGCCCAGAAATAGCTAGCGACCGCAAGGCCCACGATGCACAGGTTGATCGTGATGATGAACCAGCTGTCAAAATACCACCGGAACGCAGCCAATGGTTTGACAGGCCATTGCCATAGAGGTGACACTTGGATCGGCACGTCAGGTGCGTGGTTCCATTCTTGTCTATTTGTCAAAGTCAGACCCTTCGTCGGTCAGGATCGCCTTGAGCTCGGACAGGTGCCGCTCGTCTTGTTCTGGATAGTCCGCCAGTTCTTGGCTTGTCTTGGCCGCGATGTCATGTGGGATGACCCGCAGGGGCTGTCCGGTTTGCAGCGCCCGAATGTACGTTTCGCAGGCTCGTTCGAAATAATAGAGCCTATTAAAGGTTTCCGCGACCGTATCGCCGATAATCATGATGCCATGGTTGCCCATAATCATGACCTTATCCTTGGGGTCCGATAGCAGTGTCGCGCAGCGCGCTCCTTCTTCCTCAAACGCCAAACCGCCGTAGTTTTCGTCGACTACGTGTCGTCCGTAGAACGTGCAGGCGTTCTGGTCTATTGGCGGCAAGCGGCTGTCGGCGAGTGTCGCCAAAACAGTCGCGTGAATCGAATGCACATGCATGCAGCACCGCGCATGTGGCACATCGCGGTGGATGCCACCATGGAGGCCCCACGCTGTGGGGTCGGGCGCATTTGGTCCTGTCAGCGTGTCAGGATCATTGGCGTCGACGATGATCATATCGCTTGCTTTGATCCGGCTGAAATGTGCCTGATTGGGGTTCATCAGGAACTTGGTCCCATCATCATTGATCGCGAGGCTAAAGTGATTGGCGACCCCTTCGTGCATGTTCAGCCGTGCGGTCCACCGAAAAGCGGCGGCCAGATCAACCCGTTCTTGCCAAAATTCCATGTTGTCGCGCATGACTGTTTCCCCTTGATGTTTGATCAACAGTTGCAGTGCATCAACGTTCAATCAAGTCTGAATGCGACATCTGCGCGGTACTTGATCATTCGATTGATATGGGGGATGCCTGATGTGGATAGCCGCAATAGGAGCCGCGCCATGGAACAGCTAATTTGCCTCGTCGGGATCGGAAAGATCGCCATTGATCAGCACGTTCCTGCCATCGCTGCGAGCAGTGACTGGACCTTGGCTGCAACCGTCAGCCGTGCGGGGACTGTTGATGGTGTTTCATCCTATTCAGATTTCGATGCAATGCTCGCGGCGCGTCAAGACATTCGGACCATTTCATTGTGTCTGCCGCCTGTCCCGCGCTATGACTATGCCGCGCGCGCGATTGCGGCTGGCCGTCATGTGATGCTGGAAAAGCCACCCGGTGCCACATTGGCCGAGGTGCAGGATTTGCAGGCGATGGCTGCCGCCCAAGGCCTGACACTTTATACAACCTGGCACAGTCGCATGGCCAAGGGCGTTGCTGCTGCAAAGGCATTTCTGTTGGATAAGACCGTCACAGGCGGTCATATAGATTGGAAGGAAAATGTGCGCCGTTGGCACCCTGACCAAGACTGGATTTTTGAACCAGGCGGCATGGGTGTATTTGACCCGGGCAGCAACGCCTTGTCGATCTTGACCGATGTTCTGCCAGCCCCTGTACACATCAAAAGCGCCGAGTTGCGGTTTCCAGAGAACAAGTTCACGCCAATCGCGGCGTCTGTTCAGTTTAGTGGTGATCTGACGATGGAACTGGACTGGCTAAAGGAAGGCCACCAGATGTGGGAGATAACCTTACGTGCCGGCGATGATGTCGTGACGCTGCTGGAGGGTGGCAACCGCTGCATCATCAATGATCTGGAGGTCGCGGGAACGACGTTGGAAGAATACCCGGCACTTTATCATCATATGGCAACGCTTGTGCGCGAAGGCCGGTCCGATGTGGATCTGGCACCAATGGTGCATGTGTCGGATGCCATGACATTGGGTAAGCGTATCAACGTCGCCCCATTTTCGTTTTAGGGCGCAAGCAATCTGCGGAGCGTGTGATTTAGAAATATTGCAGCCCCAGGATAGGGGTCGTCGGACCCTAGCACGGCGCGAACTTGCACATCAAAATCGGCGTAGTGCTGTGTTTGTGCCCAAATCAAGAATATCAGGTGATACGGGTCTATTGCAGCGATTTTTCCGTCATTGGCCCATGTTTGGATGACCGTTGCTTTTTCATCTACCAATGATTGGAGCGCAGGAAATGTGTACGCCAATCGCGGTGCGCCTTGCAGGATTTCGTTGGCAAATAACCTGCTTTCACGCGGATAGTCGCGGCTAAGGTCTAGTTTGCGCTGCGCATAGGTCAGGATTTCCGTGATTGGATCGCCATTGGCGTTCATGTCCCTCAAGGGATCGAGCCAAAGGTCCAGTAAAGATGCAAGCACCTCTTGGTGGATCGCTTCTTTTGATGGGAAATAATACAGCAAGTTTGGTTTTGACAAGCCAGCCGCTGTCGCGATCTGGTCAACAGTGGCACCGCGGAACCCAAATTGTGAAAAGACGTTTAGTCCCGCTGTCAGGATCGTGGAACGGTTCTTTTGCTGTATGCGGGTCGCTGGTTTTGTCATATTCAATCCATCGTGGCACAGTTTTATTCTGATGGCACTGAAAACATGACAAGGACGTAGACTCAATGACGATCAGCTTGAACGATAACGAGATAACTGGCTGGCCCTGTAATGTATCAGTGGCAAAAAGAAGCATGCTAATTGTGTTTGTCGTCCTGTCTGCATGTGCTCGCCCCGTGGTGGAGCCGTTGTTGTTGCCCCCATCCGTGGATGAAGCGATCCCGTCTGATATCGATCGGTCTGAAGTGAACCGCGATCCTGATGGTTGTTATTTCTATACCTTTGCCGCTGAGCTGTTTGTGGCCCGCGACCGGAGCGGCGCCCCGATTTGCATTACGACCTGACGTGTCGCATTTGGGATGGTCAGCTGCCCTAAAGAGTGGTTGTTTCTGCCAAATTTCTGAGGGCTTTTGAATGGCGTATCTTTTGGGTGTCGACACTGGTGGCACGTATACTGACGCGGTGATTTTGGATGAAGCGACGGATGCGGTTTTGGCAAGCGCTAAGGCGTTGACGTCCCGTCCAGATCTGGCTGTTGGGGTTGGTGCCGCCATTGATGCTGCATTGGCCGATGCAGCGATTGACCCCGCCGACGTCGCGATGGTGTCCCTGTCTACGACACTGGCCACGAATGCGTTGGTTGAGGGTCAAGGTGGGCGCATTGCGCTGGTGTTTATCGGGTTTGATCCAGCCGAACTGGGCCGCGCTGGTCTGACTGATGCGTTGCGCGGTGACCCTGTGATTGCACTGGTCGGGGGGCATTCCTATGCTGGCACCGAGGTCGTGCCGTTGGATTTGGCTGCATTAGAAAGCGCGGTACGTGGCCTTGATGCAGGTGTTACCGGATTTGCCATCGCCGCAAGTTTCGCCACGCGCAACGCCGCACACGAGGTTGCTGCACGTGATCTCATCCGTGATTTGACGGGCAAGCCAGTGACCTGCTCGCACGAGCTGTCGTCTGCGCTGGGCGGGCCGAAACGTGCGTTAACCGCTGTGCTGAATGCTCGTTTGATAGGTATGATTGACGGCCTGATCAGTGCCTGCGAAGGCCATTTAGCCCATGTTGGCATCAATGCCCGCCTGATGGTCGTGCGCGGTGACGGTGCATTGGTGTCCGCAGATGTTGCCCGCGAAAAGCCGATTGAGACGATTTTGTCTGGTCCCGCGGCGTCGATTGCTGGCGCGTCTTGGCTGACGGGCGCGCAAGATGCGTTGGTGTCGGATATTGGCGGGACGACCACAGATGTGTGTCTATTACAGGCCGGACGCCCGAAAATTGACCCGCGAGGCGCCCGTGTAGGTCCGTACCGCACGATGGTCGAGGCGGTTGCAATGCGCACCACTGGCCTTGGCGGTGACAGTGAGGTGCATGTTGTTGACGGCTTGGGGGGTGGCTTGCGTCTTGGGCCACGTCGGTTGATGCCGATTGCGCTAGCGGCGCGGGATCATCCGGAGCTTGTGCACAGGGTGCTTGATCGCTGTCTATCGAGCGATGTGCCGCCGTCGGATGGTGGCCAGTTTGCGATACCGATGTTTACCCAATTGCCGGACGGGCTGGATGCCCGCGAGGCAACTGTTGCCGCCCGTCTTCTGAGCGGACCTATGCGTGCCAGCGATGCCGCGACGACCCGTATGGAAAACCCAGCGCTGATGCGGCTTGTTACCCGCGGCATGGTTATGATTGCAGGGGTGACCCCATCGGATGCGTCTCATGTGTTGGGCCGCGTCGATGTATGGGACACTGATGCGGCAACCAAGGCGCTGATGTTGTTTGCACGCAGGCGCACAGGATCAGGGGACCGGCTGGCAGCGGGCCCAGAGCCGATGGCCCAGATGGTGATTGATCAGCTGACCAAGCAAACAGTGGATTGCTTGTTGCAGGCGGCGTTTGACGAAGACGGTTGGTCGCAGCCCGATGTGATGGCAGCCCATCCGCTGACAATGGCAGGATTGGACCAGCATAGCGGCGCCGTGCAGATTGATCTGCGACTTGGCGTGCCTGTTATCGGGCTTGGCGCGTCTGCTGCTGCGTATTACGGCGCGGTCGGTGCGCGCCTGAACACCCGCATGATCTTGCCGACCCATGCTGGTGTTGCGAATGCGATTGGTGCGGTTGTCGGTCAGGTCGCGATGCATGCCAGTGGCACAGTAACCAGTCCGGGGGCGGGGTCGTTTGCTGTTCATTTGCCTGACGGTATCCGCCAGTTTTTGACTGCCGATGATGCGATGACCGCGCTAGAGGACGCCTTGCGCACGCAGTCGGGGGAAAGTGCCCTGGCCGCTGGCGTTGAGGAAATCCGGTTTACAGTGGCCCGCGACATCAAGCAGGCCGATATCGAAGGCCAGTCGATGTTCATCGAAGGATCGGTCAAAGTCACCGCGCAAGGCCGTCCGCGTATTGCAGTTGGCTAGGGTCGCCTCACGTTTATGTCATGCCGATTGCGTGAAACGGTTTGCTGGGCCACAAGGTGCCTGATTTGAAAGGACACCTATGCTTGACCGTTACGCCCGCCGTTTGATTGATCCGCCGCTGAATTCAGTGGGTCGGATGATTGCGGCGCGTGGGGTCAGTGCAGACGACGTGACGCTGATTGGCCTGTGTTTGGGTCTATTTTCGGCGCTGTGCATTGCGCTGGGCGCGCCGTTTTTTGCGTTGTTTCCGCTGCTTGCCAGTCGGATTGCCGATGGGCTTGACGGCGCTGTAGCACGGGCGACGCGCCCGACCGATTTTGGGGGCTACCTCGATATCGCTGCGGATTTTCTGTTTTATGGCGCCATTCCGGCAGCGTTTGTGTTTGCTGACCCAACTGTGAATGGTGCTGCTGGGGCGTTTCTACTGACCGCGTTCTATTTCAATGGTACGAGCTTTTTGGGCTTTGCTATTTTGGCCGAAAAGCATGGGCATACGACTGATGCGCAGGGCCAAAAGTCACTATATTATTCAAATGGCATTCTGGAGGGGACAGAAACTATTGTCTTCTTTGTGCTGCTTTGCCTTTTCCCCACCTATTTCGCGCTGATGTCTTACGTTTTTGGCGTGCTTTGCTTTGCGACTGCTATCTTGCGTATTTACGGCGCTAAACAGACTTACACTGACTAAAGGACCACCTTGATGAAACATCTTGCTATTCTTGCTGCTTTGATCGCCCCAATAGCGACGTTTGCAGACCCTAATCCAACGGATTGGGATGCTGTTAAGGCAGAGGCCAATGGCCAAACTGTATATTGGAATGCATGGGGTGGATCGACCACAACCAATGATTTCCTGGCATGGGTCGGATCTCGTGTGTCCGAGGATTACGGTGTCACGCTTGAGCATGTAAAGCTGACCGATACCGCCGATGCCGTCACGCGCGTTCTGGCTGAAAAGCAAGCTGGCGAAAACGATGATGGTGCGATCGATATGATCTGGATCAACGGCGCGAACTTTGCAGCTATGAAAGAGGCCGACCTGTTGTTTGGCCCTTATGCAGAGCAGTTGCCGAACTGGTCGGTTGTGGATTCTGCTGGCAAAGCTGTGCAGTCCGATTTCACAGTCCCGACTGACGGGTTTGAAAGCCCGTGGGCCATGGCGCAGGTCGTGTTTGTGCATGACACTGCTGACATGCCTGACCGCGTGGGTTCCATGCAGGCGTTACTTGAGTGGACACAGGCGAACCCCGGTCGCTTTAGCTACCCACAGCCGCCGGATTTCTTGGGCACGACTTTCTTGAAGCAGGTTTTGGTTGATATTCTGCCCGATGCAAGCGTTCTGTCTGCCCCGGCGACCGATGAAAACTATGAAGAGATTTCTGCGCCGCTTTGGGCCTATCTCGACGCGCTGACCCCGAACTTGTGGCGGGAAGGCAAAGCATACCCTGCGACGGGCACTGCCATGTTCCCGCTGATTGCTGATGATGAACTGGATCTGTCGATTTCGTTTAGCCCGGGTGCTGCGTCGACCGCGATTGCCAACTTAGAATTGCCAGACACCGTGCGCACATTTGTGTTGGATAAAGGCACGATCGGGAATACGTCATTTGTGGCTATTCCTTACAATTCAGGGTCAAAGGCAGGCGCGATGATCGTCGCCAACTTCCTGATGTCCCCAGAGGCGCAGGCCCGTGCGCAAGATCCTGCGATCTTGGGTTATGGCACTGTTCTGGATATGGTCGCGATTACCGCAGACCAACGCGCCGTGTTTGATAGCCTTGATCTTGGCATTGCGACCTTGTCACCAGCCGATTTGGGCACTGTTCAAGCAGAACCGCACCCAAGCTGGGCCTCCCGTTTGGCCGACGGTTGGGCGGATCGTTACGGTGTTGCGCAGTAAGCTATCATACACCGTTAAAAGGCGCCGCGCACGCAAGTCGCGGCGCCTTTTGCCTGTGTTGCCGACACTAACACTTCTGGCGATGCTCGGCCCCGTGATTGCGGGCCTTTACGGCACTGTGTTGCCTGCGTTTGGGCATTTGCCCGCGGCAGGGCTGACGGGTCCGTCCTTATCGCCATTTTATGGTCTGTTCGACTGGGCCGGATTGCCGCGTGCGGTGATGCTGTCGGTTGGCGTGGGTGTTGGTGCAACAGCGCTCGCGCTAACCATTGTTGCACTGCTCACCGCTGGCTGGTCTGGCACGCCGGCGTTTCGGTTTTTAGAACGATTGCTATCGCCGTTGTTGTCAGTTCCCCACGCTGCCGCCGCGTTCGGCTTGGCGTTTTTGATAACCCCGTCTGGGTGGCTGTCACGGGCACTGTCGCCGGCTGTAACCGGCTGGGACCGCCCGCCTGACTTGTTGATCGTCCACGACGCATGGGGCCTGACCATGATGGCTGGACTGGTCATCAAAGAAGTCCCATTTTTGCTACTGATCACGCTGGCCGCGCTTGGCCAGGCCGATACAGGACGTAGTGCTGCGGTGGCCCAAGCTTTGGGCTATGGCCGTTTGACGGGCTGGTTGAAAACCGTATTCCCGCGTGTTTATGCGCAGATCAGGCTGCCGGTTTATGTGGTCTTAGCCTATTCAATGTCGGTCGTAGATGTGGCCATTATTTTGGGGCCGAACACGCCACCCAGCCTGTCGGTTTATATCGTTCGCCTGATGTCTGACCCCGATCTTGCCATGCGTCTACAAGGGGCTGCAGCCGCGTTGTTGCAGTTGGCATTGGTCATAGGGGCGCTTGTTGCATGGCGTATTGGCGAAACCATTGTGGCGGCCCTTGGGTATCGTTGGATTATGGCGGGTGCGCGCGGCAAAATCGACCCTATTGTTGGGGGTATGGCTCTGACAGCAGGGGGCGTTTGTGCATTTCTTGTACTTGCGGGCATTGTCGTATTGGGCGTCTGGTCATTTGCAGGTTACTGGAGCTTTCCCAACTTTCTGCCCGATCAGTTGTTCCTAAGAAATTGGATGCGGTTCGGGCCGGGAACGATGGATGCGCTGGGTGAAACTGCGTTGATTGCCGCTGTGGTCACGCTCGCCGCTTTGGTCCTGACGATCGGTTGTTTGGAGGCTGAATACCGCTATGGCCTGAGCCTAACCTCGCGCGGCATGTGGTTGCTTTACTTGCCGTTGCTGGTGCCGCAAACTGCGTTCCTACCGGGCTTGCAGACGTTGATGTTGAACATCGGGGCGGATGTCGGGCGGTTGCCCGTGATGCTGGCTCATCTCGTGTTTGTGCTGCCGTATGTGTTCTTGTCATTGGCTGATCCATTCCGCGCGTGGGATGTACGGATGGGGACGATTGCCAACGCTTTGGGTGCGCGCCCTGATCGGGTTCTTTGGCAAGTGCGATTGCCGATGTTGTTACGTCCGGTTTTGACAGCCGCCGCTGTTGGGTTGTCGGTGTCGGTCGGGCAGTATCTGGCAACGTTGCTGATTGGTGGAGGCCGCGTTGCGACCCTAACAACAGAGGCCGTCGCATTGTCATCGGGAGGGGATCGCCGTGCCATTGGTGTTTACGGATTAATGCAAACCGGGGCCGCGCTAATCCCGTTCACGCTGGCCCTGATTGTGCCCGCGATTGTGTGGCGCAACAGAAAAGGACTGCGGCATGGATAAGGGTCTAACACTAAGAGATGTGACAATTATTAAGAACGGTGCGCCGCTTTTGTCACTGTCCCGTCATATCGACCCCGGTGAAGTTCTGTCGATCATGGGGCCGTCGGGTGTTGGTAAATCCACGCTGCTGGCGTTCATCACTGGCACGCTTGCCCCGGATTTTTCAGCGACCGGAACGGTGATGTTGGATGGCATGGATATCACCCATGCACCTGCGCACCAGCGCCGCGTTGGAATTTTGTTCCAAGACGACTTGTTGTTTCCGCATTTGTCGGTTGGTGCCAATCTGGCCTTTGGCCTGCGTGCAGGCGGGACCAAGCGGGACAGACGCTCCCGTATTGACGAAGCTTTGGCAGAGGTCGGACTAGACGGGTTTGCGGATCGTGATCCGGCGACATTGTCGGGTGGGCAAAAAGCGCGCGTTGCCTTGATGCGTATGCTGCTGTCAGAGCCATGTGGATTGTTGCTTGATGAACCGTTTTCACGGCTTGATACTGCGTTGCGTGCCCAAGTCCGCGCGCTGGTATTCGCCCGTGCCAAGGCCCGCGCATTGCCAGTGCTTATGGTGACCCATGACGCTGAAGACGCCGATGCTGCGGGCGGTGATATTGTCACCCTATCCCCGCTTCATTAGCGCTTGCGCGCGCTCTGAAAACTGCGCAATCATCGATCCAAAGCGATTTGGAGAGCGTGATATGACCATCAAAGCCGTTGTGTGGGGCGAAAACGTCCATGAGCAGACAAATAAGATCGTCGCTGATCTTTACCCTGATGGGCTGCATGGCGCGATTGCCGCGTCGTTGAATGCTTCGGGTGGAATTGAGGCTACGACAGCTACATTGCAACAGCCGCATCATGGACTGACCGAGGACCGTTTGGCTGATACGGATGTGCTGTTGTGGTGGGGCCATGCCGCACACGGTGATGTGTCCGACGAGGTCGTCGAGCGTGTCGCGGACCATGTCAATGCTGGCATGGGCCTGATCCTGCTACATTCAGCCCATTTCGCCAAGATTTTCAAACGCCTGATGGGGACCCCGTGCAATCTGACATGGCGCGAAGCGGGCGAGCGTGAACGTCTTTGGGTCACATCCCGAAACCACCCGATCGCTGCTGGCTTGCCTGATCATTTTGAGCTGGAACACGAAGAAATGTACGGCGAGCCGTTTGGTGTGCCAGAGCCGTTGGAGACCGTGTTCATCAGCTGGTTTCAAGGTGGCGAGGTGTTCCGGTCCGGCTTGACGTATAAGCGCGGCGCAGGGAATGTTTTTTACTTTCGCCCCGGTCACGAGACTTATCCGACATACCACGACGCAAATGTGCAGCGCGTGTTGTCGAATGCTGTCCGCTGGGCGCATAATCCTGCGCCCCGTGTGCAAGGGGTGAACGACGCTCCAAATGTATCGGTTGAGGCCGCGTTAGAGCCTATTGTCGAACGTGGCCCACGCTTGCATCAAGACGGTGAAGAGGGCTTTAAGTGACCGATATTCGCGTTTTGATTATTGGCACGGGCGGCATGGCCAATGATCACGCCGAGGCCTATGCAAAGATGGCGGGTGTACGGGTTGTTGCTGGCGTCGATACTGATCTCGCTCGGCGCGCTGCGTTTTGTGAAAAACACGCGATTCCGCATGGTTTTGGGTCTGTTTTCGATGCAATTTCTTGGGGTGAGTTTGACGCGGTGTCGAACGTCACGCCTGACGCGGTACATCATGCCACGACCTTACCACTGTTAGCGGCAGGCAGGCATGTGTTGTGCGAAAAACCACTTGCGGCAAACGCTGCTGATGCGACCGAAATGGCGCGGGCCGCGGCTGATGCAGGCGTCGTCAATATGGTCAACCTGACTTACCGCAATGTCCCTGCGTTGGTTGCTGCAGCACAGATAGTCGCAGATGGTCAAATCGGTGAGGTCCGCCATTTCGAAGCGGCGTATTTACAAAGTTGGCTGACTCAACCCGCGTGGGGTGATTGGTCGACCGAAAGCCAGTGGCTTTGGCGTTTGTCCACGCAGCATGGATCGATGGGTGTTTTAGGCGATGTCGGCGTGCATATTCTGGATTATGCCACCTTTGTTGCAGGCGCCGACGCCGCGTCTGTTTCGTGCCGTTTGACCACGTTTGATAAGGCCGAGGGCAATCAGATTGGTGAATACGCGCTCGACGCCAATGACAGCATGAATATGCATCTGCGTTTGTCGAATGGCGCTGTCGGGGTCATCCACGCCAGTCGCTTTGCCAGCGGCCATTTGAATGACTTGTCGCTGCGAATTTTTGGAACCAAGGGCGGCTTGGATGTTCGATTTGACAATAGCAAAAGTAGCTTGCGCGCGTGTCTGGGCGATAACTTGGAGGCGGCAAAATGGGTGGATGTGCCCACGCCGGATGTATCCACAAACTATGTCCGGTTTATCGAGGCTGTCCGCGCAGGTACACAGGTCTTGCCGGACTTTGCGCGTGGTGCTGCATTGCAAGAGGTGCTTGATCTTGCTGTGCAGTCCAATGCTGACGGATCGCGCGACCGCACTGTCTGAGGCTTGCGCAGCGGTCTAAAGCGGGTCAATCTGGTTTTCGTTATAACGAGGGCCATTTTTTATGTCGCAAAAGACTCCGCCGGCGATCTTTTTCCATGCGGATGCGGTGGAAAGTGAAGGCAAGGATATTGTCGGTCGCCGGTCCGCCGGTCAGTCGTTCCTAAAGGGGTTTTTGGCCCATGCAGGCGGTGATCACGTTTCGGCGGTGACCCAGACCAAACCTGCGGCCAAAGTGTTTGAAGACACAGTCCGGGCCATGGGCGAAACCCGCCCTGTGAAGGTACAGACGCTACGCGGCCAAAACGGATTTTCCGATACTGGCGCGGTGTTTTTTCCCGGTCCCGGATATCTGGACGCCGCGTGGCGCAGGCAGCGGTTTGATCCAGCTTCCGTATCTTTGGTCGGTATCACCCATACGGTGTCTACGCGGCGGGTCATAGAGTCTATGCATACGCTTTTGGCTGAACCGGTTGAGCCTTGGGATGCGATCATTTGCACGTCGCGTGCTGTGAAATCGGTTGTGCAGCAGCAGATGGATCTAGAGGCGGAGTATTACCGTGCCCGTTTTGGCGCGACCCGAGTTCCGATGCCGCAGTTGCCGTTGATCCCACTGGGCATACATGCGGATGATTTCGCCCGTACCGACACTGGACGTGCCGCGATGCGCGCCCGTTTCAACGCGCCTGATGATGCGATTGTCATCATGACGATGGGTCGTTTTACGTCTGTTGAAAAGGCCAATCCTGCACCGATGTTTATCGCTCTTGAGCAGGTCGCCAAAGCAACGGGTAAGCCTGTGCACCTCTGGATGGTCGGGTGGGCTAGTAGGCGCGACGAAGAAGCAATGCACCGCAAAGGTGCCGCTGCTCTTTGTCCGTCTGTAACCGCCCAGATGATCGATGGTCGTGACGCGGATGTCCGCCGCGATATTTGGTCGGGAGCGGACATCTTTACGTTGCCGGTGGATAACATCCAAGAGACGTTTGGATTGGTCCCCGTGGAAGCAATGGCCGCGGGTTTGCCTGTCGTGATGCCTGATTGGAACGGGTTTCGAGACACGGTCTTGCATGATGAAACCGGTTACTTAATCCCCACGGCGATGCCGAGCGCTGGCGCTGGCCCGATCATTGCCCAACGGTTTGCCGATGGAACCGATGATTACCTGCGTTATCTTTCGATTGTGCAACAGCAGACCATGATCGATGTGCCCGCATATCGTGATGCATTTTTAGCGTTGATTGAGGACCCTGAAAAACGCCGTGAAATGGGCGACGCAGGTCGCCTGCATGTGCAAACCACGTTCGATTGGAAAGCGGTGATACCACAGTATCTGGCGCTGGCAGATGAACTTGCCGACATCCGCGAGCGAACAAAGCCGAGCACCACGCGTTTGTCGCCCACTGCGATCAGCCCAATAGAAGTTGATCCATTCATGCTGTATCAGCGGTATCCGACGGCTCATCCAACGACAAAAACTGTGGCGACCCACAAGCGTGCATTGGATGTTGCTGGCTTGACCGCGTTGGACGCCGTCAACGGCCGCGTGATGTATGGTCGCCGGATTGTACCGGATGCCACTTTGCTGAAAATCGGGGATGCGGTGGCTGCCGCCAAAGTCGCCCCTGTGTCACAGATCGTAAAAGATGTGGGTCTAAGAAACGGTATTGTGCTGGCCGCCCTGCTGTTCCTTGCGAAATTCGATTATGTAGAATTGTCGGGGCTAGAGCCAAATTAACGCCGTATTGGTCATGCCAGAGCAAGGGTTTGGCGACGCGGTTTTATTTGCCCGTTTCCTGCCTGTGCTAAAAGCCATGGGTGCGACCGTGCATTGCGTGACCGAGCGCCCGCTGGCCGCCCTTTTTGGCAATCTGGAGGGGG
>JAGSGF010000071.1 GCA_023955335.1 Yoonia sp.
CGTACTGGGCATTTAGCAACACTGATATACAACGTACTCCAAATCATAACTTCTAAGTTACGCTCAGCAACTTCACAGCCCACCGCAGGCAGGACGTGGGTGCGTGCTCTATAGTCCAGGGCCCGTGGCTCTTGGCTCCCGGTTCCCGGTCCACGGGCCTGGGCACGATGGTTTAGCAACCCCGGGCCAGGTTTAAAGTGGCGAGATGCAGGGTGTTTTGTCATTAGACGAGGTTACAAAGTAGCCCGTCCGATCTCAAATATTTTGTATGGCAGAGCCTTTAGACTCAATTTTTTCTTGACCAATTAATAAAAAAAGAAGTTATTATACAATAAGTCTATCTTTTTTAAGAATTACGATATTCTTAAATTGCTGGAGTGCTCGTTGAATATTTCAGAAGAACCAGTCCTGATCATCGGTGGTGGACCCGTTGGACTTACGCTGGCATGGCGTTTGTTGCAGACAGGAGTATCCGTTTTGGTATTCGAAGCAGAGTGCGAAATACCTGATCAACTGCGCGCCTCGACCTTTCATCCGCCGACGCTGGATATGTTTGAGGCATCTGGGATTGCGGCTGAGATTATTGCCAAAGGGCGCATCACGCCGGATTGGCAAATACGGATGTTGACAACAGGCGAAAACGCGCGCTTCGATCTAAGCGTTTTAAAGGATGACACGGGCCATCCCTACAGGTTGCAGTGCCGTCAGGCGGAACTCAGCCGCGCTCTTTTAGCGCGGTTGCCGGATGAGGTTGTGCGTTTTGGTTCAGAGGTGTCTGCAGTATCCCAAGACGCTTCCGGTGTTCTTGCCGTTGTGAATGAACAAGAGGTTCGCGGATCGATTATGGTCGGTTGCGATGGCGCGCGTTCTATCGTGCGTAAATCCATAGGTGCTGAGTTTGAAGGCGGCACGTATCCCGAAAACACCATCCTCGCGACCACGCATTTCCCGTTTGAAGACCACATCGAAGATCTATCCGGTGTGAACTACATTTGGACGCCAAAGGGAACGTTCTCGCTGCTGCGTTTGCCCGATGTCTGGCGTGTGTCCTTACATCCAGAGGACGGCCAAAGCCCTGAGGAGGCTATGGACGATGCCTGCATCCGCGCGCAGGTAAAATCAGTCATTCCTGCTGCGCAAAACATTGATATTGATGAGAAACGCATCTACCGCGTGCACCGCCGCGTGGCAACACATTACCGCAAGAACAGGATGTTCTTGGCGGGTGATGCCGCCCATCTGAACTCGCCCAAAGGTGGCATGGGTATGAACGGCGGCATTCACGATGCATGGTCATTAGCGGATAAATTGATCGCCATGGTGGGTGGCGATGATCCCATGATTTTGGACAGCTATGAACGCCAACGCAGGGCCGTCGCCCATGACGATATTGTGCAGCAAGCCGATACCAATCGCGCCCGTATGAACACCCTCGATCCCATTGAGCGAGCGGCCCACCTCAAGAACCTGCAAGACATCGCGGCTGATCCCGTCAAGGCCCGCGCCTTTCTGCGCAAGTCCTCAATGATCGACGGTCTGGAACATGCGGAGTCCATCGTGTGACCCGAAGGATCGCGATATTGGGCGGCTGCGGCGGCATCGGGCGTGACTTGGTCGCAGCTTTACACGACGGCGGCGCAACGCCGATTGTTCTCGACCTTCCCACGTCCCTCAAGGCCCATCCTTTGGACGGTGAAACACATGCTATTGACGCGACTGATGCCGATGCGTTGGTACGTGTGGCCGAGGCAGTAGGCAACATCGACGGCTTCGTAAACCTCTGCGGTTTTATGAGCGAAGCAGAACCACTTGCAACCCATGCACCAGAGACTTGGGCAAGCCTGATTGACGGCAATCTGACCTCTGCCTTCTACGCCGCGCGGGCGTTTTCATCCCGCATCTCTGACGGCGGCGCGATGGTCCTAACGGGATCAGGCTTGGGCCACTTCGCCCGCCCCGGTTATGGAGCCTACGCCGTAGCAAAAGCTGGCATTGCGGCAATGACACGCCAACTCGCGTTAGAACTCGCCCCCAAATGCCGGGTGAATTGCGTTGCCCCGTCAGCTGTAAACACAGCCTTTTTGCGTGGAGGCACGGGGCGCTCTGATGAACAGCAAGCCGAGCGGCTGGACCGCGAGGCTTATGCCAAGACCATTCCATTGGGCCGGATTGCAGAGCCGCGTGACATTACCGGGCCAATCCAATTCCTGCTCTCGCCCGCCGCGGGCTACGTCACCGGGCAGGTACTTCAAGTCAACGGCGGGACGTACATGGGATGACCACAGCATGACATTCAACCTCCCCATCATCCCCCCAAGGCAAGTCACAGGACTGGCAGGCCAAGGCGCAAGCCGTGGGGGCGGCATTGAGATACCGATCTATTACCCGGCAACCGGACAGCAGATTTCGACATTGATCGAGGATGGTTCCGCTGCTGTAGCACAAGCCGTGGCCATTGCGCGAGACGCATTCGACAAAGGACCTTGGCCGCATCTCAGCGTTGAAAAGCGGATGGAGGTACTGGAAGCTTGCCGCACTAAAATTCTCGAAAACGTCGATGAATTGGCACGGCTGGAATGTGCGGCGACGGGCTTGGTCCTCAAGGAGCTCAAAGCGCGGCATATGGTGCGTGCCGCCTATAATTTTCGATTTTTCGCGGAATACATCAGCCAGTCCAAAGGCGAGGCCTACACCCAAACCGACAATTACATCACAACCGTCACACGCAGGCCCGTTGGCGTTGCCGCATTAATCGCGCCGTGGAACGCGCCTGTTGCCTTGGCCACGATGAAAATCGCGGCGGCATTGGCGTTCGGGAATACCTGCGTGCTGAAACCTTCCGAACAGACCCCACTTTCGCTCGCCCGCTTGGTCGCGCTGTTGAATGATGTACTGCCAGAAGGCGTGTTGAATTTGGTCAATGGCCGTGGCCCTGTGACGGGAGCGGCGTTGGTCGCCAACCCGGATGTCGATCTCATCAGCTTTACCGGCGGCACAGAAACTGGCCGTGCGATTATGTCTGCTGCGGGACAAAACCTTGTGCCTACAACGATGGAATTGGGCGGCAAATCGGCCAACATCATCTTTGCCTCCGCTGATATAGAGCGCGCGTTGGACGGGGCTTTGCAGGGGATATTTTCTAACAATGGTCAGCAGTGTTTGGCAGGCTCCCGCATCTTGGTCGAACGCAGTATGTTCGATGAATTCACAGCGCGATTTGCCGAACGTGCCAAGCGGATCAAGGTAGGAGACCCTTTGGATGATGCCACTGAAGTCGGTCCACTGGCATCCGCACCTCACATGAACCGGGTGCTGTCTTTTGCCAATATGGCGCGCGAGGATGGCGGGTCAGTCCTGACAGGAGGAACGCGTCGCGATGATCTTGGCGGTGGGTATTTCATTGAACCAACGGCAGTGCTGGCTACTTCAAATGCCGATCGCTGTGCGCAAGAGGAAATATTTGGCCCCTTCGCCACCTTCCTGCCGTTTGATGATATCGAGGATGCCGTCAGCATCGCCAATGACACCCAATTCGGTCTGGTCAGCTATATCTGGTCGTACCATTTGCCCACCGTCATGCAAACACAAACCCACCTGCGCTCAGGCGTTGTCTGGGTCAACACACCAATGATGCGCGAATTACGTGCGCCCTTTGGCGGGTTCAAATCCTCCGGCGTAGGCCGTGAAGGCGGTGCCTCTTGCGAGCGATTCTACACAGAAGAAGTCACAACATCGACACCGATCAAACCGGTGCAACTGCGCAGATTTGGCGCAGAAACGTAAGGACTGCGACAAGCGGTCACCAACCAACTGGGAGAGTTAAGATGAAGCATTTCAATAATCTACTGGCTGCCGCCGCCCTGTCCGCACTGGCCCTGCCCGCCACCGCACAAGAGATCATCAAGGTTGGCACCTTTGTGGCTGAACAATCCACAGGTGTGGCAAAAGTCATCAAGCCGTGGATGGAAGCCGTAGCCACCGAAACCAATGACGTGAAAATGATGCCGTTTTGGGGCGGTACATTGGGGAAGAACCCGTTCAAACAATTCGAATTGGTGCAGAACGGTGTGGCCGATGTGACATGGGTCTTGCCGGGGTATACCGCTGGGCAATTCCCCGAAATGGGTGTTTTTGAACTGCCATTCCTGTTTCGCACGGCCGAAGAAGCCTCGGTTGTAGGTTGGAAACTGCACGAGATGGGATTGCTGACCGGGTTTGACGGCGTCCATTTGGTCGGCTTTTTCGCGGCCGAACCCAACGCGCTGTTTATGAAGAAAAAGATCGCCAGCCTTGATGATATCGCGAATATGAAAGTGCGCTCTGTTGGGTCGATCCATGCCAGTTGGCTGGAGAGCCTCGGTGCGGCCCCACAAACACTATCTTCGGCTGAAATGAACGAAGGCCTGAACCGCGGCACTGTCGACGGTGCGATCCAAGGTTGGACGGGGATGAAGACCTTCAAATCCCTGCCGTTGGTAGATCAGGCTTATGTTGTGCCAGCCGGTGCAATCCCGTTCTTGCTGCTGATGAACGAGGGCAAATGGAACAGCTTAAGTGCCGATGCGCAGACCGCGATCATGTCTCATGGCGGAGCCAAGATGGCGCAAATGGGTGGGGATGCATACACAGATGTTGGTGAAAGCATTCGCAAGGATGTCGTGGCAGAGGGCCGGATCGAAGTCGTAACGCCGGATCAGGCGACGATTGAGAAGTACGCAGGCAAAGCGAAGACCGTGCATGATGCGTGGATCGCAGCGACGCCAAATGGCCAAGCCGTCTATGACACGGCAGTCAAGCTCTTGGTCGAAATGCGCGGCGCCAGTTGATGAGCATCGCCATGACCCAAGCAAGCAAGCTTGATCGGTTCACACGCAATGTCGCCCTTGTCGGGTTTTGCGGGCTTGTGGTCATGGCGCTTTTAATCACATGGGACGGCTTTGCTCGATACTTGGGCGCCCCGCGCATCTCGGGGTTCTCGGACTACGGCGAAGTAGTGTTTCCTATCATCATCGCGTCTTGCTTTCCGGCAGGTTTACTCCGCCAAACCAATGTCACGGTACGCGTTTTTGGCACCATGGGCGGGTTTCGCGTGAACGCGGCGTTAGAGTTGTTTGGTGCCATTGTCACACTTGTTTTCTTCGGCCTGCTGGTTTGGCAATTTGTCTTGTTGGCTGGCCAATATAGCGATGGTGGCCGCACCACCCGTACCATAGGCTTGCTCCTTGCACCGTGGTTCTACGTCACCGTGGCGATAATGGCGATCTGTGTGCCGGTGCAAGCCTTCGTCTTTTATAGCTGGCTGCACGCTCTGATCTTTGGTGAAAAACCCGACATCATGGAGTTGCAGCATGACGAATTGGCGGACATCAAACCATGATATCTGATCCCATTACAACCGGGCTTTTGGGCCTCACCGCAATGTTTGTGCTGATCGTCTGCCAAGTGCCTGTTGGCATTGCGATGGGTGTGGTCGGCGTCATCGGCACAGGACTGATCATCGGCTTTGGCCCGGCCCTGACGTTGCTTGCAACCGAACCATCCGGCGCAATGGCCGCTGAAGGGTTAGCGGTTATTGCGATGTTCCTGTTGATGGGCAATCTCGCCCATGTCGGAGGCTTATCGGGCGAATTGTACAGGCTGGCCTACGTTTACCTTGGTCACAAGCGTGGTGGACTCATCTTTGCCACGGTTGGGGCATGCGCGGGATTCGGTGCCATCTGCGGCTCAAGCGTTGCAACCGCAGCAACCATGGCACGGATCGCATTGCCAGAGATGTTGAGCCGAGGTTACGCCAAGCCCCTGGCCGCCGGATCAATCGCGGCGGGTGGTACGCTTGGCATGATTGTGCCGCCCTCTGTTGTGATGATCCTTTATGCCATCTTGACCGAAAATAGCATTATCGCGCTGTTCCTCGCAGCCGTCATTCCCGGCTTGATGGCGGTGGTCTTCTACTTCGTCGCCGTTGCCATCGTCGTGAAACGCAACCCGGAAGTGGCCCCTTTGGGCAGGCAGGCAGACTGGGGCGAACGGCGGCGCGTGACAATGCAAAGCTGGGCAGTGGTTCTGCTCGCTTTCGTCGTTTCCGGCGGCATCTATTCGGGTGTTTTTACCGTCAGCGAAGCTGCCTCTGTCGGTGCTGCGGTTGCCCTACTACTTGCAATCTTTCGCAAACGCTTGACGCGCCCAAAGTTCCTCGCTGCCTTGGGCGATACGGCCAGCAACACTGGGCTGATCTTCGTCATTATCATTGGCGCATCAGTGTTTTCCTACTTTGCTACGCTGTCTGGCCTGCCATCCGCAACCGTTGATTGGATCGAAGGTCTTAGTCTGCCGCCGCTCATGGTGATTGGCTGCCTGATGATCTTCTATCTCATCCTTGGCTCTATCTTTGACACTATCGCCGCCATGGTACTAACCCTGCCTTTTGTCTATCCGCTGGTGGTCGGTATGGGCTATGATCCAATTTGGTGGGGCGTGATTAACATTGTCGTCATCGAACTGGGCATGATCACACCACCCATCGGCATCAATGTTTTCGTCCTGCACGGTATGGCCAAAGACCTGCCCCTGCGCACCATCTTTCGCGGCGTCATCCCGTTTGTGTTTGCGGATCTGGCGCGTCTAATCGTCCTAATCCTGTTTCCCGCACTCAGCCTATGGCTCCCAGGGGTGCTAGGATGGCTCTAATCGAATACGGCAGCAAGGGTCTGATGGGGGTTTTAACCCCGCAAGCCAATACGACGGTTGAGCCCGAGCTATGGGCGCTGATGCCCGCCCATATGTCGATTATAAACGCCCGGTTGACATCTGATAAAGACACCATCGAAGCGCGTCTAATTGATTATACCAAACGGTTTGAGAGCACTGCGACCCAGTTTGCCAACGCGCCAATCTCAGTCATCGCCGCCGCCTGCACCGGAGCCTCTTACTTGATCGGGGCAGAAGCCGAAGCTAAGATCGTGACACAGATGGAACGTAGCTATGGCGTCCCCTTCATCACCGCGGCTTTGGCCTCTGTCGCAGCCCTGCGCGTAATGAACGCCTGCAAGATCGCATTACTCAGCCCCTATCCTGACAGCCTGAACACTGCCTGTAAGCCGTATTGGGAAAGTTTTGGCTTCGAGGTTATCGCAAAAGCAGGCCCAAAGTTGGAAACCGACGCCTTCCATCCAATCTATGCGATGACAGATGGCGGGGTTTATAGGGCTTACGAACAGCTATCAGACAGCGGTGCAGACGCAGTTTTGATGTTGGGAACCGGTATGGCAACGTTGCGCCCATTGCTGGCAGGGCATGAGCAGGGATTGATGCCCGCGATCTCCTGCAACTTGGCTTTGGTTTGGGCGGCAGCGCAGGCGCGACATTGGGCAGACCTTGAAGACATGCACTTGGCTGGATGGCGGACTGGGCTGGCTTGGAGCGAGCGTTTGAACGTCTTATTCCCAAAAAAGTGACACCCCATATTCAGGATTCACGAGATTTCTCGTAGGAAAATGTATGGATATTCCAGACAGTGTCGTTATCAAACTAACGCGAGCACGCATCAGATTGCTAGCGCAGCCTAAATCTATGCGCTCAATAGTTGGCGCCACTCCGTGAGGGCAGCTGCACGGTTTAGCTTGATTTTGATGCGTGAATAGAGATGGCGTTACCAAACAAATTTACCCCAGAATTAATCTACAACGCTAATACTAAAGGCCCGTGGTCCGAGACGCGAGGCCCTATGATAGGGGCGCTCGGTCCGTGGTCCTGCGGCTAA
>JAGSGF010000027.1 GCA_023955335.1 Yoonia sp.
ACCGCCTACGATCAGCGGGGCGGATCCCACCGGTGCGCGCCAAGTGCGGGAAAATCGAAGACGACGCACGATTGAAGTGACGGCCAATCGAGCCCATTGAATCACCGCGTTGCCAACGATCCCACATCTCGGATTTCTGTTTGTCCGTATAAAACGTCCGTGTGCGATACTTCATAATAAACACTCCATCTTTCCAAAAAGATTAAAGTGTTGCGTCGACCCTTTGAAACCGCACCGCAGCGATCGATGCTGCGAAACGCACGAACAGCGGCTTTGGGGTCAATGCCTGTTAAACTGGTTTCTCCTCGACCAAGAGAGCAAGCCTCTTGGCGCTGGACAACGCTTTCTCTCCGGACAATGACCAAGACTGTGTTAAGCCTTCGATGATCACCATGATATCGCTCGGGTTGATACCAGTTCGTGACTTTGCGACAGCCAACTGAGAAACCTCTGACTTGTGCTGTTCCAGCAATCCTCTGAGGTTCGCATCATTGGGCGCAGAGGCAACTGCCGAATGAAACAGGCAACCGTGACATGCCTCGACCCGCATCCAATCAGCGACGCGTTCGAGGGTCTCATTCAAGTTATGTGGAGCTGATCCAGCAGAGTCACCAAATACGTGAGCCAAATACCTTTGGTGACGGTGCTCCAGCGCCAACAGAACCATGGCGTCGCGGGACGGAGCGTATTTGTACAGTGTGCGAAGGCTGACGCCCGCCGTGTCGCGCAAATCTTCAACGCTGGGTTCGGCAAAGCCTCTAGCGGCAAACGCGCGTTCCAGTCCGCCTGCGATTTTTCTTTGCATGTTGTTCATGCTTGACGAAGTAGAGCATGCATTCTACCAAGGCAAGTAGAAGGATTATTCTACAGGAGCCAAAATGACCATTCCCAACTTTATGTACGGCGTTGTTTTAACCGGCCATGGTGGCCCTGAGATGCTCGAGGTTCGGGATAATCTGGAGGTTCCGTCACCGGGGCCAAAGGATGTGATAATCCGTGTGAATGCAGCTGGAGTAAATAACACCGACATCAACACGCGCACGGCTTGGTACTCTAAGGGTGACGCCAATGAAGCGGATGCTGGGTGGTCGGGTAATCCGCTGGAACTTCCGCGCGTGCAAGGGGCGGACGTATGTGGAAAGATCGTTTCCGTAGGATCGGACGTTGCAACCACGCGTATGGGTGAGAGGGTTTTGATTGAGCCCTGTTTGCGCTTTGCCGATAGCGTGGAGCAATCGCCGCCTTGGTATCTCGGCTCTGAATGCCATGGCGGCTTTGCCGAGTATGTTCGGGTCGACACCCGTCACGCACATGCCATCAAGAGTGATCTGACGGCTATCGAACTGGCTTCATTCCCGTGCTCATATTCTACAGCCGAAAACATGCTAACGCGTGCCAAACTGCAAGCTGGGGAGACCATTTTGGTCACTGGCGCATCGGGTGGCGTGGGTTCTGCCACCGTGCAGTTGGCACGCGCGCGAGGCGCTAAGGTTATCGTGATTACCAGCGCCAATAAGATCAACACATTGATGGACCTTGGTGCCGAACGGGCCTTGTTGCGCGGCGCTGATTTGGTTTCAGAACTCGGCCCGAACAGCATTGATGTTGTTGTGGACTTGGTTGCCGGACCAAGTTGGCCCTCGCTTCTTGATGTCCTGCGTCCCAAAGGTCGCTATGCTGTTGCTGGTGCCATTGGCGGTCCAATCGTGGAACTGGATGTGCGTACGCTCTATCTCAAGGACCTGAGCTTTTTTGGCTGTACAGTCTTGGAGCCTGAAGTTTTTGGCAATCTCGTCGGTCGTATTGAGCGATCCGAAATCAAGCCTTTGGTCGCAGAGGTTTTTGAGCTGAAAGACATTAATGCCGCGCAAACAGCTTTCGGCAATAAGGGGTATACTGGCAAAATCGTTCTAAACGTGAGCTGATATTGAGCTTGGCCGAAAGGTCCGGTTCCGGTGGTTCGGACATTCCGGTGGCAGTAGCCAAAGTCGGGTTTTTCCTGCGGTTTCAACGGGTCGACGCAACACTTTAATCTTTTTGGAAAGATGGAGTGTTTATTATGAAGTATCGCACACGGACGTTTTATACGGACAAACAGAAATCCGAGATATGGGATCGTTGGCAACGCGGTGATTCAATGGGCTCGATTGGCCGTCACTTCAATCGTGCGTCGTCTTCGATTTTCCCGCACTTGGCGCGCACCGGTGGGATCCGCCCCGCTGATCGTAGGCGGTCGAGATGTGCTTTGAGCCTCATTGAACGGGAAGAGATTTCCCGTGGCCTTGTCACAAAGCAGTCGTTGCGTTCAATCGCGCAAAACCTAAACCGCGCGCCTTCGACGATCAGCCGCGAGGTGCGCAGGAACGGCGGACGACAAGCTTGCGCCCTCTGATCAGCACGCTTGGGACTACGCAGCGCGACCCAAGTTGTGAAGCTCTCATTCAACGCCCCTTTGTGCCGGTTGATAGCGCGAAAGCTGCGTCGGAAATGGTCACCGCAGCACATCGCAGGTTGGCTCAAACGCAGATATCCTGATGAAGAGCAAAATCGCGTGTCACACGCGCCGACCGGCAGGGTATTGCGCAGCAATGTCCCGAGAGGGGAACGATATATCGCAGCCTCTATGTCCAAACCCGTGGGGTTTTGAAGAAAGAATTGCAAGAATGCCTGCGCAGCCGACGTGTGATCCGACGCTCCAGGCATGCCACTCAGAAGGGTCTTGAGTTACGCAAAATCAAGAATGCTGTCTCCATTAGTGAACGCCCGGCTGAGGTCGAAGATCGTGCCGTTCCGGGTCATTCACTGCCCGGCAGGCGTTGCTTGCAACGCTGGGAGGGGGAGGGCGATTTGATTGCAGGATCCAACAACAGCTACATCGCGACGCGGGTTGAGCGTCATTCCCGTTTTGTAATGTTGGCCAAAGTCGCGAACACGGACACACAGAGCGTGACGACAGCCCTGATCAAACAAGCACGAAAGCTTCCCAAGGAGCTCTCCAAGTCTCTGACTTGGGATCGCGGATCAGAGATGGCTGGACACCGAAACTTCACCATAGCGACAAACATCGATGTCTACTTCTGTGATCCCCAGTCTCCATGGCTGAGAGGCAGCAACGAAAACACCAACCGCCTTCTCAGACCATACTTCCCCAAAGGCACTGATATATCTGGCTTCAGCCAAGCGCAGCGCTGTCGCACGCCAACTTAACGAGCGACCAAGAAAAACCTCGCAATATCAGACACCAGCAGAGAAATTTGGAACCTGTGTTGCAGCGACCCGTTAAAACCGCAGGACAAAGCCGCCGTTCGGCAAGTACCTTAGGCGGCGCATAGAAAATCTATGCAATAACCACACCGTTTATCGACATCTTACGGCTCTTGCCTGACACCAAACAACCGCCTATACGCTGCTAATCCTAGCCGCTTGCGGATTCGGGATGTTGGTTTATGGAACCGCTGGATATTGCAGGTCTCTTCGTTGGGACAGGATGCACCAGACAGGCCGGACGATCACAATGAACAAACGATGACGGCATCTTTGGCGGGCACATATGTGAACCCGAAAGCGATACAAAGCTCTGCAATCACGCAAACCACGTCTCGGGAAAACCCGTGCTATATTAAGGAGCCTTCAGATGAATCTGATTGCACAGATCGATGCGGAGCAAGTTGCTACGCTGGGGAACAAACACCCCGATTTCAAAGCGGGTGACACCATCCGCGTTGGTTACAAAGTAACCGAAGGCACGCGTAGCCGTGTACAGAACTACGAAGGCGTTTGCATCGCGCGTAAGAATGGCAAAGGCATCGCTGGTTCGTTCACAGTGCGTAAGATTTCGTTTGGCGAAGGCGTAGAGCGCGTATTCCCGCTGCATTCCACCAACATCGACGAAATCACTGTTGTGCGTCGCGGTAAAGTCCGTCGCGCCAAGCTGTATTACTTGCGTGATCGCCGTGGTAAATCCGCGCGTATCGCTGAAGTCTCAAACTACAAAGCGCCAAAGGCGTAAGGGGTCCTGTCATGAAAAAAGGTATTCACCCAGATTATCACGAAATCGACGTCAAAATGACCGATGGAACGATTTTGAAGATGAAATCCACTTGGGGCAAAGAAGGCGACACAATGTCGTTGGACGTTGACCCGACTGTGCACCCTGCATGGACTGGTGGCGGCACGCGTCTTATGGATGCTGGCGGTCGTGTTTCCAAGTTTAAGAACAAATATGCTGGTCTTGGCTTCTAAGCCAAACCACTGTTGTTTGAATGAAACGCCGTCCTTTGGGGCGGCGTTTTGCGTTTAGATGCGGGGAATATGGGTGCGCCCATTGCTGGGGTCATAGGCGTCAAGTCCGAACCGAAGCCCCTGCCCAATCCTGTGCGCTAACGCCGACCATGCCTGTGCCGGCACCTCGGGTAGCACCTCGGTCAGGACCGCATCAAACTCGGCCAACCAATCGGCGAAATCATCGGACCGCACATTGCCCGCATTCAGATGCGCCTGCATCGGATTTCCGTTGTAGGTTCGTTCCATCAAAATTGCGTTACGCCAGAATGACATGATTTTCTGCTCATGCGCCGGCCAATCGGTCACATGGACGCAAAACACGGGACCAAGTTTTGGGTGCTGGCGCACACGTAGGTAGAAGATGGAAACGACTTGCGCGATCTGCGGTGCCGTTACTGCAAATCGCGGCGACAGGGTCATGCCAAGATGGCCCAAAGCGCGGCCAACGTCACAAACAAATAGAACAATGTGTTAAACATCCAGCGGATCAACCCAGAATCGCTATCTGGGTCCACGCCCAACCACCGGCACATTGTAGCACCTGGCCATAAGAAAATCTCGGTGACGGACATGGGCTTCTCCTAATATTAAGTATTTTACTTACCGATTAACTACCGCTTTTAAACACGCATTTCAAATGCTAAATTCAGGGCATGCAGCTTGATAAATTCACCGACTTTGGTCTTCGTATTTTGATGACCCTCGCAGCGCAGGCGCCTGCGCGCCTATCGACGTCGGCAATCGCCCGGATATTCGATCTGTCCGAACATCACCTTGCCAAAGTCGCGTCAGAACTTGCACGCGGTGGCTTTGTTATTTCTGTACGCGGGCGCAATGGCGGCCTAATTTTGGCGCAACCAGCCGCCGACATAAATGTCGGATCGGTGGTCCGGTATCTTCAGAAAGACAAGCCCGTTGTGTCCTGTTTTGGGACCGACACATCATGTCTCATCTTACCCGCTTGCGGATTGCGCGCACCACTGGCCGCTGCACACGAAGCATTCTTTGCAACACTTGATGGCTACACCCTTGCCGACGTCACGGGGCCAAAGGCACGGTTTACGGCATTGATGGGCACCGGCGCATGACCCATCCGCTTGACGCTCTCATTGATCAAATTGTGCAAGCTGCCGAAAAGCGAGGCGATTTTGACAATCTCGCTGGGGCGGGGAAACCGCAGTTCCATCCAGAAAACCCAGCAGATGCCGTGCTGAACCGTCTGATGAAAGAGGCCGACGCCAAGTCGCCAGTGGTCGTCATGCGCCGCCAGATATTTGACGGACAGGCCGTGCTGCAAGGTCTGACCGACCCAGACGCCCGCAAAGACCAAATGCGGTATTTGGCTGATCTACAAACCCGTCTGGCAATCGAGATGGAAGCTTTTCACAAATACGGGTAGCCGCTACGAAATGGGCGCGGGGTCATGGGACCACCGCGCCTTTGTTCGTTATGCTGCGTTGCTACGACCGCGTCCTGTCGGAGGCTTGCTTTTGCGCATTGGCTTACCGCCAGCAGGCTTGCCGCCACCGCCACCACCGGGCTTGCCGCCACGTGGTGCACCGCGCCCACGACCGCCGCCGCCACCGCCGCCGTTAGGCCGCTTTTTCTGACCAGGCAGGATGTCCCACGCACGGCCGGACACGACAGGAATTTCTTCCTTCATCGCTTTTTCGATGTCTTTCAGATCGATCATCTCATCTGGTGCACAGAACGCAATCGCAGACCCTTCGGCCCCCGCACGTGCTGTCCGGCCAATACGGTGAACATAGTTTTCCGCCACGTTCGGCAGATCAAAGTTATAGACGTGCCGCACACCCGGAATGTCGATACCACGCGCGGCCACATCGGTCGCAACCAGCACGCGGATTTTACCGGATTTGAACGCAGTGATTGCGCGTTCACGCTGTCCTTGGGATTTGTTCCCGTGGATAGATGCAGCAGCAAACCCTTTGCTTTCAAGGAACTTATACAGCTTTTCACAGCCATGTTTGGTCCGCCCAAACACAAGCGCGAGTTCATCGCGGTGCGCATCGAGCAGTTCAACCAGAAGTTCGGATTTCGCCGCCTGTGCCACATAGTGCAGCGATTGGCTGATCTTCTTCACGGCCATCCCCGGAGGGTTTACTTGCACGCGGATCGGATCGGTCAAGAATGAGGACGCCAATTCAGACATTAGCTTTGGCATCGTCGCCGAGAACATCATGGTCTGGCGCGGTGTTGCCAGTAATGGCGCGATTTTACGCAGCGCGTGGATAAAGCCCATGTCGAGCATTTGGTCAGCCTCGTCGAGCACCAGATAAATGGTCTCGTCCAAGCGCACAGCGCGGCGATCAATCAGGTCGATCAGGCGACCCGGTGTCGCGACCAAAAGATCAACGCCACGTTCCAGACGTTTAACCTGCGCGCCGATGCCAGCACCACCAACGACCAAAGCAACCTTCAAGTGGCTCCCTTGGGTATAGTTAGTCAGGTTGTCAGAAATCTGCTTGGCCAGCTCGCGCGTTGGCGCAAGGATCAGGCCGCGCGCTGTTTTGGCGGACGGGTTAACGCCAGCTTTCATCAGCGCGTCGATCATTGGCAGACCAAAGGCGGCGGTTTTACCGGTCCCTGTCTGCGCGAGGCCCATCACGTCGCGGCCATTCATGGCATGCGGAATCGCTTGGGATTGAATTGGGGTTGGTTCGGTGATGCCTTGCTCTTTGAGCTTGGCTACAAGACGGGGCGCAAGGCCCAGCATATCAAAATCCATTAGTATCTTTCTGGCGGGCATCGGCCCGCGCATGAGGGTAGGCCTGCCGCCAAATGCGGACAAGCCTGTGCAGGTTGCGCCCATATGCTGACGGCCAGAGCCACATGCCCCGACGCCGATCAGGCGCTGGACCCCCTGCGTGATGTGGGAACCGGAAAATTAATCGATGCCTTGCATAGACGTCTACGTCTTGCTCTGCACACGCGGCAGGATGCATCGGTTAAGCAGCAAATGGTGGATCACCATCAAAAAGTCAACCCTTGTGACATTTTCGTGCGGTCCGGCGCCACCATTATCGTGAACGATGTTCATTTTCTATTGACATGGTTCAGGTGCAAACCTAAACGTGAACAATGTTCATTACGGAGAAATTAGATGTCCAAGTCATTCATCGCCGTCGTCCTGCTCGTGTCTGTGTCCGTCGCAGCCTGCACGGATGCCGCCAGCACAAACGCCGCACAATCCGCAGACCATAGTGCGGCGGCCGCCAGCCATGGCTCCGCTGCAGCAGCTGGGTCAGCCGCCGCAGTTGTGGCCGTACCTCTGGTCGTGTCGGGCGCCGCGCTGGTCGTGTCCGGGGCTGCAATTGCAGAGGTTGGTAGTGGCGCGCTTCAAGCGGGAACAGAGATTTTGCGACCTCAGGTCGCCCCTGTGACCACCGCCACAAATGCCCCCCCTACCCTCAACTAAGTCTTGTCAGGAAATCTCATGATCCGTTTCACGAAACTTTGCGCAGCTATGCTTATCGCAATTCTACCGACTGTCACCACAGCGGGAAGTAGTGCCGCCGGGACCTCAATCCGACCACAAGCCGAGGTCGCCACATTTGCCAATCGCGTCCAACAAGACCTTGCGTCCCGCGGTGCAAGTGTTGCGATTGTCGCCCGTATGGGCCGCGATCCGGCCCAAATGCCCAACGGGATTCTGTATACTCACCTAGGCCTTTGGGTTTACTCCCAGATTACTCTGCCCGACGGCAGCAACGGCCAAGGTTACCGCGTCTATAACCTGTACCAGCGCAGCGATGACCGGACCCGCAGTGATTTGATCCAAGATAGCCCAGCGGAGTTCTTTGCAGGCGCCCAGCGCCTTGATGCAGGGATCATTATTCCCGATCCAAAACTCCAGCGTAAATTGCTGGCGGTGATCACAAGCCCGACTTATGCCGCTCTTCACAATCCGCATTATTCTGTTTTGGCCAATCCGCGCACCAGCCAATACCAAAATTGCACCGAACACACATTGGATGTGCTGATTGCCAGCATATACGACACCAGCGACATCGGGCAAATCAAAGCAAATATCGCCGCCTATTTCGCACCACAGGTTATCGAAGTTAGTGGAGTAAAACGCGCATTCGCCGCAATCGCATCCCCCGCGCTGAACACAGATGACCATGGACAGATCGTGGGAACAGCCACGTTTGGATCAGTAAGCCGGTTCTTGCGCTCCTATAGCATGGCAAAAGACATTTACCGGATCACTCCGACCAATGTGTCTCGTTTCTGACAACCCATGCAAAAATGCACACAGCTGTGCAGCATTGCTTCCCCTTGGCCGCCCCTGCCCATATAGATGCCAATAAAGGTGACAAAAGGGGCGGACCAATGGCGCATATTATCGTCGTAGGCAATGAAAAGGGCGGCGCAGGCAAATCGACTGTGTCGATGCACGTGGCGACGGCACTGTCGCGGATGGGCCATAAGGTCGGCTGCCTTGATCTGGACCTGCGCCAGAAAACATTGGGCCGATACATTACGAACCGACAAAAATTTATGGCGGAAAAAGGTCTCGACCTGCCGACCCCCAGCTATCACGAGCTGCCAGAGGTCGATCAGGCAAGCCTTGGACCAGATGAAAACGTCTACGACCACCGCCTTTCGATGGCTGTCGCGGGGTTAGAACCCGAAAGCGATTTCATCCTGATCGACTGCCCCGGATCGCATACGCGCCTTAGCCAAGTCGCCCATAGCCTTGCTGACACGCTGATCACGCCGCTGAACGATAGTTTTGTCGACTTTGATCTTCTGGCTCATGTCGACACCGACGGTGAAGACATCACCGGCCCGTCCGTCTATTCTGAAATGGTCTGGAACGCGCGCCAACTGCGGGCTCAAGCTGGCTTGTCTCCGATTGACTGGATTGTTGTGCGCAACCGGATGGGTGCCCAGGCAATGGTCAACAAAGAAAAGATGGAGCGTGTCATCAACAAGCTGGCCAAGCGTATCGGTTTACGCACGGCCCCCGGTTTTAACGAACGTGTCATTTTCCGAGAGCTGTTTCCACGCGGACTGACCTTGCTTGATCTACGTGATCTTGGCGTAAAGGGCTTGAACATTTCCAATGTTGCGGCCCGTCAGGAACTGCGCGAATTGATCCGTGCATTGAACTTACCGAACGTCACACCAGACTTTTAACGCGCATGTTTACCTGATCGTCATCCCTTTGGGCCGAAAGTCGCTTTGACTGCGCAGCTTCGGCCCGTAAGGTGTGTGTAACTTGGAATTACAGGTAGGATTCACCTTGTTAAAATTACTTACGACCCAACGCTATAGTGTGTTTGTCGCTATTGTCGTCCTGACCATCATATGTCTGATCGGCAGCTTTTGGGCCAATTGGTTGTTTATCCCCTTCCTGATTTTCGCAGCATTGTCCGCTCTTGGCATTCACGACGTGCGCCAAAATCACCACGCGGTGACCAAAAACTACCCGCTTATTGGACACATCCGTTTCCTGTTTGAAAAGGTTCGTCCAGAGATCCGTCAGTATCTTATTGAAGGTGATAAAGACGAGCAGCCGTTCAACCGTGAACAAAGATCATTGGTCTATCAACGGGCGAAAGGTGCCGAAGACAAGCGCCCGTTTGGGACCCAAGAAAAGGTATACGAGGCGGGCTATAGTTGGCTGACCCATTCGGTCGCCCCTGTGCATTTCGACAACTTCGACTTTCGCGTCACCATCGGCGGGCCGGACTGCAAACAGCCGTATGATGCGTCGCTCTACAATATTTCGGCCATGTCATTTGGCGCATTGTCTGCCAATGCGATCAGCGCATTGAACCGTGGTGCCAAGATCGGCAATTTTGCCCATGATACAGGCGAAGGTGGCATCAGCCGCTATCACCGTGAAGGCGGCGGCGATCTGATTTATGAAGTTGGATCAGGCTATTTTGGCTGTCGCAATGACGATGGCTCGTTTTCCCCCGATAAATTTGCGGTGCAAGCGGCCAACGATCAAGTGAAGATGATCGAAGTGAAGCTTAGCCAAGGCGCAAAACCCGGCCACGGTGGTATGTTGCCAGCGGCCAAAATCACACCAGAGATTGCAGAAGCACGCGGTGTACCGATGGGCCAAGATTGCGTGTCGCCTGCCGCCCATCCTGCATTCTCCAACCCGGTTGAATTCTGCGAATTCTTGGGTCAACTGCGTGCGTTATCCGATGGTAAACCTGTCGGGTTCAAGCTTTGCATCGGTCACCGCCGCGAATTTATGTGCATGGTTAAAGCCATGATAAAAACCAGTATCGTGCCTGACTTTATTGTCGTTGACGGAACTGAAGGCGGCACAGGCGCAGCACCGTTGGAATTTGCAAACCACGTTGGCATGCCGATGGTCGAAGGCCTGTCATTTGTGCATAACACCTTGCGCGGCGCTGGACTGCGCCAACACGTACGGATTGGTGCCGCAGGCAAATTGGTCAGTGCGTTTGATATCGCGCACGCGATGTCGCTGGGTGCAGATTGGTGCAACTCGGCGCGTGGGTACATGTTCTCGATCGGTTGTATTCAGGCGCAAGCTTGTCACACAAACCATTGCCCCGTCGGCGTCGCAACCCAAGATCCACAGCGCCAGAATGCGTTGAACGTTGGCGATAAAAGCAAACGAGTCGCACGGTTCCACGCCAATACGCTAAAAGCGCTGGGTGAAATGGCGGGCGCGGCTGGACTACACGACCCACGAGATTTTTTGCCCTATCATTTCATGACACGCAAAAGCGACGGTCAGATGATCGAAGGCCAAGAGGCAAACCCCTATCTGCCAATGGGTTTCTTATTGGATCAGGACGGCGGCGATTTTGGCTATCGCAGCCGCTGGAACCGCGCAGATGCCGACAGCTTTGCCGCTATTCCGCTGGATTAGTGTTTGCGCAAACGCGGTGGAATTTTTCCGACTGACCGCATAAGCACACTGATCCGCGGACTTGATGCTGTGTCGCCGCGCGACCGTGTGCGTAGAACTGGCGTGTTGACGGACCCACCACCACGGCTTTCGCGCAAAACAATATACATGCCGCTGGCGATGATGATGCCTGCGCCAATGCCTGTCGTCAGATCGATCCCTTCGTCAAAGAAGAAAAATCCGTAGATGCTGGCCCAGATAATCTGGCTATATTGCATCGGCGCGATAATCGCGGCCTCGCCTGCTTGGTACGCGCTTATAATCAAACGACTGGCGGTCCATGCCAAGACGGCCACGATCCCGAACAGCCCCAAATGTTCAATAGGCATGGGGACATAAACCAACGGCAGCAGGCAGGCCATAATCACAAAATTGGCGACCATCGGATAAAGCAACATCACAACCGGCCGTTCAACCGACCCAATTTTGCGCACGATGATTGATGCGACCGCCCCACCCACCGCAGCCGCCAAAGCTGCCAAATGCCCAAGCGACAGTTCCGTTTCCCCCGGGCGCAACACAACAATTACGCCGATCAGGCCAACGACAACCGCGACCCAGCGGCGCAGGCGTACTGTTTCACCAAGAACTGGAATCGCGAGAACGGTGATCAGCAAAGGCGCCGCAAACAGGATCGCGTAGACCTCTGCCAACGGCAGATTTGAAAACGCGTAGAACACTGTAAATCCGGTCACAACCGCTGCAAGCGTCCGCAGGGCAACCCACCACGGGTGGCGGGGGATCAACGTGCCTTGAGTGCTGTCACGCATCAACATGATCGTCGCAAGCGGAAACGATAGCACCACCGAAAAGAACACAATCTGGATCGGCGAATAGCTTGCGCCGAGGGTTTTGATTACAACGTCATGCGTTGAAAAAATAGCAAAGGCCAACAGCGCAATCAGCGCGCCACGCATATTTCCAGACATGACGTTTCCTTTGTTACGTAGGGGCAGACTGGCCCGCTTCCACGGTGCGTTCAACACCAGTCAAAAAGAATTAACGCATCCGGACGCGATGCCGCTTACCGACGTCAGATAAGTGTTTCGCCCCAACTCTCGGACGCGGCAGGGCCGTAGCATCGTCGTCCAACAACCCGAAATAACGTTTCGCAACCGCCAAGCGCACCCAAAAGCACGGCGTCAGCCCACTTGGCGATCCGCTTTTTTACAGAGAGGCGTCGAGCGCTTCAAGGATCACGTCGCCCATCTGGGATGTCGACAATGGCGTGCCTCCTTCTGGGCCCATCAGGTCGCCAGTCCGTGCGCCGTTGGCCAGTACTGTTTCAATAGCGGTCTCAAGGCGTGTCGCCTCGTCGCCTTGGTCAAACGAATAACGCAGCGCCATCGCGAACGACAAGATGCAGGCAATCGGGTTCGCCTTTTCTTGGCCCGTGATGTCAGGTGCGGACCCATGTACCGGCTCATACATCGCCTTTGGACGACCGTTCGCCATCGGTGCGCCGAGTGATGCGGATGGCAACATGCCAAGCGAACCTGTCAGCATAGCCGCACAGTCGGACAGGATGTCACCAAACAGGTTATCCGTGTAGATCACATCGAACTGCTTTGGTGCACGTACCAGCTGCATCGCGCCGTTGTCGGCATACATGTGGGACAATTCCACCTCTGGGTAATCGGCATGCACTTCTGTCACGACATCGCGCCACAAGATGCCCGATTCCATGACATTGGCTTTTTCCATTGAGCAAAGTTTCTTGTTCCGCTTCATGGCCATCTCAAAAGCCGCACGAGCGCCGCGCTCAATCTCGGCTTCGGTGTAGCGCTGGGTGTTGATGCCAACGCGCATGTTGTTTTCGATGTGAATCCCACGTGGTTCGCCAAAGTATACACCAGAGGTCAGTTCCCGCACGATCATGATGTCGAGGCCAGTCACCAGCTCCTTTTTCAGCGACGAGAAATCGGACAGTGCGTCAAAGCATTGCGCAGGGCGCAGGTTTGCGAACAAATCCATTTCCTTGCGCAGGCGTAGCAGGCCACGCTCCGGCTTAACCGAAAAGTCCAGATCGTCATAGGCCGGACCGCCAACAGCACCAAGCAGAACCGCGTCAACCTCTTGCGCTTTTGCCATCGTGTCATCGTGCAATGGCACGCCGTGCTTGTCATAGGCCGCACCGCCGACAAGATCCTCGGACACATCGAACTGCATATCGCGCTTGTCACCGAACCATCCGATGATCCGTTTGACCTGATCCATGACTTCGGGGCCGATGCCGTCACCGGCGAGGATCAATAGGGATGGGTTAGACATGTGCTTATCCTTGGCTGAAAACTGTTGCCATTGCCCTAGCGGTTTGCGCCGTCAGGATCAAGATACCAAGGGCGCAACCTTATCGGCTAACGTCAACCCAAACCAAGCGATGCGGTCCAGCGGCCAGTCCGTCATCGCCAAGTAACGTAGCATCTGGGTCGTCCGGTGCAGGCCAAAATACGCCCGCATCGCCAACGGTCCAGTCCATGCTTGGAAAAACATAGCTGACCCGCAGGTTCCCTGGCGCATAGTCTGGCCAATCAGCCGTATCAAGCGATGGGTCCCCCATGTGATCGGGGTCGGCAGCGAATACACCACCTTCGCTACGAGGTGCCGGATCTTGCACATCAGCGCGTTTCAAAAAAGCACCCATTGCATCCCGCAGGCCATCGCCGTCCACCGGATCAAGATTGGCGTTCCCCAGCACAATAAATGAAGCGGGCGGGGCGTTTGCCAATCGGTTTTCCCACACCAACAATTCATCACGGTTGCGCAGGCCGTTTCGATCCTCTGGCCCGTCAAATACGGGTGGCGTGGCGGACCAAGCAAGTAGATGAAATCGGTCGAAACCCGCCGGCACAATAGGCACAACCCAATGTCCGCTGGTAGAAAGTCGTTGGATGTCCTGCGCTTGCTGGGTTGGAAATGGCGCACTGTCGCTAACCGGCAAGGTCGCGCCAGCGACATCGCGCCAAAGTGTATCTGACAGGTTTTCCACATTATCCCGATCGATGGGGACCCGGGATAGTACCGCCATGCCACCATCCCCGTTGAACCGACCATACCCTTGGGCATCGCGCGCTTCACCCGTTCGACCATTGCCATCCATATCTAAACCCGTCGGCAGGCCCGTATTCGGGCGGGCTGCAAACGTGTAGTCATAGGTCAGCCCCGCAGCACCAAGGGATTGCACAAACGCTGAAAGCGCCATCCCATCAAGGTCATAGTCAAAGTCAGTTAAAAGAAGCACGTCTGGGGCAACAGCCGTGATTACATCAATGATCGACGCGAGCTGATCATCTTTGCCTTTTCGCAGATCGCGCAAAAGCAACCCGGGCCCATCCCGGCTTAACGGGGCGGCGAATGTTGCGATCCGGTACGTATCGGCAGACGCAAACGGCGTCCAAAGAAGGATCAGACAGGCAACAAGCCATCTGCTGCCGCCTTGGCATACGCACGTTTGCGTTGCACATAGATCATCTGCGCCACACGGTTGAGAGCGACGCCACGCATCAACAAACTTGCTGGCAAGAACGCCCATGCTGCCACCGCCCAGATTAAGGTCTGTGGATCGCTCAGTGAAAACGGGTTGATGAACGTCGCAGACAACTTGAGGATCGCAGGCACAATAAATGGCAGCAAGAATCCTAAGATAAGGTTAATCTGGCTGTCGCGATTCAATCGCACAACAACATCGCCGCCAGCAGTCGGGTCAAATGTTGGCAAGTTTACCCAAACATTAAAGGCACCCGTGTGACGCGGCCAACCACGCAGCCGGAGCAGCAATACAAATACTGCCAGCGACGACAATGAAATCAGGTAGCTAAGCCCAGCAGCCGTGCGCACGCGTTCAAGCTCTGGCAAGGTCATGTCCGCTGGCATCGCCACCAGCATCAGACGGACCGGGGAATAGGGAAAGTCGATTGACCCACCGACGCGATCACCAATTAATTGAAAAAAGCGGGTGATAGTGCTGGCTTGATCCGGGTCGCGAAACACAATGGAAAGAGTTGCAACAGTCGCAAACAAGGCGCCAAACCGAAGCCTGTTAAATGGCGGTGCGCTTCGAAACTCGACAAGGCTTGGGCTACTGGCACAGTATTCAACAACGGTGAATATCGCAGCAAAGAAAGCGACAAGCACCACGATCTGCGCGCCATCGGACCCAACCGTCGGCAGCATTGCTGACGGTGTGACAATCATCAGCACAATAAGTGCTGCGCGGACCAAAGCCCCTGGCAGTCGTGAAAACACTGCTATTTTACCCTCAATACGGTCGGATGCGATACGATGCCGCGTCCTTGTTCCATTATGATCCTGCGCTTGTGCGTCAGGTTGCCTCATTCTTGCCATAGTTCTGCCCACTTTCAGTCCACCCTTCAAGCCTCTGGGAATTAAGACTAAAAAAGTGAGGCGCTTTTGCGACGGTGGTGGTGCGAGATTGCAACCATTTCAGCGCGACCAAAAGGCTATACTGTGGAGGGCCACAATATGTTGTGGGTACCCAATAGGTTAACCCCAAGTGTCGCAATGGTTGTGTTAACGACAAAGGTTATTTCATGACGTGAGGAGAAAAGCGTTTTGGAAAGAAGACTGGCGGGCGCGCGATGGCCGCGCGCCCCCTTTTGCTTAAACCCAAGGCCGGCTTGTCGCTGCGGCAGCCTCAAATGTGTCGATGGACGCAACTTTTTCCATTGTCAGGCCGATGTCATCGAGGCCATTCATCAAGCAATGCTTTTTGAAGGCGTCAACCTCGAAATGATAGGTTTCCCCGTCTGCGCCCGTTACAGTCTGCGCTTCCAGATCAACTTCGATCCGTGCGTTCGCGCCATTTTCTGCATCCTTCATCAGCGCGTCGCGCTGGTCTTCGGGCAGCACGATTGGCAGAATGCCGTTCTTAAAGCAGTTGTTGTAAAAGATGTCCGCAAAGCTGGTAGAGATCACGCAGCGGATGCCAAAATCTGCAATTGCCCATGGCGCATGTTCACGTGATGACCCACAGCCAAAGTTATCGCCTGCCACAAGGATTTGCGCATCGCGGTACGCTGGTTGGTTAAGAACAAAATCCGGAATTTCGGATCCGTCCAAATTGTAACGCATTTCATCGAACAGGTTCACACCGAGGCCAGACCGTTTAATCGTTTTGAGGAACTGCTTGGGGATGATCATATCTGTGTCGATATTGACCAAGGCCATCGGCGCCGCGATCCCGCTTAGTGAGGTGAATTTTTCCATAGTTGTCGTCCTTTAATTTTTATGCGGCACAGCGCGGGTGTAACGTCATGCCCTGCTTTTCACAGAGCCCCCGCAGATGTGCCAAGAGCTGTCCCAAATCTGGTTCGGCATAGTGTTTTTGTGATGTCTGATGTGTCGCTGACTGATGTGCCTTTTTGGCAGCTTGAACTGCACCCAGCATCTCCTTTTGGAGGATGTTGCTTGTAGCCCAGCGCCCGCCATGCGTGGTCCCTTGAAGTGGCCCAAGGATGCCGCGTTTGGCCATATCGCCCATCAATGTCTCTGCCTGAGCAACCGATACGCCCAAAGTTTTTGCCAAACCCCAGACGCTAAACGACACGCGTGCTTGCGCATGCAGGATCGCCCCATGCATCGCTGACTTGGCATAGACCTCCCCAGCTGCGTTACCCAATGCAGGCAGCGGCATCAGCGGGGCCGCGATGGCCGCGCCAAAAAGCCCCATGAAGTTACGCCGTTTCATCATGCCATTCCCTGTGCGCAAAGGGGCGACAACGTCATCCCTTTTGAAACGCAAAGACCACGCAGATGAGCCAACATATCGCTTAGATCGACATCGGCATAACGCGTTTTTGCCTGTGCAGACTGTGAAGTATAATCCGGCTTGGGATTTGCCCGCACCTTGGGGTCAGCCAGTTTCGCGCTTGCACGACTCCAGACCGGGTTGGTGTAAACTTTGCTGGCTGCATGAACCGTGCCGGGGCGTGTCGGGTTGAGTACACCCAGTACCCCGTCAGACGACATTTGCGTGATGACCGCATTGGCTTGCGTGTTGGACATGCCAAGACGCGCGACCAATCCCCGGACGCTGACCTGCGGGTATTTCTGCGCATGCGCTATCGCCAACTCGTATGTAGTCCGCGAAAAACCGGCCGCCGGAGCCGCAACAGGTATCATTGGCGCCGCAATGGCCGCCCCAAATAACCCTAAGAAGTTCCGACGGCGCAATGTCATTACATCAAGTCCCGCACGTCAGTCAGGCGACCTGTGATCGCAGCAGCAGCCGCCATTGCAGGTGATACCAGATGGGTACGTCCGCCCCGACCCTGACGGCCCTCAAAGTTACGGTTCGACGTTGCGGCACAACGCTCACCCGGCGCCAACTGATCTGGGTTCATCGCCAGACACATGGAACAGCCCGCAAGACGCCATTCAAACCCTGCGTCGATAAAGACTTGGGCGATGCCCTCTTCTTCAGCCTGCGCTCGGACAAGACCGGACCCGGGCACGACCATCGCGCGCATGCCGTCTTTGATCTTTTTGCCCTTCAGGATGGCAGCCGCAGCCCGGAAATCTTCGATCCGGCCATTGGTGCAGGACCCGATAAACACTGTGTCGATTTCGATGTCCGTCAATTTTTGACCAACAGTCAGGCCCATATAGTCGATGGACCGCTGTGCTGCGCCAACCTTACCGCCTTCGAACGAAGCCGGATCAGGAACGACGTCCGTAATCGGCAGCACGTCTTCTGGTGATGTGCCCCAAGTCACAAGCGGTGCGATGTCCTCGCCTTTGATGGTCAGGACCTTATCGAAATGCGCGCCTTCATCAGTGAAAAGCGTTTTCCAATATGTCAGAGCGGCCTCCCATGCCGCACCTTTCGGGGCGTGTGGGCGTCCGTTGCAATAATCGAATGTCGTCTGATCGGGTGCGATCAGGCCAGCGCGTGCGCCGCCTTCAATTGCCATATTACAGACGGTCATGCGACCTTCCATGGACAGGCTTTCAATGACCGTGCCGCAATATTCAATGACATAACCAGTACCGCCAGCGGTGCCCGTGTGACCGATCACAGCCATGGTCACATCTTTGGCAGTCACGCCGGGCGCAAGCTTGCCCGTGATTTCGACCTTCATGTTCTTGGATTTCTTCTGGATCAGCGTTTGCGTGGCCAGAACGTGCTCGACTTCGGATGTACCGATACCGTGCGCCAGCGACCCGAATGCACCGTGCGTCGCTGTGTGGCTATCCCCACAAACAACAGTCATCCCGGGCAAAGTCCAACCCTGCTCTGGGCCTACGATGTGCACAACGCCCTGACGAACGTCAGATACCGGATAATAGTGCAGACCAAAGTCTTTGGCGTTTTTATCAAGCGCCTCAACCTGAATACGGCTGTCTTCGGTCATTGTGGCTGCGTTGGCGCGGTCCAGCGTCGTTGGCACGTTGTGATCCGGCACAGCGATTGTTTTATCGGGTGCGCGGACCTTGCGGCCCGACATGCGCAAACCTTCAAACGCCTGCGGACTTGTCACTTCGTGGACAAGGTGGCGGTCGATATAAAGCAGACAGGTGCCGTCATCAGCCTCGTGGGCAACATGGGCATCCCAGATTTTATCATAGATCGTTTTAGGGGACATAAAGCACCCTCCTGTAAAATAGATATGGTGTATGGGGGACGTGGACAAGGCGTGCGGGATCAGCCCCTTGCGAGGATTGTGCAAGCTGCGCCGTAAAACCGCCATGGCAGGCGAGCGCGGTCATCCATGTCAAAAACTGGCTTCATGAGCCTTCATTTATAGATCATTACTGCATCTCACAAGGGCGTTGCTTGATTGGGTGCACAGCCCCGTGCAATAACGAGGCAACAAAAGACAGGGCAGGCATGGCAAGGCACGATCAAACGACGGCACCAGGAACGGATATCCTCCTTTTCGACCAAGTCCTTGACGTCGGCCAATCGCTGTTGGGTCAGGCTGAGACATTTGTCATGACAATGTTTCGGACGTGGAATTTGTACCAAGTGGCCATTGCCGTTGCGCTGTTTGCTTTGGCTCATCTGCTCAGGATGGCTTTGGGGCCGCGCATTCGGACGTGGATGGCGACCCGCGAAAACTGGCCAAAATGGCGCATGCGCATATTGGCGGTTATTCACCGACGGCTACGGGCGATCTTTTTTGTCGCCCTGATTTGGGTTGCCGTCGGGGTCATGCGCGAAATCACATGGCCAAGCCACAGTTATCTGTTGGCGATCATCGCCACGCTTGCGCTGGCATGGCTGCTGATCGTCTTTGTCACCCGCCTCATCAAAAGCCCGTTTTTGCGCAAAGTCGTCCGCTACGCGGCATGGACATATGTGACATTGAAAATCTTGGGGTTGCTGGATATCGCAACGTCCTGGCTCGATAGCGCAGGCTTTAACATTGGCGATTTTCGCCTGTCCGCGCTTTTGGTTGTCCAAGCCTTCGTGATCATCGGCGTGCTCATTGCGGCGGCTCGTTTTGTCACCTCAACGACAACATCGCGCATTCGCGCCAACGAAGACATCAGCCCGTCAATGCAGGTTCTGATCGTCAAAGCACTGCAGATCGGGCTTTACGGGGCCGCATTCTTTGTCGGTGTTTTGACGATTGGGATCGACCTGACGGGCCTTGCGTTTCTGTCAGGGGCCATCGGTGTCGGTCTTGGTTTTGGTCTGCAAAAGGTTGTGTCTAACCTTGTGTCGGGTGTGATCATTCTGCTCGATAAGTCCATTAAGCCCGGTGACGTCATCAGCCTGGGGAGCACGTTTGGCTGGATCAACTCGCTGGGCGCCCGGTATGTGTCCGTGGTGACACGCGACGGCAAGGAATACCTGATCCCCAACGAAGATCTGATCACCGGTCAAGTGGTCAACTGGTCCCACTCAAACGACTTTGTCCGGCTCGACATCAATTTCGGCACCTCCTACGGCGACAACCCCCATCACGTGCGCAAACTGGCGATTGCTGCGGCCCAAAGCGTGGACCGTGTGCTGACAACCCGCCCGACAGTTTGCCACATCGTGGGCTTCGGGGACAGCTCGGTTGATTACATTCTGCGGTTCTGGATCAGCGACCCGACGGGCGGGCTGACCAACATTCGCGGTAACGTGTTCTTGGCGCTTTGGGATAGCTTCGCGGACAACGGCATCTCCATCCCGTTCCCCCAGCGCGAGATCACAGTCAAAAAGACCGATCAACGACCGGACTAGGCTTGGCCGGATCAAACAAGCAGAGAGGATTCTCTTGCCACGTTTGCGCACGCGAAGCTGTCCGATTCGATCAATTATGCAGGCCAACAGGCCAAAGACCGCCCAAATACCCCCCTTGCCCCACGTAAAACCGCATCAGAGTGAGTTGAATTTCAACGCGCTAGTTGTTAGTTTGCCTTAGCTTCGCGCTGGAGCATATGACCGGCGTAACCCAACCGGAGGACAATGAACTGTCTTTATCCACAACGGCCAATGATGTGGCCGACGTTGCAGGCGACAAAATGACCGCTAGCAAAACCGCAACCAGCGATGCCATTTTGGCGGCTGTTCTGAAATCCCTTGATGAAAACAAAGCCGAGGACGTCGTTCAGATCAGCCTTAAAGGCAAGTCCGAGATCGGCGACCATATGGTCATCGCTTCCGGTCGGTCGTCGCGTCAAGTGTCGTCTATGGCTGAAAAGCTCGCGGACCAGATCAAAACCGAATTTGGTATCTTTGCCAAAATCGAAGGTCGTACGACTGGCGACTGGGTTCTGATCGACACCGGCGATATCATCGTGCACCTGTTCCGCCCAGAGGTTCGCGAATTTTATCAGCTTGAAAAGATGTGGCAGCCAGGCATGGGTCCGGCGACGACTGAATAGTGCGTGTGCATATCTGCGCCGTGGGCCGCCTTCGCAGCGGCCCAGAGCGCGACCTTTATGATGATTACCTTACCAGATTTGACCGCACGGGCCGCGCCCTTGCACTTGGCCCCGCCAAGCTGATCGAGGTTGAGGATAAGAAAGGTGGCGGCATGTCAGCCGAGGCCGCCTTGCTTGATCGCGCCATGCCATCTGGATCGTTGATCTGCGTGATGGACGAACGTGGCAAAGTTCAAACGTCCCCCCAGTTTGCCGACCAACTTGCAGGCTGGCGCGACCAAGGCCGCCAAGATGTGACGTTTGTTATTGGTGGTGCTGACGGCATTGACCCTGCCCTGCGCGCCCGCGGCGATGCTGCGATGTCATTTGGCAAAATGGTCTGGCCGCACATGCTTGTGCGCGTGATGTTGGCCGAACAGCTTTACCGCGCCGCCTCAATTCTATCAAACGGCCCTTATCACCGCATCTGAGGGTGTTCCCCCCTTCCCCCCGATGGCGTAGGATTGCGCCAAACCATTCCGCAGGAGCCAGTCTATGCCCACCCCAAAACCCGTTGTGTTGTGTATCTTGGACGGCTGGGGCCTAAGCGCCGTTAAGGCGGGCAACGCCCCCTTGCTCGCAAACACCCCCAATTTTGATGCAATCATGCACGGCCCCCACGCCCAGCTGCTGACACATGGCAATGACGTGGGCCTGCCAAAAGGCCAGATGGGCAATTCCGAAGTCGGCCACACGAATATCGGCGCAGGTCGCGTGGTCGCGATGGACCTCGGCCAGATCGAGCTGTCAATTGAAGACGGTAGTTTTGCCCATGCAGATGCCATCGTGAAATTCATTAAACAGATGAAAGCCAGTGGCGGCACCGCACACCTGATGGGCGTTGTGTCAGACGGCGGCGTACATGGTCATGTCGAACACATCATCGCCGCCGCAATTGCGTTGGACGCAGCGGGCGTCCCGTCGGTCATTCACACAATGACAGATGGCCGCGATGTGGCCCCCAAAAGCGCCAAGGCATTCATGGCCCAGCTTCAGGCTGCCCTGCCCCCATCATCCAAGATCGCCACTGTAATTGGCCGTTATTACGCGATGGACCGTGATAATCGGTGGGAACGCGTGCAGACGGCCTATGACGCGATGGTTCTGGGCAAAGGGAACACTGCCGCTAACCCACAGGCCGCGATTGATGCAGCATATGCGGCTGACAAAACGGATGAATTTATCCCCGCGACAGTCATCGGTGACTATGCCGGTTTTGCGCAGGGCGACGGGCTTTTCTGCCTGAACTTCCGGTCCGACCGCACCCGCGAAATTCTTGCGGCCATCGCTGATCCAGATTTTGACGGGTTCCCACGCGAAATGCCCGCCCTCGTTGCCCGCCTTGGCATGGTCACCTATTCCGACGCGCACACCGCATGGTATGATACAGTATTCCCCAAGCGGGTGATCCATAACACCCTTGGGGCATGGGTTGCCCACCATGGATTACGTCAGTTCCGCTTGGCTGAGACTGAAAAATACCCGCACGTCACGTTCTTTATGAACGGCGGTATCGAAGTTCCTGAAGTCGGCGAAGATCGCTTTATGCCGCAGTCGCCCAAGGTGGCGACATATGACCTACAGCCTGAAATGTCGTCCAGTGAAGTAACCGATGCCTTTGTTGCGGCGATCAACGATGGCTACGATCTCATTATTACAAATTTCGCCAACCCAGATATGGTTGGGCATACTGGCGATTTGGCTGCGGCAATCACAGCCTGCGAGGCCGTGGACCGTGGTTTGGGCAAGGTTCTTGATGCGCTCAAATCCGTCGAAGGTGCGATGATCGTCACTGCTGACCACGGCAATTGCGAAATGATGATCGACCCTGAAACAGGCGGTCCGCACACAGCGCATACGCTCAACCCTGTGCCTGTTGCGCTGTTTGGCGGCCCTGCCGGTGCGACTTTACATAACGGACGCTTGGCCGATGTGGCCCCAACGCTGCTTGCACTTTTGGGCCTGCCGCAACCAGATGAGATGACTGGCCAGAGTTTGATCGATTGATGCGTATTTTCGCGATCCTCTTGGTTATGTGGGCTGGCACGGCCAACGCCCAAACCCCGGCCGAGGCCGCAATTGCTGCCGCCAATAGGCTAACGCAAGCGGGCGCGACCTTGGCCGCGGCCCAAGGCGCCCGTGACCGCGTGGCTGCTTTAACCCAAACCGTCCGTGCCTATGAAGATGGGCTCATCGCCATGCGCGACGGACTGCGCCGCGCCGCAATCCGGCAAACCACTTTGGAAACAGCGCTTGCTGCAAAATCTAAAGAAGTCGGGCGCCTGCTTGCAGTCTTGCAAACCATGGGCCGCGCACCTGCGCCTTTGTTGTTACTGCACCCATCTGGGCCAACGGGCACTGCGCGGTCCGGTATGATGGTGGCCGATGTGGCCCCCGCACTTCAGGCTGAAGCAGCCCAGCTGCGCAGCGAACTCGAAGAAATTGCCTTGTTGCGGACGTTACAGGAAAGCGCCGCCAGTACCTTGCAAGACGGGCTCGACGGCGTGCAAACTGCAAGGTCTGCACTGTCGACGGCCATCTCTGAGCGGACCGATCTGCCCCGGCGGTTTGTCGAAGATCCAATTCAGACGGCGCTTTTGTTGGCAAGCACGGAAACGCTGACGGGATTCGCGTCTGGGCTCACTGACAGCTTTGTAACTGACGCCGCCCCCGTCGATGCGCGGACGCAAAAAGGAAACCTGCCGTTGCCTGTACAAGGCCAACTGCTTCGTCAGTTTAACGCGCCGGATGCGGCCGGTATTCGCAGGCCCGGCGTGATCCTTGCCGCGCGACCGCGTGCGTTGGTCACAGCACCCGCAGCCGCGACAATCTTGTTCCGTGGTCCGCTGTTGGACTACGGCAATGTTATTATCTTAGAGCCTGCCGCCGACGTTCTTTTCGTCATTGCGGGCCTACAAGAGGTTTTCGGCGAGGCCGGTCAGGTCATCCCGCAGGGGTCGCCGATCGGGCTTTTGGGCGGAGATGCGCCCAACGCTAACGCAATCTTGACCCAAAGAGAGGTCGATTCTGGTGGTGTGGCGTCACAGACCCTTTATCTTGAGGTCAGAGAAGGGCAGAGTTCCGTAAACCCAACCGACTGGTTCGCGCTGGACGACAGATAGGACACTAGATTTATGAAAAAGCTGATGATGGCCGCAGGCGGCGGAACACTTTTGGGTTTGATCGCAACGACCCAAATTGCGGGTCCTTTGCTCGCCCAAGAGGCGGCCAATAGTGCAAGCGTTTACGAACAGCTTGATCTGTTTGGCGATATCTTTGAACGCATACGTGCCGGTTACGTCGAAGACGTCGAAGAACAAGACCTGATCGAAGCCGCGATCAACGGGATGCTTACATCGCTTGATCCGCATTCCAGCTATCTATCCGCCGATGATGCCACCGCTATGCGTGTACAAACGCGTGGTGAATTTGGCGGGCTTGGCATTGAAGTTACCCAAGAAGAAGGTTGGGTCAAAGTCGTCTCGCCAATGGACGGCACGCCAGCTGATGCTGCGGGTATTCTCGCAGGTGATTTCATCACAGCAGTTGACGGTGAAAATGTGCTTGGCCTGACGCTGGATGACGCAGTTGATCTGATGCGTGGCCCCGTCGGGTCCGAGATCGTGATTACGGTTGTGCGCGAAGGCGAAGTGGAACCGCTTGAGGTATCCATCATCCGCGACACGATCAAGCTGACAGCTGTGCGCAGCCGGACCGAAGGCAACGCCATTGTCCTGCGGATTGCCACGTTTAGCGATCAGACCTACCCGGACCTGAAATCCGGCCTGGAAGACCAAATCGCCGAGGCCGGAGGTTTGGATAACGTTGACGGGATCATCCTTGATCTGCGCAACAATCCAGGTGGCCTGTTGAACCAAGCGATCTATGTGTCCGATGCATTCTTAGAGGCTGGCGAAATCGTGTCTACCCGTGGCCGTGAACCAAACGACAGTGACCGCTATAATGCAGCTGTGGGCGATCTGGCCGATGGCAAGCCGATTGTTGTGCTGATCAACGGTGGCTCTGCCTCTGCGTCTGAAATCGTCGCAGGTGCGTTACAAGATCACCGTCGTGCGATCATTGTTGGCACCAAATCATTCGGCAAAGGGTCCGTGCAGACGGTTGTTCCATTGCAGGGCGACGGCGCCATGCGCCTGACCACTGCGCGGTATTACACCCCGTCTGGTCGGTCGATTCAGGCCTTGGGCATTTCGCCGGATATCATCGTCGAACAGCCGCGCGCCCGTCCGTCCGATGAAGAAGAGGAAGACGCAACAGGTTTCCGGTCTGAGGCTGATCTACGTGGGTCACTGGACAATGACAGCCTGACCGAAGACGAAATTCGCCAGATTGAAGAAGACCGCGACCGCGCCCAAGCCGCTGCCGCACTGCGTGAAGATGACTATCAACTGGCCTATGCGATCGACATCCTTAAGGGGCTGAACGCGCTTGGTCCACAGACGACTAAAGTTGCAACTGACAGCAATTAAACCCGCATACAAAACGCAAAAAGGCCCCGCTAGGTTTGCACCTGCGGGGCTTTTTTTAATGGCTAGACCTTACGCTTTAACGCGTTCCGATTTTGGATCATAGAACGGTTTGAGGCTTGCCTCGGCCTTGACCCGCGTGCCCATGACGTCGATTTCATAGGTAGACGCCAAGACGTCAGCAACACTTTCGCCCTGACACGGCACATAGCCCATGCCCATCGCTGCACCCACGTGGTGGCCGTAAACACCCGACGACAAATACCCCACGACGTCGCCGTCACGCATGACAGGTTCGTTGTGATACAAAAGCGGCTCTGGATCGGTCAGCTTGAACTGGACCAAACGGCTGTTCAGGCCCTCGTCCTTTTTGCGCAATACAGCATCGCGTCCGATAAACGCAGGCTTGTCGGTTTTCACAGCAAAGCCAAGACCTGCCTCGAGCACGTGATCCTCAGCGGTGATGTCATGACCAAAGTGCCGGAACCCTTTTTCGATCCGGCCGGCGTCCATCATATGCATGCCGCACAGCTTGACGCCCATGTCCTGGCCTGCAGCATGCAACGTTTCAAACGCATGTGCGGCCATGTCGGAGGATACGTACACTTCCCAGCCAAGCTCGCCCACGTAAGTCACGCGGTGGACCCGCGCCATGCCCATACCAAGTTCGATCTCTTGCGCTGTCCCAAACGGGTTTACGTCGTTCGAGAAATCATTGGGCGACACGGCTTGCAGCAATTTGCGCGCATTGGGGCCCATGATGGCAAGCACACCTTCGCCAGCGGTGACATCCGTAATGACAACATTATGGTCGCCAATATTGCGCTGCATCCAGACCTGATCAGCCAAGCGCGTGGCCGCTGGGGTCACCACAAGGAACGTCGTTTCAGACAGGCGGGTGACGGTCACATCCGCCTCGATCCCCGCCTTGTTGTTCAGGAATTGCGTGTAGACGATTTTACCCACCGGCACATCATATTGACCGCCGCCGACATTGTTCATGAACGCCACGGCATCGCGCCCTTCGACGCGGATTTTCCCGAAAGATGACATGTCATACATGCCAACATTGGTCCGCACCGCATCCAATTCAGCCGCGACATTGCCAAAGAAGTTCTGTCGCTTCCAAGAATATTCGTATTCCGGTGCCTGCCCTTCGTTTGCAAACCAATTGGCACGTTCCCAGCCCGCCAATTCGCCCATAACGGCGCCTTGATCCAGCAGATGCTGGTGAAACGGTGTGCGGCGAATGCCCCGCGCTGTCGCCTTTTGACGAAACGGGAAATGGTCGGCGTAAAGCAAGCCCAGCGTTTCTTTGGACCGCTCAAACAGGTAATGTTTGTTGCCTTGGAACGGCTGCATCCGGCTGATGTCCACGTCGCCAAGATCAAACGGCTTTTCGCCCGCATCCATCCACGCCGCAAGCGCTTGGCCTGCCCCACCAGCGGATTGAATACCGATGGAGTTAAAGCCAGCAGCGACCCAAACATTGTCCATCTCGGGGGCGAGCCCAAGGTGGTAGGCATCATCAGGCGTGAACGATTCAGGTCCGTTAAAGAACGTATGGATACCCGCCTGCGCCAACATCGGCATGCGGTTGACGGCGTGTTCCAGGATTGGCTCGAAATGATCAAAATCTTCGGGCAGCTGGTCAAATTCAAAGTCTTTTGGGATACCGTGCATCGCCCACGGCTTGGCGTTGGGTTCAAACGCACCCAGTAGGATTTTCCCCGCATCTTCTTTGTAATACGCGCATTCATCGGGGACCCGCAGAACTGGCATTTGGGTCAGTCCGGCAATCGCCTCGGTCACGATGTAAAAGTGTTCGCAGGCATGCAGCGGTACGTTCACGCCCGCCATGCGGCCAACCTCATGACCCCACATGCCACCACAGTTCACGATCATGTCGCAGTCGATTGTACCTGTGTCGGTGCCATTGTTCCAATTTACAGATTTCACGCGACGACCGTCGCGATTAATCTTGGTCACCGCGGTGCGTTCAATCACTTGAGCACCATTTTGACGCGCGCCTTTGGCCAAAGCCAACGCGATGTTGGCAGGGTCGCCCTGACCGTCACGCGGCAGGTAAACGCCAGCGGTCACACCGTCGATGTTCAGGTGCTCGTAGCGTTCTTTGACTTCTTTGGGGCTGATTTCTTCAACCTCAACGCCAAAAGCGCGGGCCATGGCCGCTTGCCGGAAAATCTCTTCTTTGCGTTCTTCGGTGAGGGCAGCAGTGATGGACCCAACCCGCTTGAACCCAGTCGCCACACCTGTTTCCGCTTCCAGCTTGCCGTACAGCTCTTGCGAATATTTCGCGAGCTTGGTCATGTTGGCCGTCGCACGAAGTTGCGCAATCAAGCCTGCCGCATGCCACGTTGTCCCAGACGTCAGCTGTTTGCGTTCCAGCAGCACGACATCTTTCCAGCCCAGCTTGGCCAAGTGATACGCAACGGAACACCCGATAACACCACCGCCAATGATAACGACGCGGGCAGAAGTAGGGACATTGGCCATGACGGTCTTTCCTTATTTGAAACGCGCCACAAGGGCAGCAATATGCGCGGGGCCGACCTCACAGCAGCCCCCGATCACAGTGGCCCCCGCGTCGACCCAAGTTTGAGCGAAATCAGCATAACGGGCAGGTCCAAGGTCAGTGCGCGCCTCAAGCGCGTCAACAGTCGCCCCGATGTGATCAAAGTTATCGGCAATGCCCGTGAACCCGTTGGCATATGCACCGACCGTCACGCCAGTCCCTGCCAGCAACGGAATCGCTTGGCTGACGGCTTCGGGCAATGAACAGTTGATCGACACGACATGCGGGTTAAATTCCGCGATCAATGGAAGGACGTCTGCAATCGGTTCACCCGACCGCAGTTTCGTCCCGTCGGTGTCATCGACAGACAATGACAGCCAGACAGGTTTACCGGTCACGCCTGCCCCCATAAGGCCGCCACGGGCCTGATCAACCGACGACATTGTCTCTAGGATATGCCCTTCAACAAAGGGGGCATGAAGACGGGCCAAGTGGGCGTAAACTTCGGCAGCCTGCCCGGCAGGTGGGCATTTGTCGGGTTGATATGAAAACCCTTGCGGGCCAAGCGCCCCAAGCACCAATCCACTGCCATGCGCATCACGCGACCGGCAGGCCAACTCACAGGCCAATACAGCAAGGCGGTCCAGCTGGTCACCGATACCGTGCGCATCCAGACGATCAGGTAAAATAGAATAGCTGTTGGTCGTTGCAGCGTCTGCCCCGGCAGCAAAATATGCATCGTGCACGTCACGCACCATTTGAGGGTCATCCAACAACGCCTGAACTGACCAAAGCCCTGTTGCTTTGCCCGCGCGCGCCACCAGTTCTTGGCCCATTCCACCATCAAGTATCATAATCATTCGGTAACCCTTTTGTCCTTGCTGCCTGCTAACGTTTTCACGACGGCGAGTGTTTCATTGGCGCTATGCCCGAATGCGAGCATTTTCAGCGTCCCACAAGGGCGCGTCGTCTTGCACTGTTGCGGCCACGTTTTGGCCAAAGATGTTCACAATGACCTGTGTCCCTGCAACCGCCAGATCGGACCGGAGCATCGCCAGCGCGATCGACTTATTCACGCGGTAACCATACGCACCCGACGTGGTTTCGCCCACAACTACGCCGTCATACAGAACCGTCGACATATAGGGCGCATCTGCCGCGCAGTCCTCATTCATCATCAGCGTCGCGAAGCGCTTTTTGCTGCCCTGCTGCTTTTCAGCGAGCAACGCCGCCTTGCCAGGGAAATCTTGAGGCTTGTCGAACTTGATAAACCGTTCCATCCCGCCTTCGAGCAAGGAATAGTCTGTCGTCAAATCACCCTTCCATGCGCGATACCCTTTTTCGATCCGCAAAGAGTTCAACGCATACATCCCAAACGGGACAGCGCCAGCCCCCAGCACGGCATCATAAAGAGCGGGCATCTGGGCATTAGTCGCGTGAACTTCCCAGCCCAGCTCGCCAGCAAAAGACACACGCGCAAGCGCGCAATCAATGCCCGCCACCTTGGCAGATTGATGGCTCAACCATCCCAGCGATAGGTCAGCGTCTGTGCCCAGCGCTTTGAACAAATCACGTGCCTGAGGGCCAGTCACAATGAGCGTGGAAAATTCAGTTGTGTGATCTGTCAGGCTTAGGGTGGCAGGCAAGCTGTCACGCAGCATTTCAAAATCGTGCCACTGCGCGCTGGCAGCCGTGATCAAGGTGAACGTGTCTTCACCGTGACGCATCACCGACATCTCTGTCAAAATCCGCCCACGGCTGTCTGCAAAATACGCAAGGTTCATGCGTCCGATTTTTGGCAGTGCGCCAGCGATCATACCGCGCAGCCATTCGGCGGCACCGTCACCAGAGAGATTGAACCTTGAGAACCCCGGCAGGTCGAGAACACCAACGCCGTCGCGCACCGCTTCGCATTCTTCTTTGATGCGCTGCTGCCACGGGCCTTTGCGATCCCATGTGTGGGTCGCTTCCTCGGTTGTATTGTCGCCATCTTTGGCGAACCAATTGGCCCGCTCCCAACCGTTATATGCGCCCATGACGCCGCCCAATTCCACAACCTTTTCGTGATTTGGCGACAGCTTTTTGTCGCGTGCTGCAGGCCATTCATGTTGCGGGAAATGCATCGCATATTCGTGGCCGTAAACTTCCATGGCCTTGCGGTCACAATAATCCTGATCGGTGTAGTCAGTGTAACGACGCGGGTCGACGGCCCACATATCCCATTCAGTTTCGCCCTCGGTTATCCATTCGGCCATCACCTTGCCCGCGCCACCACCTTGGGTGATGCCAAAGGTGAACACGCAGGCCTCATAAGCATTTGGCACGCCGGGCATAGGTCCCATGAGAGGCAAACCATCAGGCGCATATGGGATTGGTCCGTTGATGACACGGCCAACGCCACTGGTGCCAAGGATCGGCACACGCGCCATCGCATCCTCAATATACCACTCAAGGCGCTCAAGATCGTCTGGAAACAACTGGAAACTAAAGTCTTCGGGCATCGGGTCTGTCGGCGTCATCCAGTGGCCCCTGCAGTTCCGTTCGTAGGGGCCAAGATTCAGGCCGTTTTTATCCTGACGCAGGTAATAGGAACTATCGACATCGCGCAGCAGCGGGATTTTGCGGCCTTGGGTTTCGGTCCATTCCTTAAGTTCGGGAATTTCTTCGGTCAGGAAAAACTGGTGCGACATGGTGGCCATCGGCACGGTCCGCCCGCCATAAGGCCTGAACCATTCGCCGACGCGCTGCGCATAATAGCCGGCGGCATTCACCACCTTTTCGCAGCGAATATCACCTTTGTCAGTGTGCACGATCCATTCGTCACCATCGCGGGTCACACCGGTGGCGGGACAGAACCGTTCAATACGCGCGCCCAGCGCACGGGCGCCTTTGGCCAAGGCTTGGGTCAATTGCGCAGGATCAATGTCACCATCATCTGGATCCCACATACCGCCAACAAGGTCGTGCGTCTCAAGAAACGGATAGGCGTCTTGCATGTCCTGATTGGTCATCATTTCGATGCTAAGACCCTGATAGTTGGCCATCGCGCGGGCGCGTTCAAATTCCTGCATCCGCTCTTTGGAATGCGCCAACCGGATGGACCCCGTGACGTGATAATTCATCGGGTAGTCGACCTTTTCAGCCAGCCCCGCATAAAGCCCGAGCGAATACCGCTGCATGTTCATGATCGCCCAACTGGTACTAAACGAGGGGCAATTGCCAGCCGCGTGCCATGTCGACCCCGCGGTCAATTCGTTCTTTTCCAGCAGAACACAATCAGTCCAACCCGCCAGCGCGAGATGGTAAAGCGTGGATACACCGACGACGCCGCCGCCGATAATTACCACACGGGCCGTTGTTGGGAAATCGCTCATGTGTCTTGCTCCTGTTGTCGGACTGTGCCGGAAATATTGTCGTTGTCGCCCTTTGGGGACGGGATTTTATGCCCGTCAGTAGACTGGCGGTGCGATAACCCAGATCGCCATGCAAGGCACATCATGGGGATTGGACCAGCGATAATGCTGACCACGAATGCGAAAACTATCGCCCGGATTCAGGTGGAAACGGGTGTCATCAATCCACAAATCAAGCTGGCCAGATACGATGTAACCCAATTCCTGGGTCGGACGGCAGACAGCCTCTGTCATGGTTGCCGCTGCCTCGAACGTGGAATGCACAACCTCAAAGTCATCGGTCAGGTCAGGCGAAAGCAGTTCCTCAACGAGACCCGCTTCACGAGACCCGATCGGGCGACGGGCCGTTTTACGCACAATATAGCCCTCTTCGCCCACAGCCGCCGCAACGCGAAACAAGCTGGACACAGACACATCCAACATCCGCGCAAAAGCGCGCAGATCGTCGATGCTTGGCTCTGATATGTCGCGTTCAACCTGACTAAGCCAGCCAACCGATTTGCCCAGATCATCCGCCATCGCGGCAAGCGTCAAGCCACGCGCCTTGCGCAAGGCCCGTAAATCCGCGCCCAATGTGCGCACGTCAGCTGGTAGGTCATGAAGCATAGTGATTCCGTGAAAATTATGGATCAGTTTTCATGGTGCCCGATAATCATGAAAACGCAAAGCAAAATTTCACGCAAATAAAGTTATCTTGCGGCAGCGAAGGTCGCCTTCAAAATTGATGCCATATGCGTCGCGTCATTGCCGTCAAACGCAGCGGGCTCATTGCTGTCGATGTCAAACACACCAAGCAATGTCCCCGCGCCATTCCAAACCGGCAACACCAGCTCGGACCGCGTGGAGCTTGCACAAGCAATATGACCTGCAAACGCATCGACATCGGCCACCAACTGTATGGCTCCGGTACGCGCGGCCGCGCCACAGACACCACGAGAAAATGGGATCACGAGGCAACCGTGCCCGCCTTGGTAAGGGCCGATTTTCAATAGTTCTGGCGCAGTAACGCGGTAAAATCCCGTCCAATCGAACCGCGCATCCGCATGGTGAACTTCGCATGCGACCGTCGCCATCAAGGCCACTGCATCGGTTTCACCTTCCGTGAGGGCCGCAATTGTTTTTGCCAAAAAGTCGTAATCAACGCGCATCGCTTGATCCTTTGCGGTGTTTTAGGTCGAAATAAGCTATGGGCGCTCTATCGCGATGGCCGTGCCTTCACCACCACCGATGCAGATCGCAGCAATGCCACGCTTGAGGTTTCGCGCCTCGAGGGCATGCAACAGCGTCACGATTATCCGCGCACCCGATGCGCCGATAGGATGTCCCAACGCGCAAGCACCACCATTCACATTAAGCTTTTCGCGCGGGATTTGCAGGTCGTGCATGAAGGCCATTGGCACCACTGCAAAGGCCTCGTTCACTTCCCACAGGTCAACGTCGTCAACGGTCCAGCCGATTTTAGCGAGCAGTTTTTGCGTCGCGGGGACAGGAGCCGTTGTGAATAAATTTGGCGCCTGCGCATGGCTTGCGTGCCCGATGATACGCGCGCGCAGCGGCCCATCGGTCGCACCTTCACGAGCAATCACAAGCGCAGATGCCCCGTCAGAAATGCTTGATGCATTCGCGGCAGTCACTGTCCCGTTTTCGCGAAAAGCGGGTTTGAGATTCGGGATCTTGTCAGGGCGCGCCGCACTTGGCTGCTCATCCGCATCCACGACCACCTCGGACTTACGCGACTTTACTGTCACTGGCGCGATCTCGCGCGCGAACCCACCACCGTTTTGCGCAGCAATTGCATTGGACAGTGATGCCAGCGCAAAGTCGTCTTGAGCCGCCCGTGTAAATTGGTAGGTTTCGGCACAGTCCTCGGCGAATGTGCCCATCAGCCGGCCTTTGTCATAGGCGTCTTCTAACCCGTCAAGGAACATGCTGTCTTGGACAGTTTGGTGACCTATCCGTGCACCGCCGCGCAGCTTGGCCATCAGATACGGCGCGTTTGTCATGCTTTCCATGCCACCCGCAATGATCACGTTCGTGTCGCCTGCTATGATTTGATCAAATGCCATCATAACGGCCTTCATCCCCGACCCACACATTTTATTGAGTGTCGTGGCAGGAACGGCGTCAGAAAGCCCGCCAAGGAAACTTGCCTGGCGCGCAGGGGCTTGCCCCAAGCCCGCAGGTAAAACGCATCCCATCAGAACCTCGTCGACGGTCGGTTGTCCGGCACCAAGCAAGGCGGTCTTGATCGCCACACCGCCAAGGGTTGGCGCATCAACCTCCGCAAAAACGCCTTGGAACCCACCCATCGGTGTGCGCGCGGCCCCTGTGATAACAACTGAAGTCATGGTCCGTCCTTTCGTGTCCCTCTTGGAATTGAACGTATGTTCTTTTCCAACGCAAGAAAAGGATTTTGAACGAAACGACCATCCGCCCCAGAACCGTCATATTTTGTACATTCTACAGCCATGATCACGGAACAAGGATAGTCTCATAGCTAAATCGCTTATCTCGGTGCCGTGTATATAACGCCCCCACCCAGTTGCACGGCGCCGAGTACCGTCCCCCCTTATGAATACTGCACCCGTCTTTGTTATTGCGCCTATCGTCTGTTGCCCTAAGTTCCGGCACAGGAAAATATGGGGACTTTGAATGCGCGATTTTCAAAAGCAGGGCCGCTCGGCCGTTTTTGCAACAAATGGCATGTGCGCGACGTCGCATCCACTGGCCGCGAAAGTCGCCGTTCAGATGTTAGAGGCTGGTGGAAACGCCGTTGACGCTGCCATTGCAGGAGCTGTTTTGTTGGGGATTTGCGAACCGCAGATGACTGGTATTGGCGGCGACTGTTTTGTGCTGCTGACACCACCCGGCGAAGATCGCGTTGTTGCGCTTAATGGATCAGGCCGCGCACCTGCTGGGTTGGATGCTGGCGTTCTGCGCAACAAGGGCATCACCACAGTACCGACGGGCGGCCCAGAGGCCGTAACCATTCCCGGTGCGGTCGATGCGTTTTGCAGGTTGTCTGCGGATTTCGGGAAATTAGGGCTTAAGGCATCGCTGGCCCCTGCCATTCATTATGCAGATGCGGGCGTACCAGTTGCACCGCGCGTGGCGTTTGACTGGGCGCAATCAACAGACGCGCTGCAAGGGACGGCGCGCGACACCTATCTGATCAACGGGAGTGCCCCGGCAGCGGGCCAAGTGTTCCGCGCACCCGGCCAAGCAGATATTCTGCGCCGGATCGCAATGACTGGACGTGACGCATTTTACGAAGGCGAAGTCGCGGAAGATATGGTCGCTGCGCTGACCGCACGTGGTGGCGTTCATACGCTTGATGACTTTGCGAATTGCGCCAGCGAATACACAGCCCCGATTACGGGCGGGTACGGCGGGCTGGACCTATGGGAGCATCCGCCAAACGGACAAGGTGCAACCGCGATTTTGCTGCTCAATATCCTCAAACATTTTGACATCGCTGGCATGGACCCGTTTGGGGTTGAACGCGCGCATATTGAGGCCGAGGCAACCAAATTGGCCTATGACGCTCGCAACCAGTTTATAGCCGATCCCGACCATATGACAAAACTTGACCATATGATGTCGGCCGAAACGGCGGCAAGTCTTGCCGCGTTGATCAATCCCAAAAAGGCGATGCCAGCAGCAGTTCCAGGCGCAGAGGCCGTGCACAAAGACACCATTTACATCACGGTCGTCGATAAGGACCGCATGTGTGTGTCGCTGATCTATTCCGTGTTCCATTCGTTTGGATCAGGCATTGCGTCAGATAAATTTGGCGTCTTGTTCCAAAACCGTGGCGCAGGGTTCACCTTGGACAAAGGACACCCGAACGAGGCTGGCGGCGGCAAGCGGCCAATGCACACAATCATTCCGGGGCTTCTTAAGAAAGACGGGTCACCTTACATGCCGTTTGGCGTGATGGGCGGGGCCTATCAATCAACGGGTCATGCGCGGTTTGTGACCAACTTAACTGATTTTGAGATGGACGTGCAGACAGCCATCGATGGGCCACGCTGTTTTGCTGACGGTGACAGGCTGAACGTTGAAACAACATATGGACCAGATGTGCATGCAGGGCTGGCGGATTTAGGGCACAATGTGGCTATCCCTGCGGGGCCGATCGGTGGCGCGCAAGCGATCACCTTGGGTGACGATGGCGTGCTTATCGGTGGGTCTGATCCACGCAAAGACGGGTGTGCGTTGGGCTACTGACGTAGGATGGGTTTTAACCCATCTGCATTGTTCAGTTTAGCTGAACTTGCAGTGGGTAATGCCCGTCCTCGAACGGACCAAACAGATCATCAAGATCAGGGTGCTCAACTGGTTGACCAGAATAGTCAGCCACAAGATTCTGTTCAGACACGTAAGCCACATAATAGCTTTGGTCATTCTCGGCCAACAAATGGTAAAATGGCTGCTCTTTTGTGGGTCGGCTATCCTCAGGGATTGCCTCGTACCACGCATCAGTATTCGAGAACATTGCGTCCACGTCAAACACCACCCCACGGAAAGGATGCTTGCGATGCCGAACAACTTGGCCCAAATGATATTTAGCGCGTGTTTTGAACATCAAAAACGTACCCCCATGGGCTTTCTAGCCCTGTCTAGCGCAGCATGTCTATGGGCAGAGCGTCAATTTGAAGGAAACAGTCTGTGGACCTAGCACTAACAGTCCTAAATATCACCGCACCGGTCTTCATTCTGGCAGCAGTTGGCTTTGGTTGGGTCAAACTTGGGTTCGAGTATCGGGTCGAGTTTGTCACGCGTCTGGCGATGACCCTTTCGGTCCCTTGCCTGATCTTTGTGGCCCTGATGACCGCAGATATCGACCCCCAAGCCCTCGGGGCACTTTCACTCGCGAGCTTCACGGCATATGGCCTTGTTTCTATAATATTTCTGAGCATCGTTAAGCTGCGAAAACTGGATACATCGACCTATCTCGCACCGCTTGTCTTTGGGAACACAGGCAACCTTGGCCTGCCGCTTGCAATGTTCGCATTTGGCGAAGAAGGGCTCAGCTATGCGGTCGTCGTCTTCGCCGTTATGGCGATATTATCGTTCACAATCGGTGTCTGGGTCGTGGCAGGCGGAGGGTCGCTTATCCGCGTCATCCGCGAACCTGTCGTGGCAGCAACTTTCCTCGGGGCGCTGTTTTTGTGGCAAGGATGGCAGACACCGACCTTCCTGACCAACGCGCTTCAGCTGATCGGGCAGATGGCGATTCCCATTATGCTGATCACACTCGGCGTCGCCATCGCAAGATTGGAAACCCGCGACATGGGCCGTGCGGTTTGGCTATCAGCGATTAAGGTCGTGGTCTGCGCAGGAGCGGCATGGATCGCTGCGCGGTGGTTTGGCTTGGCACCCATCCCCAGCGCTGTTTTGATCGTGCAGGTCGCCACCCCTGTGGCCGTCACCTCGTACCTGCTGGCAGAAAAATACGGGCATGACGCACAGCCGGTCGCGGGTCTGGTCGTGGCATCAACATTGCTGTCCGTGATCAGTTTGCCGCTTATCCTCGCATTTGTGATCTAACCAGATCGCCAAAGCTGTTCACAGGGACGCGACAATCTCGTAAGGTGGAAAAAAATACTAACAAAAAGCGAGAGGCAGATGAGCAGAATCTTCCGCGCAATGATACTTTTGGTGGCTTTAGGGAGCTGCGGGTCCAAGGATTTCTCGGTACCGCGCAACCTAGATAACGCATGTGACATCGTATCCGAGCGCCCAGCATACCTTCGGGCCTTTAAGGCAGCTGAACGCAAATGGGGCGTCCCCGTGCCTGCGCTGATGGCAATTATCTATCAGGAAAGCAAATTCATCGGGAACAACCGAACCCCGCATCAATATGCGTTGGGCGTCATTCCAATTGGCCGCCAATCATCAGCGTATGGCTACTCCCAAGCCCTTGATGGCACGTGGAAAGAATACCAGCGCGCCGAAGGCGGATCTGGCGCACGCCGTGACAATATCAAAGATGCGACCGACTTTATGGGGTGGTACATGTCCCTGACCAAAGACGAAGTCGGCGTGGCCATGAATGACACCCGCAATCAGTATCTGGCCTATCATGATGGCCGGACCGGATTTAGACGCGGCACGTGGAAAAACAAAAGCTGGCTTGTCCGTATTGCAAATGAAGTCGGCACCCGCGCGGTTATGTATGACGCGCAGCTGCGGTCTTGTCGTAAAATCTAGAGACGAAAAAGGCGCCTCAATCGGGCGCCTTTTTTAATGTCTACGGGTTTAGTTATTCCAGTTTGCAATCTCATTGAGGATGTTGAACTTAATGTCCCCGATCCGGCCGCCACGCACCAGATCATTCAAAATTATGGTTGTCTGACTACCCACGTCGTCGGTCACAATCCATTGGCGCAACTCAATCGGATTGGCCGTGAAGACCATTTGAATATTGCCATATTGCGGGTTTGCAGGATCTTGGGCGGTGATGGTCGTTGTCGTTCCATCGGACGTATGCCCTGTGACCATGCTGGCACGCGCGAGGTCAACATTGCGATCCAGAATAATCTTGAGCGGAGTCTGGTTCAACGGATACCGATCCGGTCCATTGTTGGATCGCGGATCAAAGATCGCGACCTGACCGCCGCCAGCCATCACAAGCGAATTGTCCGGTGCGTTATATTCAAATCGAATGCGCCCCGGCCGTTTGATAAAAATCTGCCCCGTAGACAGCGTCCCGTCCGCATTGATCTGAGTAAACTCACCTTGCGCCGTTTGAAGCCCGTTCAAATACTGCGACACCTGCCCCAGCGAAAGTTGCTGTGCGACCGCTGGCGTTGCGGTCAAAGCAACAGCAGCGGCCAAAGCCATAAAGGAACGTCGTTTCATCATACTATCTTACCTTCTTTGCGCAGGGTCATCATGCACCTGACAGATAGGCACCAACCTGAGAGATGACCAGATGATAAGCAATAACACGCCACCTGCCGCCCGATAACACCTTGGGTTCAGGTCGTTTTACCAAGCTATTTCAGACCAGGGAACTGGGCATAGGCCCACAAGCAGATGTCCCCGTAAGATAAGCATCACAAAGATAACGGTCGTATCAAAATTGATAGCAACAAAACTCCGCTAGACCTGTGTGGGGTGGTGTTTGTCTATGCAGCAGCTTAGGTCTTGATTACCCGTCAAACCGTAAAAAGCACTTTTATAAGAGAACCAGTTATGACCTCAGAAGGCACTCATCTTGACCCAGAAAACTGGGATGATTTTAGCCGTGACATGCACAAATTGATGGACCAGTGCCTCGCACGGATGAAGCAAGCCAGAGATTTGCCGTGGCAACCTAAGCCCGGCGACCTTGCGGACCGGCTGTCCCTTACGGACACGGCAACAGGGGTCGGCTCCGCGCAGTCGTTGGACCATTTGGCGACCGATATCATGCCTTATGCAACAGGCAATACCCATCCAAAGTTCTTTGGCTGGGTGCATGGTGCCGGATTGCCAGTATCCGTTGGTGCCGAACTGGTGGCGGCTACGATGAATAGCAATTGCGGTGGCCGCGATCACGGTGCGATCGAAGTTGAACGCGCCACGCTGGACTGGTTGCTTGGGATATCCGGCATGCCTGAAACCGCCTCGGCCATTCTGACCACAGGCACATCGCAAGCGACGATTTTGGCACTGACCGCCGCCCGCAATAGGCAGTTTGGCCATGAGGTACGAAAAACAGGCATTCAGTCATTGCCCAAGGTCGCCGTTTACGTGCGCCGCGGGACGCATTCGTGCATTGGCAAAGCTTTGGAAGCGATGGGGTATGGGACCTTTTCGATACACGTCGTTGATACAGACGAAAATATGAGAATGGACATCGCGGCGTTGGCAATGGCTGTGGCAGAAGACCAAGCATCGGGCCGCATTCCTTTGGCCGTCATCGGCACTGCCGGATCGGTAAACACGGGATCTTTTGATAATCTGGACGCCATCGCAGACTTCTGTGCGGCGCAAAATATCTGGTTCCATGTAGACGCAGCTTTTGGGTTTTGGGCAAAGCTGGCTGATCAGCCTTGGAAGCACCTGACAGACGGTATGGAACGGGCGAATTCGATTTCCTGCGATTTCCACAAATGGATGTCTGTTCCGTACGACTGCGGCGCGTGCATGATCTACGACCGCACCCTGCATTTTGATACGTTCACATCGCGCCCGAACTACCTGGAGCAACAAGAACAAGGGCTTGGTGGCGGCGATCTGTGGTTCTGTGACTACGGTCTTGAATTGTCCCGTGGCTTTAGGGCGCTCAAGGTTTGGACGGCGATTAAGTCTATCGGAACCGATGCCTTTTCGGCGTCTATCACCGAAAATTGCAAGCAAACATTGCTGATGGCCGAACTGGTCGACGCATCTGATGTGCTCGACCTTGCATTCACGGTGTCATCCAATGTGTGCTGTTTTTACGTGCAACAAGGGGACGTGAACAAGATCGCGGCCGAACTTCAATTGAGCGGCGAAGCGGTGTTTTCGACGACAGTCATCCACGGAAAACCATGCCTGCGTGCAGCCCTTGTTAACCACCGCACCACGTCAGACGATATTCGCCAGTCAATCATCGCTGTTGAAGATGCGGTTCGGCGGTCTTAGCCGTTCATCTGCATATTTGTGGCACCGATTTGCGCCAGTGTAATGCTCGTCTCATCGCGCAGAATATCCCAAAGCTGCTGAAGGCCTTCTTCGCCGCCCGCAGCGATTGCAAATTGTAAAATGCGCCCGAGGAATGCAAAATTTGCCCCTTGGGAATATGCTTTTACAACGTCTTCACCGCTGCGTAGGCCCGTGTCAAAAAACAACGGCATGTCAGGTCCAACCGCGTCGCGAATTTCTTTGAGCGCCAGTATTGGCGCAGGCGCGCTGTCTAGCTGGCGAGCACCATGGCTGGACACTTGGATCGCGTCGACGCCTGCATCGCGTAGCAACACAGCGTCGTCTGCATCAAGCACACCTTTAACCACAAGGTTGCCGGGCCACATGTCGCGCAGTTTCGCAAGCGTGTCCCAATTGGCGGCGGCGCGACTTTCTGTGCGGTCAAATGTATAGCCGGGCATTTGGAAATTCGCCATATCCGGCTTGCCAGCAAGCAGTGTCGAGATTGACCAGCGCGGGTGCATGGCGAAATCGAAAAATTGCTTGGGGCCGATACGAAACGGCATAGTAAAACCGTGCCGAAGCTCGCGCGGACGGCGGCCAACCTCGGCCACGTCGACAGTCAGAATAATTGTTTTGTAACCAGCAGCCTTTGCGCGTTCGACAAGCTTAAACGTCCCAACGCCGTCGCCGCTAAAGTAAAGCTGGAACCATGCATTGCCTTCTGCAGCCTCGATCAGCGGTTCCATCGCGGTGGATGCCACAGTCGAGACACCCAGCGGAACGTTTTCACGTGCCGCAAGCCGCGCCAGCATCATATCCGCGCCTGGGCCAGACAAATTGCACATGCCCATCGGGCTGATGCCAAACGGCGCGTTGGTCGTTTGGCCAAAGACCTGTGATGACAAATCTCGTTTGCTGACATCGCGCAAAATACGGGGCCGCAAGGTCAGCGCGTCAAATGCATCGCGATTATGCGCTGCCCCGACTTCGCGCCCTGCGGCCCCGTCAATATAGTCAAACACCATCCACGGGAGACGCCGCCGCGCAAAACGGCGGGCGTCTTCGCTGGAATGCATGTTCAGTGCCATTTAGCGCGCGACCGCTGTCATGAACCGGTCCCGGATCACTACGGGGTCCATTGTGATGACGGGCAGTTTGATGTTGCCGCTGTCGCATTTGGACACGATCACGGTCATCTTTTTGCTGTCGATGGCGGCTTGCAGGACT
>JAGSGF010000001.1 GCA_023955335.1 Yoonia sp.
TCAAAATACCCATGATCTGTGCGTCGCTAAATCGTGCTGTCTTCATCAAAAATCTCCTCAGATATCTTGCCGAGAAAATTCTACTTTTGAACACCACTAATTTTAGGGGGGATTACCAAGCCAACTTCATGCACTGCCGACCAGTTCAAGAAATTCCAGTTCACCAATTATGCGAATATCAAAGCCGTCGGCGATAAGTTCTTCGGCTCTGCGGTGTTTGGTGCTTTTGGCGTGCCCTACAAGGGTGACCAAATCTTGCTCGCCAACAACAGTCAACGTGACCTTTTTGGACATGCCAGTTTTGACTGTAATTCCAGCGCCAGCAGCTATCATTGCGGCCTCGGTACGGCTAAGAGACAGCTGACCTGTGAAGCAAGCGACATGCCCGCAAAGCGGCCCATTTTGGTTCCCGTCAACAGCTACGGAGACTGGGTATTTCTGATTTTTCTGTTTGGCTGTTTTTGCTAGATCCGGGAACTTTTCGCCAGAATGAACCTCTGCAAGAAGGACAACTTCGGCGGCGGCGCGGGCGTCCTCTTCAGCATCGTGGTGATCAAATCTCAGGTTCAGAAATTTCTTGAGGCTGGCCAGTCCATGGCCGCCATTGCCCTTGAGTTCGGGCCAGGCCGTTCGGGCGATGATGACGCTATCGAGCCAGTTTGTCCGTAGGTTGGGGATAGCGTTCAATCTGCAAGCGGAATCAAAGGCTTGCTTGTCAAAGCTGCTATGCTGAATGAGCGTATGTCGCTCTAGAAATGGCCTCAATTCTTGGATTACAGCGTCAAAGCCGCGCGCGCCATCAACGGTTTTGCGATCAATTCCGTGTAGCTGGACATTAAAATCGTCAAACTGCTCTTTTGGGTTAACAAAGAAACCGACGGTTTGGATCTCGCCGGTATCAGTCGCCATTGCGAGGCCAATTTGGCAGATGCTGTGTTTGTTGCTGTTGGCGGTTTCTACATCGACCGCGATGAACCTAAATGTTTCCGTCGTCAGCAGCTGAAATTCATTTGCCAGTCCGGTTGCTGCCGGATTCGATATTGCGGTTTTCCTGGTCTCACCTTTTTTTACAGGCTTGCTGGCAGGGCCAAAAAACGGGCGTAAAAAATTTGTCATGAGAATTCCTCTGTGAGAATTCCTCTGGTTGTAAGATAGCGGATCCAAGGCGTTGTTTCAAGGCAGCCCTGATGAAGTCAGCGGCCTGCGCGGCGAATAACAACCGCATTACGGACGCTGCAACGTCGCAAGTGATTAAGCTTTGCACGGGTTTCTAGAATTGCTGGTTTGCAGGTATATCCGCAACGATCTACGGTGGTGCCTAAGAGATTTTAGGAGCTATTTTGGTGCGATTTCTTCATACAGCCGATCTTCACCTTGCGAAGCCCTTCGGTCGGTTCGACGCCGACACACAGGCGGCGCTACGCATGGCCCGGCTTGATGCCTTGCGACGTCTGGGAAATGCGGCGCGTGCCGACAAAGCCGAGTTTATCTTGGTTGCAGGGGATACGTTCGACGCCGAAGCGCCGCCCTCCAAGGTTGTCCGGCGCGCGCTTGACCTCATGGGGGAATTCACTGACCTGCTGTGGGTGCTTTTGCCGGGAAACCACGACAGCCTTGCAGCTGTTGATCTTTGGGAACGGATCGACCGCGACAAGCCCGACAACGTGATCCTTGCCCTGACACCAGACATTATCGAAATTGGGGATCACGTCGCGATCCTTCCTGCGCCACCCACAGTCAGGAACCCGGGCGTGGACCTGACCGAATGGATGGCGGATGCGCGGACGGGGCACCGTTTCAGAATTGGTCTGGCACACGGTGGCATTCTAGATTTTGGCAGCGAAGAGGGGACAGTGGCAGTTATTCAACCGGATCGGGCGGAGATATCCAAGCTTGACTATCTGGCACTCGGCGACTGGCACGGTCAAAAGTCGATCACCCCAAGAACATGGTATGCAGGCAGCCCAGAGGCGGATAATTTCAAAGGACATGCCCCAGCAGGTGCGCTGCTTGTCGAGATAGGCGCACTTGGGGACATTCCACAGGTGACGCCGGTCCCGATTGGGCAATTCGATTGGCGACCATTGGCGCTCGAATTCTTTGCAGGCACGGACCCGGTGCAGCAATTGATCGAGGCACTGCCCGCTGCGGATCGGGATAAAACGCTCGTGCGACTGGAGGCGTCAGGGCGCCTTGGACTGCTCGAACAAAGCCAGCTTCGCGATACGTGCACCCAAATCGCAGACGACTTTCATTTTTTCGAGGTGATCCGTGATCAGTTAGGTATTGAACAGGCCGTCGATGATCTTGATCTGATTGCAACGGGCGGCGCGTTGCGGGCGACGGCTGACAGTCTTTTTGCCGCCACTGATCTGCAAGGCCGCACCGCTGAGGATGTCCAGATCGCCCAAATCGCGTTGACGCACCTGTTTCATATTGCCCAACAGGAGCCGTCCCAATGAAGCTGCGCCAGCTTGAATTGACGAACGTCCGGCGGTTCGGCGGCCAAAAGGCCCAGCTTGGACCTTTCGGCGATGGACTGACAACCATCACAGCGGAAAACGAGTCCGGCAAATCAACCTTCCTTGACGCACTGCATGCCTTGTTTTTTGTGCCACACGGGTCGTCGTCGCAAGAGGTGAAGGCCTTGCAACCTTATTCGGGTGGAGCCGTGTGCGTGGCCTCGGTTGTGGAAATCGATGGAAAGGATTTCCGCGTTGAAAAATCCTTTTTGGCGCAAAAGTCAGCGAAAATAATCGACTGCGCGAGCGGGCAAGTTATCAAGCAACAAGGTGACGCCGAAGCGTGGATCGAGGATAACATTAACAAGGTCAACAAAGGACCTGCCGGCCTGCTTTGGGTCCGGCAAGGGGCAACCCACGTTGATCCGATGGGCAAAGACAAGGACGCCAGCAACGTCGCAGCCCGCCGCGACTTGATGTCCAGTGTGCGCGGTCAGATCGATGCGGTCACAGGTGGGCGGCGCATGGATAAGATCGTCGAACAATGCCGTAAAGAACTCGATGCCTTGGCCACCAAAGGCCTGAAGGCGAAGGCGGGAAGTTCATGGAAAGCCGTTGAAGACAAAGCTGCTGAATTGCTCGTGCGTAAAGAGCGGCTTGAAGCGGACGTGCGCATTCTTTCCCAAGCGCTCGCTGTGAAGCGGCAGGCCAAATTACGTTTGCAGGCATTACATGACCCGCAAAAGCAGGACACGCGAACGCAACAACTCGCGCTCGCCGAAGTCGCCTATCAAAATGCACAACAGCATGATCGCCGTGTCACGGCTGCCGATAGCGCGCTGCAACTGATCATCGCTGAAAAGAACGGGCTGATCCGCCAAATCAAGGATATTACCGACACACAGGATCGCCGTCAGCAGCTTGCTGATGAAATCACGCAGAAAGAGGCACATGCGTCCGGTCTGAAAACTGCGCAAAGTAAATCAGATAGAGCACTGTCAGACGCACAGACCGTGATTGAACAAACGGAGGCGCAACGCCGCAATCTGGTCAAGTCCCTGCGTGAGGCGCGCACAGCAGAAAGATCCCTGCACAAGTGGGGCCGCCTGCGGATGCTTGCGGATCTCACACGTCAGCTTTCGGCACCTCAGAAAAAGCTATGTGATGCTGACGTGGTCTTGGGACATACCGACATCACACAGAGTGACCTTGATCACATTGTGGACCTTGGCCGGCGAATAAGCATCGCCCAAGAACAACGCCGCGTACAATTTGCCAGCTTCTCGATTATGCCATCAGCAGCGGGCACGGTCGAATGCGACGGCGTGGCGCTCGCACCTGAAAAGGATATGCTGATCGATCGTCCGCTTGCGCTTAATCTTTCGGGGTTTGGGGCAATCAATCTCTTTCCTGCGGCGGGGGCAGGGAAAGGCATCGAGGACCCAGAAGCGCTTACTGTCGACCACGATGCAGCCCTTCAAGCGCTTGGTGTTCAAACAGTGCAAGATGCCCGCGACGCATTTAACGCGCGTCAAAGCGCAGCAAACGACAAGACCGTCGCTGTCGCTGAAATCAGAGGGTTGGCACCTGATGGCATAGATGCGCTGGATGAAGAATGGAACGCACTGTGCAAGGAACTGGGGCATGCGCCAGATAACCCGCAGCCGGAAGCAGCTGATCCGCAACCTGTGGACCTTACGGCTGAGCAGATTGAACAACAGATTACAGATTTGGATGATGATCTTTCAGACCTCAGGTCCAACATCCAAGCGCGACAGACGAATGCCACTGAGGCTGCCAATGATGTTGCCAAAGCCAGCGGTGTGCTGAACCACCTTTTGGAAGAACAGACGTCCTTGGCCAAGCCGCAGGGTGAAGACCGTGCACATGCCGCATTGGAAGCATCCCGTGACCGCGAGATTGCGAAAGAAGCCGAGGCGACACAAATCCTTAAAGACTTAAAGCAAGACGCGCCCGATTTGGACATAGCGCGATCCACGCAAGAACGCTTGCTCAGCGCGCAGAAAGCAGATCGCGACGAGATCAATAAACTGGAGCGCGAGCTTGCACGCGTCGATGGGGCCATTGAGACACAGTCCGAAGGTGCGGTGGAAGAGAAGTTAGCGGAGGTCAAAGACCAGCTTGAAAAGGCATTAGAGCGCAGCAAGCGATTTGAACTGCAAGCAAGGGCCCTGACACTGCTCATCGCGCATCTTGATGAAGCACGTAAAGATGCACAAGAAACCTATTTCGAACCGATCCGCAACGAATTGCGTCCGCTGCTTGCACAACTTCATGCTGGGGCTGATTTTGAACTGGACCCGGAAAAAATGCTTGTCGGTAAGATCATCCGCAACGGTGTGGAGGACGACGTCAACATGCTGTCGGGCGGTGCCTATGAACAAATTGCGATCCTGACACGACTTGCGTTTGCAAAGTTGTTCGCGAAACAGGGCAGGCATGTGCCGCTTATCCTTGATGACGCCCTTGTGCATACAGATGACGACCGGATTTCGACGATGTTCAACATGCTGTCGCATGCAGCCAAGGATCAGCAGATTATTGTGCTGAGCTGCCGCACCAGAGCGTTTTCTGACCTAGGGGGCACGCGGGCGTTCATCGAAACTGAGGCAGTCTAGAAAGTCAGTATGGTCAGGCTGACGTGCCAAATATCGGCTGGGTCGGCGAAGAGGGCTACGTTCAAACGCCCAAACAGGCCAGCATTACCAATGGAGAGGCAATTCCCAAAACGCATCGGCGGGGCTTAATATGCCCATTGCCGATCCACCGGGACAGCCCGCTCGTATTCGTAACATCCAAACCCAACCTGCGGTTACCTTGATTTTTTCCCTTGTTTCCCGTATGTTTGATTTGCGAGAGCCAAAAGACCCGCACGAAAGTTGGGTCGAAAGCGCGCGCTGGACCTAATCGTCCAAGCCGCCCGCAGGTTTCAAGCTGACCCAACCTCTCGAGGCGGTCAGAAAAACGCCAATCAACAATAATTGCCCGATTGAAATTCAATCACGGTAAGATGGGAGACTTATGACCCGCTACGCGAAAACCAGAATAGCTAACCCTTCCCGCTATTTTAGAGCACCTGACCGCGTTCTGAGCGACGACAGGCTCAGCCATGATGACAAAGAGAATGTCCTGAGGTCGATGGCTCTTGACGCAGAACAAATGGTAGATTCGTCGTCTGAAGGTATGGCTGGTGCCAATTCTGCCTACAATGCCAAGGACCTTCAGTCAGCTCTGATCGAGCTCGAAAGAACCAAACGATCAGAGGCCGTTGATGATTCCGGTCGGCAAAGCGCGCGCTTTCAGCGGATCATGGTTGTGACGACCGCCAATCAAGACCTGAACCGCGAAATTGCAGACGTTGCCTTTGACATGGCGGAGGTCGTGGACGGCAAGGTATTTTTACTTAACGTTGTCCCATTGACATTCGAGGGCGCTGGGCTGGCGGCTGCCGGACCGATGGTTGCCGCCGTTCCGTTGGACGCGCTTGATACGACGAAAATCATTCAAGACCGCAATGAGCAGCTTACTGAACTCGCCTTTGAAAGCGGCACAAATGTCGAGACCGAGATTGAAGTGCGCAGCGGCCAAATCGAACAGGTGATCGTCGCGTATGCCGATGACTGCGATGCTGACGTAATTGTTGTTGGTTCTCCAAACCGGTCTTGGCTCGAAGCACTATTCGACCCCTCTATTGTCCGCAGGGTCACCAATTTGGCACCATGCCCGGTTTTGGTCGTACCCGAGCCCGTGTAGCATATTGATTTTATGACACAAACGTGGCGCATTTTACGAAAGCCCCCCAAACTCAAGCGAGGCCACAGGCTCACAGCCTGCCCCTCTTAAGAACTCAGAATCCAATTAAAAGGAAGCCTACCATGATCCTCTATCCCATGATTGAACTGCTTGATGGCCGATGTGTGAGCCTGTTTCGTGGCCGCACCGACGAGCCCCATATCTGGCATGTCGATCCTGTTGCTAAGGCAAAAAGCTTTTCCAAATCTGGTGCGGAATGGCTTCATATAACAGATTTTGATGCAATGTCCGGCGATGACCGTAACGCGGAGCTTATTCGTGAGATCATCCGGACTGTCGGTATTCCGGTGCAATTGGGCGGCGGTTTTCGTAGCTTGGAACGTATCGCCGAATGGATTGATCATGGTGCCGGGCGCATCGTCGTGGGCGCCCTGGCCCTGCATCAACCCGATGTGGTCAAAGAGGCTGCAAAGCTATTCCCAGATCAGATTGTGCTGGCGGTTGATGTCTTTGAGGGCGTTGTGGTCAGCGATGGTTGGCGGCAGAAAAGTGCCTTTACGCCCTCAGCATTTCTAAAAGCCTTTGAAAATGATCCATTCGCGGCGATCATCATAACAGATATCGGCGCCGATTTAGGGGATGCCGAAGACAGTCTTGCGCTGATCGCAGGACTGGCGAGCGAAGCGAAAACCGCGGTATTTGCGAGGGGCTTGTCGAGGTCACTCGATGATCTGTCGCGCCTCAAATACGTGCCTTCCGTGTCGGGGGCGCTGATTGGACGCGCCTTATTCGACGGTAGCATCGACTTCGAGGCCGCACTGGAGGTTGTCAAACCCGAGCTTGAGAAACGTGCGCAGTTCATTTGAGGCGCATGAAATCCAGAGTTACTCTTTAGCCGAAGGGGATCATTCCATAACGGAGCACGCCTGAAAGCCTACAGATTTGTCACGCGATGCCGCATTGCTTACCGCAGCCAAGGCGTTGAAAATGAACTTGTCACGAGCGGCACAGGCGGGTGTGCGTAACGCAGATGCAAAAGCGCCGCGATGGATAGCTGCAAACGGCGCTGCACTTTGACGCCCCGACTGTTCTGTAAAGAAGCATGGCTTGCCGCTCGATAGGTCCCGTCAATTCTGCTGGTAAAATCCGCTGTGTTGCCAATCCATCCGGTGGTGATGTTGTCATGGTTACGCAAAGCTAGCTGATCTGTAGGTTGGTTTTAACTTTTATTTTCAGCAAGATACGGTGGCAAGCCCTCGCAGTCGGGATACCGCATAAGCCGTAGGATTGATCAGAACGGGCTCTTTGATTGGCGTTTTTGCATGGGTCCGGTCCTTAACCTTCAGGCCGGTGTCCTTTCAATAACGGATATTTGGAACTTTGATGCAGCTCCGCGTTGAGGTTTGGCCTATGCTATACAGTTCGTAGCTTCAGGACTTGGAACTCTCGTCGCAGGCGGGATTATCAAGTGAGACGCAGCTCATAAGGACGCGACTTTGGAACATCACCATCATATTGACCCTGATGCTGGGGACCGAAAGGTTGCGGCGGCTGTGGGGCTTAACCTTTTGCTAACAGTGGCCCAGTTTATCGGCGGCATTTTCGCGGGCAGTTTGTCGTTGATTGCAGATGCCCTGCATAACCTGTCGGATGCCATTGCGTTGATCCTCGCTTTTGCAGCACGCAAGATCGCGCGTCGTCCGGCGGATGAGACAATGACATTTGGATATTGGCGGGTAGAGCCAGTGGCCGCTTTGATCAACTATACATCGTTAACAATTATCGCAGCCTATCTGATCTATGAAGCGGGCGCACGCATGTTGGAGCCTCAGCCAGTGGATGGTTGGATCGTTGTTATCATTGCCACGATCGCGCTGGCAGTAGATTTGGGCACAGCGGTGCTAACGTATCGTTTAGCGACGCAAAGCGTGAATATTCGCGCTGCCTTTGTACACAATCTGGCAGATGCTTTGGGGTCGGTTGGTGTAATTATCGCGGGGACAAGTGTGATCCTGTTCGATTGGGTCTGGATCGACTCTTTGGTCACTTTCGCCATTGCTTCGTATATCTTGTGGCTCGTTTGGTCCGAGATTGGCGGCGTCATTCGCACCCTGATGCTTGGCCGCCCGACAGGTTTGGATTTGGGTAGTATTATTAAATGTATTCACTCTGTTGAGGGCGTATCTGACGTGCATAATCTGCATGTTTGGCAACTGGATGAACACCACGGTGCACTCCAAGCGCATCTGGTGATTGCTGCAGGTGAGTGGGGCGAAGCGGATGCGATCAAGGCCGCTGTAAAGACCGCTTTGGCCGCTGAATTTGACCTGCAACTGACCACCCTTGAGATGGAGTGCGCGCATCATGCTTGTTCTGATGGACCTCTGATCGGGATATAAGTTTTCATACCGCGCGCATGTCTGATGAACCCACCTTGTGACTTCGTTCCGCCGTGCATAGCCTACGGGGAAGGGGGCGCATATGCTGGGTGCGATTTTACGAAATGTCGGGAAAAATTATTTGGACCTGTCATTGCGCACAGGTGCCGGACTGCGCGTGCGGGTGTACGAACGCCCTGGTTTGTGGATGGCGCCTGCACCGCTTGATGTGTTGCGTGCTGATTGGAACGTTGTTGCAGCCCAATGCTCGCCGGATGTGCGGTTGGACTACGGCGTGTTTGACCCCGCATCAGATGCGTTGAACCGATCAATTGTCACGGTTGTGTCTGATGATACGGGCCGCCCGATTGCAATAAACGCCCTTGCCCTGATGAAATTGGATTTACAGCCCGAGCCAGTTGAGGTCTTGCATCTTGGTCTTGTCATGGTTGTCCCTGATCAACGGCAACGAAAGTTAAGCTGGGTACTGTATGGGCTGACGTGTTTTTTGATCTTTGTTCGCCGTCAGATGCGCCCTGTTTGGATCACCAGCGTCACCCAAGTCCCTGCGGTTGTTGGCATGGTGGACCAGATGTTCACCGGCGTTCGGCCAAGCCCTGAAGGCCAGCCGCATTCCTTGTCACATATGATGATCGCGCGGGCTGTGATGGCGGATCATCGTCACGTGTTTGGCGTGGCGGATACCGCCGGTTATGATGCCGACCGCTTTGTCATCAAGGACGCCTATACTGGCGGGTCCGATGACTTGGCCAAGACGTGGGATGTGGCTGCCAAGCACCGCGAGGATGCTTATAATGCGTTCTGTGCCGCACATCTGGATTATACACGCGGGGACGATCTCTTGCAGGTGGGGCAAATGGATGTGGCTGCAATGCGTACTTATTTGTCCCGCGAAGTTCCACGTGGTGCGATCCTGCGGATTTTGGGTGCTGCTGCAATGGTTGGTCTGTCGCGGGTAATTTTGCCAGTAACCCATTGGGCAGATAGCTCAAAAGCGTGGGGCATTTTGCGGCCATCGGGATGGTGGAAGTGATTGCTGCCGCGAACATCCTGACGGACCTGTTCCTGTCATCCGCCGCTTTGACCGGTTTGGCGATTGTGCATGGTGTGCTGCAAGGCGGCAGGCCGGATGACCCGCTGACCCGCCGCTTTGTGTTTGCCTTGCGCGTGGCCATGTTGCTGTTTGCGGGCCGTGCTTTGATCGTGCTGACAGGTGGGGCATGGTTTCGGTCGATCGTCTTGCTGGCGGCGGCATTGATCCCGTTGGCGGCTGTGATTGTGGCCGAAGGGCTGCTGCGCCGACACGCCCCTGTTTGGGTCAAATGGGTCATTGGCACAGGCACCGTTGGGTTTGTGCTGACCGCGTTTTGGTTTGGCACCGCATTAGATCCGGCCCGCTTGACCGGGTTGTTGATGTTCCAAGTCGTGGGCTTTGCCATTGCAGGCTGGATGATCGCCACCCGCGACCGCAGCAGCCTGAACATGGCCGAGAACCAAAGCGCAGGTCGCTTGGCGTGGTCGCTGGTTGTTTTGGTCCCGTTAATCGCCACCGACTTTCTGTTGGTGTTCATCCGGCTGCCTGTGCAGATGTCTGCGATTGGCGTGCTTGTCATGTGCTGGGCTGCGCTCGGTTTGGCACGCGGCACCGCAAGCCACCGTGCGGGGTTCGCCCCCATCGTGATTGTCGTGGCCGTTGGGGCTTTGACAGGGGCCATAATTTCCGGATTGGCGGGCGCAGGCCGTGACGGCATTATTCTTGGGGGTGCGATTAGCACAAGTGCAATGTTGGTGCTGGCGCTGTGGTCCGAGACGCGTGCAGGCCATTCATCCGCCCGAAGTGCAGGGTTGATCGCACATATGGCGCAGGCTCCGTTGGACAGTCCGCTGGCGTTTTTGCGTGGCTTGCAGGCGCATCCGATGGTGGCTGGGGCGGTCGTTATCACACCCGCTGACTTATCTGGGTTTGACCCCGCCACGTTGACCCGTATTTTTGCAGCCAGTCCGGTTTTGCGCAAATCGGCCCCGCCTGCGCTGGACCCGCAAGCAGCCGATCATATCACGCATTTGTTCAACCGATTTGGAGCCACGCATATCTTGGACCTTGGGCAGCAGCCGCGCCAGTTGGTCGCTTTGGCAATGCCTGCGCTACAATCAAGTCCGTCGACTGAGGTCGAACTTGATGCCGTGCAACGCATGGCCGCGCTGATCGCTAAGGGGGCTGCAGGTGGAGCGTGATATATGCAAACAAGTCGCGACCCGCGTCGCCTTGGCGCCCGCTATCCACAACGCACCCGCCGTCCAATGAAGGAGCCTATCCCATGACTGATAATCGTGCACTTGCCCGCCACCTATTCGACGTGGGCGTTGCCGCAGCAGACCCTTACGGCGCTGTCGCGCGCGCTGTGGCCGATGTGCCAGCACCTGCATTGATCATCGCAGTGGGCAAAGCGGCTACGCGCATGGCGCAGGCTGCGTTGTCTGCCTTTCCGGTCCAATGCATCATCGTGACCAACTATGAAAACGCCACACCTGTCGTGGGCGCGCAGGTGTTTGCTGCTGGCCACCCTGTCCCTGACATGGCTGGCGCCAAAGCCGCGCATGCGGTGATTAAGGCGTTAGGGCAGGCGACTGGACCGGTTCTTGTTTTGATATCCGGCGGTGGGTCCGCGTTATTGCCTGCGCCTGCTGGTTTGCTGACGCTCTCTGACAAGTCTGCGCTGAATAAGGTGCTGCTGGCATCGGGCTTAAGCATCGGCAAGATGAACTTGATCCGGCAGCAGGTGTCAGACCTCAAAGGGGGCGGTATGCTGCGCCAATGCGCTTACCCCGTGACCACGCTGATTCTATCGGACGTTGTGGGGGACGATCTGTCGACCATTGCCAGCGGCCCGACGGCCCCGCCACTGGGCACACCTACGCAGGCGATTGCGGTGTTGCGCGAGGCAGGTATTTGGGAGGCGACACCATTGGCCGTCCGGTCCCATCTTGAGACTGCAAGGGGTCCCTCGGCATTGCCATTAGCGCACAATGTTCTGGTCGGATCAAACAGCCAAAGTGTGGCCGCTATGGTCGCCGCCCAGCAGGGCATATCGCCGATCCCGATGCCTGTGGAGGGCGATGTGTCTGCCGCCGCACGACTGATCTGTGATCATGCGTGCCCCGGCATCACCGTGTGGGGTGGTGAGACGACTGTTCAAATATCAGGAACGGGTAAAGGCGGTCGAAATCAAGAGCTTGCATTGCGTATTGCATGTGAGGCAACGCGGCGTGGATGGGATGACTTCACCTGCCTTGCTGGTGGAACGGATGGACGCGATGGGCCTGTGGACGCGGCTGGCGGGCTTGTTGATGCAGGCACATTGGGGCGGATTGCGGCGGCAGGTGGTGATATTGACGCGCTTCTGGCCAATAACGACAGTTACGCCGCGCTTGGGCTGGCTGGTGATCTTTTAATGACGGGTGCGACGGGGACAAATGTCGCTGATCTGGGCGTACTAATCCGCTAGTTAATCGACCTGCAAGCCACTGGGGACTGAGACGGGGCGACCCATCGGCCGGGTCACTGCCGTTGCACCTGTTAACGCATTAAGAAATGCCGCTAGATCGTTGATTTCTTGATCGGAAATATAAATAGGCTGCGCCATGACTGCTGCGGACTGACGGACCATTTCTGCGCTATCTTCGCGGATTGCAAAGTCTGCCGCCGCCAACCATGGCACATCAGGCAGCATCGCCATATCGGGGGTCCATGCGGCGGCAGACGCCGTTGGGTCAACATGGTGCCGGATCATGGACTGTAGCGTTGGCATCGCGCCATTGTGGCCGTAAGGCGCGGTGAGCGCCACGTTGCGCAAGCTGGGCGTCCGAAATTTGTACGCATCTGCTTGTAGGTTCGTCTTACCCATGCGGCCTACGTCGCGCGATATCTGGTCCCAAACCCGTGTGCGACCAGGCCCAAAGGCGGGCAAACCTAACGCGTGGAACGATTGATCGGTGAATAAATCGCCAGCGTGACAAGATGCGCAGCGCGCGGAGGAAAAGAAGAGTTGCCGCCCGCGTTCCGCCGCATCGGGCAGCGGTGTGCCTCTTAGCCATGCGTCATAAGGACTGTCGTAGGATTGCCATTCGGCGGCAATAAACGCGCCCAAGGCATTGCCAATTTCTACAATACTTATTTCCGTAGGTTCATTCACATTATCAAAGGCTTGCACGAACATATTCGCGTAATCTGGGATGGTGCGAACCCGTTTTGCGATGATCGGCCATGCGGCGTCGGGACGGTCGTGAATGGCACCTGCAATTTCGTTTTCACGCGGGTTTCCGGCCATCTCGAACTGGGCGGTCAGCGGAAAAAGCGCCTGGGCGGCAACCAGGGAATTGAGCCCCTTCGGCAGCCATTCCTCAGCGGGTGAATTGAAGCCGTTTCCATACATATCCCCAGCCGAAAGGCGGCCATCGTGGAACAGCACGGTGACGTCTTTATGGCCCAAATTCCAAAGGCTTGGTGCGTTGCGCGGGATACGCTTTCTAATGCGGTCATCGCCTGTGCCTGCTGTGCGCTTAGGCCCGACGCCAACGCCGCCTTCACCGATGCCAAGCGACAGACCGTCGGCGCCAGCCTGATCGTGGTGGTGGCATGTCCCACAAGAGATATTTTTGTTACCTGACAGGACTTTATCGTAGAAAAGTAATCTCCCAATGCGGGCTTGATCCATGTCTATTGCAATGTAATCATCGGCAGTGATTTGGGCCGCTGCTGGTCCGGCCAATCCCAAAAGGATCACCAGATGCGCCCATTTGCTTTGTGTTTTGCGCTGCTTGCCAGCCCTGCTGCGGCTGATATGGAACGGGCGCGCGATCTGATGGAGGCCCAACAGTTTGTGGAGGCCCGCGAAGAACTGCAAATTTACGCAGCGTCCGGCAATGCCGAAGCCGAAGAGCTGATCGGCGTCATCTATGCCCTTGGGCTCGGCGTCACCGTGGACTACGAGCGGGCCTTTGACTGGTATCTGCGGGCATCGTTGAAAGGACATGCGGGGGCACAATCTGGGCTAGGGTGGTATTACGAAGTGGGCCGCGGCGTGCCGAGCCCTGATCTGGTCCGAGCCTACCTGTGGTACGCGCTGTCGTCCATCGGCGGCGACGTGGATGCACCCGATAGTTTGAATGAAATCACGCCAAGGATGACAAAAGAGCAGATCGCGCGCGCGCAGGTTTTGATCGGAGATTACAAGGTGTGGATGTATCCGTTTCGGTAAAGGTCCGCTCTGAGAGAAAAACCAAAGTTCAGGAGGCCGCTAAACTCTGCTTTCTGACGCATCCAATTGCAGTGGTATCGCATTTATCTTTTGGGGTGCCGTCTTTGATTTCCATTCGGAAAAATGAAATGGGCGACAGGATATCTGCGAGGGGCCTAATAATGGGCGCTTGTAAACAAAAAAGGGCCACCCAAATGGGTGGCCCTTTCGTTTGTCTGGCGCTGTTAACGCTTTAGTTCAGGTCGGCTGCGTAGGCTGTTGCCAGATCAGCTTCGGCTGCTGATACGGCGTCTTTCAAAGCAGAAAGGATTTCCTCGCCGCCGTCTATGTTACCGACAAACCAGTCTTGCACGGGCGCTGCTGCCGCGGCGAACATGGCTTTTTCTTCTGGGCTTGGCACATACAGGTCACCGCCGCCTTCGACGAAGGCTTGGTATGCTTCGATCGACTTACGCTTTGGTGACGCGAAAGTTGCTTGCTGCAACTGGCTGAACCCGTCGACAACAACGCGGCGCAGGTCTTCTGGCATGCCAAGGAAGTTCTCGTTGTTCATGAACCACAGCGCACCCATGTAGGCGTGACCGTCAAGCGTGACGTACTGCAAGCCCGCATCAGGGAATTTCATGCCCATGATGTCGGTGATGCCGTTTTTGGAGCCTTCGACAACGCCTGTCTGGAACGATGTGAACAGTTCAGGCCACGGGATCGGGGTCGGGGACGCGCCAAGTGCTTTGACAAGTTCCTGTGGCAGATCGGCGACCACAGTGCGGATTTTCAAGCCTTCCATGTCGGATGGTGTCTGAACCCGACGCTGCGTATTCGCGAAATTGCGCCAGCCGCCAGTGTTCCCGATGGTCATCAGACGCAGTGCGCCGTCAGTTGCTTCAAGGCCCATGTCGCGCATTTTGCGTGTGAAGTCGCCAGTCAGCACAGCTTCGGCCACACGGTCATCGGCCATCAGGTAGGGCAGGTCGAGGACTTGGACGAATGGCATGATGCCAGCAGCCCCGCCGGACGTTGTGATGTAGACGTCGATAGAGCCTTCGGCCACGCCTTCAAGGCATTCAGCGCCGTTGCCGCACAGCTGTGTCCCCATGAAGATTTCAACGCCGACACGTCCGTTGGACGCGGATTCCACGAAGTTTTTGAAGACGACCAGACCGTCGTAATCTTCGTCGTTTTCGTTCGAGTTCGCAGTCGCGCGAATTGTGAACTCTTTATGCGCGTCGGCGACTGCCGTTCCCGCGAGCAAAGTCGCCGCGATGGCGCCTGTGATGAGACCTTTGAGCATGTGTTTTCTCCCTTATGCGTTGGTCGGTTTGGGGGTTTCCCCCGTTATTGAACGAATCCCGTCAGGCGGGGGATCGTCATGGAAATGGCCGGAATGTAGGTGATCAAAAAGATCACTACGACTTCGACCGCAAGGAATGGCAGGATCGCGCGTGCGATTGTTTCGACTTTTTCGCCGGACACCGACGAGGCCACGAACAGCACGAGCCCCATGGGCGGTGTCGCCAGTCCCACAGTCAGGTTCACCGACATGATGATCGCAAAATGCACAGGGTGCACGCCGAGGTCGACGAAGATTGGTCCGAGGATTGGCCCCAAAATGATGATCGCTGGCCCCGCATCGAGGAACATACCCACGATGAACAACAAGATGTTGATGAGGAACAGCAGGATCAGCGGGTTTTCCGACAGCGACAAGATGTACTCTGACAGGATTTGTGGCGCGTAGGACAACGACACAACTGTCTTGAACGCAACTGCTGCACCAACAAGCAGCAAGACTGCCGCCGTGGAAAGCGCCGATTTTTGCAGGACATCGAACAGGTCACGGACGTTCATGGACCGTAGCACAAAGAACGATACGATCAGCGCATAGGCGACGGCGACCGCTGAGGCCTCTGTCGGGGTGAAGACGCCGACAAGGATACCGCCCAAGATGATGATCGGTGTTTGCAGAGGCGCGATTGCCTTTTTACACACGATCCGGAAATCCTCGCTCACCCGTGCTTTGGTCGCTTGGGCGATTGCGTGCGCAATGGGCAGGGCGAGGCCGAAAATTAGCCAGCCGTTGACGGGTTCTGCGATGAATTGTGTAATGATCCCAGAGATCGCATAGAGCAGGCCCGCGATGTTGATGCGGACCAGCACGAAAGACACCCATCCTTCGAGCGGCGTGATCGTTTGGTTTTTGTGCACGATCCGTTCGGCCTTGGGCAGGTCGTAACGGTCGGCCATGAGGCGGACCATGACCATCAGGCCGACGCCAACCATGATGCCAGGCACGATGCCCGCGAGAAACAGCGCCGCGACGCTTTCGCCCATGACGTAGGCATAGATGATCATGATGCCTGATGGCGGAATGATCGGGCCGATGACGGAACTTGCGGCTGTGATCGCGGCCGCAAATTTACGGGTGTAGCCGTTTTTTTCCATCGCAGGGATCAGGGTTGACCCAAGCGCAGATGTATCCGCCACCGCAGAGCCTGACAGGCCCGCAAATAGAATGGATGACAGGATGTTGACGTGCGCAAGACCGCCGCGCAAGTGGCCCATGAATGCTTGGGAAAATTCCACGAGGCGCAGGGTGATGCCGCCGCGGTTCATGACTTCGCCTGCCAGCATAAAGAAGGGCAGCGCCATTAGCGGGAAGCTGTCCATGCCATTATAAAGGTTGCGGTACAGGCCGGCGACGACGTTGCGGCCGTCCCCTTCGAGCATAATGAGCGCTACAGGGGCGGCGAGCAGGCCAAAGACGACTGGTAGGCCGATCATGATGAGCAGCAGGAAAAGCGGAAGGAACCAAAGTAACATTATGATGCCCCCGCAAGTTCTTCGTCGGCCGAGAGTTTGGTTAACTTATGCCCTTGGCCGCCGAGCTTAATGATCTGCCGTAAAATAAGTTCCAAATTCACAAGGATCAGCAGGTTCACCCCGACGAAAAGGGATGCGTATTGAAACCGGTTTTGGAATTTTGCGCCGCATTTGCCGATCTCAAAGCCGAAGGGCCAGCGCAGCGACGATGAGCAGCCTTTGCCGGACATGGTGTCGACGTGGTTGTTCCACCCCCGATCCCAAAAGACGATCAGAACCCACAGCGCAATGCAAAGTAGTGTGAGTGTAAGCAGGGCAGAGACGAATTTCGGCAGCGCCCGTTCCAACATATCGATGGACACAAATCCGCCCATTCGGTAGGCGAGCGGCGCCATAAGGCCTGTCATCCAGAGCATGCCAAAGCGTGCCCCTTCTTCGGTCCAGTTTGGTGCGTCATTGAGCACATAGCGAAAGAAAACCTGCCCCAAGATGAGACAAACCATGATTGCAAGTGCAGCCATCGCCAAGGCCCGCCCAAGCGCAAGTATAGCGGTGTTAAACCGCTCCAAGGGCCAAAGGACCCCAAACAGGACCGACATGCGGCTCCTCCCCTGTTGTTTGCGTGGGGGCCGTTCGGCCCGCACAATGTTTCAATTTTTGCGGGTTACCCTTCGTTGAAGGACCCGTATTTGCCGCCGTGGAACACAAGCGGGTCGCCGCCTTGGTGGTGCGCCTTGGTGACGCGCCCGACCACGATGACGTGGTCGCCCGCGTCATGCGTTGCCTCGAGCGTGCATTCGAATGTCGCGAGCGCCCCTTCGATGATTGGCATGCCGCAGTGCGACAGGTGTGTCGGCACGTCATTGATCGCAGTTTTGGATTTGATGATGGCCTCGCAGATGACGCGCTGGTTTGCGCCAAGCACGTGGACCGCAAAACGACGCGATCCAGCGAAATGTTCAAACCGTCTGGATGACTTTGCCGGTGACCACAGGACCAGTGGCGGGTCGAGCGATACGCTGGCAAAGGAATTTGCCACGATCGCAACTGGTCCTTCTGGACTGTCGGTCGTCACAACAGTGACGCCAGTCACAAAACTGCCGAGAGCGCCTCGAAAGTTGTCTGCATTGCTGGATGGGTCGAATGTCTGAAGTGTGCCTGCGTCCATTATGGTACCTCTTGTCCGAGTGCGGATGTGTAGATTTCAAACCATGTTTGACGGTCCATGTTTACTTTCATAGCGTCCGACAAGCCATTGATCCGTTTGATATTATTGGTGCCCATGACAGGCATGATGTTTGCGGGATGTGCCAGCAGCCATGCGACAGCGACAGCGCCTGTATCAACGCCATTTGCGTCCGCCACGGATTTAAGCGCGTCTTGCACCGGACCACTTCCTTGCATCAAGGTACCACCGCCCAGTGGTGACCAAGCCATGATTGGCACGTTCCGCTCTTGCAAATAGGCCACGTCGCCGTTGCTAAAGCCCGCGTTTGCAGTGACTGACAATTCAATCTGGTTGGTGACCAATGTGTTGGTCATTGCCGATTGCAGCAGTGTCCAGTCGTGCAGTTTGAAATTCGACACGCCAATGCTGCGCACCTCGCCTGATTTCACGAGACCATCGAGAACTGCGCCTGTTTCATGGTGGTCCATCATCGGGTCAGGCCGGTGCACCAAAAGCGTGTCGATTGTGTCGATGTTCATCAGTTGCAGCGATGCTTCGACGGACGCCGTGATATGCGCGGCTGACGTGTCATAATATTTTACGCGTGCGCTGCTGTGCCGACCTGCGGGGGCTACGATATCGCATTTGGTGACGATTTCGATTTGGCCGCGCAATGCAGGGGCTGCTTTAAGAGCCGCGCCCATGACCTCTTCGGCCTCGTAGCCTCCGTATATGTCGGCTTGGTCCATTGTTGTAATGCCTTGGGCAAGGCAGGCTTCGATCTTGGCTTGGACATGTGCCGTCGACGTGTCTGTGTCGTCAGATAGTCGCCACATGCCATAAACAATGCGTGAGAAAGAAAGGTCGGGAGTGATGTCGATACGGTTCAAATGCGTGGTCCTGTGCCGAGTGGCGTTGCTGGAGTATCAGATGGAACCCGCCCGTATGCATGGGGCAGGGACGCGGTTTTCAGGTGTGGCATGACGCGGCCGCCAAAATGTTTTGCCTCGTCAATATGCGGATAGCCTGAGAAGATGAAAGCACGAATGCCCATCTTTTGGTAGGCTTCAATTTTTGACATAACCTGATCGGTCGATCCGACAAGGGCTGCGCCGCAGCCAGAGCGTGCCCGCCCGACGCCAGTCCAAAGGCCCGGTTCGATGTAGCCAAATTGATCGGCCAATTCGCGGGCACGTGATTGGTGGGCGACACCTAAGGATATGCTGTCATGAGCCCGGTCGCGGATCAACTTGCCGTATTCATCGTCAAGTTTTGACGCGATATAGTCAGCGTATTCTTTGGCCTCGGCCTCTGTGTCGCGCACGATCATGTGCACCCGCAGACCGTAATCCAACGTTCGGTTGTGTGCCGCCGCGCGGGCATGCACGGCTTTCATGCGCTCGGCCAATTGGTCTTGGACCTCTGGCCACATCAGGTAGACGTCGCATTGCGCACCGCAAAGTTCCAATGCGTCAGGGGAATATCCGCCAAAATACAAAAGCGGTCCGCCGTTGATTTGATAGGGGCGCGCGGGGGCGGTGGGAACTTTGTCAAAGTTATAGATTTCGCCGTGGTGCGTGATTTCTTCGCGGGTCCACGCTTGGCGCAGGATTTGGACGACCTCGTGGGACCGTTTGTAGCGGTAGGGTGATGATGCAACTTCGCCCGGAAAGTCAGACGAGATCACGTTGAGCGTCAGTCGACCCTTAAGCATATGATCAAGCGTTGCAATTGTGCGCGCCAACATAATGGGCTGCATTTCACCGCAACGGATCGCGGCGAGGAAATTGATCTTTTCCGTCAGCGGTGCCATGCCTGCGACAAATGACATCGTGTCTTGGCCAACTTGGTAAGACGAGGGTGCAAGGATGTTGCGAAACCCTTGTTGTTCAGCCGTCAGAGCGATGTCGCGGCAATGTTCCCATGATGACCTCAAATCGCCATCAGGGACGCCGAGGAATTGGTAGTCGTCAGAACACAGGGCTGAAAACCACGAAACCTCTGCCCCGTCTAGGTCAGGGCTGGTGATTGGTACGATGGTCATGGCTGTGTCCTGCTTCCAGAAGAATCTATTGGATTAACTCTTGCTTACGTGGATCAATAATGCAAATCAATTGTGTATCAATTTCATCGGGGCGCAGGAGGGCTTTGATATGGTTCAATCGCTTGGCCTGAATGCGCTGCCCAAATATATCCAGATCAGCGAGATGCTGATCCGCGAGATTGCGGCTGGTCATTTGGCGGACGGGGCACGGTTGCCGCCTGAACGTGATATGGCCGCCGATTTGAATATTTCCGTGGGTACATTGCGCAAGGCGTTGTCTGATCTTGTGGAAAAAGGCCTGCTGGACCGTATCCAAGGGTCGGGGAATTACGTGCGCAATCGTGGTGCAGTTGGCTCCGTCTATGCGTTTTTCCGCTTGGAATTGATCGGCGGGGGCGGATTGCCGACGGCGCAGGTCGTGTCGGCTGACCGTTTGGTCAAGCCACGCAATGCGCCCGATTTTGGCCCCTCATCCGAAGGTCACCGCATCCGCCGTTTGCGGTCACTTGGCGATGAAATGGTCGCAGTTGAGGAAATTTGGCTGGATGGATCGCACCGCGATGCCATCTCGGTCAGGGATTTGTCGGATTCCCTTTATCATTTTTACCGCCAAGATTTGGGCGTTGTGATTGCGTCTGTTGCCGATGAAGTTGGTGTTGGTCGGGTGCCTGATTGGGCCCCTGACACGTTTCATTTGCGCGCAGGTACGACCGTTGGTTATATCGAGCGGGTCAGTTGGACTGCCACCGGCGAAGCGGCAGAGTTTTCGCGTACGTGGTTCGATAGTGGAAAGTCGCGGTACGTATCGCGCATGGGAAAAGGCTAAAAAGTTGAAAAATGTAAACTACGGGATCATTGGATGCGGCATGATGGCCCGCGAACATATCACGAATATCAACCTTTTGACCGATGGCCGCGTGTCCGCGGTTTATGATCCAGTGACGGAGTTGGCAGAGTCTGCGGCGACCCTTGCAGGCGAGGCCTATGTCGCAACATCCATTGCCGATTTGTTGGCCCACGATCCGTTAGATGCATTGGTCATCGTCAGTCCGAATTACCTGCATGTCCAACAGTTACAAGAAATCGCTGCCATCCGCCCGTTGCCGATTTTATGTGAAAAGCCGCTGTATACGGACCCTGCAGATGCGCCTGTGGTCGCCGAATTTGCCCGCACATATTCCGCGCCATTGTGGGTCGCGATGGAGTACCGCTATATGCCGCCCGTGGCTGCGTTAATTGAGCAAGCACAACAGGCAACAGGTGGCATTAAAATGCTGACTGTGCGCGAACATCGCTTTCCGTTCCTGCCCAAAATTGGCGATTGGAACCGCTTTAATGCAAAAACAGGTGGTACGCTGGTTGAAAAATGCTGCCACTTCTTTGATCTGATGCGGTTGATCCTTAAGGACGAGCCGATCCGCGTAATGGCGTCGGCGGGGCAGGGGTTTAACCATCTCGAAGAACGCTACAACGATGAGGCCCCTGATATTTGGGACCACGGCTATGTCATTATTGATTTTGCCGGTGGCGCCCGTGCCATGCTGGAATTGTGCATGTTCGCCGAAGGTGCCGAGTACCAAGAAGAGATCACCGCGATTGGTCCAAAGGGCAAGATCGAGGCGAAGGTGCCTGGCCCGGGCCGGTTCTGGCCTGCGGCCTTGGGCGATGCCCCTGTCCCGCAAATTGTGATCAGTCCGCGCGTGCCGAAAGGGCCCTTTACGTCAGAAATACCTGTTGATCCGACGTTGTTGGCTGCGGGCGATCATAACGGCTCGACGTACTACCAACACCAGCGGTTTAACGCGGTTGTTCGCGGATTGGGAGAGGTTGAAGTAACGGCAGATGATGGCATGCGGGCCGTGGCCATTGGCCTTGCTGCGCAAGAAAGCGCACGAACGGGGCGCGCAGTTGATCTTTAACGCGCGTTTTTGACCCATGCGATCAGTACTTCGCGTGCGCCTTGATCCATTTGAATGGCGTTTGGTGGTGGCATGGCGTGTGTGATGCCTGCTTGGAGATAGATGCGGTCTGCGTGGCGGGCGACATCGCTCGGGGTCTCGAGGTAGATGCCTTTTGGAGCCCAGCGGATGCCGTCCCACGCTGGTTCGCGTGCGTGGCACATGGAGCAGTTGCCGATGACGGTATTGTAGGCGGCATCAAAACCCTTGGCGGACGCGAAGTGTTGCTCGACAGGTGTAAGGTCGCGGGCCATTGCGTCTTCGTAGCTGTCATTGGTGCGCACAGATGACAGCCACGCGATGACAATCATCAAGATGACGGTGACCGCCCATGTCCAATGCGGACCCGTGCCAGTGGCATGCATGGTGTTGAAATAATGCCGGATGGTGACGCCCGTGAGAAAAATGAGTGCTGCGATGAGCCACGCATATTCAGTCCCAAACGCCAGCGGATAATGGTTGGACAGCATCAAGAACACGACCGGTAGGGTCAGGTAGTTGTTATGCGTAGACCGCAGCTTGGCGATCTTGCCGTATTTGGCGTCCGGAGTCCGGCCCGCCTTAAGGTCAGCCACAACGATCCGCTGGTTGGGCATGATTTGGAAAAACACATTGCCGGTCATGATGGTCGCGGTGAAGGCGCCAAGATGCAGCAATGCAGCGCGGCCAGTGAAGATCTGGTTATAGCCCCACGCCATGATCACGAGGATCACAAAGAGCAGCAGCATCAGCGCTGTGGAATGGTTGCCAAGCTTGGATTTGCACATGTAATCATAGGCAAGCCAGCCGATAGTGAGCGAGCCACCGGAGATCAAGATGCCTTGGAACAAGGACAAATCGGCCTTGGTTGGATCGAGCAAAAATAGCTCTCCGCTGACCCAATAGACGATCATCAGCAGGGCGGCACCGGACACCCACGTGATGTAGCTTTGCCATTTGTGCCAGATCAGATGCTCTGGCATGTTCTGAGGGGCGACGAGGTATTTTTGGATGTGGTAAAAGCCGCCACCGTGGACTTGCCATTCTTCGCCCGAAACGCCGTTTGGCATGTCGGGTGCTTTCTTGAGCCCCAAATCCAATGCGATGAAAAAGAATGATGCGCCGATCCATGCCATAGCGGTAACGACGTGCAGCCAGCGGACCGAAAACGCGATCCAATCCCACACAATTGCTAGATCATACATGGCGGTCTCTCCCTAGGTTGTCATTTCCATTACTCTAGGCGACTGCCCATTGTTCTGGTATTGTCTCAAATAACCAAACAGCATCAAAAAAATCAATATAATGCCGTGCCTCAATAGGACCCTAACTGCCGCGATACGTGCTGTAGCTGAAAGGTGAAAGCAGTAACGGGACATGATAGTGCGCGGCCTCTGACATCCCGAACCGGATCGGAATGACATCCAAGAAACGCGGATCTTCTGGTGGTGTGCCGACCGCATCAAGATAGCCACCTGCGTGGAAAACCAACTCAAAGGTCCCTGTTGCAAAGCTATCAGCAGGCAAAATCTGCTCGTCTGTGCGACCGTCATTATTGGTTACCAGCGTTTTAAGGTGCGTGCGGGTATCCCCTTCAATCTTGAAGAGATCAATTTTCATGCCCTCGGCGGGACAGCCGCGCGCCGTATCAAGCACATGGGTTGTTAGGTATCCAGTCATCTTTGCTCTCCTTCAGGTGCGCTGTGTCAGTGGACGCAGGCCCATGTGCCGGTTCACGTCTTTATAGAGCAGATAGCGGAAACGCCCCGGTCCACCTGCATAACAGGCCTGCGGGCAGAACGCGCGCAGCCACATGTAGTCACCTGCTTCGACTTCGACCCAGTCTGCATTCAGACGGTAGGCGGCTTTGCCTTCGAGCACATACAGCCCGTGTTCCATGACGTGTGTTTCCAAGAACGGGATCACCCCACCGGGTTCAAACGTGACGATGGTGACATGCATGTCGTGGCGCAGGTCTGTTGGTTCAACAAAACGGGTGGTGCCCCATTTGTCATCCGTGCCTGCCATCATTGTGGGTGCGATGTCTTTTTCATTCGCGATAATCACCTCGGGGTAGGGCAAGCCATCGACGGGTTCATAGGTTTTGCGAATCCAGTGGAACCGCAGCATGTCGTCGGTCGTGTTGCGCAACGTCCAACCAGACGCTGGCGGGAGGAACGCATAGCCGCCGGGTTCAAGCGTGTGGGTATCCCCGTTCACTGACAGGGTTGCGGACCCTTCGACGACGAACAGCACGCCTTCGGCACCATCATCGGTTTCAGGCTGGTCCGATCCGCCGCCAGGGCCGACTTCCATGATGTATTGCGAAAATGTCTCGGCGAAGCCTGTCATTGGCCGCGCAATCACCCACAAACGGGTTTCATCCCAATGCGGCAGAAAGCTGGTGACGATGTCGCGCATTGTCCCCTTCGGGATCACGGCATAAGCATCTGTGAAAACAGCCCGATCTGTCAGCAGCTGATCCTGGCCGGGAAGACCGCCAGTGGGCGCGTAATATTTCGCAGACATCAAACATCCTATCAAGTTCATTCTTATGACAAATATGGTGCAGGGTTCGGTTTTTTGCCACCCTCAAAGGGCTAACAGCACCTTTCGGATTGATTTGAAAATGAAAGTTACTTTCAGCTAAAAAGCGGCAAGGGTGGCGCGCTTGTCACCCAAACCAAAGCTGCATTATTCAGCGCGGATTTCGGGGGGGTATAGCTGTCGCTCGCAGGTAACCCGTATAATGACTTGTTTTATCAGAGCCGAGTTTACGCGTCTCGATATGTGCCATATGAAGGTTTTGGTGCAACGGGGTTTGTTGCTCTGAACGATTATGTTGACCGGGTCTGCAAAGGACCCAAGGTGCAACGCGACAGGAAAGTGCTGGCATGTCTGAAAACGCACGAATGAGTGCCGGGGCATCTTCCCCTGATAGCAAAGAAACATATGACGTTTCACACGCGGCACGCCTATCTGTGGCACCAATGATGGATTGGACGGATCGTCATTGTCGGTTTTTCCACCGTCTGATGTCGAAGCAGGCGTTGCTTTACACTGAAATGGTGACGGCTCCTGCGGTGATCCACGGTGATCGTGCCCGTCTTTTAGATTATAATGCGGCCGAGCATCCGTTGGCTATTCAACTGGGCGGCTCTGATCCCGCGCAACTGGCCCAAGCCGCCCGCATTGCTGCAGATTGGGGCTATGCGGAGGTGAACCTGAACTGTGGCTGTCCATCGGACCGCGTGCAATCGGGGGCGTTTGGGGCGGTTCTGATGGAGAATGCCGCGTTGGTCGCCGACTGTGTCGCTGCGATGCGCGCTGTCGTCGATGTGCCCGTGACCGTGAAATGCCGCATTGGTGTCGATGATCAGGACCCCGCTGCGATCTTGCCAGATTTTCTGGCGCGGGTCAGTGCAGCAGGTTGTGATCGGTTCACTATTCATGCCCGCAAGGCATGGCTCAAAGGCCTAAGCCCGAAGGAAAACCGCGATATTCCACCGCTGGACTATGATCTGGTGCACCAGATGAAGGGGCTGTTCCCGCATCTGCATTTGTCGGTAAACGGTGGCGTGGCAGATCTTGATGCGGCAAGCGGTTTCTTGGAACGTGGTCTTGATGGCGTGATGATTGGCCGCGCCGCATATCATACCCCCGCCGAAATTTTACTGCATGCTGATGCCGTTATTTTCGGGGGTGGGCAGACCCATAGTGCTGAAGAGATCGTACATTTGATGCTGCCATATATCGAAGCGCATCTGCAGACCTCAAACGGTCGCTTACAACAGGTCACCCGCCACATGCTGGGTCTGTTCCAAGGCCGACCAGGTGCTCGTATGTGGCGCAGGTATTTATCAGAAAATGTGCACCTTGATGGTGCTGATAGCCGCGTGGTTTTGGACGCGCTGGCCTATGTTACAAAGGAAGCGGCATGATGGGGATCGAAGACGGACTGAACACGCTGATTATCATGGGCGTGCTTTTGATGGCGGTTGGTGCCTTTGCTGGCGTGCTTGCAGGTCTGTTGGGCGTAGGTGGTGGCATTATCTTGGTCCCTGCTTTCTTCTACGTGTTCCAAGCCCTTGGATATCCTGATTTTCAACTGATGCAGGTTTGTTTGGCCACATCATTGGCCACGATCATCGTGACGTCCATCCGGTCGGTCATGGCGCACCAAAAGAAGGGCGCAGTTGATTGGGACATTCTGCGCAGTTGGGCACCTGGCATTGTGGTGGGCGCAGTTATCGGTTTTTTCATCGCATCATCGCTGCGGTCAGCAACATTGCAGATGATCTTTGGGCTGCTCGCGATCATCGTGGGGCTTTATATGACGTTTGGCAAAGCCCATTGGCGTGTCGGTGATGCGATGCCCACTGGTGTTGCCCGTATCGTGTTGTCGCCCGTGATTGGCTTTTTATCGGTGCTGATGGGCATTGGTGGCGGGTCGTTTGGTGTGCCGACCATGTCGCTTTATAATGTGCCGATCCACCGCGCTGTGGCTACTGCCGCCGGATTTGGCGTGATCATTGCGGTCCCTTCGGTGATCGGGTTTTTGACTGTTGATCTGCTGTCACCGCCCCCCTTCACAATTGGTGCGGTAAACCTGCCTGCGTTTATACTGGTGATCGCGATGACGTTGATAACGGCCCCTTGGGGCGCGGCCTTGGCGCACCGGATGGACCCGAAACCGCTAAAGCGCGTGTTTGGCGTCTTTTTGATATTGGTGGCTATCAATATGCTGCGCAAGGCAGTTGGGTGGTAGATCAAGGCTATGACGTCCTGCCAGTTGATGCAGGTGTCAGCGACTGGGCTGCTGCGGCGTACCAAGCGGCAATAACGCTTGATACGTCAGAGCGCCGCCATGGTGGAACGTGGTTTGTTGGCATAGATGCGTTGCCAAATGCGCGTGATGGGTCAGTGGGTGGCGTACCGATGCCCTTTGCCCATATGGCACCGGACTGGCACGCAGCACAGGTGTCCATCGTTTATGACGGGTATCCGCGCCGCGACGACGACGAAAGCGAGGCGGCGTACCGGTTTCGCGTGAACCGCGCCGCCGCCCATATGGATGGGTTGTTGCCCGAAGGCCCCAGCAAGCGCCGACATCTGCGCGAACCGCACGGGTTTATCATTGGCATGGCGCTCAATGACGCGACGGCCAGTCCACTGGTTGTCTGGGACGGCAGCCACCATGTAATGGGCGCCGCATTTTCGCGAATTTTTGATGGGACTGATCCCGTTGATTTTGGCGATCTTGACGTCACAGATGCCTATCAGGCTGCCCGCCGAGAGGTGTTTGAGACCTGCCGCCGCGTGGAGGTTCCAACGAGAGTTGGCGAGGCTGTGATTTTGCATCGGCACCTGATCCACGGTGTTGCACCTTGGGCTGGTGATGCCCCGAAGGAGGGGCGTATCATCGCCTATTTTCGTCCCATTGCCGGCTATGCTGATTGGCTTTGATCCTGTGCCGCCTCCGGCGGGAGTATTTTTGAAAAAGCGAGGCATTAGCGTTTGTGGAAGTCTGCCAGCGTTTTACCTGCTTCATCCACAAAGAGACTGGGAAGGATCTTTAGGGTTTCGATTTGATCGATCCTGCGTTCTTCAAAATCGTGCGCCTTTTCGCACCAGACCAGACAGGTCCAGAGCCGCCCCCAGTAATCAAGCCGCAATGGTCGCACCGTCCTGTCGCCGTCAGGGAAACCAAGCCGGAGCTTTTGGCGGGTCCGAATGGCTTGCCTGATCATCGGCAGATGTTGGAAGCCACGGGCAGCATCGGCAAACGGGTAAACGGCGAACCCGTAGCCTGTCGGCGCGCGCGCGTGGTCTTCTGGCATCACAGCGTCGAGTTTTGCCGACAAGGTGCGGGCCGCTGCCGAAAGCTCGGCGTCGGCATTTTGACCGACGGCTTGCAGGCCGATGTGCAGGGCCTCGACTTCGGTCATGGTCAGGTTGAGCGGGGGCAGGGTGATCGCAGCGGTGACGCGGTATCCCACCCCGCGTTCGCCCTCGATCGGTACACCGGAGGCCGCAAGTGTGTCCATATCGCGGTAGATAGTGCGCAGGGACACATCGGTGGCGCGGGCCAGGTTGGATGCTTTGTGAAGCGTCCCGTCGCGTAAAATCTGGATGAGCGACATAAGGCGGTCTGCGCGGCGCATTGGAGGTGATTCCTTCTGGGTGCGTGTAGTTTTGCCATTTTTCTGACAACTGACAAGTTTATGACACAACTATCTTTGAAACGATGAAATTAAGGGGGTTTTGCGCCTTCCATATGCGATGAAACGTCCTTATCTCTTGATGCAAGCGTATGACCCGCCCCGCGATTGGGGTGGAAAGAGGAGAATACTCAAATGCTCAATAACATTGGTTTGCCCGGTCTTTTGCTGATCGCCGTTGTCGTGCTCGTCCTTTTTGGACGTGGCAAAATCTCGTCCCTGATGGGCGAAGTTGGCAAAGGTATCACGGCGTTTAAAAAGGGCGTGGATGACAGCAAGGCAGAACTTGAAGAAGGTTTGGCTGACGTCAAAGACGTGACCCCTGAGTCTGAAAAAGACAAAGCCTAAGTCACAATTAAGGAATAGCGTATGTTTGGCCTTGGCTGGAGCGAAATGGTGCTTGTCGCCATTGTTGCCCTGATCGTGATCGGCCCCAAGGATCTTCCTGGGTTGTTCCGAACTGTGGGTGAATTTACAGGAAAAGCACGCGGCATGGCCCGCGAGTTTAGCCGTGCCATGGAATCTGCGGCGGACGAGTCCGGTGTGAAAGACATCTCTTCAAGCTTGAAAGCGGCCGCAAATCCGCAAAAGTTCGGGGTTGATAAAATCCGCGAAGCAACGGGGATTTCACCGGGGCCAGCGACACGAGAATTAACCGAACAACGCGCCGCCAAGAAGGCGCAAATGTCGGATGCGATGGCGAAAGCGGCTACTGATCGCAAAGCCCGTGACGCGTTGGCTGCGTCAGATACCGCCGCACCTGTCAAAGAGAAGGCACCTGCTGCGGCGAAGAAACCGGCAGCGGCCAAGAAACCGGCAGCGAAAAAGCCTGCTGCTGCGAAAAAACCGGCTCCAAAGAAGAAACCAACTGCAAAACCAAAGGGTAACGCATGACCTCCTCCGACAATATGGACGACAGCGCTGCCCCGTTGATGGAACACCTGACAGAATTGCGAACACGCCTGATCCGATCGGTGTTGGCGTTTATTGTTGGCATGATCATCTGTTTCACAGTGTGGAACCCGGTCTTTAACTTTCTCACAGAACCTTTGTGTGATGCGCTGGCCAGCCGGGGCCAATCGTGTGACTTGCAGTTTATTGCGCTCGAAGAGGGTTTCTTTGTCGCGATCTCGATCTCGCTTTTGGGCGGGCTTGTGATTGGCTTTCCGATCATCAGCTATCAGCTGTGGCGGTTCGTGGCACCGGGTCTTTATAAGAACGAAAAGGGCGCGTTTTTTCCGTTTCTGATCGCGTCGCCGTTCATGTTTTTCGCCGGCGCGGCATTTGCATATTATGTGATCACCCCACTGGCCTTTGGGTTCTTCCTTGGGTTTCAGCAGGAAAACGTGATTGGATCTGACGCAGGCGCATCAACCGCTGCTGCAGGGATCATTTTTCAGGGATCGGCCAAGGCCTATCTGGCGCTGACGATCAAATTCATCGTGGCCTTTGGTCTGTGTTTCCAATTGCCTGTGTTGCTGACTTTGATGGGCAAAGCGGGCCTTGTGTCTGCGCGCGGTCTGCGCGGCACACGCAAATATGCGATGGTTGCGATCTTGATTGTGGCTGCGCTGGCGACCCCGCCGGACGTTATTAGTCAGGTGATCTTATTCGTGGTTGTGTATGGCCTTTACGAGGTGTCAATCCAATTGGTTGCTCGCGTGGAACGTATACGCGAAGCCAAGCTGCGTGCAGATGGCCTTTGGGATGATGACATCCACGGTGATGGTGCGGACGGCGACGAAGAGCCTGATCTGTGACCGATCTGGGGCGGATCGCAGCGGCGCTGGAACGTATGAACCCGGCACCAGCGCCCGCGCCGGATTTCGACGCGGCGTCTGCGTTCGTCTGGCACCCCGATCCTGATCGGTTGGTTCCGGTTGCCCAAGTAAACCGCGTTGATGTTGGACTGCTCGTCGGTGTGGACCGCGCCCGTGATACGTTGATGAAAAACACAGTTCAATTTGCCAAAGGCTTACCTGCCAACAACGCGCTTTTGTGGGGTGCGCGGGGTATGGGAAAATCTAGTCTTGTCAAAGCCGTACATGCCAAAGTTAATAGCGATATACCTGCCCTGAAGGTGGTAGAAGTCCAACGCGAAGACCTGCCAAGCATTGGTCGCTGCCTGAACCTTCTGCGAGGCCGTGCGGAACGGTTCGTCATGTTTTGCGACGACCTTTCGTTTGGCAATGACGACGCGCACTACAAGTCGCTGAAGGCTGTTCTGGATGGTGGCATTGAGGGGCGGCCCAACAATGTTGTTTTGTATGCCACGTCCAACCGCCGCCACCTGATGCCGCGCGACATGATCGAAAACGAACAAGCCACGGCAATCAGCGCAGGCGAGGCCGTCGAGGAAAAGGTGTCTTTGTCAGACCGCTTTGGCCTTTGGCTGGGCTTTTATCCGTGTGATCAAGATGAATACCTGACGATGATCCGCGGTTATTGTGATGCGCATGGGGTCATCATTGACGATGCCACGCTGCGCGCGGAGGCCATTGAATGGCAGATGACACGCGGCAGCAGATCAGGCCGCGTGGCATGGCAGTACTTTACCGATCTTGCTGGGCGCAAAGGCGTGAAGCTCAGCTAGCCCGCTTTTTCCGAGCCTAAATATGTCCGCCGGAGGCTCCGACAGTTGACTGTGCGTTACGGTAAAAATTCTGCCGGATCAGCGGATGTCAGACCGCGCCGCACTTCAAAATGTAAGAAGCTTGGGTCGCCTGCACGGACTTTCCCGATTATCTGACCACGGCTAACGCTTGCGCCTTTGGCCACAGTAAGCCCGTCAAGGTTGGTATAGACTGTCAACAGTCCGCCATCGTGCTTGAGGACGACAATCGCGACACCGCTTGTGTCGGTTGTCACGGCGGCGACGGACCCTGCAGCAGCCGCCTTCACGGACGTACCTGCGGGGACACCAATGTCGATGCCTTCATTGCGACCGGCCGCATAGGCGCGGATGATGTTGCCTTGCACCGGGTAGGCCAAGCGCGCGGTGCGAGCGGCCGGCGCAGGTGTCGATGTTGTCGCCCCCAAGTCAGGTGCGTCGGGCACCGCTGCTGCAGGCACTGGCACTGATGGCGTTTCATCAGGTAACGGCAAGACAGCGCTTGGTGGTACAGGTGTTTCGCTGCCCGCACCGGGTGCAGGGGCCACGGCTGGTGTTGTGGGGGCTGTTGTTGGTGCAGATTGGCCAGCTTGCGGGATCAACAGGAATTGCCCCTCACGTACGTTCAGCTCGGGCCCAAGCCCGTTCCATTCAGCGACAGCGCGCACCGGGACATTGTAAAGCCGCGAGATCGAAAATACGGTTTCACCGCGGATCACCTTGTGCCGGACGGGCTCGGTGCCTGTTTGTGCAGTTGGGACTGTTACATTCATTGGGGCCGATGTTGTGGCTTGTGGGCCCGCCCGATCAAGTGCTGTGGTTGCAATCGCCGTGACATCAACAGGCGATGGTCGGATCGGACCGGTTTGCGCGGCACCCGTTGCTGGCGACGGCTCGGTCACCCGTTGCGGCAAGGCGACAAGTTCACCGCGCCGCAAGGCCACATCAGGTCCAATTCCGTTAAATCTAGCAAGCTCGGATGCGCTTAGGCCCAGACGGGCGGCAATACTGATCATCGTGTCATCTTTTTGCGCAACGACAACTTGGTAGTTCGGATAAGAGATCACGCCGCGATCATCGGCACGGGGCCGTACGGGCAAATTTTCAACGGACTTGGAGGTATCAAACCCTTTTGCCAGATCACGCAGGTCGAAATCAAGTGGCGTGTCACATGCGGCCATCAGCCCAAAAGCGGCTGTTGTCATCAAAACCCGTGTCATGGTCATCTGCGTGTCTCCTCGATCGGGGCGCACGCGGTTTATCCCCGTGTTCTGCCCGCATTTGGTGTCTTTTTAGTCTGCGCCAAGCCCTTCGAGCAAGGGCACAAAACGCACGGGACGTAACTCTTCGTAATCAAAACCGGTCTCAAGCCGTGTGACGCGTATCAGGCTTTGCACGGTGTCGGACTGACCAACTGGCAAAACCATGATTCCGCCGACGCGCAACTGCTGCAGCAGGGGCCCCGGTGGGTCTTCGGCGGCGGCGGTCAGAAGGATTTTATCAAACGGCGCCTGTTCGGCAAAACCGTAACTCCCATCGGCCGTGAAGGTCGTGATATTTGTGATGTCCTGGGCCGTGAAAATGGCTTGGGCTTGGGTCACGAGCCTGCGGTACCGATCCACGGTATAAACCCGCCGCGCAAGGTGTGACAGGATCGCGGCCTGATAGCCGGACCCCGTGCCAATTTCCAAAACCTTGTCGCGCGGTGACACCTTTAGTGCTTGGGTCATGATCCCGACGATGGACGGCTGGCTGATCGTCTGCCCGCACGAAATGGGCAGCGGCATATCTTCATAGGCGCGTTCTGCAAAGATACCTTTGACGAATACCGCGCGGTCGACACGTTCCATCGCAGTCAGCACTTTTGTGTCAGTGACGCCCTTGGATCGCAGCGCATAGAGAAACTGCATTTTGGTTTCGGCAGAGACGCTCACCCCAATAAACCTTGGAGTTTGGTGACCATGTCATGGGCTGTAAGGTCGGCCCGCATAGGTGTGATCGATGTATACCCGTCAAGGTTCGCCTGCGCGTCTGTGCCAGCTGCTGTTGGCACATGTTGGTCCCCGCCGCGCACCCACATGAACTGTCGCCCTGTCGGTGATGTCTGTGTTTCAACCGAGAAATTAACACCCGGGCGCCGTCCTTGGGAGGTCACGGCCATGCCTTTGACATCAGCCGCAGCGCAGGGCGGGAAATTCACATTATAGAACAGCGTATAGACGTCATTGGTCCAGATGCCTTTGTCCAAAAGTGCGCGCACAGTTGCCGCACCATGTTGGGCTGCAGCCTCGAACGGGTCATCAAGGTCTTTATTGTCCGGGCCAAAGAACTGCGACATGGCGATAGCAGGGATACCTTGCAACGCGGCTTCGATCACGGCCCCAATAGTCCCGGAATATAGCGTGTTTTCAGCGGCATTGTTGCCCCGATTGATGCCGGACAAAACCAGATCAGGGGGCGTGTCTTTCATCACTTCGTACAGGCCCGCGAGCACGCAATCGGCCGGCGATCCTTCGGCGGCAAACCGCTTGTTACCCAGCTGCGCCAGCATCGTCGGGTGCGTGTAGCTGATGCAATGCGCAACACCGGATTGTTCAAACGCAGGTGCAACCGTCCAAACCTCGCCTTGCGGTCCTGCAATCTGGGTCGCGATCGCATGGAGCGTTTTGAGACCCGGAGCATTGATGCCGTCGTCATTGGTGATCAGAATGCGCATGATGGCTGCCTTTTGCTAACCCGATAACCCCTAATGCGGACATGAAGTTGGGGCAAGCACATGGCTGTGAAATTTAACGGCTGATTAAAAATGCATGGGCCTGATCAAGCGTGTCGACGAGCCCCAGATAAAATCCGCCTTTTGCCACGTCGATAAGGCGAATGTTGCCGGCTGGAATATGCAGTTTGAAAGGCAGATTGCCCGCTGATTTCAGCTCTCGGTAGCTTACGCCAGTGCCGTGTTTCAGGACATTCACCGCCAGTGCATAGTGATGAACACTGTCTGCCAAAGTCGTGTTGCCGTTTTCAATCAGCAGGGCACGCAGCTTCTTAAAGAATGGACCGCGCTTGAAGTGGTGCTGCAAGCGTGCCTCAAAGGTAGAGACAAGGTCGAAAATTTCGGCTTCGATTTCGGGGACCGGTTTGGTCAGATCAACCGCATTTACGCGGGCGGCAGCCAGTAAAGCTGTGATTTCGTCAGAGGCGCTCATGGGGCTTCCTTAAATGGGCAAGCTACTAAGAAGGCGCGTGGCCTCGTCAGTAGGGCTTGCCAAGGGACTGCGGTCTTCGCCCGGGTAAAACCGTGCGCGTGTGGCTGTTGGCATTGGGTTTGGCGTGACAATGTGGATATGTGGGCCTGTGTTCTGGCTTTCCGCAGCCCAAGACTGGGCAAGGGCCGTTTGAGCGGCTTTGGTGGCCCCGTAGGCGCCAAAGAATTGCTTGCCAGCCTGCGGGTCGTCCATAAATACCGCGTGCCCAACTTGACCAAGCAGGGGGCCGACATAGCCGATCAACCGCGCAGTGGCGGTGATATTCACGTCGATGGATTTGGACAGGTCCTTGGGGCCGATGTGGCCAGCGGGGGCCAAGGGAGCGGCGTGCACGGCTGTGTGGATCCACAGATCAAGCTTGCCCCAACGGTCAAAGATCGACCGACATAGCTGCTGCATGGCGGCGTCAACGGTGATGTCCATCGGTGCAAGCGTGGCTTGACCACCTGCGGATTGGATCGCATCGTCTAGCTCTTCGAGCGCACCCGTGGTTTTGCCCACGGCGATGATGTGATGCGTGGCTGCCAGTTGGCGCGCCATAGCCGCACCTAGGCCGCGCGATGCGCCTGTGATCAATGCAGTTTTCGTCATCTTATTCAGCCGGTACTTTGGGTTTGAACCCTTTGGCGATCATGTCGGTTGGTTTGACGGGGTATTCGCCCGAGAAACACGCGTCACAAAACGCAGGAGATTTGGTGTCGCGTCCGTTCGGTTCGCCAGACGCGCGATAAAGCCCGTCGAGCGAGATGAACTTGAGGCTATCGACGCCCAGATGGTCGCGCATCTGGTCTGCGGTCATGTTGGCCGCGAGCAGTTTGTCACGGTCCGGCGTGTCGACACCGTAAAAGCAGGGCCATGCGGTCGGTGGGGACGCGATGCGAAAGTGGACTTCGGCGGCGCCCGCATCAAGGATCATTTCCTTGATCTTGCGGCTGGTCGTGCCGCGCACAACACTGTCGTCGACCAAAATGATGCGTTTGCCTTTGACGAGCGCCCGATTGACGTTGAGCTTCAGGCGCACACCCATGTTGCGGATGGATTCTGTCGGCTCGATGAATGTCCGGCCCATGTATTGGTTGCGGATGATGCCCATTGCATAAGGAATGCCGGATTCGAGCGAATAGCCAATCGCTGCAGGTGTGCCACTGTCTGGAACAGGGCAGACGAGGTCAGCATCAACCGGGGCTTCTTTCGCCAATTCACGGCCGATATTTTCGCGGGTTTCATAGACCGAGCGACCACCAAGGATGCTGTCGGGCCGTGAAAAGTAGACGTTTTCAAAGATGCAGAATCGCGACTTCGCAGGGCGGAACGGGAAGTGGCTTTGGACACCGTTTGCCTCGGAGATCACAACCATTTCACCGGGTGCAATCTCGCGAACGAATTCGGCACCGATGATATCAAGTGCGCAGGTTTCAGACGCCAGCGCCCAACCGTCACCGATCTTACCAAGCACCAAGGGGCGCACGCCTAATGGGTCGCGGCAGCCGATAATCTTTGTGCGGGTCATCGCGACGATGGAAAACGCGCCTTCGACTTTGCGCAGGGCTTCTTCCATACGGTCGGGAATGTTTTGGCCCATTGAGCGCGCCATCAGGTGGATGATGCATTCACTGTCTGATGAGGACTGAAAGATCGATCCGCGTTCAATCAGTTCGCGGCGTAATGCGTCTGCGTTGGTGATGTTGCCGTTGTGCGCGATGGCAGCACCGCCCATGGAGAACTCGCCAAAGAACGGCTGCACATCGCGCATCGCCGTTTGACCTTTTGAGCCAGCGGTTGAATACCGGACGTGACCGATGCCAATGGGACCGGGCAGTGAAGCCATCATGTTGGGTGAGGTAAAGTTGTCACGCACTAGCCCCATGCGGCGCTGTTGGTTAAAGCCGGTTTCAAAGTCGTGGGTGACGATGCCGCCTGCTTCTTGGCCTCGGTGCTGAAGGGCGTGCAGGCCGAGGGCTACGAAGTTGGATGCGTCGGCAACGCCGACAACGCCAAAGACGCCACATTCCTCCCGCAGTTTATCATCGTCAAAGGGATGGGCGGGGGGGAAGTCATGGGACAAGGCGAGCTGCTCCGTGTCGAGTTGCGGTTATATGGGTGTCATAGTCGCTTGTGCGAGACATGTCACGACTGCGTAGAAAAAAGGCCCCGCGCCAATTTGACGGGGGACCTTTTTGAATTTGCTTTACTCCGGCGTACCGCAGTTACCAACAAGCTGTTCGTATTGGGTGGTGATCCAGCCCAAGGCGGCTTCTGGATCTCGTTCACCGATTTGGCCCGTCATTTTGCCGAACACTGTGGCAGAGCGGCTGTTTTCAACCATGTCGATCTGCTGCGTGGACAGGACTGTTTGGTAGACGAAGAATGCGACGGCCACCAAAAGAACGCCGCGTGCGACGCCAAACAGGAAACCAAACCCTTGATCCAATCCACCAAGCGCGGAGCGTTGGACGAGGCTGGCAAAGAGCGGTGTAAATATCGACACGACGACCAGTGCGATTGCGAACACGGCTGCAAACGAGGCGATAATCGATAATTCACAACTGTCCCCGATAAAATCACCGATGACGGGGATTTGCCGGACCAGCGGTTGGATTGTGTCTGCAAAGATGAACGCCAGAATGGTCGCCCCGATCCAGCCTGCAATGGCCATCGCCTCGCGGACGAATCCGCGGCTGTATGCCAATAGCGCTGAAACAATAATCACGAGGGCTACGACCCCGTCGACAATTGTGAAACCTTCCATGTCCGTCACCCTTTATTTGCTCTTAGACGGGGCCACGGTCCCCGAATACTTGCGTAACAAACGTGGCCAGATCGCTGGTTTCCCGCATTTCTAGCCCCGCCACTGCAACCTTCTTAGTCTGTTGCGGCGTAATTGCAGACGTAAAACCAAGTTTTTGCGCTTCTTTCAATCTATTTTCGGTCTGCACCACCGGACGAAGCGCCCCAGAAAGGCTAATTTCGCCAAAAATCACCACTTCAGCAGGTAAAGGGGCATCTTCACGCGCAGAAACAAGTGCAGCTGCGATGGCTAAATCGGCACCAGGATCGGTGATCCGCATGCCTCCGGCGACATTGAGGTACACATCAAGCCCCGTAAACGGCACGCCGCAGCGCGATTCGAGGACCGCGAGGATCATGCCAAGCCGTCCGCTGTCCAATCCGACAACTGACCGTTTGGCATTGGGTTGCGCGGACGGTGATACGAGCGCTTGAATTTCGCCCAAGATCGGACGGGTCCCTTCGATGCCTGCAAACACGGCTGATCCGGGGGCTGGTTTGCCGCGGTCTGACAGGAACAGGGCAGAGGGATTTTTGACCTCTGCCAGCCCTTTACCGGTCATTTCAAATACGCCAATCTCGTCTGCCGGACCAAAACGGTTTTTGACCGAGCGCAGGATGCGGAATTGGTGGCCGCGGTCGCCTTCAAAATACAGCACCGTATCGACCATGTGTTCGACAACACGCGGACCGGCGATGGTTCCGTCTTTGGTGACGTGGCCCACCATGATGACGGCCATGTTGCGCTGTTTTGCGAATGTTGTCAGTTCGTGGGCGGACGAGCGGACTTGGGACACGGACCCCGGTGCGCTGTCGACATTGTCCGCCCACATGGTTTGAATAGAATCGATGATCGCGAGGTCGGGTTTTTCGGCCTCCAGCGTGGTCAAAATGTCGCGGAGGTTTGTCTCGGACGCGAGTTTGACGGGGCTTTCTGTTAGGCCCAAACGTTGTGCGCGCATTTGCACCTGTGACGCAGATTCCTCGCCAGAGATGTAGATGACTTTGAGCCCATTGCGCGCAAACCGTGCTGCGGCCTGTAGCATAAGGGTGGATTTGCCAATACCGGGATCGCCGCCAACCAGCAGGGCCGACCCTTGCACAAGACCTCCACCAAGAACGCGGTCAAGTTCGCCCACGCCAACAAGGGTGCGTGGGGGCGGTGGTTCTTGGCTGGCCAGATCGGTGAGCGGGATTTTCTTGCCGCGCATACCGCCCAAGGATTTCTTGGCGGGGCCAGAGCCAAGCGGCTTGCCCTCAACAATTGTGTTCCACGCCTGACAGGCGTCGCATTGCCCACCCCATTTGGTTTGGGACGCGCCACATTCATTGCAGGTGAAGATTGGTTGTTTTGCCATGTTCCCGTTTTGCCCCATTTACCATGCTCTGTCTATGGGGCAAATCGCAGGAGCCTCCGGCGGACATATTTAGGCTCGGAAAAAGCGCGGGGTCAGGGCTGAAATCAGGATCGATGCGAGGATGCAGGCGGTGAAAAGATATAGGCCCCACATCGTCTCGATCTTGCCGATGCCGACCCCTTTGGAAACCACAATGTAAAGCGCGATAAGGAATACGTCTGCCATGGCTAATTTACCTATCCAAGATAGGGCGGGCAGCAGTTTGGGGCTGGCAAGATTGAAATGCAGCAAGGCAAGGCCGATTGTTTTCAAGTAGGGCGCAAAAAGCGCAAATGCCGTGACCAGCAACGCGAGGGCGATGTCGCTGCCCCAAAGGCTTTGCAGTCCAGTGACCACGCTGATTTCGGACAGGCCAAAGAGCGGCAAAAGACCTGCGCGCATCAATGGCGCAAACCATGCAATGGGAAAGAGAAACAGCAGGGCCAGATTGGCCGCCCGCAGGCCGTTTTTTATCATTGGGTCGCCAGTCTTTGTGAAAAAGTTAACGCAGGGTTGGTATTGGTCCAGTCGCACTTCCGGTTATGAATTGCCGCACATGGGCATCATCTGTCTGCGCAAGTGCGGCAACGTTTCCGTGCCATTGAACAACACCGTCATGCAGCATGGCAACCTGATCTGCGATGGCGTGGACCGAGGACATATCATGTGTGATGGTGATCGCGGTTGCGCCCATTTCTGTCGTAATTTCACGGATCAGATCGTTGATGACGCCCGCCATGATTGGGTCAAGACCGGTGGTGGGCTCATCGAAAAAGATGATTTCGGGATCAGCAGCGATGGCCCGTGCAAGGCCCACCCGTTTTTGCATACCACCGGAAAGCTCGGCTGGAAATTTATCAGCGACGTCTGGCTCAAGGCCTACACGGCGCAGTTTATCAGCCGCCACATCGCGCAGATCGGCGCGTGACTGACCGGACCGAAGCATCCGAAAGCAGACGTTTTCCCACACGGGCAGGCTATCAAAGAGTGCTGCCCCTTGGAACAGCATCCCAAATCGGTGCAACAATTTGGCGTGGCCATTTTGGGTGATATTTTGGCCGTCAACGACGATCTGGCCCGCATCAGGTGTCATCAGTCCTAAGATGCATTTGATCAGAACCGATTTTCCGGTGCCGGACCCGCCAATTACAACAAGCGATTGGCCTTTGCCGATATGCAGATCAACGCCGCGCAATACCGCGTTGTTTTCGAATGTTTTATGGAGGCCTGAAAGTGTGATCATATTGAAAAGAACGCCTCTGTCAGGATCAGATTGGCCGCAAGGATCAAAACTGCCGCCGCAACAACGGCCCCCTTGGTCGCCGCCCCAACACCGCTGGCCCCGCGTCCTGCTGTCATGCCGTAATAGCAGCCCATCAATGCGGCAATAAAGCCAAATACCGCCCCTTTGACCAGCGACGATACGATGTCGCGCTGTTCTAGAAAATCGACGGTGTTCTGTAAATACGATGCCGCGTTAAAGCCCAGACGTTCTGTGCCGACGATATAGCCGCCAAAAATACCGATAATGTCGCCTACGCCGACGAGGGCGGGCATGACGAGCGTCGCCGCTAAAACACGCGGCACTGTGAGGTATTTCATCGGGTGTGTCGACAGAGTGACCAGCGCGTCGATTTGTTCCGTCACCTTCATCGTCGCGATTTCGGCGGCAATGGATGACGTGACGCGGGCTGCAATCATGAGCCCGACAAGGACCGGTCCCAGTTCGCGTACCATGCCAATGGCGACGATCTGCGGCACGACAGCTTCGGCTGAGAAACGCGCGCCCCCTGAATAGATTTGCAGTGCAAGCGCGCCGCCGGTGAAAAGGGCTGTAAGCCCAACAACTGGCAGTGATAGGAACCCGATTTGGAATAATGCCTTACCAAACTCGCGCCCGTAAAACGGCTGCGTAACCAGATGGCGTAGCGTGCTGGCCATGAACAAAGCAATCCGACCGACAGCAGCAAAGCCGCCAAGGGTCGCAGCCCCGATCATCGCCAGCAGGCGAATCATCCGCCGCGTGTTCGGCGGGTATAGCGGCCGCCGAGTGATGTCAGGATTTCGTAGCCGATCGTGCCTGATACATCTGCCAGTTGATCCACCGTTTGCTGCGCCCCAAGCAGGGTCAACGCGTGCGGATCTTCTTTGAGGTCGGTCACATCCACGGTCAGCAGGTCCATTGAAACACGGCCAATTAATGGAACCGGCTCGTTGCCGTAAAACAGCGTGGCTTTGTCCGACATTGACCGGATCAGGCCGTCCGCATAGCCCGCAGATAGGGTCGCGATCCGGCTTGGCCGCGATGCTTGCCAGCTATTGGCGTATCCCACGACTTCGCCCGCGTCCAAGTGCCGGATTTGCACAACAGGCAGGTCCATTTGCACGACAGGGCGAGCCTGCGCAAAAGGCAGCCCACCATAAAGCCCGATACCGGGACGGCACATATCAAAGTGATAGTCCTTTCCCAGCAAAATCCCGCCCGTGGCCGCAAGCGACCGTGGCACGGTGATCCCGTCGGTCATTTTGTGGAACACGTCGAGCTGATATGCATTCATCGGATGATCAGCCTCATCAGAACAGGCCAGATGGGACATGACGACCGATGGTCGCTGCGCCAATGCGATTTCGGCGATGGCGGCCCATTCATCCCATTCCATACCAAGCCGGTTCATGCCCGTATCAAGCTGGATTCCAAACGGATGGCCGGGCAGGGCGTCAAAATGGCGGGTCACTTGTTCAAGCGAATTCAAGATCGGCGTCAGGCCAAGATCACCAATGGTGTCGGTGTCGCCGCGCATGTGGCCGGAAAGTACCGACACCTCTGGGCCGGGACCAAGGGCACCACGCACGGCAGCGCCTTCTTCGGCGACGGCGACAAAAAAGCGACGTGCGCCTGCTTTTGCCAGTGCCTTTGCCACGGTCGCGGCCCCAAGGCCGTATCCGTCTGCTTTGACAACAGCCGCCGTTTCCACGGAGGTCATTTTATCCAAGGCCCGCCAGTTTGCGATAATGGCGTCGAGGTCGATTGTGATGTGTCCAGTGCTCATGAGGGCTCTTTTGGCAGCACAGTGGCTTTGCGGCAAGAGCAAGAGCGCAGCAGAAACCGTTGATGGAGCATTCTCGCTTTAATTTTACGGAATTTCGCGCAAATGTTCCGCCAATTTTCGAAGACAGCGATGCATATTCTCCGAAAAGCGATAAGGCAGTTGGATATGCCGCGTGATCGGTGCCCGTTTGGCTGGGGCTGGCTGGCGCACGCACGCATTTGATCGAGATTGCGTTTTTGCGGCCCCGGCAGCGCTTAATATTCTTCGCTGGCGGTGCCTTGCCATGGCTGTGCAAGGTTACTAAAGCGCGTGAACTGCCCTTCGAATTGCAGACCAACAGAGCCGATCGGTCCGTGCCGCTGCTTGCCAATCACAACCTCGGCTTTGCCACGCAGGTTTTCCATGCGCTCCTGCCAAAGAGCGATTTTTTCCATCTCGTGATCACCGGGCTGTTCGCGTTCAACATAGTATTCTTCACGGTAGACGAACATCACGACGTCCGCATCTTGCTCGATCGAACCAGATTCACGCAAGTCAGACAGTTGTGGTCGCTTGTCTTCGCGGTTTTCCACCTGACGCGATAACTGTGACAGGGCGACCACAGGAATCTGAAGTTCCTTGGCAATCGCCTTAAGACCCATCGTGATCTCGGTGATTTCGTTCACGCGGTTTTCTGATCTGCCTGTGCCACGCACAAGCTGCAAGTAATCGATAACCAGCAAATCAAGCCCGTGGGTTCGTTTGAGGCGGCGGGCACGGGCTGCCAATTGCGAAATAGGCAGGGCAGGCGTGTCGTCGATGAACAGCGGACAGGCCTCCAGGCTTTTGGCGGCATCGACAAAGCGCCGGAATTCGACCTCGGTCATGTCGCCCGACCGAATTTTGTGCGAATCAATTTCTGAGGCTTCCGACAAGATCCGCGCAGCAAGCTGTTCGGCTGACATCTCGAGGCTATAGAAGCCCACGACACCACCGTTTACCGCGCCCTCAGACCCATCGGGAAGCGCACCTTTGCGGTAGGCCTTGGCGACGTTGTAGGCGATGTTGGTAGCCAGCGACGTTTTCCCCATTGATGGACGGCCAGCAAGGATCAAAAGGTCGGATTTATGTAAACCGCCCAATTTCTTGTCCAGATCCACCAGGCCAGTCGAGATACCCGACAAACCGCCATCACGCTGATAGGCGGCGTTGGTTACGTTTACGGCTTCGGTCACGGCCTTAAGGAAGGACTGGAAACCTGTCTCGGACGAGCCTTGTTCTGCTAGACGGTAAAGTTCTTGTTCGGCTTCCACGATTTGTTCGCGCGGCTCTGATGTCACATCAACCTTTTTCGCCTTTGCGGCGATGGATTGACCGACTTGGATCAGCTCGCGACGTACAGCGAGATCATAGATCATCTGCGCATAGTCACGGGCGGCGAATGCCGAAATGGCAGACCCCGCAAGGCGGGCAAGATAGGCGGGACCGCCGAGTTCTTTCAGGCCTTCGTCGTCTTCGAGGAATGTTTTCAGCGTCACGGGGCTGGCAAGGGCGTTTTTCGCGATCCGGCTGGCAGCAGTCTCGAAAATGCGCGCATGTACAGGGTCATAGAAATGCTGGGGGCCAACAACGGACGCAATGCGGTCAAAGATGTCGTTGTTTGTCAGGATCGCACCCAGCAACTGCTGCTCGGCCTCGATGGAATTTGGCATTGTCTCAAGCGCGGCTTCAGCCACACCCGTCGCATTAAATGTCGCAACTTCGTTCATCAGTTCATCCCATCGTCCACGGATTGGTCATACAAACCTTCGCACGTGGCAGCAAATTGTATCTTTCTGTGGATAAGACGCTGCATAGCACATCTTGGGGCTATTCGCAGCACATACCGCAAAATAAAGCCCGCAGATTGGAAAACCTGCGGGCTCATCGGCAATTATTTGCGTGGTCTTAGTCGGCGTGGGCTGCGGACCAGCCCGCAGGATCGCGTAAATAGGCCTCTACTGCGTCCAATGTCTCAGAATCGTAGGAGCCGCGTGCCTTGGCCTCTGCAAGAACATCCCACCATGTGCACAGGTGGATCAATTGCACGCCGTGGTTGGCCAGCGTTTCTTCAACGCCTTCAAAGATACCGTAATAAAAGATCACGGCGGTGGCGTTGCAGGTCGCACCGGTTTCGCGGATCGCATCAACAAACGACAGCTTGGACCCACCGTCGGTGGTCAGGTCTTCTACAAGCAGCACGCGTTGCCCTTCGGTCATCACGCCTTCGATGCGGGCGTTACGGCCATACCCTTTTGGCTTTTTGCGCACGTAGGTCATGGGCAGAGCCAGGCGTTCGGCCACAAGTGCGCCAAACGGGATGCCTGCGGTTTCACCGCCAGCGATGTTGTCGAATGCCTCAAAGCCCGCTTCACGCATTGTCGTGACAGAAAGGAAGTCCATCAACGTCGACCGGATACGCGGATAAGAGATCAGCTTGCGGCAATCCACATATGTAGGCGCCTTTTTACCGGATGAGTGGGTGAACGGTTCGCGCGCATCAAACGTGATCGCGTCGATTTCAAGCAGCATACCTGCTGTCAGGCGGGCGATTTCGTCTTTGGCGGGAAAAGAGGATGGGATCATAGCGAGGACAGCTTTCGTTAATTGGAAGTCACGGACCAATGCAGGTCAAAACCGGGGTCAAACACGGTCACCGGGCCATCTGGTGTGTCAATATGGGTGGGGTAGGCGACGGGATCGCCTTTGGTCAGAGTGATCGTTGCCTCATTCGGGGCGAGCCCATAGAAGCGCGGACCGTTGAGCGATGCAAAGGCTTCTAGCTTAGGCAGCGCGCCTGCCGCGTTAAACACTTCTGCGAGGCACGACATGGTGTTGGGCGCAGTAAAGATGCCCGCACAGCCACAAGCCTGCAATTTCAGCGGATCGGTGTGCGGCGCACTGTCTGTCCCAAGGAAGAACCGTTTGTCGCCCGATACGGCAGCTTGCACGAGGGCGATGCGGTGACCTTCGCGTTTTGCCACGGGCAGGCAGTAGAAATGCGGTTTTATCCCGCCCACAAGGATGTGGTTGCGGTTGATGATCAGGTGGTGGGTCGTGATGGTCGCTGCCAAGTTTTTGTGAGTGTCACGGACGTAATCCACAGCGTCTTGGGTGGTGACATGCTCCATGATGATACGGAGATCGGGCACCTTTTTGCGCAGGGGGCGTAGAACCTTGTCGATGAACACAGCTTCGCGGTCAAAGATGTCGATATCACCGTCGGTGACTTCGCCGTGGATACACAGCGGCATGCCAATATCAGCCATGCGTTCCAGCACGGGGCGGACCTTTTCAAAGTCGCGCACACCGGATGCGGAGTTGGTCGTTGCACCCGCAGGATAAAGCTTCACGGCGGTGGCGATGCCAGATGCATGGGCGGCGGCCACATCATCGGGATCGGTTTCTTCTGTCAGGTAGAGCGTCATAAGCGGCTTAAATGTCATGTCGCCGGGCAGGGCGGCCATGATCCGTTCACGGTAATCCACGGCCTGTGCGGCGGTCACAACGGGCGGCACCAAGTTGGGCATGATGATCGCGCGGCCAAAGTGGCGGGCGGTTTCCGGCAGCACGGCCTGCAACATGGCGCCGTCGCGCAGGTGCAAATGCCAGTCGTCAGGGCGGCGGATCGTCAGGGATGTCATGTTTTTATCAGTCATGTTGCTGGGATTACACGTTTGCAGTGGCGGTGACTAGATGTCGAATGTTCATCCTTGTTAATGATATAAACCCCAGTGATATAAGGTTCAGACCAATTTAATGACCGGAGAATACCCATGCTTGGATTTATCGTAGCCGCAATCGCAGGGTTTGCGACCCCGCAACTCGAAGCCCCTATCGCGCGCCCCTTGGCGCGTTTCGCAGAAAAGTACATCACGTTGGAAGCATCCGAGACGCGCCTGATTGCGTTCATCGTGGCCATGTTGGCTGCGGGCGTTATCGGGTCATTGCTGGACAGCGGTTCTGCGTTCTGGATGATTTTAGGCGGCGCACTTGGTTATTTCGCGACGCGTCTGGTTGCAGCAGCCCGCGCAGCCATGGATGCGCGAAAAGACAGCTAATCGCCATGCATGCGGTGCAATGCGGCGTTGCAGAGAACTAGGGTTCTGCGGCGCAGCATATGCGTTATGTTCTTTGTAACAAACGCAATTCCTATCAGGAGCCCTGCAATGGCCTTTCTATCGATATCCGATTTTTCAGTAACCCGACCATCGTTCTTGAAAACCGCCTTGGGCGTCATCGGTGGGTTCTTTGCCGCTGTAATGGACGCGAACAGCCGCCAAGATCAAGTTCAGCGGCTACACACAATGTCAGACAAGCAGTTGGCAGAATTTGGCGTGCTACGCGAAGACATCGTGCGCTACGTGTTTCGCGATGTTTATCACCTGTAAGCTGATTCCATATTGCGAAAAAGGCCGCCCGTTGCTGATGCAAGGGCGGCCTTTTTTTGTTGATAGGGACGCAGGCTAGGCGGCGGATACAGCCAATGGTGTGCTTGGCTCATGCCCTTGGGATATGAGTTCTTCCAATTTGCGTGCAAAGAATGAGTCATCGTCAGACCGCAAGACAAAGGCGCAGACGTTTGCTGCCAGCTTTGGGTGCCCCGTCTTGATCATAGAGGTATACAGGTTGCGGAGGTAGGTAGGGTTGTCCCGCCGTTTGCGCATCGCTTTGTTGAACGTATCCAGATCAAGCGTTTTGAACATCGCGCCTTTGATCAGGTCGTCGTGGACTTCCATTGCGTCAAGCGTCAGATCAAGCCGGTTGCCCAAGCCTGTGCAGCGCAATGCAGTCACATTGGACCGTGTGAACATACCAGCATGCATCGCATCAAAGCGCTGAAGCGGATCAAACGCGATATACGCGTGGTTAACCGCATCAATCATATCAGGGGCGTAACCAAACCGGTTGGTAAAATCATGCCGCCGCTGTTGGATATACCGGGTATCCCAACCCGCAACGCGTGGATCAAGCGTTGCTTGTGGGCGTATGGCCAGCACATTGCACCCTGGGGCCGCAACGCTATAAGCCGCTGCCGCATAGGCACCGCCATGTGTGCCGTAGAACAGCACGTTGTCAAAGTCTTCAAAGAACCCGTCGTCAATCAACCGGTCAAAATACCGATAGATAGCAGGATCGCGGAACCAGCTTTCTGATTTGGCGATGATCGCAAGATGTGACCACCCGTCGCGCTGGGCATAGCCAAATCCGCGCGGGGCAGAACCATCGTTGAACTTGCGGATGTATTCCGCATCTTCAAATGTGACCATAAGATTTGGTCCCGCGTCCAGAAATGCTGCGACATGGTTGTCGCCCAAAGGTTCAAAATACCCGTGTTCGTCGCTAATTGCGTCCACGCGGTCAAACCAATCGTCTGCGTCCAAGCCGTTCAGCTCGGCCTCAAAATCTAGGCGCATATCTTTCATTACTGCTCTCCGATCCGGATTTTCCGGTTACTCTTTCACAGTCTTTGGCAGTCATTTGTGTCAAAAATGGGCAATGTGTAGGCCCGTTTCTAGGTAAATGCAGGTCAAAAGAACGCTTGAAGGCCCGTTTGAGCACGTCCAAGGATCAATGCGTGTACGTCATGTGTGCCTTCATAAGTGTTCACTGTCTCTAGGTTCACCATATGGCGCATCACGTGGAAATCCTCTGAAATGCCGTTGCCACCGTGCATGTCACGCGCCATGCGGGCGATATCAAGCGCCTTGCCACAGTTGCTACGCTTCATCATCGAAATCATCTCTGGGGCAGCTTTGCCCTGATCCATGAGGCGGCCCACCTGTAACGACCCCTGAAGGCCCAAGGTGATGTCAGTCTGCATATCTGCCAGCTTTTTCTGGAATAGCTGTGTCTGGGCCAATGGCTTGCCGAACTGCTTACGGTCAAGCCCGTAGCTGCGCGCCGCGTGCCAACATGCCTCTGCAGCCCCCATAACACCCCAAGAGATTCCATAGCGCGCACGGTTCAGGCACCCGAACGGTCCCTTAAGGCCCTGTACACCCGGAAGAAGCGCATCCTCGCCGACCTGCACGTTGTCCATAACGATCTCGCCGGTCACAGATGCACGTAGGGACAGCTTGCCACCAATCTTGGGGGCAGACAGACCCGTCATGCCTTTTTCCAAGATAAAGCCACGGATTTTGCCGCCATGGTCTTCGGACTTGGCCCATATCACAAATACATCCGCGATAGGGGCGTTCGATATCCACATCTTGGATCCAGTGAGGCTGTACCCGGTGGCGGTCTTGCGCGCCACGGTCTTCATCCCTGAAGGGTCAGAGCCCGCATCAGGTTCCGTCAGGCCAAAACACCCGATCAAGCTGCCAGCCGCAAGACCAGGCAAATACTTAATGCGCTGGGCCTCGGACCCGTAGGCATGAATAGGATACATCACCAACGACGACTGTACGGACATCATAGACCGATACCCGGAATCGATGCGTTCAACTTCGCGGGCCACAAGGCCGTAGGTCACATAAGATGCACCAAGCCCGCCGTATTCTTCGGGAACGGTAAGCCCCAACAGGCCAACTTCACCCATCTGGGTAAATACCGAAGGGTCAACTGTGGCCTCACGGTTTGCGGCAGTGACGATAGGGGCCAGCTTATCTTGGGCAAACGCAGCCGCGGCATCGCGCAGCATCCGCTCATCCTCGGACAATTGATCCTCGAGGCGCATAGGGTCAGCCCAATCAAAAGGACCAAGGTCAGGGCCAAAGCCAGCCATTGTGTCAGAAGCATTGTTCATCGTGGGCATCCTTTTGTACGTGTTATGCAAAGACATAGTCCGTTGCTGGGGGGGGAACAATTGTTTTCAGGGTGCGGTTGTTCGGTTGCGTGCAATTGAGTGCATGCAACGCGGACAACGCGACATTGACAGAGCGCCTGACAATGTCTCTGAATGCTGCCATTATTCAAAAAAGCATCGAAGGATGAGAGGCGGAACCGATAAAGTTCCGAGTCGTCTCCGATAATGGCGTCGAAGCAATGATTAGCTCTGACGGAAGCCAAGGTGGTGACGGGGATTTCTACTCCGTAGTTTCTGTAAATGGCTTCTTGGAGGAGAAGAAAGTCTATGGTGTCGACCCGATTCAATCATTTTCCCTTGGGCTCAAATTGATCGCGCAGCTTACTGAAGATAAGCGACTTGGAGATGATACAGATCCGATAGAAGGCATATCATGGAGAATTGCAGTCGTAGAGATATGAGTATCCATTGGTGCCATTGGCAGTAGCCCCAATGGGCTCGAGGTGGACATTCGCCCATAAAAAAGCCCCCAGCATATAAATGCAGAGGGCTTTTTAATCGTTTATCGGGTTGATCTACTTCGCGAGCGGCCCGATCAGCATGACCATTTGACGGCCTTCCATTTTCGGGAAGTTTTCGACCTTGCCATGATCAGTTGTGTCGGCAGCGACGCGTTCAAGCAACTGACGGCCTAAATCTTGGTGTGCCATTTCACGGCCACGGAAGCGCAGCGTGATTTTCACCTTGTCGCCGTTTTCCAAAAACTTGAAAACATTGCGCATTTTGACATCATAGTCGTTGTTATCCGTGTTTGGACGGAACTTAACTTCTTTGATTTCAATAATCTTTTGTTTCTTACGGGCCTCAGCTTCTTTTTTCTGAGTCTCGTATTTGAACTTACCGTAGTCCATAATCTTGCAGACAGGCGGGCTGGCATTTGGCGAGATTTCAACAAGGTCGAGCCCTGCGATTTCAGCCAATTCCATTGCGCGTTCAGGCGTCACAACGCCTTCATTTTCGCCTTCCGCCCCGATAAGGCGAATGTCGGACCCACGAATGCGTTCGTTAATGCGGGGTCCGGTGTCGCGCTGTGGTGGCGCGTTATGGGGTCTGCGTCCTATGGTCTTTATCCTTTTGTCGTTTTCAATATGAAGTCTTAAACTAGACGCGCTGGGCGGCGGCTTCAACCCGCAAAAAAGCGCCTACTGGCTCAAATTTCCCCGCAAACAGGTTCTTTCCCTTTACAATGAGTTCTGACATAGCACGCGCAAGGCTCAATGGGGGCCGTCATGAGACTCATTTGAAAAGGACATGACCAATGAGAGCAATTGTTATTTTGATCGCAGCTGCGATTCTCGGCTTTTTTGGCTACCAATATGCAGCAAACGGTAAAACACCGGCTGAGGCTGTCAGTTCGCTGACTGGGGCAGCAACCGAAATTGCTGGCGACGCAGCTGACATGGCTGACGATGCAACTGCCGCCGCTGAAGAAGCCGCTGCTGCTGCTGAGGCAGAGGCCGCTGCTGCTGCTGTTGCCGCACAGGAAGAAGCCGCCGCCGCAACTGCTGCCGCTGAAGAAGCTGCCGCTGCTGCTGAGGCAGAGGCCGCTGCTGCTGTTGATGCCGCACAGGAAGAAGCCGCCGCCGCAACTGCCGCTACAGAAGAAGCCGCTGCTGCTGCGACTGCCGCTGCTGAAGAAGCCGCTGCGACCGCTGAAGCAGGCGCTGCTGCCGTTGCCGAAGAAGCTGCTGCTGCCGTGACCGCTGCTGAAGAAGAAGCCGCCGCTGCTGAAGCCGCTGCTGCAACTGCCGCCGAAGAGGCCGCTGCTGCTGAAGCTGTCGCAGCTGATGAAGGCACCGCTGATCTACTGACAGCAGAAGGTTTTGACGCTGACAAGGTGATGGAGATGATCACGAACTCTGATCTTTCCGATGTGCAGAAAACAGTCCTGTCTGGCGCTGTAAACGCCATCAAAGATAATCCAGCCTTGCTGGAAGCAACGTTGACACGTCTGCAAGAAGCGCTGGGTCAGTAACCCCACCGCCTTCACGAAACGAAAAAGGGGCCGCGTCAGTTGTGACGCGGCCCCTTTTTTATGCGTGATCAGCAAGAGTTAACCCACAAATGCCTTTTCGATAACAAACTGGCCTGGCTCGGAATTGGCACCTTCGTGCAGACCCGCTTTTTCCATCAGCGCCTTGATATCAAGGTTGAACGCAAGGCTACCGCACACCATCGCACGGTCCGTCGCGGGATCAAGCGGCGCAATGCCGAGATCGCGGAACAGTTCGCCGTTTTCGATCAACGTGGTGATGCGGCCCATCTTGGGGCTCTGTTCGCGGGTTGTGGTCGGATAGTATCGGATCTTGGCCAAGTTATCTGCACCAAGCAGTTCGATCATCATCTCGTCTTGCTTGATGTTCGCGATCAAATCACGGCCATATGTCAGCTCGTCGACATCGCGGCAGGTGTGCGTAACGATGACTTCGTCGTATTTCGCATAGGTGTCAGGTTCGCGGAGCAAGGACGCGAAGGGTGCAAAACCTGTGCCGGTAGAAAAGAAATACAACCGTTTTCCAGGCAGCAGGGCATCATGCACCAGCGTGCCGACAGGTTTGGGCCGCAAAATAATCTCGTCGCCGACCTGAATGTGCTGCAAACGCGATGTAAGCGGGCCGTCTGGGACCTTGATAGAATAGAATTCCAATTCCTCATCCCACGACGGGGACGCGATTGAATAGGCGCGCAAGAGTGGCTTTTGCTTGCCTGTCTCAGGGTGGGGTTCACCCATCAGGCCGATCATCACAAACTCACCAGACCGAAACCGCAATGACGCAGGGCGGGTCACACGAAAGCTGAATAAGCGATCGGTGTGGTGGGTCACGGATGTGACGGTCTGCGCATCTGGCAGAGTGGGAACGGGCTTGGCTTTATCAGTGGTCACTGGTTTTTGCTCTGTCATAGGTAAATTAGCGACCCGGATCAGGGCCACCCTCCGTTTAGTCGGTGAATGGGGGCAGGGAAAGGGCTCAGCCGCGCAGGCGGGCCTGATAGTTGTGCGATTGCCAATCGGCGCGGGCCAGCCATTGCGGTTCTGGTTGTCGGGCAGCAAGGGCATCGCCGATCTCAATTTCGTCAAAACCACTGCGGCGCGCCATCGCATATTGGTCTGCTAAAACATGGCCGCGGGCACGCAAACGACCCGTAAATCCAGCACGGCGCAAAATCTGGGCCAGCGTGAACCCACGGCCATCTGCGGATGACGGGAAATCAATCCGGATCATCTGGGCATTGGTCAGGCGCGCCAGCGCATCGGGGGCCGTATCAGATGGCAAATCGATCGCGTGGGGGCAGTCATTTGCGGACACCGTCTCCGCGCCCCTAAAACCGCAATCCCAATCATCAGCTGCAAAACCGGTATCGGTCACAATTACACTCATCGTTTTTGCCTCGCTTTTTTAAAAATACTCATGACCCGCCCGCTTTAGACTGCACGGCCTCATGGGGGGCGAAATGAATGCCACATTCGGTTTTCGCAGAATTCCGCCAGCGGCCTGAACGGGCATTTTCGTGGTCGTCCACACGGGTTGTGCAAGGCATGCAACCGATCGATGGATAGCCCTTGGTGACCAGCGGGTGGCGCGGCAAGTTGTGGGTAGCCATATAAGCGGCAACATCTGCCGCTGTCCATGATGCAAGCGGATTCACTTTGATCTTGCGCGCATCCCTTTCAAACAGTGGGATCGTGGCGCGGGTGCCTGCTTGGTACCGTTTGCGGCCTGTGATCCAACCACCAAACCCAGACAGTGCATTGTTTAACGGTTTGACTTTGCGCAAGTGGCAGCAGGCGGTCGTGTCGGCTTGATGAAGCAGTCCGTCAACGTCATTTACAAACACATCATCCCGCGCAGCTGTGGTGACGCGCACGTCCGTCAAGCCAAGTTTCTTTGCGACATCGTGTTGATATTGCAGTGTTTCCGCGAACAGCATTTCGGTATCAAGGAAAATCACTGGGGTTGCCTTATTGATTTTGGACACGATGTGCAGCAACGCCACGCTTTCTGCGCCAAAGCTGCTGACAACGGCCACATCGCCGATTTGCACGTCCGACAATGCATGTGCAAGCACGGTCTGGGCGTCTGATTTCCGGTGCAAGATATTGCGGCGCTCGGCCAATTCCTTAAGCGGCATTTTTAGCAGCCTTTTCTGGATAAAGGATTGCAACAAAGGGGTCCGCGCCCAAGCGGCGGAAGGCCATCAGGAATGTCTCATCGGCGTTGTCACGCAGCTCGAGATACCCAAATACCAGCCGCTCAATCGCGGGAACGATGTCATCTGCGCCAAATCCGGGGCCCGCGCGTTCACCAATTGTCGTGGTCTCCGTGCCGTCGCCACCAAGCGTGATCTGGTAGTTTTCGACGCCCGCACGATCAAGACCCAAGATACCGATGTGCCCCACATGATGGTGCCCACATGCGTTGATGCAGCCCGAGATTTTGATCTTTAGCGGACCCACTTCATGCTCTAGTTTCAGGGTGTCGAAACGCGTTGCAATTTCTTGCGCAACAGGGATTGAACGGGCGGTTGCAAGGGCACAATAGTCCATACCGGGGCAGGCGATGATATCACTGATTAAACCAATGTTTGCGGTCGCTAGATCAGCGGCGCGCAGCGCGGTGTAGATCGCAAGCAAATCGGACTTGTGAACATGCGGCAAAATCACGTTTTGCTCGTGGCTGATGCGCAATTCGTCGTGGCCGTAGTCGCGCGCAAGGCTTGCCATTGCACGCATCTGGTCTGACGTCGCATCACCCGGTGTGGCACCGTGTTTTTTGATCGATATCGACACGACTGCATAGCCGTCTGTCTTATGGTCGGACAGGTTTGTATCCGTCCATGACCGAAAGGCAGGGTGCGCTAAGCGCGCCGCCTCATAGCCGTCTGTCGAATTTATTACATACGTTGGCGCGGCAAACGATTGTTCGATTTCCGACAGCAAACGGCGGTCTACCCCTGCAAAACCGGGGCGAATTTGTGCGAAACGTGACTCCACAAGCTCTTGGATTTTCTCCAAGCCGTTCTCGTGCACCGTGATCTTGATCCGTGCTTTGTACTTATTGTCGCGCCGACCTAGCAGGTTGTAGACGCTGACGATGGCTTCGCAGTAGGGAAGCAAATCTGATTTTGGCAGGAACGGCCGAAGCACTTTGCCAACCAATGGGGTGCGGCCAAGACCGCCACCAACGATGACTTCGTAGCCTGCTTCGCCAGCGTCATTGCGAACCACCCGCAGACCGATGTCATGGGCGCGCGTGACCGCCCGGTCAGCCTGCGCACCTGTGACGGCAATCTTGAATTTACGCGGCAAAAACTGAAATTCAGGGTGATCTGTTGACCATTGGCGCAGCAATTCCGCAGTCGGACGCGGGTCTTCAATCTCGTCCGCAGCGGCCCCGGCAAAATGGTCAGCCGTTACGTTTCTAATTGTGTTTCCAGAGGTTTGGATCGCGTGCATGCCGACATCCGCCAGTGCAGACAACATGTCAGGCACATCGCGCAATTCGGGCCAATTATATTGGATATTCTGGCGCGTCGTGAAATGTCCGTAACCCTTGTCCCAACGGTCCGCGATATAGGCCAATTTGTCCATTTGCGCAGAGTTCAGCGTGCCATAAGGCACCGCAACACGCAGCATATAGGCGTGCAATTGCAGATAGAGACCGTTCATCAAACGCAGCGGCTTGAATTCGTCCTCCGTAAGCGATCCATCGATACGGCGGTTCACTTGGCCCCGAAATTGTGCCACGCGGTTGCGGACGAATTCTTCGTCGAAGTCATTGTAAATATACATATTATTCAGGTCCCTTGTTTGCCGTGGGCGTAGTTGGAAGGGCCGCGTGTGCGGAAGGTTTCGCGCAAATGCACAGGTTCTGGGCCGTTCGGTCCGGCCTTTGCGTCAGCCAAATAGACGCCTGCGACGATTGATTGATCGGCCTTGGCTTCTAGCAGACGAATGTCGCCATGGGCCGCGTCTGTGATCAGTTCAGCCTGTGCGATATCGCGGGTCCATTCGCTGGTTTCCGTGAACCAAATTGCGTCGCCCTCAAGCAATGCATTGGCCGTTATGACTTTGGGTGTGAATGCACGGGACATGGTTAAAATGCCTCCAGTTTGGGGTGAAGTTCACGCATGCTTTGCGTCAATTCTGCAGCTGCGCGCGGTGCGAGACCGAGGAACGTCAGCGCCGGACCGGTCAGTTTAGCACCGGACATGGTGGGTTCTAGCGTGCCAAGCGTGCAGGCGATGATGCGTTGATCAGCGCGGCTGACGTTTTCAATGATCGTGATGGGAGTGTCGGGATTGGCCCCGTGCATCAGCAACCGGCCTTGGATAAAGCGGGCGGATTTCTTGCCCATGTAGATCGCAGCGACTTCGCCGTCGGCAGCAAGGGCGTGCCAATCATGGTCGGCGTAGCCTTGCGTGTCGTGTCCTGTCATCAGGCGCACTGCAGAATTCCGACCGCGTTTTGTCAGGCTTTGTCCGATGCTTGCTGCGGCGGCAGAAGCGGCGGTGATGCCTGGAATGATCTGGTAGGAAATACCTGCGGCAACGAGCGCGTCGATCTCTTCATCCAGGCGGCCAAAAACGGTTGGATCACCAGCCTTGAGCCGCACCACATGCGCGCCGTTTAAGGCGTGTTTGACAATCAGTGCATCAATGTCGGATTGGGCCATGGACGCGCCGAACCCTTCTTTGCCTGCATCAATGATGGTCGCTTCACGGCGGGCCAGTTCCAAGATGTTAGCGGTCACAAGGCGGTCGTGGATGATGACGTCGGCTTTATCGATGGCTTTGCGGGCTTTCAGGGTCAGCAGATCCGGATCACCGGGGCCCGCGCCGACAAGGTCAACGTGGCCTTGCGTCTGGGCAGTCATCACATGGTTGTCCAACAGGGTTTCAAGAGCGGGGAGGATACCCTTTTCACCCTGTTGGTCCATCGCAGAGGGGCCGGCGTTGAAATAGAAATCCGACCAGAACGTCCGGCGCTTTGCACCAAATGGCAGCACGTCAACGGCGTGGCGGAACGTTTTCCCGATACGCGCAAGGGTGCCCAGGGATGCGGGCAGCGACGCCTCAAGGTCGGCCTTGATTGCGCGGGCCAGAACGGGGGCGGACCCTTCGGTGCCAATCGCGATGGTGACGGGGTCACGGTCGACGATCGCGGGGGTGATGAATTGGCTGTCTGCAAGGTTGTCGACGATGTTCACAAGCGCACCCTCGGATGCCGCGATGGCGGCGGTGCGGGCGTCCTCAGTTGCATCTTCGTTTGCGCCATAGAAAAATGCGGCGCAGATTGCATCGCCGCGGTCCATTGCACGCAAGGTCAGGGTCAGTTTGCCCTCGGTTGCCCAGCGGTGAATTTCGGGGGTGGCATTTTGCGCCAGAACGCTAATTCGCCCTTCGGTTTTCATTAAAAGCCGCAGCTTGGCCATTGCCGCATCCCCACCGCCAGACACGACGACTCGGCGTCCTGCGACAGACAGAAAGATTGGAAAATGCTTCATAGTGCTAGCCTCTCGGTGAATTCATATCACCAATATAGAATATTATTCTGGAAAATGCCGCCCCTGCGCCGTAGGTAAGGACATATGTTCCATTTTGGCCAGAGGTCGGATGGGTTGTCCCCCAAATACGGAGAATTGAGAATGTCTGTGCGGATCGATGAAATGGATCGGAAGATTTTACGCAGCTTGCAGGCCGATGCAGCCCAATCTTTGGATGATATTGCCAAATCTGTGGGGTCTTCCAAGACGCCCGTGTGGAACCGGATTCGCAAAATGCGCGAGGCGGGGGTCATTGGGCAACAGACCGTCATATTGGACGCAGAAGCGTTAGGATTCGAGGCGTGTTTCTTTGTTCTGATCCGTACGTCGGAACATGACGCTGACTGGCAAAAGCAATTTTTAAAGGCGTTGCTGTCGCGTGATGAGGTCCAAGAGGCGCACCGTTTGGCGGGCGATATTGATTACATCCTGAAGGTCCGCGTGCAAAATGCCCGTGCCTATGACGTGTTTTATCAGGCGCTGATTGCCGAGGTGCGGGTGTTCAACGTCACCGCGCTTTTGTCGATGGAAGAGATCAAATCGACGGTTGCCCTGCCACTTTAACGGGTAACGATGAGCTGTTCCAGACCGTGAAAATGGAACACATCTGCGTATTTCGCGGGCGTTTTAGCCTTTAGGTTGGGGCAGCGTTTGAACAGTGTCTCAAGCGCGATCTGCAATTCCAACCGTGCCAGCGGTGCACCGACGCAGAAATGGATACCACCGCCAAAGCTGGTGTTCTGTTTACCCTTGCGCAGTGGGTCAAATATATGCGCGTTTTCATAGACCAACGGATCACGATTGGCCGCCCCAAGCAGGCAGCCGACTTGATCGCCGCGTTTGAGGGATGCCCCATAAAATTCCATGTCTTCATAGACATAGCGGGTGAACATATGCAGCGGTGGGTCGTGGCGGATGACTTCTTCGACCAGTGTCTGCGTGACGTCACGGTGGCCTGTTTCCAGCAGGGTTTTGGTGCCGTTGCCAAGGGTGTGAACCGTCGCCTCGTGACCCGCGTTGAGCAGCAAAATGCAGGTTGTGATCAGCTCGTCGTCCGACAGCTTATCGCCAGCCTCGTTTGCCGCGATCAGGGTTGAGATAAGGTCTTCAGAAGGCGATTTTCGTTTGTTGGCGATGTGATCCGCAATGAATGCGCTGAACTCAACGGTGGCTTTGATCGCGGCTTTTTCAATTTCCGGTGTCCGGCGGGCTTGGTACATGGCGACCATCGCGTTCGACCAGCCCAGCAAGTCGTCAGCGTGGCTGTCCGGCACGCCCAAAAGCCGCGCGATGATCCGTACGGGGACGGGCTGCGCGTAAGCGGTCAGCAGATCGAACGGGCCGTCAGGGAACGCGTCGATGGATTTGTTGCACAAGTCATGGATGGTAGGGGCAAGGCCTGCGATGGTTCGGCTGGTGAACGCCCGCAAGACCAAACCGCGCAAGCGGGTGTGCCGTGGTGGTTCGAGTTCCAACATCGAATGCGCTTCGATCTTATAAAATGGTGCAAGCGCGTCTGGAATAGTCGGTGTAAATTCGGGCAGGCACGCGCGGCCCATCCGTTTGTCGCGCAAGGCTGCGTGTGTGGCCGCGTGCGACAGCGTGCAGGCCATGCCGTAGTCGGTCCAGTAGAACAAATCGCCACAGCTGCGCGCACCGTCATAGAACGGGTAAGGGTCTTGGACGAAGGCGGGATCTTTTGGATCTTGGGACAGGTTTTGCATGGGTGCAGCATTGCCAAGCCGCGCTGGTGTTTGCAAGCAGGTCTGCCATATGTTGGCGATATGTTTGTCGTCAGTCGCAAAAGCCCGTGGGGCATATTGGCCTATCTTATCGCCGTGGCGTTGTTCGTCAGCGGGGTGTGGTGGTACGGCTATGTCGCGGCATTGGGCCAGCTTGAACGCCGTGCGCAATCTGATTTGGCACTGGCCGCCGATAGCTTGACGGCTGAGCTGCGCCGCTATCGCGAGCTGGCTGTGTTAACGGCTGATCGCCCACAGTTGGGTGCCGTTCTGGCCGGATCGGGGACGTTGGAGGCTGTTGGGCCCATTTTACAACAAGTCAGCGACAAGACTGGAGCGTTGGATATTGTGCTATTGGATACGACCGGAGTGCCGTTGATCGGAACCCAAGGCGCACCTGCGTTCAGTCATGCAGTCCAGCCCTATTTCAAACGTGCGATGGATGGGGCCTTGGGGGTTGATCATCCGGTGCGCGATGGGGTGCGGACATTCGTCTTTGCCGCGCCTGTGTTTTCGGATGCGGGCCCGGTGATTGGTGTGCTGTTGGTCTATGCGGGTGTTGAGGGCGTCGAAGGGTCGTGGCGCGGTGCCCGTCCAGTGCTGTTTTTCACTGACGCGGAGGGTGTTGTGTTTGTGTCGAACAGGTCCGAGCTTGTGTTGCGGTCACGCACGCAAGGCGATTTCCTGAACTACGCAGCAAGCACCGTGGGCGGTATGGAGGTTTGGCAGGTGTCAGGCAGTCGCTATGTGCCGCCACGTGCGCTGCACCGGACCCAAGACCTTCCCGTGATCGATATGCGCGGCGAAGTGTTGTTAGATATCTCTCCTGCACGTCAAATTGCGTTTTTGCAATCGGCTGCGGCCGGTGCGTTGTGCTTGGCGTTCGGGGCGCTTCTTTTCCTGGCGACACAGCGCCGCCGCACCTTGGCCGAGGCGAATGCCAAGCTGGAACACCGCGTCCAAGACCGCACCGCGCAATTGTCATCTGCCAACCTAAGCCTGCGCCGCGAGGTTGAAGATCGTCGTGCCGCAGAGGTCCGATTGACCAAGGCCCAAGCCGATTTGGTCCAAGCTGGCAAGCTGTCGGCGTTGGGGCAAATGTCAGCAGGGATCAGTCATGAATTGAACCAGCCGTTGATGGCTATTCAGTCATTTGCGGAGAATGGCCAAAGTTTCATGGACCGTGATCGCCCCGATATGGCGGCCAAAAACTTAGGCAAAATATCAGAACTGGCGCACCGGATGGGGCGGATCATTCGCAATTTGCGCGCCTTTGCCCGCCAAGAAATTGAACCCTTGGGCGATGTTGATGTGGGGCGCGTGGTGGATGCCGTGCTTGAATTGCTTGGCCCAAAAATTGCGAAGGCACAGGTGTCTGTTCAATGGGGGGGAGCTGACGGGGTGATCGTGCGTGGTGGCGAGGTCCGGTTGCAGCAGGTTGTGCTGAACCTTGCGTCCAATGGAATTGACGCGATGGAACTTTCGGACCCGCGCATTTTGACGATTGACGTCATCCCCGATTGTGACCGCGTCACCCTGTCTGTGCGCGATACTGGGCCGGGCATCACGGAGCCGGAAAAGATTTTTGACCCATTTTATTCCACCAAGGCCATCGGTGCCGCCGAAGGCATGGGGCTGGGCCTGAGCATTTCATATGGATTGGTCCAAAGCTTTGGCGGCGTGATCCGTGGTCGTAACCATGATGCCGGTGGTGCGATTTTTACGGTTGAACTTATTCCCGCCGCTGCCGACAAAGCGGTATGACAATGCGCGTACTCTTGGTTGATGATGATCCTGCGATCCGCGAGGCCTTGGGCCAAACGCTGGAGCTTGCGGGGATTGACCCTGTTTTGGCAGGGTCTTTCTTGGCGGCCAAGGATCATCTGACGCCCGGTTTTGACGGTGTCGTCGTGACCGATATGCGCATGCCGGGCCGCGACGGGTTTCACCTGTTGGATTTTGCCCGCGCGATTGACCCTGATTTGCCGGTGATCTTGCTGACCGGTGAAGGTGACATCCCGATGGCTGTAAAGGCAATGGGCAAGGGCGCCTATGATTTCTTGGAAAAACCCTGCGGCCCCGCGCCATTCTTGGCCGTCGTGACCCGTGCGCTGAAAGCCCGCGCGCTGGTGTTGGAAAACCGCCGCTTGATTGCTGCTGTGGAAAAGGGCGATGCTGCGGCGCGGATGTTGCATGGCACGTCGGATAAGGCCGTAGATTTACGCGCGCAGGTCCGCCGAATTGCCAGCATGGGCGCCGATGCTTTGATCGCGGGCGGGCGCGGGTCCGGCACCTCAAAAGTCGCAGAGGTGATCCATCTTTTGTCGGCCAATGCGACGCGTCCATTTGTGAAACAAAACGCAGGCCTGCTGACTGTCGCCGGTTTGCGCGCGGCCTTGAACACGGGGGCAGGCGGCACGTTGTATCTTGACGAGGTCAGCCGTCTGACCGCTGACGTGCAATACGCCTTGATTGACGCCGTGGAAACGGGCGCAGGTCTGCGCCTGCTAGCTGGCACAACCGTGTCGTTGGATGCCGAGGTGGCTGCTGGTCGGTTTCAGGAAGACCTGTTTTACCATTTTGACATCCTGCGCGTCCGCATCCCGAATTTGCGCGAACGCAGTGCGGATATTCCGGTGTTGTTTCAGCATTATGTTGCGCAGGCCTGTGAGCAAGCAAACTTGCCATTACCAGACATCAGCGCGGATGTGATTGCAGGGTTGATGGCCCAAGATTGGCCGGGCAATGCCCGCGCGTTGATGAATGCAGCGATGCGGTTTGCGATGGGATTGGATGATGCGGGTGAAGACCAAGGCCATGGGCTTGTCGCTCAGATGGCGCAGGTTGAACGGTCATTGTTGATTGCCGCGTTGCAGCGTCACGACGGGCGGGCCGGTGATACGGCGGCTGATCTGCAACTGCCGCGCAAGACGTTTTATGACAAACTGGCCCGCCATAGTTTGCGCGCCGAGGATTATCGGGGTTAAGCCTGTGTGCGGTTTTCCACACAATTCGGGCTAACCCATGTGTGATATTCCGCATTCTTGTGACTTGCCCAACATAACGACGTTTGGAAAGTATATGTATTACAGGAGTTTGCACAGTTATTGGCTGTCGGCAAATACCTGCTTGTTCTGCCCCTTCAATAATCGTTTGATGCCGGTAGACGGTCCATCTTGGGCCACAATTGACGTTCTGGGAGGAACCACAATGACATTTTTGAAGAACGCTGCGATGGTCGCGGCTATGTCCGTTGCTGCAAACGCAGCATTCGCCGATAGCCACGCTGCTGGCTGTGACGACGGTGAAATCGTCGTCAAGTTTAGCCACGTGACCAACACGGACAAGCACCCTAAGGGAATCGCGGCCACCTTGTTGCAAGAACGCGTGAATACCGAGATGGACGGCACAATGTGCATGGAAGTGTTCCCATCTTCGCAGTTGTACAACGATGACCAAGTGCTTGAGGCGATGCTGCAAGGCGACGTTCAGATGGCCGCGCCATCCTTGTCCAAGTTCGAAGCATTCACCAAGCAGTTCCGCATTTTTGACCTGCCATTCATGTTCACGAACATCGATGCAGTTGACGCGTTCCAAAACTCTGACACAGGTCAGGCGATGAAAGACAGCATGCAGCGTCGCGGTCTTCAGGGACTTGCGTTCTGGCACAATGGCATGAAGCAGTTTTCTGCCAACGTCGCGTTGAACGAGCCAACAGATGCAGCCGGGCTAAAGTTCCGCGTGCAAAACTCTGACGTGCTGGTTGCTCAGATGTCCGCACTTGGTGCGTCACCGCAGCCAATGGCGTTTTCAGAAGTTTATGGTGCCTTGCAGACAGGTGTTGTCGACGGTCAGGAAAACACATGGTCGAACATCTATGGTAAAAAGTTCTTTGAGGTCCAAGACGGCACCACAGAAACCAACCACGGCATCATCGACTATCTTGTTGTGACATCCGTTGACTTCATGGACAGCCTTGATGCGCCAGTGCGCGATCAACTGACGACGATCCTGCGCGAAGTAACTGAAATGCGTAACAGCGAAGCGTTTAAGGTTAACGAACAAGCCAAAGCCGCGATCATCGCTGCTGGTGGTGAAGTTCGTGTGCTGTCAGCCGAGCAGCGTGCTGCATGGGTTAGCGCGATGAAGCCAGTTTGGGAACAGTTTGTAGGCGATGTTGGCCAAGAAAACATCGATGCGGCCCAAAAGATCAACATGGGGCTTTAAGCACCAAAACCTGATCTGAAGAACCTGATCTGACTTGGGGCGGCAATGGTCGCCCCAAGACCATCACACCACATTTACAATTTGGGGGAGGGACCGCTATGTCGGGCACCCAAGATGCGCCAAGCAGTAAGCTGAGCCAAATCATTTCACATATCGAAGAGACAATTATCGCAACTTTGTTGGGACTGATGGTTCTGGTCACCTTCGCAAACGTCGTGTTGCGCTATGGGTTCGGACTATCCCTGCTGTGGGGGCTGGAGGTCACTTTGATCTTGTTCGCATGGCTGGTGCTCTTCGGCATTTCCTACGGATTTAAGATTACCGCCCATCTGGGTGTCGATGCCATTTTGAACATGGCAGGCACGCGGTTGCGCAAGGCGATGGTCGTCTTTTCCGCGCTGGTGTGTGTCGCCTATGGTGGTTTGCTGATGAAAGGCGCGTGGGATTACTGGGCGCCTTTTGGCGGGTTTCAGCAGACGACAGGCCGCATCATTCCAACCGGGTTTGACGAAAACACGCGTGATCAGGGCTGGTACGAGACCGACTTCGTTCCGATCCCGTTTGCCAAAACCTATCTGGAAAATACATTTAACATGGGTGAGGAATACGAAAAGCTGCCTCGGTTTATCCCCTATTTCATGTTGCCGTTTGGCGTGGCATTGATGCTGTTGCGCATCATTCAAGCCACCGTTGCCGTCGCCCAAGGTCGCCGCTCAAGCATGATTGTTAGCCACGAAGCAGAAGAGGCGGTCCAAGAGGTCGCCCACATGAACAAGGACGCCTAAGATCATGGATGTAGTACTTTTATTTGGCATGATCGTTGGTCTGCTGTTGATCGGTGTGCCGATTGCCGTGTCCCTTGGGCTGTCGTCGATCATCTTTTTGCTGGCGTTCTCTGACACGTCTTTGGCATCGGTTGCACAGTCCTTGTATCAGGCGATGGCGGGGCATTACACGCTGCTGGCGATCCCGTTCTTTGTGTTGGCATCGACGTTCATGTCCACAGGCGGTGTGGCCAAGCGGATCATTCGATTTTCAATCGCCTGCGTCGGACATTTGCAAGGTGGCTTGGCCATTGCGGGTGTGCTGGCTTGTATGATGTTTGCGGCGTTGTCTGGGTCTTCACCAGCCACAGTCGTCGCCATCGGGTCCATCGTGATCGCGGCTATGCGTCAGGTCGGATACACCAAGGAATTCGCGGCTGGCGTCATTTGTAACGCAGGGACATTGGGTATTTTGATCCCGCCGTCGATTGTGATGGTGGTCTATGCATCCGCCACGGATGTGTCTGTGGGCCGTATGTTCTTGGCTGGTGTCATCCCTGGTATCTTGGCGGGTACAATGTTGATGATCACCATTTATATCATGGCCCGCATCAAGAATATGCCCAAGGGCGAATGGCAGGGCTGGGGGGAAATTTTCGCCAGCTTCCGCGATGCGGCTTGGGGTCTGTTGCTGATCGTGATCATCATGGGTGGCATTTATGGCCATCCTTGGGTGACGTTTGATGGTCTGGTTTGGCAACCGGGCGCGTTTACACCAACAGAGGCCGCCGCCGTCGCTGCTGTTTATGCGTTCATTGTGGCCACGTTTATCTATCGTGATATGGGGCCATTGGCGGGTGTTGAGGGTGCACCACCGATTTCGTTGCTGCAAAAACCGCAGGCGCTGATCACCGGATGGTTCCATGCTGATACACGCAAGGCGCTGTTTGAGGGGGGGAAGTTGACGGTAACGTTGATGTTTATCATCGCCAACGCACTGATCCTGAAACACGTCCTAACAGACGAGCAGATCCCGCAGCATATTGCTGAGGCGATGTTGTCGGCGGGCATGGGCCCTGTGATGTTCCTGATCGTGGTCAACGTCATCTTGTTGATAGGTGGTCAGTTCATGGAGCCGTCAGGTTTGATTGTGATCGTCGCCCCCTTGGTGTTCCCGATTGCGATATCGTTGGGCATTGATCCGATCCACTTGGGCATCATTATGGTGGTTAACATGGAAATCGGAATGATCACGCCGCCAGTTGGTTTGAACCTGTTCGTCACCTCTGGCGTTGCGGGTATGCCGATGATGGCCGTTGTTCGTGCCGCGCTGCCGTTCTTGGCTGTGCTCTTCGTGTTCTTGATATTGATCACGTATATTCCGTGGCTGTCGACATACCTGCCAACGAAGTTCATGGGGCCGGAGATCGTTTTGAACTAAAGGGGCGCTACCGCGCATTACTTTTTCAACAAGACGAAAGGCGACGCATTACATTTGGTGCGTCGCCTTTTTATTATGTGGTCTAAAGATACATATTTTAGCTCGGAAAAAGGTTAGCTTGCCGCCAAAGCCGCGATGATTGGGGTGAAGTCGGCCGCTGTTAGGCTGGCCCCGCCAACAAGCGCGCCATCGACGTCCACGATGCCGAATATCTCGGTGGCGTTGCTGGCTTTTACAGAACCACCGTAAAGGATGCGGAAATCGGCGCCGTCGCTGAACCGTTTGCTCAGACGTGCGCGGATGTGGGCGTGGACTTGCGCAATTTGATCATTTGTGGGGACTTTGCCAGTGCCAATGGCCCAGACGGGTTCGTAGGCGATGACGGTGTTTGCAGCGCTCGCAGTATCAGGAACAGAGCCTGCAAGCTGGGTGTCGATGACGGTCAGGGTTTTGTTCGTTTCACGCTCTGACAAGGTTTCGCCGATACAGACAACTGCTGTGAGGTTTGCCGCAAAAGCCGCCATCGTTTTGGCGTTGATCATCGCGTCAGTCTCACCATGGTCGGTGCGCCGCTCGGAATGGCCAGTGAGCGTGTAAGTCGCCCCAGTGTCTGCCAGTTGTTCGGCACTGATGTCACCAGTGTGCGCGCCGCTGGTGCGCGCGTGGCAGTCTTGGCCACCGATAGACATAGGCAACGTCGCCATTTGTGCCAGTAGCGTCGCGGGGGGGCAAATCAGGACGTCGACGCCGTTTGCATCATAAGCTGCAATGGCAGCGGCTTCGGTCACTGCTGCGGCAAGCCCATTCATTTTCCAGTTTCCGGCGGCGAGTTTGCGGCGCATGATATTTCCCTTCGCATTGCAATTCACTTGTAGCTAGCAAGAACCTTGGGGGGTTGCAAAGCGCGCGTGTGTGCAGCATGCATCCGACCACATTCAAAGGAGAGCCCCGATGATCCCACGTATTGATGCTGCCGCGCTTTTGGCAGGCGACGCGGACGCGATGAAATCAGCGGCAGAGGGTGCGATGGGCGTTGGGTTTTTGACCGTTTACAACACGCCGCTGTCAGGGCCGTATGTGCAGGCTATGATCGATAGCTACCGGGCGTTTTTCCATCTGCCAGCAACTGAGAAGGCTGCATATGACATGGCTGCCACGGGATCAAACCGTGGTTGGGGCGGGGCGGGATCTGAACAGGTCGATCCGGATTCAAACCCTGATTATAAACAGGTGTTTGACTGCGGTTTGACGCTTGTTGAGGATGACCCGATCGCGGATGAGAACCTGTCGTTTTATGCGCCAAACCTATGGCCTGAGAAGCCAGCAGGTTTTGCAGAGGCGTTGCAGGCGTATTACTTGCAAAGCACTGAATTTGCGTTGGATTTGCTCTGTGCGATTGCAACGGCTGTCGGTGAGGACGGCGATTTTTTCCGCGATAAATTCACCCGTCCGATGGCATTGCTGCGCGGAAATTTTTATCCTGAGCGGCCTGCTTGGGCGACGGATAAAGATTTTGGGATAGCGACCCACACTGACTATGGCTGTTTGACGTTGCTGGCCACTGACGGGTCACCGGGGCTCGAGGTGCGCAAGCTTGGCGGCGGCTGGATTCCACTGTCAGCTCCCCCCGGCGAGTTCGTGATCAACTTTGGTGAAATGTTGGAGATGTGGACCGGTGGCAAGATCAAAGCGACACCGCACCGCGTGATTGGCACCTCTGCCGAGCGGATTTCCGTGCCGTTGTTTTTTAATCCCAACCATGATGCGAACGTGGCCCCGATTGGATCAGGTGAAACGGTGGAAGCATGGGCGCATTTGAAAAAGCGTTACGACGAGACATATGTGCATTTGCAGAAGGATTGATTAGTCGGGCAGGGTACTTGGCGGCGCAAGACTGCGCTCGTGTCAATCAGAGGCGGCAGATTATTTCGCGCCGATGGTTTCGTCAAACTTGATCGACTCACCGCAGCCGCAGGCGTCCACGACGTTCGGATTGCGGAATTTAAAGCCGGATTCCAACAGTGATGTTTCATAGTCTATTTCAGTGCCGAACAGGAACATCTGCGCCATCGGCGCGATCATAACGCGGGCCCCGTCGATTTCGACGACCTCGTCCATGCTGTTGATTTCGTTGACGTATTCCATGGTGTATTCCATGCCTGCGCAGCCGCCTTTTTTGACGCCGATGCGCAGCCCTTCGGACCCGTCTTTGGCCATTAGCTTGGCGATTTGAGTCGCTGCTTTGCCAGTGATTGAGACAGCTTGTTTGCCTGGGATGCCGAACATTGGAATTCTCCTTCTTCCCAATTAAGATAGGAAGCCTGCACGCATCGCGCAAGGGTGATGGTAGGACGTTGTAATTGCTTACATAAATCCGAGTTCAAGGCGGGCCTCGTCGGACATCATCTCCATGCCCCACTGTGGCTCAAACGTCATTTCGACGTCGACGTGTTTTACGCCCGGAAGTGGCTCAATCGCGTCAGCAACCCAGCCCGGCATTTCGCCCGCGACAGGGCATCCGGGGGCGGTCAGCGTCATGGTGACGTTCACTGCGTTATCTTCAGCGATATCAATGGTGTAGATTAGTCCAAGGTCGTAAATATTGACCGGAATTTCAGGGTCATAGATTGACTGGCACGCCGCCACGATATCTTCGTAAAGCGGGTGATCGGTGCTGGATGGCGCGATCAATGGTGTGCCTTCAACGGGGGTATTTGCGTCGGTCATGGGATCATCCTGCTATTCCTGAGTGTTCATATAGGGTTTGCAGGGGGGGTCGTAAAGACCGGTATGTTTTACATATGCCATTTCGGTCAGTGGGCATTCTAGGGGCCAATGTCGTTTTGCGGTGATCTTTGACAAATTTAAGCGAAGCAAATGGTTGCTTTGAGCCGGATATTTTCCGTGACACTCTCTGCAACTGCGTAAAATCAGGCAATTGGAAAATGCTCTGGATATTATGGAATGCCTCAAGCCCGCGACGTGGCTAAATTTTGTGTTTTGGCGTCAAGGGTATTTTCTGGCATCCATTAGGTATTCAGAAATCGACAAGAACCGGCGAATGAATGGTCTTGTCACCCTAACGTTTAGCGTGCGATTGCGTGACATCATGTGGATCATAAAGACATGTGAGCCTTAAATATCTTAAGGGCGCTTTATCGATTTCGTCTGATGATCCCTCTTTTCCTTGACCGAAAGTTCCGGCAAGAGGGGCGTCATGACACAACGTATTACATTTGACCTTCATGCCACCGACGGGAAAGCCCGGACTGGTGTGATTTCCACGCCGCGTGGCGATATTCGGACGCCTGCGTTTATGCCTGTTGGCACGGCCGGCACTGTGAAGGCGATGATGCCCGAAAGTGTGGCCGCCACGGGTGCTGATATTTTGCTGGGCAATACGTATCATCTGATGCTGCGTCCCACGGCGGAACGCATTGACCGCCTTGGCGGTCTGCACAAGTTCATGAATTGGGATAAGCCGATTTTGACGGATAGCGGCGGGTTTCAGGTGATGTCCCTGTCTGATCTGCGCAAGATGTCCGAGCATGGGGTGACGTTTAAGTCTCATATTGACGGGTCCAGCCACGAGCTGACGCCAGAGCGGTCGATGGAAATCCAAAAGCTGCTTGGGTCCGATATCGTCATGTGTTTCGACGAATGTCCGGCGCTTCCTGCTGACCGCAAGCGCATCACCGAAAGCATGGAGCTGTCGATGCGGTGGGCGCAGCGGTCTCGGGATGCGTTTGGTGACCGTGCGGGGTATGCGTTGTTTGGTATTCAGCAAGGCGGTCTTGAGGAAGATTTGCGCGGTCGTTCCGCTGAGGCGTTGCGTGCGATTGAATTTGATGGCTATGCCGTTGGTGGTTTGGCTGTGGGCGAGGGGCAGGCGGCCATGTTCGATGTGCTTGATTTTGCCCCCGATCAGTTGCCCACCGATAAGCCACGGTATTTGATGGGTGTTGGTAAGCCTGACGACATTGTGGGCGCGGTAAAGCGCGGTATCGACATGATGGACTGTGTGCTCCCAAGCCGATCTGGTCGTACGGGCCAAGTGTTCACGCGTCGCGGTGTGTTGAACATCAAAAACGCCCGCCATGCCGATGACCCGCGTCCTATTGACGAAGGGTGCACCTGTCCGGCGTGCTCAAAATATTCACGCGCGTACCTGCATCACGTATTCCGTGCGCAGGAAATGATCAGTGGCATGCTGCTGACATGGCATAACCTGCATTACTTCCAAGACATTATGGGTGGTATGCGCACCGCAATTGCTGCGGGGACCTTTGCCGCGTGGGAGGCTGATTTCCATGCCGGTCGTGCGCAGGGTGATATCGATCCGCTTTGATCCCAGCGGGATTTCCGGTAAGGTCGTTCCAAAATAAGTGAGGTGCAGGTCATGAAGGTATTTTTCCTTGGCAATTGTCAGGTGAACGCGATGCGCGGGCTTTGCCGCGAAATGTTTCCTGCGATGAAGGCAGGTTTTCAGACAATCACGCCCTATTGGGGGACCTTTGACGAGGAAGAGACGCGCCGTCAGCTGGCTGAAGCCGACATTGTTGTCAGTCAGGCGATTGCGAACGACACGACAACGTTTAACGTTAATGATGTGCGTGAGAGCGTGACCGGTGACGTTATCTTTGTGCCCTATGTTTATATTGACGGGATTGCGTCGCTCGAGATCATCGCGTCCAAAGGGAAATCGGTTATTCGCGGTGCTGACCAGCTGCTCAAGGGGCAAGAAGGTCGCAAACCGATCCATATTTTCAACGACTACTGTGACGGTCTGATTGATATGCAATGTGAGCAGCGTGTGATCGGGTCGATTGACCGTATCCGTGAAAAAGAAGAAGCCGATTGCGATCTGACCATCTCTGATTATTTGACCCAAACGTGGCGCAAGCAGCCAACCCTTTACGGCATGAACCACCCGACCCAGCCTGTTGTCTTCGAAATGTTCCGCAGGCTTTGTGAAAAAGTGGGCTGGGATTATAATCCGGACCATCAAAATGACCCTGTCGCATGGGGCCGCCGCGCGCTTCCTGCGTCAACGCGAAGTTTTACGCCAAGTGATGCAGCGGCCATGCAAATTGAATATTCCTGCGACAGTCACTGGTACGGGCAGGGGTACAAGTTGTTGAACCTTGCGCTTAAGGCTCAAGAGCGTGAGGCCGCAGAGGCTCAAGCGAGCTAAGTTTTAGCTATTGTTTACTTGCAGGAAGGAAATGTCCCGTGCAAAGTAATGATCACATGAACGAGAGTTGAAAGTGCGGGGTATGCGCCCCATCTTAACAAGTCCAAGGGGTCGACGTTCGGTTGCCGCAAAGCGGGACTATGTTGGCTTGCCAGTAAAAGGAAAAGAGCATGAAAGAACCGTTGAGTTCATCCTACCCCGTCTTGCCGTTGCGCGACATTGTGGTGTTCCCGCATATGATCGTGCCCTTGTTCGTGGGCCGTGAGAAATCCGTCCGCGCGCTAGAAGAAGTGATGCAAGACGACAAACAAATTTTACTATCCAGCCAGATTGATCCCGGTGAGGACGATCCCGCGCAGGACGGGATCTATAAGGCTGGCGTGCTGGCCAATGTTCTCCAATTGTTGAAATTGCCTGATGGCACCGTAAAGGTGTTGGTGGAGGGGCGTGATCGCGTCCGCATCACTGATTTCATCGAGAACGGCAGCTATTTTGAGGCGTCTGCAGAATATCTTACAGAGATGCCCGGAAATACCGACGAGCTCGAGGCACTGACCCGGTCCGTGTCCGGCGAGTTTGAACGTTACGCTAAGATCAAGAAAAACATCCCCGAAGAGGCCATGGCCGCAGTCAGTGAAGCAACGGAGCCTGCAAAGCTGGCCGATCTGGTCGCGGGTCATTTGGGCATTGAGGTCAACCAGAAGCAGGAGCTTTTGGAAACGCTGTCAGTGTCCGAACGGCTGGAAAAAGTGTTTGGCCTGATGCAGGGCGAAATGTCTGTTTTGCAGGTTGAGAAAAAGATCAAAACCCGCGTGAAGTCACAGATGGAACGCACCCAGCGCGAATATTATTTGAATGAGCAGATGAAGGCCATTCAAAAGGAGCTGGGCGACGGCGAAGACGGCCAAAACGAGGTCGCTGAACTTGAGGGGCGTATCTTAGAGACGAAGTTGTCCACTGAGGCCCGCGAAAAAGTCGACGCTGAGCTGAAGAAGCTGAAGAACATGTCGCCTATGTCTGCCGAAGCTACGGTTGTACGCAACTATATGGACTGGATTTTGGGCCTGCCATGGGGCGTCAAATCGCGCACCAAAAAGGATTTGGTCAAAGCCCAGAAAGTTTTGGACGATGACCACTATGGTTTGGACAAGGTCAAGGAACGCATCGTTGAATACCTCGCTGTGCAGCAACGGTCTGCCAAGCTGAAAGGCCCGATCATGTGTTTGGTCGGCCCTCCTGGTGTAGGTAAAACGTCGCTTGGGAAATCTGTGGCGCGTGCCACGGGGCGCGAATTCATTCGCATTTCACTTGGTGGTGTGCGTGACGAGTCTGAAATCCGCGGTCACCGCCGTACGTATATCGGGTCCATGCCCGGTAAAATCATTCAGGCGTTGAAAAAGGCGAAAACCACGAACCCGCTGATTTTGCTCGATGAAATCGACAAGATGGGGCAGGACTTTCGCGGTGACCCTGCGTCTGCGATGCTTGAGGTGCTTGATCCTGAGCAGAACTCCACATTTGTGGATCACTATCTCGAGGTTGAATATGACCTGTCGAACGTGATGTTTTTAACCACGTCGAACTCGTACAACATGCCCGGTCCGTTACTTGACCGCATGGAGATTATTTCTCTGTCGGGTTATACCGAAGATGAAAAATGCGAGATCGCCAAGCAGCATTTGTTGCCGAAGGTTATGAAAAATCACGGTCTGAAGGCCAAGGAATTCAGCATTGCTGACGATGCATTGTTGTCCATGGTGCGCGTTTATACCCGCGAAGCTGGCGTGCGTAACCTCGAGCGTGAGTTGGCCAAGGTTGCCCGCAAGGCAGTCACCAAGATCGTTAAAAAAGAGGCCACGTCAATTGCCGTGAATGCCGATAATCTTGATGAGTATTTGGGTGTTAAAAAGCACAAGTATGGTCTGGCGGAAGAAACTGATCAGGTCGGTGTTGTCACAGGTCTTGCGTGGACATCTGTTGGTGGGGAGCTTCTCAATATCGAAGCACTGCGTCTGCCTGGCAAGGGCCGCATGAAGACGACGGGTAAGCTGGGCGATGTGATGAAGGAATCTATCGATGCCGCGTCATCTTATGTCCGGTCAATTGCGCCCGAGATTGGTGTGAAGCCCACCAAATTCGATGCGATTGATATCCACGTGCACGTGCCAGATGGCGCGACCCCAAAGGACGGCCCAAGTGCTGGTCTTGCGATGGTTACGTCCATTGTGTCAGTTCTGACGGGTATTCCTGTGCGCAAGGATATTGCCATGACAGGCGAGGTGTCGCTGCGCGGTAATGCCATGCCAATCGGTGGTCTTAAGGAAAAGTTGCTCGCCGCACTGCGCGGTGGTATCAAGACTGTGTTGATCCCTGTTGATAACGAAAAGGATCTGCCGGAAATCCCTGATAACGTGAAAGAGGGACTGACGATTATTCCCGTCAAACACGTGTCAGAGGTTCTGAAACATGCACTTGTGTCCACGCCTGTGTCCATTGAATGGGACGAGGCTGCGGAAGAGGCGGCTGCCGCTGCCGCACTGGCGCGCGGCGTTGGTCCTTTTGGTGCAACGGCCCATTAAGTTACTGGCTATTAAATGAGATTGGCGCGCCGCGAAAGTGGCGCGCCATTTTTATGACGCCTCCGACATATAATTTTGGCTGCCTGAAACGGGGTTTTGCGGTTGTTTTAATAGCGCCGAGATAAGATTTTTGCAGCACGACACCGACTATTAAGTGACAAGCCACGCGCACCATCTTTTGCAGGTTTGCCGGACGATTGATTGCATGCGCTGTGTAATATCTCGCCATCGGTGTTGTTGTTTCGATTTACGCAACAATGATGAATTTTATCAAGAAGGTGTGTGGGCAATCGGGCGTGACTAACTTAGCCTTACTTGGAACTTATATCTGACCGGAGATTGGCCCATGGCAACTGAATCTAAATCATCATCCAAGACTGTAAAGCTTAAGACGGTTGCGCCTGATCCGGTTGTTACTCCTTTGGCGGACACAAAGGCGTTGAAAACCGAGATCGCGCCCCCCGCAGTGACGCTTCCTCAGCGTGAAATCGTTAAAAAGCCCGAATTTATCGATCGCGCTTTGACTCGGACGGAGGTTAAAAAGCGCGATGCAAAGCCTGCAATCGAGGCCGCTTTGATCGTTTTGGCCGATGCGTTGGTCAAGGGTGAAGAGCTGAACTTGCCACCGATGGGCAAGCTACGGGTCGTGAAATGTAAGGATGTTGGCGAGGGAGCAAAAGTTTTAACCCTCAAGTTGCGCACGATGAAAGATGGAGCAGGCCTAGGAGCTAGCCCGTCAGACAACAACGAAGATTGATGGCGCGCCCTGCCGCTGTCGCAGTGCCGTTGGTTGATGACCCGTTGGTCCGTGTTACGCGGTTTGAATTTGCGGCAGGTGCGGAAACTGGCTGGCATACCCACGCGATGGACTATGTCATCACCGCTGTGACAGACTGCCAAATGCAGTTAGAAGACGCAGACGGACAAAGCTGCGATGTGCTGGTGCCTGCGGGGGCGGCGTACCGACGCGCCGCGGGTATACAGCATAACGTCATTAATGCGGGCACTGTTCCGATGGTTTTTGTTGAAGTCGAAATCAAATCACAAGGCTAGTCGATGTTTCCCGAGCTTTATATTTTGCGCCATGGCGAAACCGTCTGGAATGCCGAGAACCGTATGCAAGGTGAGTTGAATTCACCGCTGACCCGCAAGGGTGAGGCGCAAGCTGCCAATCAGGGAAAGATACTGCACGACCTTGATTTGGCGGGTTTTTTGATGATTTCCAGCCCACAGGGCCGCGCAGTGCAGACCGCAGGCATCGCGCTAGGTGCAATCGCCCAAGATGTTACAACTGACCATCGTTTGCGCGAAATCGGTGTTGGTGACTGGTCAGGGCTTTGTCGCGATAACCTCCCATTGGGCGATGGACCTGATGCGCTTATTGCCCAATACGAGGCAGCTCCGAACGGCGAGGGCATGGCTGCTGTCGCGGTCCGTGCCGCTGCGTTTCTTGCTGATTTAAAAGGTCCTGCGGTTCTTGTGACGCATGGCATAACGAGCCGTGTTTTACGTCAAATGATCGCGGGCGATGCGGCCATTGCGGCCACTTCGATCCATGGCGGGCAGGGCTGCGTTTATCATTTAAAAGATGGTGTGCAAAAATTGCTGGATTGAGGCTTGCGCCCTGCGTCAGGTTGTTCTAAATGACCGTTATCGGGTGATTAGCTCAGTTGGTAGAGCGCTTCCTTTACACGGAAGATGTCGGGAGTTCGAGCCTCTCATCACCCACCATCCCGTCCTTGCTTATTAAAGAACTCGGTTGCATTGCATGGGCGTTGCCCGTTCCTAGGCGACAACTTTGGTGACCAACTAAGCTGACAATGGCCGGAAAAGTCAGACGGCGCGTAAATCGCTCGTGTCGGTATTATGCGCGGCTTGTCGTTCCGAAAACTTTGCGCAGCATAATTGGCAAGGTTTTATTGGGCGGTGCTGGCGGCTGTAGACGCTCTCGACGGCCGCCGCCCCATAATCGTCTGTGTCGTTGCGTCGATACTGTTCCGTTTGCGGCGCGTTTATGGACAGGGATAAAATACCCCAATGTCCGGTTTCGGGGACGAAGTGCAGATACCCCAGCAATTGAAACGCGGTCAACGCGCGGTCTCTCAGATCGCCTTTGCCGTTTGTTGACCAAATGCGGAGGATCGAAGCCCGCCCCTTTCGAATCCGTATCCGACAAGTTAAACAAAGCCAAACCCGTCCAATAGAAGTGTCTAGGGCGCCCTTCGGGCCAGACCTTATGCATGGACCTAGCGAAAGTTATTGCGTTGCAAACGCCCTATTATCTTATCGACAAATCCCGCTTACTTCCCAATCTCAAGAAGATTTCTTGGCTGCGCGACGCGTCGGGGGTAAAGTGTTTACTTGCGCTCAAATGCTTTGCAACATGGTCGGTTTTTGACTTTATGGCTGAGTATATGGATGGGTCGACATCGTCGTCTTTGTACGAAGTCCGTTTGGGTCATGAAAAATTCGCGGGCGAAACCCATGCCTATTCGGTCGCTTATGCAGATCACGAAATCGCGCAGGTGTTGGCCTGTTCTGACAAGATTATTTTCAACTCGATCGGGCAGTTGTCAAAATTCGCAGAGGTGTCAAAAGCGCATGTGCGCGGATTGCGGGTAAACCCCGGGGTCTCGACGTCGGAGTTTGATCTGGCCGATCCTGCGCGCCCCTTTAGCCGGTTGGGCGAGCATGATCCCGCAGCGATTGCCAAGGTGGCTGATCAGATCAGCGGCTTGATGTTTCATAACAATTGCGAAAACGACAGCTTTGAGCGTTTCGACGAGATGCTGACCTTGATCGAAGACCGTTTTGGCTCGATTATCCACGACATGGATTGGATCAGTTTGGGCGGGGGCGTTCACTTTACGGGCGAGGGGTATCCTCTTGACCGTCTGGCTGCACGTCTTAAGGCGTTTGGCCAGACGTTCGGCGTGCAAGTCTATCTTGAACCCGGAGAGGCGGCGATTACAGGGGCGGCGACCCTTGAGGTCACGGTATTGGACACGATGCACAATGGTAAAAACCTTGCGATCGTCGACAGCTCGATCGAGGCGCATATGCTTGACTTGCTGATTTACCGCGAGCCTGCAAAAATTGCCCCGAATACAGGTGCCCATGAATGGATGATCTGTGGGAAATCCTGTTTGGCGGGTGATATCTTTGGTGAATTTCGCTTTGATGCACCGATCAAAGCAGGTGACCGACTTTCGTTTCAGGACGCTGCAGGGTATACAATGGTCAAGAAAAACTGGTTCAACGGGGTGAAGATGCCAAGCATCGCAATTCGTGAACTGGATGGAACCACGCGGTTGGTGCGCGATTTTGATTATGACGATTTCGCTGCGGCGCTGTCGTAACAACAATATGAGGTCTTCTGGATAGATGAAACGCAATGTTCTTATCATTGGCGCAGGTGGCGTCGCACAGGTAGTGGCGCATAAATGCGCGCAGAATAACGATGTCCTTGGCGATCTTCATATTGCAAGTCGGACCGTTTCAAAGTGCGAAGCGATACTCCAAAGCGTTCATGACAAGGCGGCGATGAAGCAAGACGGTGTGTTTGATGCACATACAGTTGATGGCATGGACAGCGCCGCAGTCATTGGCTTGATCACTAAGACGGGTGCGCAGATCGTCATTAACGTGGGGTCGCCTTTTGTGAATATGACCGTGCTAGAGGCCTGCATTCAAGCGGGTGTGGCCTATATCGACACGGCGATCCATGAAGACCCGACCAAGATTTGCGAAACCCCACCGTGGTACGGCAATTATGAATGGAAGCGTCGCGATGATTGCGCCAAGGCAGGTGTGACCGCGATATTGGGTGCCGGGTTTGATCCGGGAATGGTCAACGCATTCGCCCGCTTTGCGGTGGATGAGTTTATGGACGAGGTCACATCCATCGACATCGTAGACATCAATGCGGGCAGCCACGGAAAGTATTTCTCGACGAACTTCGATCCCGAGATCAACTTTCGCGAATTCACGGGTACGGTTTACAGCTGGCAGCAAGGCGCATGGCAAGAGAACGAGATGTTCGAGGTTGGCCGTGAATGGGACTTACCCGTCGTTGGCAAGCAAAAGGCCTATATGTCCGGCCACGACGAGGTCCATTCGCTCGCGGCAAACTACCCACAAGCGGACATCCGGTTCTGGATGGGCTTTGGCGACCACTACATCAACGTGTTCACCGTGCTGCAGAACCTTGGACTTTTGTCAGAGCAACCGGTTGTGACCGCAGAGGGTCTGGAAGTTGTGCCGCTTAAACTGGTCAAGGCCGTGTTGCCAGACCCGTCCAGCCTTGCGCCAGATTACGCAGGCAAGACCTGCATTGGCGATCTTGTCAAAGGTATCAAGGACGGCGAAGAGGTCGAGGTATTCGTCTACAATATTTCCGACCACAAGGACGCCTATGAAGAAGTCGGCAGCCAGGGTATTTCCTACACAGCGGGTGTCCCACCCGTGGCCATGGCGATGCTGATTGCCGATGGTACCTATGACCAAGGCGTCATGATGAACGTGGAAGAGCTGGACCCCAAGCCGCTTTTTTCACTGCTCGACAGGATTGGATTACCGACGCGCGTCAAGGACACCAAAGGGGACCGGAAATGGGATGGTGCTTAACTGGTCTTGTCCCGCCATTGTCGCTTGGTCCAATGGCGCGATACTGACGATCATCAGATCAGCGTGCCGATGTTTCTGGACCCACGTGTTCAGCGGCGATAATCCAACGCACAAATCAGAGGCCACTTGGGGCCGCGTCAGTCCGCTCGGGGTCGCAATGCACCGCATCAGGGCGAAAGTCGTCTGTGTATTTTGCTGCCATTGCTTGTCGCCTTCATAGCAAACATCTCTCGAAAGAGACGGGACCTAAACCGTGACAAGAGCAGGGCATAGGATAATCTATGCGATTATGCTTCAGACTTCAGCAAGATAAGGTAGTTCCCTCTGGGTCCTCGAATATCATGCGGGGATTAAGATTTGCTGGTCGCAGATCCGGGTGAGACGTCACAAAGACGTTCAAATCTTCCACGAGAATTGCACAGAGTGATTTGACGAGCTCATCCAAATTTGTCTCGTCGGACATGGTTGTTCCAATGCGCAAATTTACGCGTTCTTAGAAACATGTAGCCAGAAATCGAGAATGTCGCGTTGGAGCGGTGGGTACCATTGAACCCATATGTTGGAGGCAAGACGGACATTGACGGTATTGTCGCCTCCTGGAAATTTAAGAGAGATGGGCAGGGCTGTCAAAATGTCGCCGTACAGCCCGCTATCACGTGGTTATTTACGTTGATTTTCCAAGCTCTGTTTCGTCTAATTTGTCGGAGCCTCGTTTTTGCGCCATTGTCCGCTTGACGGGACAGATTGCCCGACTTAGAAGCAGCGCACGTTCAGTCGAATGGCTGAAATGGAAGATACGCGGTTGTAGCTCAGTTGGTTAGAGTACCGGCCTGTCACGCCGGGGGTCGCGGGTTCGAGTCCCGTCAACCGCGCCATTTTCCATTTTGCCATAGTCTGCCGTAAAAGTGCGCGGTTGTAGCTCAGTTGGTTAGAGTACCGGCCTGTCACGCCGGGGGTCGCGGGTTCGAGTCCCGTCAACCGCGCCACTTTTTCCCATATGTTTGAAACAGATGCGCAGGCCCTTGGCCTGCATTTTGTTGTTTTATTTGGCGCGTCGATCAGAGGACCCCGAGGACCTTTGCCCTCGGGATATTTGAAAACCGATGCGGATTATTTCGTCATCTCATCGAGGATACGCGCCCATGATCTGATCCCTTTGTGAAAACTGCTCAGGTCATATTTTTCATTGGGGGAATGGATGGCGTCGTCGTCTTTACCAAATCCGATCAACATTGCGTCCATATCAAGGATCGTCTTAAAATGCCCTGCGATTGGGATCGACCCGCCGCAGCCCACGTAGGCCGCAGCATTTGGCCATTCGTCGGACAGCGCTTTTTTCGCCTGAGCGAACGCGGGATGCGTTGTGGACATTTGCCCCGCGTGGCTGGCCCCGTGGTCTTTGAAGGTTACGGTGCAGTCTTCGGGGAGCATAGCATTGACCATTTTGCGAAAGTTTTTGCGGATTTCGAGCGGATCTTGGGTGCCCACAAGCCGGAAGCTGATTTTAGCATGGGCTTGGGATGGAAGCACGGTTTTGAACCCGTCACCGGTATAACCCGACCACATGCCGTTCACTTCGCACGTGGGGCGCGACCAGATCATCTCGAGCGGTCGGCGTCCCAATTCGCCTGCTGGTTTCGATAGCCCGACCTCACCCAAGAAATGCGCGTCGTCAAATTTTAGGTCGTCCCAGCTGGCGGCCAGCTCGTTCGAAAGTTCCGGTACGCCATCGTAGAAATCCGGCACGGTGATCCGTCCGTTGTCGTCGTGTAAGCTCGCGATGATTTTGGCCAAGACCCGTGCAGGGTTCATCGCGATACCACCGTACATGCCGGAGTGTAGATCGAGCGAGGGGCCTTCGACTGTAAGTTCTTCGCCCAAAAGCCCGCGCAGCTGGGTGATGATCGCTGGCGTGCTGTCGCCGTAAAGCCCCGTGTCGCAGATCAGCGCCACGTCAGCGGTCAACTCGGCTGCATTCTCGGTCATGAATGGCGTGAGCGACGGGGAGCCTGATTCTTCTTCGCCCTCGAAAAAGATGGTGATGTTCGCGGGCAGGGTGCCGTGCACCTCTTTCCACGCGCGGCAGGCCTCTACAAAGGTCATTAGCTGGCCTTTATCATCGGATGATCCGCGGCCACGGATGACCTTGCCCTTGGCGGTGTCCTCGATTTGTGGGTCGAAGGGGGCGCTGTCCCACAGGTCAAGCGGATCGACTGGTTGCACGTCGTAGTGCCCGTAGAACAAGATATGCGGCCCTGGCCCGCCAGAGTGCGCCACGACCATCGGATGGCCGGACGTCGGGCGCTTTGAGGCGTTAAACCCTATATTTTGCAGGTCTGCCACCAGCCAATCGGCAGCTTTATCGCAATCGGCTTTATACGCTGGATCGGTTGAAATGGACGGAATGCGCAGAAGGTCCAGCAAGCGGTCAGTGGCTGCCGGCAGATCCGCGTCAATTTTTGCGAGAACGGGGTCGAGGGTCATGGATTTTCACCTTTTGAGATAGATCAAAGTTAGCCTAGCCCGCCCGTGCGATAACACCAAGCAGGGGGCGACAGATTGTAGCGTATTGTTCGACTGCATTTGGCCCTATATGGAAGTAAGAATAACCCCAGCGCGCGATATTGCGTTTGGCTTTGGCGACAAAGGATACGACCCTTGGATTACGAAGCGATGTTAAGTGATGCGATTGAAAGTCTTCATGTTGAGGGCAGGTATCGTACGTTTATTGATATTGAACGTGAGCGCGGTCAGTACCCGCACGCTGTTTGGACCCGTCCGGACGGTGAAAAGCAGCCCGTAACCGTTTGGTGTGGCAATGATTACCTTGGTATGGGCCAGCATCGTGTTGTTTTGGAAGCCATGCACGAAGCGTTAGAAGCAACTGGCGCGGGGTCTGGCGGCACACGCAATATTTCTGGCACAACCGTTTATCATAAGCGTCTTGAGGCCGAGCTGGCTGATTTGCATGGCAAGGGATCAGCGCTTTTGTTCACCAGTGCCTATATCGCAAATGACGCGACCCTATCCACCTTGCCAAAATTGTTTCCTGGTCTGATCATCTATTCGGATGCGTTGAACCATGCGTCGATGATCGAAGGTGTCCGCCGGAACGGTGGTGCCAAGCGGATTTTCCGCCACAACGATGTTGCGCATTTACGCGAATTGCTGGCCGCCGATGATCCAGCTACGCCGAAGCTTATTGCGTTCGAATCTGTTTATTCGATGGATGGTGATTTTGGTCCGATTGCCGAGATTTGCGATTTGGCCGAAGAATTCGGTGCGTTGACCTATCTGGATGAAGTCCACGCTGTTGGCATGTACGGTCCACGCGGTGGCGGCATTGCAGAACGTGACGGCCTGATGGACCGCGTCGATATTATTAACGGCACATTGGCCAAAGCATACGGCGTGATGGGCGGATATATCGCGGCGTCACCGATGATGTGCGATGCGATCCGGTCTTACGCGCCCGGCTTTATCTTTACGACGTCGTTACCGCCGGCGGTTGCGGCAGGGGCGGCGGCTTCGGTCGCGCATTTGAAGAGTGATCAAGCGCTGCGCGACGCGCACCAGACCCAAGCACGCATTTTGAAATTGCGTCTTAAGGGGCTTGGCCTGCCGGTGATTGATCACGGTAGCCACATTGTTCCGGTGATGGTTGGTGATCCTGTCCATACCCAGAAAATGTCGGATATGTTGTTGTCCGAGCATGGTATTTACGTTCAACCGATCAATTTCCCAACGGTGCCACGCGGCACGGAGCGGTTGCGGTTTACCCCATCGCCTGTGCATGGCCCCGCCGAGATTGATGCGCTGATCAGCGCGTTGGATTCGCTTTGGGCGCATTGTGCGCTGAATCGTGCCGACCTGACGGGCTAATCTGTTTCCGCGTGTGCATCGTTGATTGCCCTGTGGTAACATTTTGGTAACGGAAACGGCATTAACGATTCGATTCGGCTGTTTCTGAGGGGCAAGCAGGCAACAGGGCGACAAATGATCGTAAAAGGCTTCAGGCGCGCAAAAGCTGCTGAGGACGTTGAGACCAAGGGTTTCGACGGTTTTGATCTGCGCCTTGGTGATCTGATGCGCGGCGAACGGGCCACTATGGGCAAAAGCCTGTTGGATGTGCAACGTGAGCTGAAAATCAAAGCGGCTTATATCGCTGCCATTGAGAATGCTGACCCCTCTGCATTTGACACGCCCGGATTTATTGCGGGCTATGTGCGGTCATATGGCCGTTACCTGAATATGGATCCCGAGTGGGCGTTTGATACGTTCTGCCGCGAAAGTGGTTTTGCCACTGCGCACGGGATGTCCGCAGCGGCATCGTCAGTCAGACCTGCGCGCCATGATTTTGGTGCCTCTGGCCTTGGCAAAGATATTTTTGCGTCTTCCGCGACCCCGTTCATTCCGGCAGGCGAGGCGATGTTGTCGCGTATCGAACCGGGCGCAATTGGATCGGTTGCCGTTCTGATCGCCTTGATTGGTGGTTTGGGCTTTGGTGGTTGGACCGTCTTGCAAGAAGTCCAAAAAGTGCAGTTCGCCCCCGTAGAGCAGACCCCCGTTGTCGTGTCCGAATTGGACCCGCTGGCCGGAGCCACAAACACCATTGGCCAAACTGATACGCTGGCGCAGTTCGACGCGCCGTCACCCGAGGCGTTAGATCGATTGTACCGTCCACAGGCGCTTGATGTGCCTGTGTTGGTCGCGCGTGATGGCCCGATTTCGACATTGAACCCCGGTTTGTTTGGCAGCCTGACCCCTGCGCCAGTCGCCGCGTCGTTGGTCGCTGTTGTTGAGGGTGTCCCCGCCATTCAAGTGAACGAAGGCCCCGTGCCAGAGGTTCAGTTGGTTGCAGCCCGTCCTGCATGGGTCCGTGTTCGTGCCGCAGATGGTTCGGTCATTTTTGAAGGTATCATGGACGCTGGCGATAAATTCGCGCTGCCCCCCACTGAAGAGCCAGCGACATTGCGCGTTGGCGAAAGCGGCGCGGTTTATTTTGCGGTGAATGGTGCCCACTTTGGCCCAGCAGGTTCGAACGGCACAGTCACGTCCAAGCTGGACTTGTCGGCTGAAAACTTGACCACAACTTATGCTGCCGCTGATTTGACTGCGGACCAAGGCTTGGCTGCGGCTGTCAGCCTCGTGGCCGAGGCCACTGTCGAATAAATCGTCCTTTGCAGGTTGTTCCCATCCCTCTGTCTGAATAGGTAAAGGGTATGTTTTTCCCTGTCGAAGGCTGCCGTCATGTCGCTTAATCACATCCGTCCTTGGCGCAATATTGAGCGTCGCAAGTCCCGTCAGATCATGGTGGGTAATGTGCCTGTCGGTGGCGATGCCCCGATTACCGTGCAGACCATGACCAACACGCTGACGACTGATGTCAAAGGCACGATTGCCCAAATTCAGGCAGCGGCTGATGCGGGTGCTGATATTGTGCGCGTGTCTGTGCCGGACGAGGCATCAAGCCGTGCGCTACGCGAGATTGTTCCAGAGGTGTCTGTTCCGATCGTCGCCGATATCCATTTTCATTATAAACGCGGGATCGAAGCTGCAGAGGCGGGGGCCGCCTGTCTGCGCATCAACCCGGGCAATATTGGCGATGAAGCCCGCGTCAAAGAGGTCATCAAGGCCGCGCGTGACAACAACTGTTCCATCCGTATTGGCGTAAACGCGGGGTCGCTCGAAAAGCATCTGTTGGATAAATACGCCGAGCCGTGTCCCGCAGCGATGGTCGAAAGCGGGCTGGATCATATCAAAATTCTGCAAGACAACGATTTTCATGAATTTAAGATCAGTTGTAAGGCATCTGATGTGTTCATGGCCGCCGCCGCCTATCAGCAGTTGGCCGAGGCCACAGACGCCCCCATTCATCTTGGTATCACCGAGGCGGGTGGCTTGATGTCCGGAACCGTCAAATCTGCGATTGGTATGGGCAATCTGCTGTGGGCTGGCATTGGCGATACGATCCGCGTGTCCCTATCTGCTGATCCGGTCGAAGAGGTCAAAATGGGTTTCGAGATATTGAAGTCTCTGGGCCTGCGTCACCGCGGTGTGAACATCATTTCCTGTCCTTCTTGTGCCCGTCAGGGGTTTGACGTGATCAGAACCGTCGAGACATTAGAAAAGCGCCTTGAGCATATCAAGACGCCAATGTCGCTGTCGATTATTGGCTGTGTGGTCAATGGCCCCGGCGAAGCGTTGATGACGGATGTCGGCTTTACGGGCGGTGGGGCAGGGTCCGGCATGGTGTATTTGGCCGGTGCCCAGTCGCATAAACTGAGCAACGATCAGATGGTTGAGCATATTGTCGAACAGGTAGAGCGTCGGGCAGCCGAGCTTGATGCGGCTGAGTAAAAGGCTGCTGCGCGTGACACAACTGGCGTTTGCCATTTGCCCGGAAACAATGCCAATCAAAGCGTAACGCCGCTTTACGCACGTCAAATTATTGCTGCCTATATTTTAGGACATGCGACTGGTGCTGCCTAACTTTTAGGCTTCGTTGCTGTTTTGTGTGTTTGCAATGCATGTGGCATGTGGCCCCCAACATCGCGTTTGAATTATGAAATTCAGATGAAATCCGGGGTGAACCACAAACAGAATGCTTGATACATTTGGCAGTTTTCAACCCCGTGCAAAAGGACGTGTGGTCGTGTCGGCCAAGTTGCGCGGAGCGTCCAGCGTCATTGACGATTTGTATCAGTCCGGCTGTTCGCGCGTGCTTTTTCCGCGCGGTGGTCCTGCACTTCATGGCGTATTGATCAACACATCTGGCGGCGTGACTGGGGGCGACAAAATTGTGGTTTCTGCGAAGGTTGGCGAGGGTAGCGCGCTTACCCTCACATCCCAAGCGGCCGAACGTGCCTACCGCGCGCAGCCCAATGAGACAGGGTCTATTGCGACCGATATCATGGTTGCACAAAATGCCGTGCTTCACTGGCTCCCGCAAGAATTGATCCTTTTTGACGGCAGCAGGTTGGAACGGACGCTCGACATTCAACTTGCGCCGACCGCAAAGGCGTTGCTTGTCGAACCGGTTGTCTTTGGGCGAACGGCGATGGGTGAAACCTTAAGCGATATCCACTTCTCTGATCGCATTTCTATCACACGCGGTGGGCTGCCTGTGTATCTGGACGGCGTCACTTTTATGGGTGACGTATCGGCCCAGATGGCACAGGCGGCCACGGGGAACACGGCGTCCGCAATGGCCAGCGTTATCTTTGTCGCGCCGGATGCGGCTTTACATATCGCGGCAATCCGAACGCTTTTGCCACTTACTGGCGGTGCGACGCTTCTGGCAGACGACCTGCTTGTCGTCCGGCTTGTGGCCCAAGACAGCTTTGTGCTGCGCCAATCCCTTTTCCCAATTCTGGAGCGGCTTTCCGGTGGCTCGCTTCCAGCGACATGGAGGCTTTGATAGATGCAACTGACCCCCCGCGAAAAAGACAAGCTATTGATCGCATTGGCTGCCGAGGTGGCCCGAAAGCGTTTGGCGCGTGGCGTAAAGCTGAACCATCCCGAGGCGATCGCTTTGATCACTGACTTTGTCGTGGAAGGTGCGCGCGATGGCCGCTCGGTGGCTGACATGATGTCGGCAGGTGCGCATGTGATTACGCGCGAACACTGCATGGACGGTATCGCAGAGATGATCCCCGATGTGCAGGTCGAGGCCACGTTTCCTGACGGCACAAAGCTGGTCACCGTCCACAACCCGATCAGATAGGAGCCCGTGATGATCCCTGGAGAAATATTTCCTGCGGCTGATGATTTGACGCTGAATGCAGGTGCCGTGCAGATCACTTTGATGGTGGCAAATACTGGTGACAGGCCCGTGCAGGTTGGCAGTCACTACCACTTTTCTGAAACCAACCCCGCGCTTGATTTCGACCGTGATCTCGCGCGCGGTCACAGGCTTGATATCACCGCAGGCACTGCGCTGCGGTTTGAACCGGGGCAACGCCGCGAGGTCAATTTGATCCCTTTTGGTGGCATGCGCCGCATCTTTGGATTTAACGCAGCCGTCATGGGAGACCTCTAATGCCCACACAAATCAAACGCAGCGAGTACGCTGCTATGTTCGGACCAACAACGGGCGATAAGCTGCGGCTCGCGGATACCGAACTGATTATCCAAGTAGAGCGCGACCTGACGACTTACGGCGAAGAGGTGAAGTTCGGCGGCGGAAAAGTGATCCGAGATGGCATGGGGCAATCCCAAGTCACCCGTGCGGGTGGTGCTGTTGATACGGTCATTACCAATGCGCTGATTGTGGACCATTCGGGCATCTATAAGGCCGATGTCGGCCTACGCTCTGGCCGCATCCATAAAATTGGCAAAGCAGGTAATCCTGACACGCAATCCGGTGTTGGTATTATCATCGGTCCGGGAACCGAGATTATCGCGGGCGAAGGGCGCATTCTGACCGCTGGCGGGTTTGACAGCCACATCCATTTTATCTGCCCACAGCAGGTTGACGACGCGCTGCACTCTGGGGTGACGACGATGCTGGGCGGTGGCACGGGACCTGCACACGGTACGCTCGCGACGACCTGCACACCCGGGCCGTGGCACATCGGGCGGATGTTGCAGGCGGTAGACAGCATTCCGATGAACATCGGCCTGTCGGGCAAAGGCAACGCGAGCCAGCCCGCGGCATTGGTCGAGATGGTCACTGGCGGTGCGTGCGCGCTGAAACTTCACGAGGATTGGGGGACGACCCCCGCCGCGATTGATTGCTGCCTGTCCGTGGCTGACGACATGGATGTGCAGGTGATGATCCATACCGATACATTGAACGAAAGCGGCTTTGTCGAACACACGGTGGGGGCGATAAACAACCGCACAATCCACGCGTTTCATACTGAGGGTGCAGGCGGCGGGCACGCTCCTGACATCATCAAAATTTGCGGCGATGCAAATGTTTTGCCGTCTTCGACCAACCCTACGCGGCCCTTTACGGTGAACACGCTTGAAGAACATCTCGACATGCTGATGGTCTGTCACCACCTTGATAAATCTATCCCCGAAGACGTCGCCTTTGCCGAAAGCCGGATCAGGCGCGAAACGATTGCCGCCGAAGATATCTTGCATGACATGGGCGCGTTTTCGATTATTGCGTCCGACAGCCAAGCGATGGGACGTGTCGGCGAGGTGCTGATCCGCACGTGGCAAACTGCCGATAAGATGAAGAAACAGCGCGGACGTTTACCCGAGGAAACTGGCGAGAACGATAATTTTCGTGTGCGCCGATATATTGCAAAATACACGATCAACCCTGCGATTGCGCATGGCGTCAGCTCTGAGATCGGGTCCCTCGCAGAAGGCAAACGCGCCGATCTTGTGCTCTGGAACCCCGCATTCTTTGGCGTGAAACCCGAGATGGTTTTGATGGGCGGCATGATCGTTTGTGCGCAAATGGGCGATCCAAATGCGTCGATTCCCACGCCGCAGCCAGTCTATTCGCGGCCTATGTTTGGCGCGATGGCTGGTGCGGTTGCGCATACTTCTGTGACTTTTGTGAGTGCGGCTGCACAGGCAAATGGGATCCGCGAAACGCTGGGCCTGAACAAGCAAACGGTTCCCGTAAGAAACACCCGCACTATCGGTAAGCATGACTTGATCCTCAACGATGCATTACCGAAAATCGAGGTGCATCCAGAGACCTATGAAGTGCGGGCTGATGGCGTGCTGCTTACCTGCGACCCCGCGAGCACGCTGCCAATGGCGCAGCGCTATTTCATGTTCTGAAGGATCAAAAATGCCCTTTTTGCTACGCGCCCAAACCGTCACGCCCGCAGGGTCCAATGACCGTCCTATCGAGGATTGCAGCCTTGATTATGATGCACGTTTTGTACGGCGCAAGGTGCTTATGTCCGACAGCGGCACCCGCTTTCTTGTGGACTTGGCGCAGACAACATCGCTTGGGCACGGAGACACGCTGCCGCTGTCGGATGGCACGCATATCAGGATCATCGCCGCCCCTGAACCAGTTTTACGGGTGACCGGATCCAATTTGGTGCAATTGGCCTGGCACATCGGCAATCGGCACACGCCTTGCCAAATCACGCCGGATGCGCTGATTATCCGCGATGACCCTGTGATCAGGCATATGTTGGAACATCTGGGCGCGCAGGTCACAAAGGCCATGCAGCCATTCACACCCGAGGGCGGCGCGTACGGTTACGGGCGCACCCACGGCCACGCACACGGGGCCACCGCGCATGACCATTAGCGCCACGCTCATTCTGGCTCAATGGCTCTCGCTTTCTTATCCGTTGGGGAGCTTTGCTTATTCGCACGGGTTGGAAGCCGCGATTGCACAAGGCTGGGTCATGGATGCGGCTAGCTTGAAAGAGTGGCTCCAAGACGTTCTGCAATCAGGATCAGGACGCAGCGATGCGATCCTGCTTTGCGCTGCATATCGGGCGAAGACCGTCCAAGACCGCGTACTGGTTAATGCCACGGGACGCGCCTTTGCATCAAGCAAAGAACGCCTGCGCGAAAGCCTGCACCAAGGGTCCGCTTTTGGACGCACATCCGGGGCGATATCGGACGATGAGGCGCCTGAACTTTTGTTACCTGTCGCACTGGGCCGGGCCTGCGCGCGCCATGGAATACCCGTCGAGCTCGCGGCGGCGATGTATTTGCAATCCTTTGCCAGCAATATTGTGATGGCCTGCGTGCGGCTTGTTCCATTGGGGCAAACCGAGGGGCAGGCGGTCATAACCGGGCTCACGCCGATTTGCGAAGACATTGCACGACAGGCTCAAACTGCGACCCTCGACGACCTATACGCCAACACCTTCCTGTCCGACATCGCAGCCATGCGGCACGAGACAGTTCAACCAAGGCTATTCCAATCATGACCCAAATGAACGGACCTTTGCGGATCGGGATCGGCGGGCCGGTCGGTGCTGGTAAAACCACGTTGACTGCACGGCTTGCGCAACGTCTGCACCCAGCCCATTCCATCGGCGTCATCACCAATGATATCTACACCCAAGAAGACGCGGAGGCCTTGACCCGCATGCAGATATTGCCAGCCGACAGGATCATTGGTGTGGAAACGGGGGGGTGCCCGCACACAGCGATCAGGGAAGACGCGAGCATTAATCTTGCAGCAATTGCACAAATGCGCGCGCGGCATCCTGATGTGGAAATCATCTTGATCGAATCTGGTGGAGACAACCTTTCCGCGACGTTCAGTCCCGAACTCGCGGATCTTACGCTTTATGTGATCGACGTTGCCGCAGGCGAAGAAATTCCGCGCAAAGGCGGTCCTGCGATCACCAAATCAGACGTGCTTGTGATCAACAAAACCGACCTTGCGCCTTATGTTGGTGCATCGCTTGAGGTCATGAAACGTGACGCTGCGCGGATGCGCGCAGGCAAGCCATTTGTGATGACATCATTGCGCAATGGTGACGGGGCGGACGCCGTGCTTGACCTCATTTGTCACATCGGCGGCGTGGTACGGTAGCGGGTATCGCACCACCCGGGACACCAAGTTAAGCTCGACATGGACCTGAGCGTATAATTTTTCGCGCGAAAGTGCCTCTTTTTGTTCAGATCAACCTCTCGGCGCGCACGCGTTTCATACAAGACCTTCATGCTTGGCGAATTATTGACAAGCGTGCTGAGTAATTAGCGCCTGTACCGCATTGTTTTGGATGCCAGAGGCAAGGCGCATTTTGCAGGGCATTAACCTGCTTTTACGCCGTAATGTCCGGTTCGGCTCTGCATGGGGGAAACACTGAGTTTCGAAAGCTGCCGTTGAAATTTTGTGCAAATTTGATATGTTTATAAGGCGATTTCAGTATTCCTTTTAATGATTGTTGAGCTTTGAATGATGGATCATGATGGTGATCAGACCTACATGTTGCAAAGGATTGCCGCGCAGACAAAGCCAGTCGCGGGCGTAAGAAAAGTTATCGCAAAACCTGTTGACGAGCAGGGGGCGGGCATCGCTGGTTTTGGCGCGGGTGCGCGTGTTCAAACCTCTTTTGGCCATGTTCCAGTTGAAGCATTGCGCCGACGTGACCCAATCAGAACAAGCACAGGCCGCTTTCTTAAAGCGCAGTTTGTAGATGAGATACGTCTTGATCGTCGGTTCCTTTTGACCCATCCGGAAACTCAGCCGATAGCGATCCCCAAGGACGCTTTTGGTGCATCTTGCCCAAGCCAGAATATTTGTGTTTCGGGGGGCCAGAAACTCAGGATACCTGGTCGCTTCGACCAAGCGGAAGGCAAAGCAGCCGAAGACTTGATTGGTCAGATGCGCATTGTCCGTGATCTCAAGGGATACTTCACATACTATGTATTTCACTGCGGCGAGCCATGCACGGTTTGTATCGATGGCCTGTGGGTCGACATAGAACCGCGGAGCCCAGACACAACAATAGATTGACGGCTGACGGTCTGCTCTCCGGCGGGCTTTTGCAACGCAAATCAAGTTGGGCCGAGGCGACATTTACGATCGTTGCTTGTTTCCGGCGGGTGGTTTGCGGCTCTCCCGAAAATAAGTAAATTTGGGCTTACTGCAGAGATTGGCCCAAGAAACACCGCCCGACATAGAGGCGGTGCTTCTTGTTACATCTTCGTAGGATGCGTTTTAACGCATCTTAGCCGTACCAACCGCCCATTTTTGCTTCGACCGCGCCAGTCAGCATCTGAGCAAACTCGGCGGGGTCTTGGGTCCCGTTATCGCGCCCACGGTAATGGTATGGATAGACGTAGGTTGGTGCAAATTCGGACACGGCCTCGGCTGCTGCTTTTGCATCCATGGTGAACGGCAGGTTCATGCAGACAAACGCCACATCGATATTTTCAAGCGCGCGCATTTCTGATGTGCCTTCGGTATCGCCAGAGATGTAGATGCGCATCCCGTCGATTGTTACCACATAGCCATTGTCACGGCCTTTAGGGTGGAAGTTCAGGCGGTCTTCAGTGGTGTTATAGGCTGGAATCGCTTCAATGCCGACGTCGGCCAGCATCGCCTCTTCGCCGTTTGCGATAACCGTTGTCTTGGCTTGCATGTCTGCGGACAGCTTGTCGAAAACGGCAGGGTTGGACAGCATCACTGTGGTGCCGCCCATTATAGCCGCAAGCGTTTCGGCGTTAAAGTGGTCGCCGTGCTCGTGCGTGATCAGGATCATGTCGGGCGCAGGCATGTCGGCATAGGATGCCGCGTCGCCCACTGGGTCGACATAGATCGTGCCGGACGGTGTTTCCATCACGAATGACGCATGTGCAATCGGGTGTACGGTGATAGACCCGTTTGCGGTCTCGAATGTATCGGACGCGTGGCCCGCTGCCATCGCGGCATAGGGTAACAGTGTGATCGTACCAAGTGCGGCGCTGCTGGCAAGGAATTGACGACGAGTAGACATGACATTTTCTCCGGCTTTGTATCGTTACAACCCTAAGGTAGCCCGCCGTTTCCTCCCGTCATCTAAATAATTAATTTCCTACCTGTCATCGCGAACTTTCGCCACAATCTGTTCCATTTGCGCGAACGGCACGTAGCCGCGCAGCATTTGATCTTGGACAATAAAGGTTGGCGTGCCTGTAATTTGCATTGCTTGCGCCAAAAGCCGGTTGTCATTGATGACTTTGGCGACTTCACCGCCTCTCATCTCCACGGTAATTGCGGCCACATCCAGATCAAGGCTTTCGGCCAACCGGTCAAGGCTATTTTGGGTCACATCGCCGCGAAACTCCATCAACGTGTCGTGCACGTCTTTGTAGGCCTCGTCACCCGCCACAATTTTAACCGCAATTGCGAATTGCGACGCGAGCGTGGAGGCTTCGCCCAAAATCGGGAATTCCTTGACGATGTACCGGATGTTTCCGTCACCTGCGATAAGGGCGGCCACTTCTGGGAATGCTTTTTTGCAGAACCCACAGCGGTAGTCCATAAATTCCACAATCGTGATGTCCCCGTCGGGGTTGCCGCCTACAAATGAATGCCCGTCATCAAACAACTGACCTGCATAGGTTTGTGCCAGTGTGACATCGTTATTCACCTTGGCTGCTTGTTCGCGTTGTTCCAATACGCCAATGGCTTCCATCAACACTTCGGGGTTTTCAAGCAAGTAGCTGCGGATTTCCGCACGGAATGCTGCGCGCTCATTGTCCGTCATTGCATCAAGGTCAAGCGCTGTGGCTTGTGTTCCCATCAAAAGGCCAAGGGCGAGGGCTACGTATTTCAGCATCGTGTCATTCCTTACATTTCAGCCTTGCAAAGATCACATCTGTGCCAGTCTGCCAAGTTGCTATGTTGACGCCCCCCTGTTGGTGTGGGCACAACGTTTGGAAAACCATAAGAGGTGCACCATGCGACATTCAACCCGAGGTGACGTTGATCCCTTTATTGTGATGGATGTCATGGACGCCGCGCGCCGTGCCGAGGATGCAGGCCGTCACATCATTCATATGGAGGTCGGGCAGCCTGGGACGGGCGCGCCAAGCGGTGCGCGCGCTGTACTTGCTGCGCAATTGGACGCACCACTCGGGTATACTGTTGGTCTTGGGTTGCCTGCGTTGCGGACCCGTATTGCCCAGCATTACCGAGATGTCTACGGCGTCGCACTGGATGCCGACCGTGTCGTGATCACGGCAGGTGCCTCGGGTGCGTTCCTGCTCGCGTTTTCGGCGCTTTTTGACAATGACGCCCGTGTCGGCTTGGGCTTGCCGTGCTATCCGTCGTACCGCCAGATATTAAAGGCCGTTGGGTTGAAAGCGGTCGAGATGCCCACGACCCCACAGGGCCGTTATCAGCCGCAGCCTGCCGATGTTGCAGACCATGCGCTAGATGGTTTGATCGTGGCGTCCCCTGCGAACCCGACGGGTACAATGTTGGATCAGGTTGAACTACAAGCCTTGGCGGATGCGTGTGCCGCGCGGAATACTGCGTTTATTTCGGACGAGATCTACCACGGTATTTCATATGACAAAGATGCGGTGACGGCCTTGCAGGTCACTGATGACGTCTATGTCATCAATTCGTTTTCCAAGTACTTTTCCATGACAGGCTGGCGCGTTGGCTGGATGATTGTGCCTGCGGACCATGTCCGCCGTGTCGAACGTTTGGCCCAGAATATGTTTATTTGTCCGGCCCACGCGTCCCAAGTCTTGGCTCTAGCTGCGTTTGATTGCACGGACGAGCTGGATCGCCATTTGCACGTTTATGCGGCCAATCGAGATCTGCTAATGGACGGCTTGGCGGTTGCTGGTTTGTCCAAATACGCTCCGCCGGACGGGGCGTTTTATGTCTATGTTGATGTGTCCGATTACACCGATGATGCCCGTGCGTTTGCCGCGCAGATTTTGGATCAAGCCGGTGTCGCAGTTACACCAGGTCTAGATTTTGATCCTGTCGAGGGTCATAAATGGCTACGCTTTTCGTATGCCCGTGCCACCGCTGACATTGCCGAGGGTGTCACCCGTTTGCAGACGTTTATGAAGGATCGCATTTGATGTTTCGATTGATCGCACTGTGTTTGATGCTGGCATCGCCCGTGTCCGCCCAAGAGTTTTCGGCATTGGCCCGTGTCGACGTCGCCAAAAGCCAGTTGCGTGATGACGGCAACGGTTTGGCGTTGGATTTGCATCTAAGCCTTGCTGTCCCATATCGCGTGTTCACGTTGGACGATCCGCGCCGCGTAGTGCTGGATTTCCGTGAGGTCGATTGGCAGGGTGCGAGCCGCGCAGCATTGCTAAACGCCGACAATGCGACCGATCTACGGTTCGGCCCATTGCGCCCGGGGTGGTCGCGCATGGTGATTGATCTGGCAGCCCCGATGGCTGTGACCGAGGCAGGGATGCAGGTCGATACCGACACGGGGCTGGCGCTGTTGCATCTAGAGCTGGCGCCTGTGCTGGCCGAAGAATTTGCGGACCGCTCGGGTGCGCCGGTTGATCAAGGCTGGGCTGATTTGCTGGTCAGTGATCCGACCCAAACGGCCCCTGTTGCAGAAGATGGTCCTCTCGTTGTGGCGATTGATGCCGGACACGGTGGGATTGATCCGGGTGCGCAGCGCGCAGGCGTTCGCGAAGCAGATGTCATGTTGGCGCTCGCATTTGATGTGGCCGAGGCAATTAATCGCACAGGCAGCATGCGTGCTGTTTTAATCCGTGATGCGAATTTCTTTGTTCCACTTGAAGCACGAATGACCCGCGCCCGCAGTGCTGGTGCGGACGCGTTTATTTCGCTGCATGCGGATGCTTTGGAAGATGGCGGTGCGCGCGGTGCGTCTGTTTACACGTTGGCTGCTGAGGCCGTGGACGGTGCATCGACCCGTATGGCCGAACGCCATGAACGTGGCGATTTGCTTGCAGGGCTGGATTTGACCGGACATGACGACCGTATCGCAGGCGTGTTGATGGATTTGGCCCGACTGGAAACCGGGCCTTCCGGGGACAGATTAGCGGGTGCGCTGGTCCGCGGTATGGGGCGTGCAGGTGTACAGATGAACAGCCGCCCCCGGCGCGCGGGCAAGCTTGCGGTGCTCAATGCGCCGGACTTTGCCAGCGTGCTGATCGAGGTTGGGTTTTTGTCGTCTGATGCGGACCGTGTGGCACTTACATCGCCTGCTGGACGGGCCGCTGTGGCGGCTGGCATTGCCGCAGGGCTGACCGTTTGGGCAGATGCAGAGGCGGCGCGTGCGCCATTAGTGCGCCAGTAACAGCCAACCTGCCGAGATGTGATTAGCTGTGGGCAAAAACGTGCCCGATTTGGTGCCCGTCGGCTTTGACCATTGGTGTCAGTCGGCTTATAAGCGCCACGAGATCTATGGGGGTTCGCGCCAGTGCTACGCTTTATCACGTCATTCTTTGGCGGCATTTTTTCAATGTTGACGCTTGGCCTTGCGATGATGGCGCTGACCATTGGCGCTGTGTTCCATATGTATGGTCGCGATTTGCCGTCATACGAGGTGTTGTCGCGCTACACGCCGAAGACCATCAGTCGGATTTATTCTGCTGAGGGCAATATCATTGATGAATTCGCAACCGAGCGCCGCTTGTTCACGCCTGCCGCGGAAATCCCCGACCTCGTAAAGCAGGCGTTTATCTCTGCGGAAGATAAGAATTTTTATACCCATAACGGATATGACCTGCGCGGGATGGCTGCGGCCCTTATTGATGCTGTTCAATCCCGCGGTGAGGATCTGCGCGGTGCGTCCACAATCACACAGCAGGTGACAAAGAACTTCCTGTTGGATGGCTCCCGCACCGCTGAGCGTAAAATTCGCGAATTGATCCTTGCCCCGCGCCTTGAGGCGTCGTTGGGCAAAGAGGGCGTGTTGGAGCTATATCTCAACGAGATCGATCTTGGTGTCCGGTCGTTTGGTGTGACGGCTGCGGCGCAAAGCTATTTCAACAAACCATTGTCGGACCTGTCCGCTGCGGAGGCCGCATTTTTGGCGGTCCACCCCAAGGCGCCTTATAGCTATCACCCTGTGAAAAACCGCGATTCTGCGATTGCGCGTCGTAACTTTATTCTGCGCGAGATGTTTGAGAACGGATATATCGATCAAGCCGCCTATGATGTTGCAAAAGCGGATACGCTTTTGACGGTCCAGAATGGCGATTTTGAATCGTACCGCAATCAGCGCCCGACGCGTGACTACTTTACTGATGAAATTCGCCGTCAGTTGAGCCAGGATTTTGGTCAAGACGAGTTCTTTAATGGCGGCTTGTCGATCCGTGCAACCATCGACCCTGAAATGCAGGTTGAAGCGGCTCATGCGTTGCAGCGCGCGCTGGAGGATTACGACCGTGGCGTAGGTAAGTGGCGCGGGACCGGTAAATCCGTTGAGGTTGATGCGCTTGCCGACGAGGCAACATGGCGCGCGGCCTTGGGCGGTGTTGTCGTTGCCCGCGATGTGACTTTGGGAAGCACTTGGTTCCCGGCTGTCGTTCTGGACGTCGCTGAAAACCAGTTACGTATTGGTATTGAGGGCGTTGATATCACGGAGGCGGAGCCTCAGGTGATCCCACGCAAAGACATCGCATGGATAAGTGGCGATTTCTTTGACAACTTTACTGCGGGTGATGTTGTGCACGTTCGCCGCATGACCACAGACGGTGATGATACGTTTGCTGGTTGGACTTTGCGTCAGGTCCCGGAAGTGCAAGGCGGCTTTATGGCGATGGACGTCAACACGGGCCGCGTGATCGCGATGCAGGGCGGGTTTTCTTATCAGAACTCGGTTTTTAACCGCGCGACCCAAGCCCAGCGACAACCGGGCTCTGCGTTTAAGCCATTCGTCTATGCGGCTGCTTTGGACAGTGGATATTCCCCGGCGACAATCGTGGTTGATAGCCCAATTGAGATTAACACTCCGCAGGGTATCTGGCGTCCAAAGAACTCGTCCAACCAGTTTTACGGCCCAACCCCATTGCGCACAGGGATTGAGCAATCACGGAACCTGATGACTGTGCGTTTGGCCCAAGAAATCGGGATTGATACCGTCGCCGACTATGCCGAGAAATTCGGCGTTTATGACCGCATGAACCGCGTTTTGGCTGCTGCGTTGGGGTCGGATGAGACAACGTTGTTTAAGGTCGTGTCCGCCTATGCCATGTTCGCCAATGGTGGTGAGCGCGTCGAACCCACATTGGTTGACCGCGTCCAGGACCGTTACGGCAAGACCGTGTTCCGCCACGATCAACGCACATGTGAAGGCTGCAATGACCTGAACTTGCCTGCAGGCCAAGCACCGCTTATCCGGTCAAACCGCGAACGTGTGATGAATGAAATCACCGCCTATCAGCTGACATCGATGTTGGAAGGCGTTGTTCAGCGCGGATCTGCAAGCAGGACCGTGAATTTGTCAGTGCCGATTGCGGGGAAAACGGGCACCACAAACGATGCCAAGGACGTATGGTTTGTAGGGTTCTCTAGCAACATCGTTGCAGGCTGCTATATTGGTTTTGACAACCCGCGGTCGCTTGGGCGCGGTGCCTTTGGCGGTTCGCTGTGTGGTCCGGTATTCAACACCTTCATGTCACAAGCCATTCAAAAATATGGTGGTGGCAAGTTCAACGTGCCCGACGACTGTCAGTTCATTAAAATCGACCGCTTCACCGGCGCCCGTTTGCCTGACAGCGCCAGCGGCGACAACATCGTCGCCGAATGTTTCCGCCCCGGCGAGGAGCCAATCTTTGGTATTACCTTTGATGGTGGTTTTGGCATGGCGGCAGATTTGCCATTATTTGACGAGGTTCCACGCACCGCCCGCGAGGTCACCACATCCAGTGGTGGCACGGCCAAGGTTGAACCCAAAGCGTCATTTGGGTCGTTGTCTTCGGGTGGTCTTTACTAAGCCCAGTTGTTATGACCTCTCAAACACATTCCAGATAGGTGCCAGATGCGCGCAGAGACCCAGAACACCGTGGATGCGATTGAAAAATCGCTTGCCTTGTTGGCCCAGCGTTTGGACTATGAGACAGCGCCATACCGGTTAGAAGAATTCAACGCCCGCGTTGAAGACCCGACATTGTGGGATGATCCCGATGCCGCCCAAAAGCTGATGCGCAATCGCCAGATGTTGGTTGATGCGGTCGGCGTGTATGAAGGTATCCGTCAGGATTTGGCAGATAACCTTGAACTGATCGAGATGGGCGAAATGGAAGACGACGCACAGGTCGTGTCCGAAGCCGAGGCGGCGTTGACCAGCCTTGGTGTGCTTGCCGCCCAGAAAGAGCTGGAGGCATTGCTGGATGGCGAGGCTGACGGCAATGACACCTTCCTCGAGATCAATTCTGGCGCTGGTGGGACCGAGTCGTGTGATTGGGCCAATATGCTCGCCCGCATGTATGTTCGCTGGGCCGAGAAAAAGGGCTATAAGGTTGAATTGCAGTCCGAAACACCCGGCGAAGAAGCGGGGATTAAGTCTGCGTCCTATAAAATCACTGGTCAGAATGCCTATGGCTGGTTGAAATCTGAGTCCGGTGTGCACCGTTTGGTGCGCATCAGCCCGTTTGACAGTGCTGCCAAGCGCCACACATCGTTTACGTCGATTAAGGTCTATCCGGTTGTTGACGACGACATTGATATTCAGGTTGAGGCGAAAGACATCCGTCTTGATACCTACCGGTCATCCGGTGCGGGTGGTCAGCACGTGAACACGACCGATTCTGCAGTGCGGATCACGCACTTTCCGACCGGTATCGTCGTGACATCGTCTGAAAAATCCCAGCACCAGAACCGCGATATCGCCATGAAGGCGCTGAAATCGCGGCTCTATCAGATCGAGCTTGATAAGCGGTCTTCAGTCGTCAACGAGGTGCATGAGAACGCTGGCGATGCGGGCTGGGGTAATCAGATCCGGTCTTATGTGTTGCAGCCCTATCAGATGGTCAAAGACCTGCGCACCAACTACGAGACCTCCGACACCAAGGGTGTATTGGACGGCGACTTGGATGGCTTTATGGCCGCCACGCTTGCGATGGCTGTGTCCGGTAAATCGCGCGCGGATGCCCAAGGCGAATAAGCCATGCTGCATGGCGGATTTCCCGCTTTGCTCGGCGCATGGATATTGTTGATCTTGATGCAGGCCACGTTGGCCCATATCGATGCCGAAAACCCCGATTTGAACGCGATTGTGTTACTGTGGATGCGGACGACCTGATGGCACAGGCCTGTGCGGCTGATCGCGCGCCGTCAAAAGGTCCGCTGCATGGTCTGCCGATTGCCGTGAAAGACCTGGCCAATTTGGCGGGGCTGCCCATGTCGATGGGATCGCCTGTGTTTGCCGGTAAGATTTCCAAGACGACGGATATTGCGGTGCAGCGCATGTTGGATGCTGGCGCGATTGTTGTTGGCAAAACCAACACGCCCGAATTTGGACTGGACAGCCACACCTATACCCCCGTGCTCTGGGCGACTTGCAATTATTATGACCATACGCGCAGTGCAGGCGGATCAAGCGGTGGTGCCGCTGTTGGCTTTGCGGCTGGAATGATCAGTCTTGCCGACACGCCTGAATGCTGATGGTTGGCCGATGGGGTTGCAGTTGGCTGGGCCGCGCCGTGCCGACCTTACGTTGCTGCAAATGGGGCAGGGATGCAGCGTATGAAAAGGCAAAAGGGCGGATCAGGTTGCCCTGTCCGCCCTTTCAAAATTCCGTAAACGAAAAGCTTAGGCTTTCGGGTCTGCTGCTGGCATCTTGGCTTTGCCACCAGTGCCGGTTGTCAGCGGATCGTCTTGACGCTGCACGGACCCTTCAAAGTGGGCACCGGATTCGATCGCGATTGTCTTGTGGATGATGTCACCCTCAACACGTGCGGTCGATGTCAGGCGGACCTTAAGGCCACGCACACGGCCAATGACGCGGCCGTTGACCACAACGTCGTCGGCCATGACTTCACCCTTAACAGTGGCGCCTTCGCTGACTGTTAGCAGGTGCGCGCGGATGTCGCCTTCGACCTGACCTTCGATCTGGATGTCACCAGTCGTTTTCAGGTTGCCCGTGACCAGCAAGTCAGAGGACAGCACGGATGGTGCTGGCTTTGCCTTTGGCGCGGCGGCTTTGAAATCAGGCGCAGGCGCGCTTGTTTTCGCAGGCATCGCAGGTGCAGTTGCTTTTTCATCGGCCTTTGGGCCGGGCTCGTTGATTTTGGATTTAGAAAACATCTTGTCCAGCTCTTATGTAAATCATGGGGTTAACAGGCGCGCCACCGACGCGGACTTCATAATGCAAATGCGGTCCTGTGGACCGACCTGAGTTCCCCATATCACCAATTCGTTGTCCACGCGAGACCCTTTGACCAACTGAAATCTTTATAGAGTTCAAATGGGCGTAACGCGTCTCGATTCCAAATTCGTGTTGGATCTTAATCAGGCGGCCGTAACCAGAGGACCAACCGGCGTGGACAACCACACCGTCAGCGGTTGCAAAGATCGGGGTGCCGATTGGGCCGGCAAAGTCTGTACCGGCGTGTAGGCGGCCCCAGCGCTGGCCGAAACCAGAGGTAAAGCGATAGTTGGATTTCACAGGAATATCGAATGGCGCGCGTTCTGCCGCGATCCGGTAAAGGTTAATCCGGTCCATCCGGTCAAGGATGCCGTTAGCGCGGGCCGCATCAGGATCAGGTGCGCCGCCTTTGGTCGAAAACGTCAGCGGTGCCAGTGGGCCGCCCGTGCCGGAATACCCACGACGTACGGCAGACAGCAGGTTATCCGGGTTCAAACCGGCTTGGCGGAACATTTTATCAAGCGGCTCGACAGAGACGAGCATCGCTTCTTCCAGTTGACGGAAGATCTCGTCGTTCTTTTCTTCCAACAATCTTAGACGTAGCTCCATCTCGGATGCATGGTCCAGCGCGAAAGCTGCGTCGGCAGCTATCATGTCGCGTTCTGCGGCGGTTTCTGCCAACGCGTCAGCGAGAAGATCAACTGTGCCACTGACTTCTTGGGAAAGGGCCGTGGCAGCAGCACCTGCGCCATTGGCGGACAGCGCCGCGACTTGATCGCGCGCTGTTTCGCGATCCTTCATTGTATTGCGCAACGTGGTCTGCACAACCTCAAGGCCTGTTTCCAGCTCGCGGCGCTTGTCTTCTGTCGACAAAAGCTCGGTCTGCATGATCGAGATTTGATCGAGCGCCGAGGTGAACCGACGCTGTGCAGCAACGGCCTCTTCTGCGCGCACGTCCCGTTCTGTCGACAAGGAGTTCAGCCGCTGTTCGTAAATCATTTGGTCGCGTTGCGCCTGAGCACGGAAATTTCCGGCCCCAATGCTATCCATCAACAAAATAGCCGTCGCGATAATCGTCCAGCCTACAACGATGATGCCGCCGGTCCATGCGACAAGTTGGGTTTCGGATGTAAGCCGGATAAACCGTGTCTCTGCGTCAGAGCGAAGAAAAAGCCGTTTCTCAGGAAAACGGCCTTCTAACCAAGCGTGGACGCGTGCTGTCAATCGTGATCGCAAAGGTGTTGTCCTTGTCCCGTCCCATTTCGCGGTTGGTTCCCACACCAATGAACCCGCCCGACCATGTTAGACAGCCTGTGCCGATCCCGCAAGATTTTTGAACGTATGAGTCGGCGTATTTTGATGAATAGCGGCCACTTAAGCGTGTTCCTGCCGATGGTTTTGGTTAAACTTCGGGTTTTCCGCCCGCCAGCGGCCAATAAAAGTCGGGTGGTATCCCTGCTTCGGCGCGCTTTTCTTCGTTAAATGGCGGCTTTAGGCTGGAGTGGAAATAGGTTCCCACAAGGTCATGGAAGACGCCGGTAGGGTCCAAGTCATGCCGGCCGCACAAGAAATGGAACCACTTTGACCCGTAGGCCACGTGATGCACCTCTTCTGCATAGATCACGTTGAGCGCTTCTATTGCTTGGGTGTCTTTGGCTTGTTGGAAAATCTTGATCATGCCCGGCGTGACATCAAGCCCGCGTGCCTCAAGAACCATCGGCACAACTGCAAGCCGCCCCATGAAATCTGTGGCCGTGTCAGAGGCCGCCCGCCACATGCCGGCATGCGCGTCCAGTGCGCCGTAGTGGCTGCCATGTGCTTCAAGACAGTCGCACATCAGATTGAAATGCTTGGATTCTTCGTCTGCTGCTTTGACCCAATCATCAAAGAATCCGATGGGCATTGGCGTGTCGGTAAACCGTGCGATGATGTCCCAATGCAGATCAACGGCGTTCAGCTCGATATGGGCCACCGCATGTAACAACGCGATCCGCCCCTGCGGCGACCCGGGTTTGCGGCGGGGCACATCGCGTGGGTTTAACAGCGCTGGTTTGTCGGGACGTGCGGGCATGTCGGGCGGCGCAGCTTGGCCGATTTCGGGTGTTTCACCTGCCGCACGGGCTGCTTTCCACTGGGCCGCATAGTCGCGCGACAGCGTGGTCTTGGCCCGCCCGTCCGCAGTGTTCAGCACATCAACCGCCATTTCGGCCAGTGGTTTCATGCCGTGTTCGCTTCTTTTACGGCGGCAAGCACGGCGTCGACATGACCCGGGACTTTTACTTTGCGCCAAATGTGACTGACAGTTCCGTCCGCGCCGATCAAAAACGTTGCGCGCTCGATCCCCATGTAGGTTTTGCCATACATCGATTTTTCGACCCATGTGCCGTAGCGTTCGCAAACGTCGCCGTCTTCATCCGACAAAAGAGCGATGCCCAGCTCGTATTTTGCCACGAATTTATCATGCCTTTTGACCGGATCTTTGGACACACCCAATACAACTGCGCCTGCGGCTGCAAACTCAGTTGCCATTTCCGTAAAGCCGATCGCTTCTTTCGTGCAACCGGGCGTGTCGTCTTTGGGGTAAAAGTAAAGAACCACCTTTTGGCCTGCAAAATCGGACAGCGAAACCGTGGTTCCACCGTCGCGGGGCAAGGTGATTTCTGGGGCTTTGTCGCCTGTGGCCAATTCGGTCATGGAAATTCTCCTGATTGCGCTGCATTGGTGGTTTCGTTTTAGCTCAACACGGGCAAAGATAAAGGCCCAAGCAAGTCAGAGTACAGATGCACGACGAGACATCGCCAGAAATTCGCCGCCGCCGCCGCCGTAGTCCGTGGGCGGTGCTGCGCGTTGTTGCATTGTTGCTCGCTTTGCCTGTCGTCTTTGCCTGCGTTGCTGCAATCATGCTGATCAACACGGATGTGCATGCCCCTGGCTGGATCAAGTCCCGAATTGAGGGCCGCGCCACCGCTTTGATGCAGGGTGGAACGTTGGAGTTCGGTGAGATTTTTGTGAACATCGGCAAGGACTTGCACCCGCGCGTCCGCTTGGTTGATACCCAGATCAGCGATGCCAACGGTGTTCAAATTGCCCGTATTCCATCCGTCGAAGGCCTGATGTCCCCGCGTGGTTTGCTGTTTCAGGGTGATGTTTTAATGCAAGATGTCGCGTTGTTCGGTGCCCAGATTAACCTTAATCGCGCCGCTGACGGGTCTGTGGCGTTGGCCTTTGGTGGTGGCGGTGGTTTTGACAGTGCGCCGTCGCTGGTCGCCCTGTTGGATCAAAGCGATCAGTTTTTGGATCGCCCTGCCTTTGCCGTATTGGAGCAGATTTCAGCCTCTGGTCTGATCATTAATTACATCGATGCCCGCGCTGGTCGTGCATGGACCGTCGATGGCGGTGAGCTTAAATTGGATTTGCGCGATAACCGGACGACAGTGTTTGGGGATTTTGCCCTGCTGTCGGGTGGGGCAGATGTGACCCGACTGCAGCTGAACTATGACAGTTCGCGAGGCTCCCGTGCTGCCCAGGTTGGCCTGTCGCTAACCAATGCGCGTGCACGCGATATCGCCACCCAAACGCCTGCGCTGGCGTGGCTTTCTGGCGTCGATGCTGCGATTACGGCGTCATTGCGCAGCAGTTTGGACGAAGATGGCGCGCTTGGGCCTCTCAGTGCTGCGCTTGATTTGGGGGCGGGCGCATTGCAGCCTAATGCGGCCACCGACCCGGTCACTTTTGAGAGCGCCAAAGCGTATCTGACCTATGATCCTGCGACAGATTTGATCAGCTTTGACCAAATCGAACTGGAGTCCGCAGCAGGCCGGATCAACGCCTCTGGCGGTGCCTATTTGCGTGACAAAGTTGACGGTGTTCCGCAGGCACTTGTGGCACAGTTCGCGTTTCCTGACATCACTTTGGCCGAAGGGGATTGGTATCCCGATGGGCTTGTTCTGCCGCCGTTGTCCGTGGATATGCGCCTGCGGTTTGATCCGTTTGCTGTTGAGTTGGGACAGGTTGCATTGGTCGAGGGCGACACGCACGTCATCGGGTCAGGCCAGATCCGCGCCACGCCGGATGGATGGCGTGCTGCCATTGACTTGCAGGCCGATCAGATGGCGACAGAGCGGTTCACGGATCTTTGGCCCAAAACCGTAAAGCCGCGGAGCCGCGATTGGCTGGCCCGCAATGTTGTTGGCGGCACGTTGCGCGACGCTGCTGTGGGAATTCGTATCGTTCAGGGCGAAAGGCCCGTGATCGCGGCCCGCTATGACTTTGAGGATGCCGACATCACCTTCATGCGCACGATGCCTCCGATATCAGGGGCTGTTGGCGTTGGGCATATGCAAGACAATCAGTTGATCCTGTCGCTTGATCGCGGTTTTGTCACCGCCCCGCAAGGTGGTCGCGCCGAGCTGGCTGGAACAACATTTAAGGTCTTGGATACCCGCACGCCGGGCGGAGACGCAGAGCTTGATTTGGCGCTAAGCAGCACAATAACTGCCGCGCTATCTTTGCTTAACCGCGAGCCGTTTGGGTTTATCAGCAAGGCCAACCAATCGGTCACAATGGCTGATGGTCGTGTCTCCGTGGCGGGAAAAGTCCGGTTTCCGTTGCGCAAGGGCGTGCCGCCTGATCAAATTTCGTATGAGATTGCTGCTGATTTGCGTGACATGCGCAGTGACACGATCATCAAAGACCGTGACTTACGGTCAAACCGGATGCGGCTGACTGCAGACAATGCAGGCATGCGGATCACAGGGCCGGTCAGTTTGGACGGTATTGCTGCTGACGCCACATGGGACAAACAATTCGGGTCTGCCAATGCTGGGAAAAGCCAGATGCGCGCCACCGTTGCTTTATCTCCACGGTTTCTGGATGCGTTTAACATTGCATTGCCCGACGGCACCGTCACTGGATCGGGGCAGGGTGACTTGGTCGTTGATCTGACAGCAGGCAGCCCGCCCGCGTTTCGTTTGACGTCAAACTTACGCGGTATTGGGGTGGCAATTCCACCTGTTGGATGGCGCAAGCCGCAGTCTGACGGTGGTGATTTGGTTGTGGCTGGCACGCTCGGTGATGTGCCGCAAGTCACCACCTTAAAGGTCAGTGGCGGTGGGTTGCAGGCCAAGGGGGCTGTCAGGTTAAATGCGGATGGCACGCTGGATGAGGCCCGTTTTACGCAAGTTCAAATTGGCAATTGGCTGAACGCAGCGATCACGTTGCGCGGTCGTGGTTCAGGTAACCCCGTTGGCGTATCGATCGGGCAGGGACGCGTTGATCTGCGCGGGGCGGCGTTTGGCGCAGGCGGCGGTAACGGGGGTCCGCTTGCGTTGCGGCTGGAACGTTTGCAAATCACCGAAGGTATCGCACTGCATGATTTCATCGGTGATTTTGACGGATCAGGCGGGTTTTCAGGTGAGTTTTCGGGGCGTGTGAACGGCGGTCCGCAGATGTTGGGAACGGTTGTTCCCCAAAACGGGCGGTCTGCGATGCGCTTGCGGTCTGATGATGCGGGCGGCGTTGTTGGCGCTGCGGGGTTCGTTAAAAATGGCGTGGGCGGGTCGCTTGATCTGACTTTGCGCCCTGCGGGTGGTGCGGGTACGTTTGATGGTGATTTAAAGGTGCGTAACTTGCGGGTGCGCGATGCGCCTGCGATGGCCGCCTTGCTGGATTCGATTAGCGTTGTTGGCTTGCTCCGCCAATTAGACGGGCAGGGGCTGGCGTTTGACGAGGTGGATGCCACGTTCCGCCTAACCCCGTCCGAAGTGATTGTGACCCAGTCGAGCGCAGTTGGACCGCGGCTTGGCATTTCGTTGGATGGGATTTACACGCTCGCCAGTAAACAGATTGATTTCCAAGGGGTTGTGTCGCCGTTTTATCTGCTCAACAGTATCGGAGCGTTTTTGACCCGCAAGGGTGAAGGGCTGATCGGGTTTAACTTTAACCTGACAGGTGATGCTTCGGCGCCCGTGGTGTCGGTGAACCCATTGTCCGCATTTACGCCTGGTATGTTCCGAGAGATATTCCGCCGCGCCCCACCAAAGGTGACCCAATGAAGCTGTCCGATTTTGACTTTGACTTGCCAGAGCGGTTGATTGCCGTGCGCCCCGCAAAACCGCGGACCTCTGCCAAGCTGTTGGTTGCCCGTGGCGACCAGATAACAGATTCCACGGTTGCCGATTTGGGCGATGTTTTGCGGCGCGGTGATGTGCTGGTGTTGAACGACACCAAGGTCATCCCCGCCCGCCTGTTTGGGGTGCGCCACCGGACCGGCGAATTTGGCCTGACGGCGGCCAAGATGGATGTCACCTTGCTGGACCCGCGTGCTGATGGCACTTGGGGGGCATTGGTCAAGCCGCTGAAAAAGGTCCGTGACGGCGAGATAATCGTGTTTTCGGACGCATTGCAGGCCGAGGTTGTGAGCCGCGCTGATGGACAGGCTGCGTTGCTGTTTAACATCAAGGGCGATGACTTTGATGCCGCACTTAACGCTGTCGGTGCGATGCCGCTGCCGCCTTACATTGCGGCCAAACGCCCTGCAGATGACGCGGATAAGGCGGACTATCAGACGTATTGGGCGAAAAATGCGGGTGCGGTAGCTGCCCCCACAGCATCGCTGCATTTTGACGGTGATCTGCTGGATACGTTAACGCAGATGGGTGTCGCGTTTGTCCATGTCACGTTGCATGTCGGCGCGGGCACGTTTTTGCCCGTGAAAGTTGATGATGTGTCCCAACACAAGATGCATGCTGAGTGGGGCGAGGTCACGGCTGAGGCGGCAGCGATGATTGCAGCGGCCAAAGCTGAGGGGCGGCGGGTTATTCCGGTTGGGACAACAGCGCTACGTCTGGTTGAAAGTGCAGCAAGGTCGGGTCAGATCAAACCTTGGAAAGGCGAGACAGATATCTTTATCACGCCGGGGTTCACGTTTCATGTGGCTGACGCGTTGATGACGAACTTCCATCTTCCCAAGTCCACGTTGATGATGCTGGTCTCTGCTATGATGGGAACCGAGCGGATTAAGGCTATCTACACACATGCCATGCGACACGATTATCGGTTCTTTTCTTATGGGGATGGATCGATTTTATTTCCATCGAAAGACACCAGCGACGTGGTGCGTGGGTGATGTGTCGTGGATGGGTATTGGGCCTTGTGACAATCGCTGTTAGTCGGGGCCAATTAGTCAGCAAAAGGGCAAGTCAATGTTTCAAGTTATGACCGGATCGTGGGCGTTGTTCCTTGGGATGTTCATGTTAATGATCGGCAACGGTTTGCAGGGGACCTTGTTGGGCCTGCGTGGCGACATGGAAGGGTTCACAACGTTTGAGCTGTCTGTTGTGATGTCGGCTTATTTCGTTGGTTTCCTGTTCAGTTCTCGGCTGACCCCACAGCTGATCCGGCGCGTAGGCCACGTGCGTGTGTTTGCAGCCCTTGGATCGACGATTTCCGCAGTTTTGATTCTGTATCCCTTGCTGGTTGAGCCTTGGGCGTGGACGCTTGGTCGTGTGATTATCGGGTTCTGTTTCTGCGGCGTTTATGTGACGGCTGAAAGCTGGTTGAACGATGCGTCCACCAATGAGACACGCGGCAAGGCGTTGTCGCTGTATCTGATGGTCCAGATGGCTGGGATTGTGGCCGCGCAATTCATTGTGGCGCAAGGCGATGTGTCGGGCTACGCGCTGTTTATCATCCCGTCTGTGTTGGTATCGTTGGCTTTTGCCCCGATTTTGCTATCGATCCGTCCGATGCCGCAGTTTGCGCAGACCAAACCAATGACGATTCGCCGTTTGATCGAGGCGTCGCCTTTGGGGTGCGTTGGCATGTTCCTTTTGGGTGGTATATTTTCCGCGCAGTTCGGCATGTCTGCTATTTACGGTGTCCGGGTGGGCCTCAGCGTAAGTCAGATTTCGGTCTTTGTATCCGTAATCTATGTGTCGGCTTTGGTTGCCCAATATCCGATTGGCTGGCTGTCTGACCGGATAGACCGGCGCATCTTGATTATGGTTGTTGGGTTCGTTGGTTCTGCAGGGGCGCTGTTCGCATTTTTCGTCACCGACGACTTTACGATTATTTTGCTCAGTGCGGCGATCTTGGGCGGCACATCAAACCCGCTTTATGCACTGCTGATTGCCTACACGAACGACTATCTTGAGCGTGAAGACATGGCTGCTGCATCTGGTGGGTTGCTGTTTATTAACGGGATCGGTGCCATCGCGGGGCCCCTGACCGTTGGCTATATGATGGATGCAATTGGCGCTAACGGGTTCTGGATGTTCTCGGCTGTGTTGATGTTCTTGATGGGGCTTTATGCGGCCTACCGGATGACCCGTCGAAGCAGGGCCGATTGGGACGACGTGGATACCGTATCTTATGCAGCCATTTCGGCCACATCGACGCCAATTGCGGCAGAGGTTGCCCAAGAGGTATACAGCGACGCTGAAGATGAAATTGCAGAAAATGAACCAACTTCCTAAGAATATGTTGTCTGTTTCGCCTGCATATGTAGGTTAGTGATAGTGACCCGTTGGAGGGGTAAGACAAGTGAAACAAGCAGATGATATTCTGGCGTTCTGGCTCTATGAATTGGGGCCTGACGGGTGGTATCTCGCTGACAAGGCGGTGGACGACGAGATACGGGATCGGTTTGAATATACTTGGGAATGCAGTCAGGTTGGCGCATGTGGGCTCTGGCTGACTGATCCTGCAGGGGCTTTGGCTTATGTCATCTTGACCGATCAGTTTTCACGCAACATGTACCGCGATGATGCGCGTGCTTTTGCGTCCGATAAGGCCGCCCGCGCTGCTGCTAAGGTTGCGATTGACCGCGAATGGGATCGGTCGATATCCGAACCGGCACGCCAATTTTTCTATATGCCATTGATGCATTCTGAAAACCTGATCGACCAAGACCGCGCCGTGCGGCTTATTCATTCGCGCCTGCCTGACACGGGCGCAAGCACGTTGGAACACGCCAAAGTGCACCGCGCGATTATTCGCAAATTCGGGCGTTTCCCTTACCGTAATGCGGCCCTGGGTCGCGCAATGACATCGGCTGAGCAGACGTTTTTGGATGATGGCGGCTATGGTGCTGTGTACCGCGCACATATGGCGGCGATAGCGTAAAAACTGTTAACGGGATAATCACTTTCTGATTTTAGCCTTGGTTTTACATAACCCGAGGCAATAAATGAACGATCAATCCAACACGCCACCTGTTCCCAAAAGCTGGCTTGTCGATAATTATTCCGCGCCGCAAAAGGCGCCGCCTGACTTGGCGATGCAGATCATGAACATAATGGAGCAGGGCATCATCGTATGGTCTGCAGAGGGTGTTTGCGAAATGCATAACACGCGTATCTACGATGTTCTTGAGCTTGCCGGTCAAGATATCGGGATCGGTGCAGAGCGGGACACATTTTTGAGGATGGCAGAGGCGCGGGGCGAGTTTAATGCGGATGAGCATGATGCGATCTGTCTAAAATTTACGGCCCATAAACCGTTTTCATTTGATTGCCTGATTCCGTCAGGAAGAATTGTGAGCACGAATGCGCGCCCGTCGCGTGGTGGTGGGTACGTGGTGACCTTTACTGACGTGACTGAAGCGCGCCGCGTTGCCAACAAACTGGCGAAAGCCATTGATGAAGCGGCAGAATCAGAACGTCGCGCGCTTGACGTTTTGCAAAATGAAAGACGTCGTCAGAAAGAAGCCGAAATGCTGGGCTAGCTCGATGAATGGCTGCAGTCGTGCAAAATGCTAACCGAATTGTTCGATATAGTTCAAAGGTTTATGGCCAAGTTATTGCCTCAAACACGCGGGGAATTGTTGGTTTATTCCAATTCGCGTGATGTGTTGGAGGGGGCCTGCAATTGGGCACAGCCAGCGGCTCTGGCTCAGATGGCGCCGGATGGATGCTGGGCGTTACGGCGCGGGCGCAGTTACCGGTTTGAACCCGATGCGCTCAGTTTTTTGTGCGATCATGTCCGCGAGCAGAGCCATCAGGGCGACGCACCATATATTTGCGTTCCAATCATTGCTCATGGGGACACGGTGGGTTTGCTGCATATTCAGTTTGATCTGGGCCGAATGGAACATGACATCCTTGATCCCCAATCATTTGCGATCCGCTGCGGTGAACATATCTCAATGGCAATTGCCAATGTGAAGCTGCGCGATGAGCTGCACGCCCAATCCATCAGGGATCCGCTAACGGGTCTTTATAACCGCCGTTTCTTTATGGATGCGATGCGACGATCTTTGGGGGCAACTTCCATGGGTGAAAAGGGGGTTGGTCTTATTTCTTTTGATGCGGATAAGTTTAAATTATTCAACGATAACCATGGGCATGACGCAGGTGATGTCGTTTTACAGGCAATTTCAGAAAAGGTGCTTGAGGTCATCCCGTCCGATGCCGTTGCTTGCCGCATGGGCGGGGAAGAGTTTGCGGTGATTGCGCCAAATTGTACGGCCAAAGCAACCGAATCCTTGGCCGAAACAATTCGAGCTGGCGTTGCGGCAACACAAGTACGCTATGTTCACGGTGCTTTACCACGCATCACTATTTCGGCTGGCGTATCATTTTACCCAACACATGGATCGTCGCCGCAAGCGTTATTGAAGCAAGCAGATGAGGCGCTTTATGCAGCGAAAGCAAAGGGAAGAAACTGCATCGTTTCCGCGCAAAATCGGACCAATTGAAAAGAATGTACTATCGCCATAGCTGTCATGTCCTAAGGTCACTAGAGGTCCTGAGAAAAATAGTTTAACATCAAACTAATTCTATTTCTGGAGGAAGAATGATGGCAACGAAGAGTTTTGATCTGATTGTGATTGGCGCGGGCCCTGGTGGATACGTTGCTGCGATCCGTGGCGCACAGCTTGGTATGAACGTAGCCATTGTCGAGCGCGAGCACATGGGGGGCATCTGCCTGAATTGGGGATGTATCCCGACCAAAGCAATGTTGCGGTCGTCTGAAGTGTTCCATCTGATGCACCGCGCCAAAGAATTTGGTTTGAAAGCCGACGGCATCGGCTACGATCTTGATGCTGTGGTGAAGCGGAGCCGCAAAATTGCAGGCCAACTGTCTGGCGGCATCACGCAGCTGATGAAGAAAAATAAAATCACGACAATTATGGGTGAAGCCACCCTGCCTGCCAAAGGCAAGGTAAGTGTAAAAACCGATAAAGGTACCGAAGAGTTAACGGCGAAGAATATCGTCTTGGCCACAGGTGCGCGCGCACGCGAATTGCCCGGTCTTGAGGCTGATGGTGATCTGGTGTGGACGTATAAACATGCGTTGACGCCAAAACGGATGCCCAAGAAGTTGCTTGTCATTGGATCTGGTGCAATTGGCATCGAATTTGCCAGCTTTTATAATACCTTGGGTGCAGATACGACTGTGGTCGAGGTGATGGACCGCGTGTTGCCAGTGGAAGATGCCGAAATTTCCGCATTCGCCAAAAAGCAGTTTGTAAAGCAGGGGATGAAGATCATGGAGAAATCTATGGTCAAAAAGCTGGACCGCGGTAAAGGCAAGGTCACAGCGCACATCGAAACTGGTGGTAAGGTTACGACCGAAGAATTTGACACTGTTATTTCTGCGGTCGGAATTGTCGGCAACGTGGAAAACCTTGGTTTGGAAGGGTTGGGCGTCAAGCTGGACCGGACACATGTTGTGACGGACGAATTCTGCCGCACTGGTATTGATGGGCTGTATGCGATTGGCGATATCGCGGGTGCGCCTTGGTTGGCGCACAAAGCGAGCCATGAGGGCGTCATGGTTGCCGAGCTAATTGCAGGTAAACATGCTCATCCGGTCAAACCCGAAAGCATCGCGGGCTGCACATATTGCAATCCGCAGGTCGCGTCGGTTGGTTATTCCGAGGCGAAAGCAAAAGAACTGGGTTACGACATCAAGGTCGGCCGTTTCCCATTCATTGGCAATGGCAAGGCGATCGCTTTGGGAGAACCCGACGGCCTGATAAAGACCATCTTTGATGCCAAAACAGGTGAACTTTTGGGAGCGCACATGATTGGCGCCGAGGTTACAGAGCTGATCCAAGGCTATGTTGTTGGCCGCCAGTTGGAGACCACCGAAGAAGACTTGATGAACACGGTTTTCCCGCATCCGACTTTGTCTGAAATGATGCACGAAAGCGTGCTGGATGCCTATGATCGTGTGATCCACATGTAATTGCCTGCGCCGCGTAAATAAATCTCGTATGTTCGTGGATTGTTCTCTATTTAGGGTGGCGATCCTTGCCGATGCCACTATCTGGTAGGGAACACCTTGCTGGGGGGCAAAATGGCCGAGCTGAAGAACATCGAAGTGCGCGGCGCGCGCGAGCACAATTTGAAAAACATCGACGTGGATATTCCGCGCGATAAACTGGTGGTGATCACCGGTTTGTCAGGGTCTGGAAAGTCCAGCCTGGCGTTTGATACAATCTATGCCGAGGGCCAGCGGCGTTATGTCGAAAGCCTGTCGGCCTATGCCCGGCAGTTTCTTGATATGATGGAAAAGCCGGACGTCGATCACATCTCTGGTCTGAGCCCGGCGATTTCGATCGAGCAAAAAACGACGTCCAAAAACCCGCGTTCGACCGTCGGTACAATCACCGAAATTTATGATTATCTGCGTTTGCTTTATGCTCGGGTTGGTACGCCCTATTCCCCAACGACGGGTTTGCCGATTGAAGCACAACAAGTGCAAGACATGGTCGACCGGATCATTAACCTTGAGGATGGGACTCGCGGATATTTGCTGGCCCCAATTGTGCGTGACCGAAAGGGAGAATATCGCAAGGAGTTCCTAGAGCTACGTAAAGCCGGCTTTCAACGTGTGAAGGTTGACGGCGAATTTTACGAACTGGATGAGCCGCCGACGCTTGATAAGAAATTCCGCCACGATATTGATGTGGTTGTTGACCGGATTGTTGTCCGCGAAGGTTTGGAAACGCGGCTTGCAGACAGTTTGCGTACTGCGCTTGATCTGGCCGACGGCATCGCGATTCTGGAAACCGCCCCAGCAGAAGGTGACCCAGAACGCCTGACGTTTTCCGAGAATTTTGCCTGTCCCGTCAGTGGCTTTACCATCCCCGAGATAGAGCCGCGTTTGTTTTCGTTTAACGCGCCATTTGGGGCCTGCCCAAGCTGTGACGGTTTAGGGGTCGAGCTATTTTTCGACGAAACGCTTGTTGTACCTGATGTCACGCTCAAGATCGCTGATGGTGCCTTGGCCCCGTGGCGCAAAGGCAAATCGCCGTATTTCCTTCAGACGATTGAATCGATTGCCAAACATTATGGGTTCAATAAAAATGCGCGCTGGAAAGACCTTGATCCGAAGGTCCAAGAGGTGTTCTTGCGTGGGTCCGGCAAGGAAGAGATTAAGTTTCGCTATGACGAAGGCGGCCGCGTTTATCAGGTAAGCCGCCCGTTTGAAGGCGTCATCCCAAACATGGAACGCAGGTACCGCGAGACTGACAGCAACTGGATTCGCGAAGAATTCGAGGGTTTTCAGAATAATCGCAATTGCGCTGCTTGCGGTGGATACCGTCTTCGCGAAGAGGCGCTGGCAGTACGTATTGGCGATTCTCACGTCGGAAAGGTCGTACAGCTTTCGATCAAAGAGGCGTATGAATGGTGCAAATCCGTGCCTGCCGACCTGACGAAACAAAAGAATGAAATTGCAGTCGCGATCCTCAAAGAGATCCGTGAACGCCTTGGTTTTTTGAATAACGTGGGTCTTGATTACCTGTCGCTAAGCCGGAATTCTGGCACGCTGTCTGGTGGTGAAAGCCAACGGATCAGGTTGGCATCGCAGATCGGGTCTGGCCTGCAAGGTGTGCTTTATGTGCTTGACGAGCCATCAATTGGCTTGCACCAGCGTGACAATAACCGCTTGCTGACGACCCTTAAAAACCTGCGTGATCAGGGCAATACCGTGATTGTCGTAGAACACGATGAAGAGGCCATTCGCGAGGCTGATTACGTGTTTGATATTGGTCCGGGGGCCGGTGTGCATGGTGGCCGCGTCGTGTCCGAGGGAACCCCAGCCGAGATTATGGCTGATCCAAACTCCATTACAGGACAATACCTTACGGGCAGTCGTGAGATTTCCGTGCCGATCAAGCGCCGCAAGGGCAGTAAGAAAAAGCTAACCGTGGTGAAGGCAACTGGCAACAACCTGCAAAATATCACGGTAGATTTCCCGTTGGCGCAATTTGTTTGTGTGACTGGTGTGTCTGGTGGCGGCAAGTCGACCTTGACAATTGAGACGTTATTTAAAAATGCATCGATGAAGTTGAACGGTGCTCGTCAAACGCCCGGCCCATGTGAAACCATCAAAGGGTTTGAACATCTCGATAAAGTCATCGACATTAACCAACGCGCGATTGGCCGCACGCCGCGGTCCAACCCGGCGACATATACCGGTGCATTTACGCCGATGCGCGAGTGGTTTGCGGGGCTACCAGAGTCCAAAGCGCGTGGGTACAAGCCCGGGCGCTTTAGCTTTAACGTCAAAGGTGGCCGCTGCGAGGCTTGTCAGGGTGACGGTGTCATCAAGATTGAAATGCACTTCCTGCCCGACGTCTATGTGACGTGCGAGACTTGCAAAGGTGCGCGTTATAACCGTGAAACGCTTGAGATTAAGTTCAAGGGGAGATCAATCGCCGACGTGCTGGATATGACAGTGGAAGAAGCGCAGGTGTTCTTTACCGCTGTGCCGTCGATCCGTACCAAAATGGATGCGCTGGTCCGTGTTGGGCTTCACTATATCAAAGTTGGTCAGCAGGCGACGACGCTATCGGGCGGTGAGGCTCAGCGTGTGAAACTCTCAAAAGAGCTGGCCCGCCAGTCGACTGGTCGTACCTTGTATATTCTGGACGAGCCGACAACAGGTTTGCACTTTGAGGATGTACGTAAGTTATTGGAAGTGCTTCATGAATTGGTCGATCAGGGCAATTCGGTTGTTGTGATCGAACACAACTTAGATGTCGTAAAGACCGCCGATCATGTGATTGATATCGGTCCGGAGGGCGGCGATGGTGGTGGTCAGATTGTGGCCACAGGCACGCCTGAACAGGTGGCAAAGGTCGCTGAAAGCCATACCGGGCGCTATCTTGCAGAAATGCTGAAACCTAAGGGTGGCTAAGGCATAGGTCGATGAGGCGGCCAAAGTCCGCAGCATCTAGCGCGTCAACGTTGCCAGCGAGTGCTTCAATTTCGTTTGCGCGTGACTGACCCAGAACGGGATCGGCGAACAGGTGGAATTTTTGTGCGATCTCGGCGTCTGACAGCGGCATGTCGGCGTCGCCGCGCGGAGTGCGGGCAGGGGCATCGAATTGTCGCCCGTCGCGGGTTTGGATGCTGACTGCAGCCCACCGTTTTCCGTCACTAATTTTGGTCAGGTGCGGGTCGTCGATCAAATGCGTGTGGCGTGAAATACGCAATATGTCAGGGTCTTGTAGGGTTGCCGCGTCGAGTTCGGTCACCCCGATTTGTCCGCGCACGATCATCGTCGCCACCGGAAAAGCAATTGCATAGGCGAATTCGTCGGGTGTTTGCGGGGTTTGCCCAGCAAGTCGGGTCGCGTTGTGGAACGTTTTGATATCAACCCTGGCAATGTCCGAATGGTGCAGTGCGTGATCGCGCATCAGTTCTGCGGCGGCATCAATTGACGGATGCGCCCATCTGCAGCACGGGTATGGTTTGTAGTGGGTGTCACTTACAAGCCGCCAGTGGGTGCCAAGATCAGTCCAGAATTCGGGTGTTTGTTCGCATGTCAAAGCAGGCGCGCCTGTGAAACCTGCCTGTGCCAAATAGGCCGCAGTGACCCCTGATGGTGCGCCCCACCCAACCCCGTCACGCACCATAGTGGGGTGATCAATGCAGCGCATCATTTGGCTGCGTGGCCCATGATATTCAGCAATTCCAGCGGCGTTCCGGATGCTGTTCATGTCGCAACCCAGCCCCTTGCCATAGGCAGTTGCCACACCGATGGCGGTCCATGCACCGGATGTATGGTAGTCGGCACATGTTGCGTGTTGCGCCAAACCCGCGCGGTAGGCGACTTCGTAGCCCACGGCCAATAGTGTGGCAAATTCCGCGCCTGTGATATTGCGTCCATCGGAAAAGGCAAAAAGCGCGGGGAAAATCGCCGAGCCAGCGTGCCCTTTGCAAGGCGACGTCCCGTCGTGTGCATCGACGCTATCCACAGTCATGGCGCCTGCCATCGCGGCAGCTGTGGTGCTCACGGGGGTGCCGTCCATCAAAATGCGTGCAGATGTAGCGCCCGCGCCTCCCATGATAGGGGCCACCTTGCGCGCTATCGCGGCCATTTCGGTCGTTCGCCCGATGGCCGCTACACCGATTGTATCAAGCAAGGATCGGCGCAAGACGGTCAGTACGTCACGCGGCAAATCCTGTGGCCTTAGATCTGCGGCAAACTGTGCAAAATGCGGCGCCAATGTTAACTGTCCCTGTTTCGCTTTTCAAAGCGCGGCAACATGGCTGAAAAGTCTTTTCCCATGCCGTCTTCATTATCGACGAATTGCGTATAAAGCGCGGTTGCCGCGGCCCCCATTGGGGTATCTGCGTTGACAGCTTGGGCGGCAACTTGGCTTAGGTTGAGGTCCTTGAGCATAAGTTCCGCGGCAAAACCTGGCGTATAGTCATTGTCGGCAGGAGATTGTGGCCCGATTCCCGGTGCGGGGCAGTAAGCGTTCATGCTCCAACTATATCCCGACGATGTGCTGACAACATCAAACATCGCTTGTCGATCAAGCCCGAGCTTGTCCGCCAGCACAAACGCCTCGCAGGTCGCAATCATGGTGACGCCAAGGATCATGTTGTTGCAAATTTTCGCTGCTTGTCCGTTGCCAGCTGGCCCACAATGAACAGCTTTTTGCCCCATGATATCAAAGAGAGGTTTGACAGCTGCAAATGCGGTTTCTTCACCACCGGCCATGAATGTCAGTGTCCCGTTTGTGGCCCCGCCGATCCCGCCTGATACGGGGGCGTCGACGGACATTAGGTTTGCGTTTTCAGCAGATTGCGCGATAATTCGTGCGCTTTCAACGTCAACCGTTGAGCAATCAAGGTGGACCGCATTGGCCTTCATGACGGGATGAATTTGGGCTGCGACGGCCTGCAATATTTTCCCATTTGGCAACATCGTGATGACGACATCGGCGTCTTTTGCTGCACCTGCCGCGTCCGAGGCGAGGTTGATCCCGTCTGGCTTCGCGATTGTATCAAACCCGATGACGTCATGGCCTGCGGCCTGAAGGTTTACAGCCATAGGGAGCCCCATGTTTCCCAAACCGATAAATCCAATTTTCATGGCGTTTCTCCTGTCACTTCAAATGTGTCTGGCCCAAGTGGGGCGATCATGTTGGTCACGGCGGCGTCTGTCAAAGCCTGCCAGCGTGGTTTGCGATCTTTGTCGATGATGGCTGCGCGGATACCTTCGATGAAATCGGACTGGGCGACGGCGCGGTAGGTGAACCGATATTCTTGGGCCAACGCGCCATTCACCGTGCCATTTTCCCGGGCGCGATTGATCAAGATCACGCCGCAGGCCATCGCAAGCGGAGAGTTCCGCCCCAGTGTTTTTTGCATGTCTGCATCCAGCGGTCCTGACAGGATGTCGGACAGGTTATCGGCGCCGAAGGCTGCGTCGATTGCCGCTTGTTGGTCTGCAAGCGGTGCAGGTGGTGCCGTGAATACGGGCAGGGCGGTGATGTCGCCCGTGCGTGCAAGCATGGACTTCACGTCATCCCAATTTTCGTGTGGAATGAAACGGTCGGCGAAGCCTGCAAAGATGGCATCGCCCGCGGACATGCGTGCGCCGGTGATGCCAAGGTAAGTACCGACAAAACCCGGGGCCCGGGCGAGCAGGTAAGTCCCGCCAACGTCAGGGACCAAGCCGATTGTGCATTCCGGCATGGCAACTTGTGAGTTTTCGCAAACAATCCGGTGACTTGCGTGGCATCCGACGCCCACGCCGCCGCCCATGGTGAACCCATGCAGGAATGTCACGATGGGCTTGGGGTAGTGGGCCAGTTTGCTATTCAGCCGGTATTCGTCGCGCCAAAACTTGCGCCCATAGTCCAGATCGCCGTTTTGCCCGCTCGCATACATGTCGGCGATATCGCCGCCTGAACAGAACGCACGGTCGCCTGCGCCGTCGATGATGATCAGTTTGACCGTGTCGTCATTGCGCCAACCGTCGATCGCATCCTCGATTGCAAGGCACATGTCCCATGTCAGTGCATTAAGCGCGTGAGGGCGGTTAAGCGTGATGTGGCCTGCATAGTCGTCAGTTCGGATAATAATATCAGTCATTTCATCATGTGCCGTGCTGTAATAAGGCGCATGATTTCGTTGGTTCCTTCAAGGATTTGATGGACCCGCAGGTCGCGCACGATCTTTTCGATCCCGTAGTCAGCCAGATAGCCATAGCCGCCATGCAACTGCAGGCATTGGTCGGCTGTCCGGCTGCCGACTTCGGTGCAGAGTTTTTTCGCCATGGCGCAAAAGGCGGATGCATCATGCGCGCCAGTGTCTAATTTCCATGCGGCTTGGCGCAGGAACGTGCGGGCAGATTCCATTTCAATCTGCATGTCAGCAAGCCGGAATTGTAACCCTTGGAATTGGTCAATCGATGTCCCGAATGCCTTGCGCTCGCTCATATAGGTGATGGTTTGGTTAAGTGCGGATTGCGCAGCACCGAGCGAACAGGCGGCAATGTTCAAACGCCCACCATCAAGCCCCATCATTGCATAAGTGAAACCTTTCCCCGAGTCACCAAGCAAATTGTCAGCCGAAATGTTCGAATTGTCTAATTGTACTTGGCGGGTTGGTTGCGAGCGCCAGCCCATTTTGTCCTCTAACCCGCCGAAAGATAACCCATCGGTGCCATCTTCGATCAAGAATGCGCTGATCCCTTTTGGACCCGCGTCGCCAGTGCGCGCCATGACGATGTAGGCGTCCGAATAGCCGCCGCCAGAGATGAATGCTTTGGTCCCCGTCAGGCTGTAACCTGCGTTTGTACGGTCCGCGCGGGTTTTTAGGGCTGCAGCGTCTGATCCTGATCCGGGTTCGGTCAGGCAGTAGGACAGGACGGTTTCCATCGTAAGAGCCTTGGGTAATATCGTGTCACGCAAGGCGTCAGTGCCAAAGCTGTCGATCATTTTGGCACACATATTGTGGATCGAAAGGAATGCCGCGACCGAGGCGCAGGACATCGACAGCGCCTCGAACACCAAGGTCGCATCAAGCCGGCTTAGGCCTGTACCGCCGCTTTCTTCGGTTACATAAAGCCCGCCAAACCCCAGTTCGGCGATCTGCGGCCAAAGCGTCTTGGGGATTTCCTCGTCGCGTTCCCATTGCCGCGCAAAAGGGGCAATATGTTCCGCACCAAAGGCGTGGGCCATATCAAAAATGGCAGTCTGTTCTTCGGATAGGGAGAAATCCATAGGGGCACCTTTGTCGGAAATGAACGCTTGTTCAGATCGTAGTCGCGCAAACGGCCCACGTCACGCAAAAACGAAAAAGGCCCACCAAATTTGGCAGGCCCTTTAAGCTTGGCATTGGCATTTCTGCCTTAAGTAATTGTGATCGTGCCGCGCATGTTGGCGTGTGGCGTACATCGATAGCTGAATTGACCAGCGCCCCCGAACGTCAGCGTAGCGGATTCGCCGTTGGCCAAAAGGCCCGTATCAAAAGCACCATTCAGGTCGGTCGCAGAGTGCCGCGGCCGGTCTTCATTGATCCAGGTGATGCTGTCGCCTGCTTTGATGGTAATATCGGCAGGCGTGAACTTCATGCCTTTGATCACAACTGTATGAGTTGTGGTGTGACCAGCAGCGCGGGCCACGGTGGCAGTCAGTGGCAGGGCCACAAGAGCGGCACCAAGGCGAAGCGCGTCACGGCGTGTTGGATGTGTCATGGAAAGATCCTTTTGCAGTTATTGCAGCCCGTTCTGGCCTGCCTTCACCGACAGTCACGCAGGGCGCGTGAATTAGTTTCACCCGCCCTGCGATTTTTTGCAAATTTAGTCCATTGCCTTAAAGTTGAACTCGCCGCCCTGGCGGATTCCTGATGGCCAGCGCGACGTGATCGTCTTGGTCCGCGTGTAGAACTTGAACGCATCTGGGCCGTGCTGGTTCAAGTCACCAAAGGCTGACTTTTTCCAGCCACCAAAGGTGTGATAGGCCAGCGGCACCGGGATTGGCACGTTGATGCCAACCATGCCGATGTTGATCCGGTTCGCGAAATCACGCGCCGTGTCGCCGTCGCGGGTATAGATCGCGGTGCCGTTGCCGTATTCATGATCCATCGCAAGGCCAAGCGCCTCTTCATATGTTTGTGCACGCACACATACCAAGACGGGCCCAAAGATTTCTTTGGTGTAGATGTCCATATCCTTGGTTGCATGGTCAAACAGGTGCGGCCCGACAAAGAAGCCGTCTTCGTAGCCCTGCAAGTTAAAGTCGCGACCGTCAACAACCAGTTCAGCGCCTTGATCTACGCCAGTTTCAACGAGCTTGAGGATGTTCGCCTTGGCAGCCGCTGTCACAACGGGGCCATAGTCCACGTCGTTGCCCGAGGTATATGGACCAACTTTGAGGCTCTCAATGCGCGGGATCAGCTTTTCAATCAGTTTGTCAGCGGTGTCTTTGCCAACAGGTACTGCGACCGAAATAGCCATGCAACGTTCGCCAGCAGCACCGTAACCAGCACCAATCAGCGCGTCTGCTGCTTGGTCCAGATCCGCGTCAGGCATGATGATCATGTGGTTTTTCGCGCCGCCAAAGCACTGCACGCGCTTGCCGTTCGAACAGCCGCGCCCATAGATGTATTCCGCGATCGGTGTGGAGCCAACGAATCCGATGGATTGGATCACGTCATGGTCGATGATCGCATCCACGGCTTCTTTGTCACCGTTGACGACTTGCAGGATGCCTTTCGGAAGACCCGCTTGTTCCATCAATTCGGCCAGCATCATCGGAACAGACGGATCACGCTCGGATGGTTTGAGGATAAACGCGTTGCCGCACGCGATGGCAGGTGCGAACATCCACATCGGGATCATGGCTGGAAAGTTGAACGGCGTGATGCCTGCACAAACGCCAAGCGCCTGTTTCATGGAATACATGTCGATGCCGGGGCCTGCACTGTCGGTGAAGTCACCTTTAAGCAATTCAGGCGCGCCGACGCAGTATTCGACAACTTCAAGCCCGCGCTGCACGTCGCCTGCCGCATCGGGGAGGGTTTTGCCGTGTTCGCGAGACAAAGCCTCGGAAAGTCGGTCCATGTTGTCGTTCAGAAGGGCCACGAATTTCATCATGACACGGGCGCGGCGCTGCGGGTTTGTCGCGGCCCACGCCGGTTGAGCGGCTGCAGCGGCTTGCACGGCGATGTCCATTTCAGCGTGGTTTGCCAGCGGCACTTTTGCCTGCACTTCGCCTGTGGCTGGGTTGTAGACATCTGCGAAACGGCCTGATGTGCCCTTGACGTGCGCGCCGTTGATATAGTGGGTAAGTTCTTGCATGGGGAGTCCCTCCTGAGATTTGCATGACCATACCCTTGTGGTTTTGTCTGTAAAAGCGCCAATATACCAAAACCATTTTGCAAAAATGTAAGGGTGAGCCATGAATTGGGATGACATGCGGGTGTTTTTGGCCGTCGCGCGGGCGGAAGGGCTAACAGCGGCGGCGCCTGTATTGAAAATGGACCCCGCCACATTAGGGCGCCGCGTGGCGCGTTTGGAAACGGCCGTTGGGGCTGCGTTGTTCGTGAAATCGCCGCAGGGATATGCTTTGACCGATCTGGGTGCGCAGATGCGGGACCGCGCGGCAGAGGCAGAGGCCGCGTTTAGCTTGGCTATTGATGCCGGCCAAGGTGCGGCGACCCTGTCAGGGCAAATCCGTATTGGTGCGCCAGATGGGGCTGCGAACTTTCTGTTGCCGCAGGTCTGCGCCGATATCCAGCGCGCGAATCCGAATTTAGAAGTCCAGATTTTGGCGTTGCCGCGCGTTGTGAACCTGTCGCGCCGCGAAGCGGATATGGCGATTACGGTCAGCCCACCTGCCGCAGGCCGATTGACCGTGCAAAAGGTGACCGATTACCAGCTGCATTTGGCGACACGGCGCGATGCGGCTCCAGTGCGATCATTGGCGGATCTTAAGGGCCGCGCGGTGGTTGGGTACATTCCTGACATGATTTTCGACAAGGAATTGGATTATCTTGGGGATCTGGGTGAGGCGGGGGTGCAGCTTGCGTCAAATTCGGTTGCTGTGCAGATGCAAATGCTGCGGCGGTCTGGCATTGGGATCGTGCATGACTTCGCCTTGCCAAATACGCCCGAATTGACCCGTGTCCTGACGGATGATGTCGCACTGCAGCGATCATTTTATCTGGTACGTCATACGTCAGATCGGCAGTCAGAGAGATTGTCGCGGTTCGCGACAGCCTTGATGGCGGGACTTAAGGCGCAGGTTGCGACTTTAGAGAGCGCAGCTGCCTTGACAGATGCACCCATGATTTGAGACACTTAACCTCAGGACTTTCGCCAAAGGAGCGTGCCAATGATTGTTTCCCAGATTTTAAAAGCCAAAGCAGATATTGGTGTGGTTGCCGTCAGACCGGACGCATCGGTGTCCGAAGCGGTTGCTGTCTTGTCCGAAAAACGGATCGGCACATTGGTTGTGTCCAAGAAATCTGGATCGCTCGATGGTATCTTGTCAGAGCGGGACATCGTGCGCGAATTGGGCCGTCACGGCGTGGCGTTGATGGCAGAACCAGTGTCCAAGATCATGACCTCAAAACTTGTCACATGCGCGCCCTCTGACACCGCAGATGGTGTGCTTGAGATGATGACAATGGGTCGGTTTCGCCACATGCCAGTTTTGGAAGATGGCGTGATGGTCGGGCTGATTTCGATCGGCGATGTGGTCAAAGCACGTCTGTCAGAACTGTCGATGGAAAAAGACGCGCTGCAAGGCATGATCATGGGGCACTGACCCTTGCAATCTTTCGCACAATAATATTGCGTGCCGATAATGATTTGAACACGAGGTACGCCATGCGCGTTGGACTTTATCCCGGCACTTTTGATCCTGTGACCAACGGGCATTTGGACATTACGCGCCGCAGTTGCACACTGGTTGACCGGCTTGTGATCGGCGTTGCAATTAACCGCGACAAGGCGCCGTTGTTTAGCCTTGAAGAGCGCGTCGCAATGGTCGAGGCGGAATGTGTTCCGCTTGGCGAAGCGGTTGGATGTGAAGTTGTCGTTCACCCGTTTGAAAACCTGCTGATCGACTGCGCCCGCGATGTGGGCGCATCGGTGATCATTCGCGGCCTACGTGCTGTGGCCGATTTTGAGTATGAATTTCAAATGGTTGGTATGAACCGGTCTATGGATAATTCGATCGAGACCGTATTCTTGATGGCGGATGCCAAGAACCAAGCGATTGCGTCAAAGCTGGTCAAGGAAATTGCCCGTCTTGATGGCGACGTGACTAAATTTGTCCCCGCCGCCGTCGTCGATGCATTGCGCGAAAAGTTGGGCGCTTAGCTATATGCGCAGATGCCTGCGATGCGCGCGGCGTCTGCGCGTGAGACAGCAGCTTTCAACGTCAGCTGTGTTTTTTGCGTAGGTGTGGTCATTGTTGTGACGATTTTGTTTAGCAGTGTCATAGTGCGGCCCCTTTGGGGTAAATGTGTACGGTAACTGATCGACCACCTACGCCCGCAAACTCTGCCTCACAATTGCCGATTGATGAAACCCGCGTTGCGCTGAGCGCATAGCTTGACCGGCGTCCTATGCAAATGACGCCGATCCGTTGGTTTATAGGAACTTGGCCATTGCGACGGCTGTGTCGCTCATCCGGTTGGAAAAGCCCCATTCGTTGTCGTACCATGCCAAAATACGGACCATGTTGCCGCCCAATACCTTGGTTTGATCAAGGTGGAATGTGGCTGACGCCGGATCGTGGTTGAAGTCAGAACTAACCATCGGCAAATCAGTGTAGGCGAGCACGCCCTTAAGCGGACCGTCTGCTGCTGCGATGATGGCAGCGTTCACTTCTGCGACTGTGGTCGCGCGCGAGGCCTCAAATGTCAGGTCAACGCAGGACACGTTTGGCGTTGGAACGCGGATTGCCACGCCGTCGAGTTTCCCGTCAAGTTCTGGCAACACAAGCCCCACGGCCTTAGCCGCGCCTGTGGATGTTGGGATCATGGACAAAGCGGCTGCGCGGGCGCGGTACAAGTCCTTGTGCATCGTATCGAGCGTTGGTTGGTCGCCCGTATAGCTGTGGATCGTTGTCATGAAGCCTTTGGTAATACCAACGCTGTCGTTCAGTGCCTGTGCCACGGGTGCGAGGCAGTTTGTGGTGCACGATGCGTTGGATACGACGATGTCGTCAGCGGTTAGCTGGTCATGGTTCACGCCGTAAACGATTGTTTTGTCGGCGTTCTTACCTGGGGCAGAGATGAGCACGCGGCTAGATCCATTGTCGAGGTGTGCTTGGCAAGCTTCTTTGGATGTGAATATGCCTGTGCATTCCAGCACCACATCAACATCTGCCCATGGCAGGTCGGCGGGGTTGCGGATGGCTGTGACTGCGATTGGCCCACGGCCGACGTCGATGCTGTTTTCGGTTGTGGTCACAGTCGCTGGAAACCGGCCATGTACGCTGTCGAACCGCAGAAGGTGGGCGTTGGTTTCAACAGGGCCAAGATCGTTGATCGCGATGACGTCGATGTCTGTGCGGCCAGATTCGATGATCGCCCGCAATACGTTGCGCCCAATACGTCCAAAACCATTGATTGCTACTTTGACTGGCATGTCGCGCGCTCCTGATAGGAAAGGTGGGGTAAATCCCACTGTTGGCGCTAACATTGCGATTTATGCGCAAAGGTCAAGGTGATTGGGGGCAAAATTTATGTGATGGGTTACCGCCAGACTGCAATTTTTGCGATCATCTCGATCAGTAACCGCAAGATCAACGTGATCGCGTCAAGGTGGAGCACGAAATGATCCAAAATGAAAAAGCCGACGATAAAGATTGCGAGCCAGATGGCGATGGTGTTGGTCATGGCGGCAAACTAGGGCAGGCGGGGCCAAGGTGCAAACGCCCTTGGCCCGCAAAATGAAGTTATTGCAAGCGGCCCATTGTGCTGGCCACGTCAGCCATGCGCGCCGAGAAGCCCCATTCGTTGTCGTACCATGCCAGAACGCGCACTGTGCGCCCGCCGACGACCTTGGTTTGGTCGGGTGCAAAGATGCAGCTTTCGGTGGTGTGGTTAAAGTCGATGCTGACTTTGGCCTCTGGATCATAGGACATAACCATGCCCATGTATCCGCCTGCGGCTTCGGCGACGATGGCGTTTACGTCCGCGACGGTCACGGATTTGCCCGCTTCAAATGTCAGATCAACAGCGGACACGTTTGGCGTTGGCACCCGCATGGCAGAGCCGTCGAGTTTGCCAGCAAGTTCAGGAAGCACTTCGCCCAATGCCGCAGCAGCACCCGTGGATGTCGGGATCATCGCCATGGCGGCTGCGCGGGCGCGGTACAGGTCTTCGTGGCGGCGGTCCAGCGTTGGCTGGTCGCCGGTGTAGCTGTGGATCGTCGTCATGATCCCGCGCTCGATGCCGATGGTATCGTTAAGGACCTTAGCAAGCGGTGCGAGGCAGTTTGTGGTGCAAGACCCATTGGATATCATCCGCTCGGAGGCCAACATGTCGCGGTGATTGACGCCGTAGACGACCGTGCGGTTCACGTTTTTCGCAGGCGCAGAGATGAGGACCTTTTTGGCGCCTTGGCGCAGGTGCACGTCGGCCTTGGTGCCGTCGTTGAATTTGCCAGTGCATTCGAGCACAACGTCACAGCCGGACCAGTCGAGTTCTTCCGGGTTATAGGTGGACATCACGTCAATCGGTCCACGGCCCAGATCCATGGTGTTCCCGTCAACGGTGATCGGGCTGCCAAAGCGCCCATGGATGCTGTCGTATTTCAGAAGATGCGCGTTTGTCGCGATTGGGCCAGTTGCGTTGATCTTAACCACTTGTACGTCGTTGCGCGCGCTTTCGGCGATATGCGCCAATGTGCAGCGTCCGATCCGGCCAAAGCCGTTGATCCCGATGGTGACAGTCATGGTATTATCCTTCCGCAAGCGCTGTGGCGTTTCCTTAGGTATATAGGGAAGGGAGCGCCTGTGGCGAAAGTTAAAAGTAGCTTTTAACCAATATGTTAGCGATAACCCCAGCGAATTGTGTCTGGTGGCGCTAACAGTTTTCGCTAACTTTTTGTGTGATTTAGGTGAAGGCGTGGGCCATCCGAATCAATATATGCGGTAAAAACAGGTCGGGGCACCCGATGAGGTGCCCCGACCGCGCGATGGGTTAAAACCCATCCTACCTATTTGATCAACGATTTCACACTTGCGGCGACGTTGGCCGCAGTGATGCCGAACTTTTCGAATAGTACTTCTGCTGGAGCAGAAGCCCCAAAGCTGTCCATGCCAACAAAAGCGGCTTTTTTGCCGTTGCCCCGTTCACCCAAAAGCCACTGATCCCAGCCCATTTGAACGCCAGCTTCGACCGCAACCCGTACTGGGCCCGCTGGAAGGATGCGCTTGCGGTAGCTTTCGTCTTGCGCTGCGAACAGTTCCATACATGGCATGGATACGACCCGCGTGCCGATGCCATCCGCTTGGAGCAAATTGCGCGCTGCCATGGCGACTTCGACCTCGGAACCGGTTGCCATGATAATCGCTTGGCGCTTGCCAGTCGCATCAGCCAAAACGTAACCGCCATGCGCGGTCATGTTCTTTGTCTTATGCTCTGTGCGCACGGTCGGCAGGTTCTGACGCGACAGGCACAGCACGGATGGTGTTGACTGTGACGTAAGTGCCAATTCCCAAGCCTCAGCCGTTTCCACGGTGTCTGCGGGACGGAAAACATGGGTGTTTGGGGTCGCCCGCATCATTGCGAGATGTTCCACCGGCTGGTGTGTCGGGCCGTCTTCTCCAAGACCGATGCTGTCGTGCGTCATAACATAGGTCACAGGCACGCCCATCAGCGCGGACAGGCGCATCGCACCACGCGCATAGTCAGCAAAGCACATAAACGTGCCACCATAAGCCCGTGCGCCGCCGTGCAGCGCGACGCCGTTCATCGCGGACGCCATACCGTGTTCGCGCACGCCGTAGTAAATGTAGCGCCCTTCACGGCTGTCTGGGTGGAAGACACCCATGTCAGCGGATTTGGTGTTATTCGAGCCCGTCAGGTCAGCAGAGCCGCCGATGGTTTCTTGCATGATTGGATTGATTGCACCCAGCACCATTTCGGATGATTTCCGGGTCGCGACGGATTTCGCTGCTTCAGATGCGGCCTTTTTGAAGGCTTTGATCGTCGCGGACAGTTTCTTTGGGGCCTCACCAGCATACGCACGCAGGAATTCAGCCTGCCTGGTACCAGAGAGCTTGTTGAAACGGTCGTCCCATGCTGCGTGGGCTGCTTGGCCGCGTTTGGCCATGTCTTCCCAGCCGGATTTTATATCTGCGGGGATTTCAAACGGCGCGGCTGTCCAGCCATAAGCGGCTTTCGCGGCTTTCATCTGCTCGGGGTCGGTCAGTGCGCCGTGGCCTTTGGACGTGTCTTGGGCAACGTGGCCTAACGCGATGTGTGTTTTGCACGCGATCATGGATGGGCGCGGATCGTTTTTCGCGGCTGTGATGGCCGCGTCGATGGCAACAGGGTCGTGGCCATCGATTTCAATCACATGCCAACCGGACGCTGCAAAGCGCATAGGCTGGTTGGTCTTGTCTGCAATATCAACGGTGCCGTCGATGGTGATGTTGTTGTTGTCCCAGAACACGACGAGGTGGGCCAGTTCTTGCATCCCTGCGAGGCCGATAGCCTCTTGGCTGATGCCTTCCATCAAACAACCGTCGCCTGCAATCACATATGTAAAGTGGTCGACGATAGATTTGCCGTAGCGGGCGCGCTGGATTTCTTCCGCGATCGCAAAGCCGACAGAGTTAGCGATACCTTGGCCAAGCGGGCCAGTCGTCGTTTCAATCCCGCGGGCGTGACCGTATTCCGGGTGGCCAGCTGTTTTGGCACCCCACTGGCGGAAATCCTTGATCTGCTGAAGCGTTATATCTTCGTAGCCCGTCAGATACATCAGGGAATACAGCAACATTGATCCGTGACCTGCGGACAGAATGAATCGGTCGCGGTCTGCCCAATTCGGGGCCTTTGGGTCGAAATTCAGGTGCTTCTCAAAAAGCACAGTTGCCACGTCGGCCATGCCCATCGGCATGCCGGAGTGGCCTGAATTGGCGGCAGCAACCGCGTCGAGCGTAAGAGTACGGATGGCGGCTGCCTTCATCCAATGGTCGGGGTGGGCGGTGCGCAGGGCTGCAATATCCAAGACAATAATCCTATGGGTTAGCGGTTTTCCAAGAGTTGTAGCGCTCATATCAGGGCACGGGCCAAGATCAAGCACTGGTCGTAAGTGTTTCATATCGTTGATACCTGCATATTTGCTGGCAGGGCGGGGATCGCTTAGACTTGTCCGCACGAGGCACGATTCGGTAGGGCACGGCGAACGCAGATGACTGCGGCCACCTGCCACGACTTTACAAGGGACACATTTGGCGTGTTCAGGAGGACGAGCAGATGAGCGATATTGCTGCACTAGAGGGGCGGATCACAGCCGCCCTTGACCGGATACGCGAAGGCGTCGCGCGCCAGTCAGCGCCAGTTGCTGTCCAAGCACCGACAGCAGACACCGACGCGTTACGCATGCAACTGGATGAAGAGCGCACAGCGAATGCCCAGCTAGAAGAGCGTTTGCGCAGGTTGAAAGACCACCAAGACGGTGCGATTTCCGACCTTGAAGGCCGGGCTGCCAGCCATGCCGCGATTCTGGCTGGGATGGAAGCCGAGGTGCAGCGTTTGCGCGCCTCCAACGCCGATTTGCGGGATATGACTGCACAATTGCGCAGTGCGGCGGCGGATGGTGCGACGTCACCCGAACTGATCAACCGCGCGACGATTGCAGAAATCGAGGCGTTACAGGCACAGCGCACGTCTGAAGCTGCGGAAATGGATGCAATCGTGTCCAGTCTCAAACCCTTGATCGAGGAGGCATAAGATGCCGCAGATTGAAATTGCCATCGGTGGCCGCACGTTTGATGTGGCCTGCCAAGAGGGCGAAGAGCATTACCTGCACTCCGCGGCTGCGATGTTGGACGCTGAGGCAGCGCATCTTTCGTCGCAGATTGGCCGGATGTCTGAGGCCCGCATGCTCTTGATGGCGGGTCTGATGTTGGCGGATAAAACCGTCGGCTTGGAAGATAAAGTCAAAGAGGCCGAGACAAAGATGGCACAACTGCAGGGGCAGATTGATACGCTCGAGGCGCGCCCTGCAACGCGCATAGAAGTGCCTGTCGTCCCGACAGAGGTGACAGATGCTTTGGCTGAAGTCGCGGCTCGGGCCGAAAGCTTGGCCGATCAGATTGAAAGCGGCGCAGTTTAGGAAAGGCGCAATTTTGCGCCCGCACTAAGTGCTATATCTACGTTTTTTCAGTGGCTTACGCAGTATTTTGATCGTTGTCCCCCTGCGTTTCCCGCATTCATAGACTGGCCGAATTAACTCCGGTCAGACCTATAATGAGGAAAGCAGGGGCAGGCCGATTATTAACCGTTTGCTTCGCGGATTTTATCGGCGGCATCTTTGTCGAAGCCAACGCTATTTTCGGTGAAAAGCGTGTCCAGTTCGCCGGACAGCATCATTTCCGTGATGATATCGCAGCCGCCAATAAATTCGCCTTTGACATAAAGTTGTGGGACGGTTGGCCAGTCGGAATAGTCTTTGATGCCTTGGCGGATGTCATCGTCTGCCAGCACGTTCACGTCAGCAAATTCAACGCCCATGAAGTTTAGCACGCCAGCCACGCGGGATGAGAACCCACATTGTGGCATGGATTTTGTACCCTTCATAAAGAGGACGACATCATTGGTCGTGACGGTGTCTTTGATCTGTGTTTCTGCGGTCATCGGGAAGGTCCTTTCGGGGGCCATTTTTGGTCAAAAATGGATGCGTTGTTATGAGGGGGCTTTGGTCGTGAGCGCCAATGCGTGAAGGTCGCCGTTGGAGCCGTCCATCTTACCCTTTAGGGCTGCATAAACAGACCGCTGCTGTTGCACGCGGTTTTTGCCTGCAAAGCTGGCGTCAATCACTTCGGCGGCGAAATGTGCGCCGTCGTCACCTTGCACAGTGATTTGCGCGTCAGGGAAGCCTTCGCGCAGCAGGGTTTCGATCTCGTGGGCCGTGATGGGCATGGATGTATCCTTTTGGCTTTTGCTTAATCTAAGACCCGGCAGAGCAGGCGGCAAGGGGCGGAGCCTCCGGCGGGAGTATTTCGGAAAAAGCGAGGCGTTAAGCGACCGCTGCTGCAAAGCTGGTGCGGAAGGTATTTGTGAGGTCAGCGAGGTCGTGGTTGTAGTTACCAAATGTGATTTGGGCGCCGCCGACTTTGCCGACCATCGCGATGGGTACATCCGCGTTGGCGGCTGTGATCATCAGGTCTTCGGCTTGGTCAAAGCTGCAGGCGATCAGATAGCGGGCTTGGTCTTCGCCAAATAGGGTGGGCGTGTCGTCAGCGTCGAGTGTGACGCCGATTTGCGCCTCTTCTGCCATCTCGAACGCTGCCAGAGCCAGCCCGCCGTCGGATAGGTCCGTGCAGGCGCGTATCATGGTGTGATTGGCGCGGATGAAGTCACCGTTGCGTTTCTCAGCGGCTAAATCGACGAAAGGTGCGTCGCCTTCGGCCCGTCCGTAGACTTCGGCAAGCAGCGCGGACTGCCCAAGGTGGCCATGCGTTTCGCCGACAACCAGCAGCACGTGACCTGCGCGGATTTGACCCGTGATCATATCGTCGGGGTGCATGATGATGCCGACGGCCCCAATGGTCGGGGTCGGCAGGATGCCTGTGCCGTCGGTTTCGTTATAAAGCGACACGTTGCCGGAAACGATCGGCATGTCGAGCGCTGCGACGGCTTGGCTGATCCCTTGGATCGCACCGACAAACTGGCCCATGATTTCGGGTTTTTCTGGATTGCCAAAGTTCATATTGTCTGTTGTTGCCAATGGCTTAGCGCCCACGGCTGTCAGATTTCTATAGGCTTCGGCAACGGCTTGCTTGCCGCCTTCAACAGGGTTGGCTTTAACGTAGCGCGGGGTCACATCGGATGTGAAAGCCAGCGATTTGTCGGTGCCGTGCACGCGCACAATGCCAGAGCCTGCGCCCGGTGTGCGGGCGGTGTCGCCCATGACTTGTTGGTCGTATTGTTCATACACCCACTGTTTGCCGGCATAGTTCGGGCTGGATAACAGCGCGCGCAACCCGTCGATTGGGTTAACGCCAACGACATCTTCGAGCGGTGCGGGAGCCGGGGTTGGTACCCAGGGGCGGTCGTATTCCGGGGCGGAGCCTGACAGCGTGGCCAACGGCAGGTCAGCTTTGACTTCGCCGTTGTGCAGCACCAGAAAGCGGTCTTCAGCGATGGTTTCGCCAACGATGGCAAAGTCGAGATCCCATTTGACAAATACGGCGCGCGCCTCGGCTTCGAGCTCTGGCTTGAGAACCATCAGCATGCGCTCTTGGGATTCAGAAAGCATCATTTCATAGGCGGTCATGTTTTCTTCGCGCTGTGGGACATCTTCGAGGTTGAGCTTGACGCCCAAGCCCCCCTTGTCGCCCATTTCAACGGCAGAGCAGGTCAGGCCAGCGGCCCCCATGTCTTGGATCGAGATCACGGCACCGGTTGCCATCAGCTCGAGCGTGGCTTCCATCAGGCGTTTTTCGGTGAATGGATCACCAACTTGTACGGTGGGGCGTTTGTCCTCGATTGTGTCGTCAAATTCGGCCGAGGCCATTGTCGCACCGCCGACGCCGTCACGACCCGTTTTTGCGCCAAGATAGACGACGGGCATACCAACGCCAGAAGCCGCAGAATAGAAGATTTTGTCAGTGTCCGCGATGCCAGCGGCAAATGCGTTCACAAGACAGTTGCCGTTATAGGCAGGGTCAAAGCGGACTTCGCCGCCGACCATAGGCACACCAAAGCAGTTGCCGTAGCCGCCAACGCCTGCGACGACGCCGTTGACCAGCTGGCGGGTTTTGTGGTGGCCGGGTTCGCCGAATGACAAGGAGTTCATCGCGGCGATGGGACGGGCACCCATTGTAAAGACGTCGCGCAAAATGCCGCCCACGCCCGTGGCTGCCCCTTGGTAGGGTTCGATATACGACGGGTGGTTGTGGCTTTCCATTTTGAAAACAACACATTGGCCATCGCCGATATCAACAATGCCAGCGTTTTCACCTGGTCCACAGATGACTTGAGGGCCCTCAGTCGGAAGCGTGCGCAGCCATTTCTTGGATGACTTGTAGGAGCAATGCTCGTTCCACATGGCAGAAAAGATGCCAAGTTCCGTAAATGTGGGCGTCCGTCCGATAATATCGAGGATGCGGTCATATTCGTCGGGCGACAGCCCATGTGAAGCAATCAGATCTGGTGTGATGGTTGGTTCGGTCATGGAAGTCCCCTTTGGCGTTAAGAAGGCTTTTAAGACAGTGCGGCCATGAGGGGAAGGTGCAGAACCCGTGTTTTTGGGCGCAGCGTGCTCTGGACAGAAAAATGCCGGGCACAAAGGCCCGGCGAAGTCTAACAGGGAGGTATGAAGATGATGAGCGTTGAAGCATCATCACCTTCAATTGATCATTTAATGTGCGAAATATTGTCGTTCAAGAACAAACCTTGAATTTTTGCGCAAGCCCGATATGCGTCTTGTGCATGGCTGTTCGTGCGCTGCTGAATTACTGCGCGTTCGCTTCGCGCATTTTGCGTCGGTGGGAAATGATTTCGTCTTGTACAAAATCACGGAATGCGCTGATCCGTTTTGATTGCCGCAATTCCTCTGGATAGGCAAGGAAAACGGGGACTTCAGCAGATTCGACGTCTGGCAGGATGCGCACAAGGTCGGGGAAATCTTCGGTGACGTAATCGGGCAAGACGCCAACGCCGAGGTTGTTAATAACGCCTTGCAGCACGCCAAAGTAGTTGTTGACCGTAAACAAGCTGGGCACGTCGTAGGTCATGAGATGTTGCACAAGCGATGACCCTGCGGCGACCTGCGCAGATGACAGGCTTTGACAGATCAGCCGGTGATTGCTGATCTCTTCCATGTCCGTCATCATACCGTTCTGTTCTAGATACTGTTGCGTCGCATAAAGGCGCATATGCACGGTCATCAGTTTCTTGCGGATCAGATCGGCCTGTGATGGCTCTTTCATGCGGATGGCGATGTCTGCCTCTCGCATGGGCAAATCAAGAACGCGCTCTTCCAGCATCAGATCAATCTTCAGGTCCGGGTACTGGTCGTATAGTTTATACAAACGTGGTGCCAGCCAAAGAGTGCCAAAGCCAGTTGTGGTCGTAACGCGCAATTCCCCGAACACTTCTTCTTCGCTGTCTTTGATCCGTGCGGCGGCTGCTTCAAGCCGTTTGTTCATTGATTTGGTGGCGTCAAACAACAACTCGCCTTGTTCGGTCAGAATCAGTCCGCGGGCGTGCCGGTGAAACAAAGTGGCGTTAAAGGTTTCTTCAAGCGCCCGAATCTGGCGGCTAACGGCGGATTGGGACAGGTGTAGCGTATCACCGGCATGTGTCAGGCTGCCTGCATCGGCGACTGCGTGAAATATTCTTAGCTTATCCCAATCCATGACGTCCCTCTTTCTACACTGTTACCGCTCGCATTGGTTGACCACTACGTCATCGGGCGGGTGTGTTGCAAATGAATGTTCAAGTCATAAACTTATTGTAGGTCAGGAATTGTGACCTATAGTGGGTGTAGAATGCAAGCCAAGGGGAGGTGCCGCATGGCCCGTCAAGATGTCTCACTCCATGACAAATACGATCTGACGAAAACCGAAGTGTTATTGAACGGCACACAGGCATTGGTCCGATTGATGCTTATGCAGCGCGCCCGTGATGCGGCTGCGGGTTTGAATACGGCTGGATATGTGACCGGATATCGTGGGTCGCCTTTGGGTGCTGTGGATATGCAGATGACACGGGCTGCAAAGGATTTGGACGCCGCACAAGTCACGTTTCAGCTTGGATTGAACGAGGATCTGGCTGCGACCGCCCTGTGGGGCAGTCAGCAGGCCGAGTTGCGCGGCGAAGGAAAATATGATGGCGTGTTCGGCTTGTGGTACGGCAAAGGGCCGGGCGTTGATCGGTCCGGCGATGTGATGCGGCACGCCAATATGGCGGGCACATCACCGCATGGCGGTGTCATCATGGCGATGGGTGATGATCATACTGGCGAAAGTTCGACGACTTTACACCAATCTGATTTCGCGATGTTGGACGCATATATGCCAATTGTGTCCCCTGCCGGGGTCCAAGAGATTTTGGATTATGGACAGTATGCATGGGCATTGTCGCGATTTGCGGGTGTTTGGGTTGGCCTGAAAACGATGAAGGACACGATCGAGGTCACATCTGTCGTGGATGCTGATCCGCACCGGATGCACTTTGTAGAGCCCGCATTTGATATGCCGGACGGTGGGCTGAACATCCGGTTGGTGGATACACCGCAGCTTCAAGAGGCGCGGATGATTGACCACAAACGGGTCGCCGCCGAAGCGTTCAGCCGCGCCAACAGTATGGATCAACGCAAATGGGGCAAGGCGGGTGCGCGGATTGGCTTTGTCGCTGCTGGCAAGAATTGGCTGGACTTGACCCACGCCTTGTCCCTTTTGGGGCTAAGCGAGACCGATGCAGAGCAGGTGGGGATCACGACGTATAAAGTCGGGCAAGTCTGGCCGCTGGATATGGCGTCATTTCATGAATGGGCCGAGGGGCTCGATTTAATCGTTGTTGTCGAGGAAAAGCGCAAGCTTATCGAGGTGCAGGTCAAGGAAGCGTTGTTTGATGACCGTGCAGGGCGTCGTGTTTACGGCTGGCATAAGGGTGATGAGCATTCCGAGGGCCGCCGCGAAGAGATTTTCCCGACCAAGGCGGATTTGAACCCAATTTGGATTGCAGAAAAAATTGGCGGCATTCTGGTTGAGGAAGGGCACGCAGGGACCAGTGTGATAGATGGATTGGCTGCCTTAGCCGCTGCGCGCAAGGCGGATAACGCACCAGAGCTGGCCGCCCGAACGCCGTTCTTTTGTTCTGGTTGCCCGCATAATTCATCCACCAAAGTACCGACCGGCAGCCGTGCTTATGCTGGGATCGGCTGTCATTATATGGTGCAATGGATGGACCGCGACACTGTTGGCTTTACCCAAATGGGCGGTGAAGGTGCAAACTGGGTTGGTGAAGCGCCGTTCAGTACGCGCGGCCATGTGTTCCAGAATTTGGGTGATGGCACGTATAATCACTCGGGTGTTCAGGCGATTAGATTTGCGCTAATGGCGGGCACCAACATCACCTATAAAATCCTGTTTAACGATGCGGTCGCGATGACGGGTGGTCAAGAGAATGACGGCGGTTTGACCGCAGACCAGATTTGTCGCGAACTGCTTGCGATGGGTGTTAAAAACGTTGCATTAGTCTATGATGGTAAAGAGGAAATTGACTTAAATATATTTCCGTCAGGCGTATCACGGGATACGCGCGAACAGCTTCCGTTGGTTCAGGAAAGGTTAAGTAAATACAAAGGTGTATCGGCTATAGTTTATGTGCAAACTTGCGCTGCTGAAAAGCGCAGGCGGCGTAAACGCAACCAATTCCCTGACCCGGACCGCAGAGTATTTATCAACACCGATATCTGTGAAGGCTGTGGTGATTGCGGTGTGCAATCCAATTGCGTTTCAATCGTTCCCGTCGAGACCGAACTGGGTCGCAAGCGCGCGATTGATCAGTCGTCGTGTAACAAGGACTTTTCCTGCGTAAACGGTTTCTGTCCGTCTTTTGTGACAATCGAGGGTGCGCAAATCCGCAAAGTCGCGACGTCGGCTGTTGATCTACCAGACCTGCCTGACGCGATTTTGCCTCGTATCGACGGAACCCATAATGTCGTGATCACCGGGGTTGGCGGAACCGGTGTCGTGACAATCGGCGCAGTGATGGCGATGGCCGCCCATTTGGACGGCAAAGGTGCCAGCATGATGGAGATGGCCGGCCTTGCCCAAAAGGGTGGCGCTGTTCACATCCACTGCCGCATTGCTGAAAAGCCCGCCGATATTGCTGCGATCCGCGTATCTACAGGTGAATGCGATACGTTGATAGGTGGCGATTTGGTTGTCAGTGCCGACGCGAAAACGATTGGCCTGATGCGGACAGGGCGGACGCGCGGAATTGTGAATACCCATGAGATACTCACGGGGGAGTTTACGCGCAATACAGACTTCAGGCTTCCGACCGATCAGTTGCGGTTGTCGTTGCAGGCGCGGCTGAATGACCGCTTGGCACTGTTTGATGCATCAAAACTGGCGCAAGAGCTGTTGGGCGACAGTATCTATTCAAATATGATGGTGTTCGGAGCTGCATGGCAACAAGGCGGGGTTCCCATTGCCCATGACGCGATTGCCCGTGCAATTGAGCTAAATGGTGCATCGGTTGCGCAAAATCTGGCCGCGTTTGAATATGGCCGTTGGGCTGTTTTGTATCCAGATGATGCGGCACGGATTTCCGGTTCCAAAAATGTGGAAGCACCCAAGTCTGTGGATGAAATCATCGCATTTCGTTCCGACCAATTGACCGCGTATCAGGGACCTAAGTTGGCGGAAACATACCGTGATTTTGTCGCCCTTTTTGATGATCCCGAGCTGAAGGAAGCTGTGGCAAGATCATACCATAAGTTACTGGCATATAAGGATGAATATGAGGTCGCGCGTTTGTTAACGCAGACTAAGCGCCAAGCCGAGGCAGCGTTTGATGGCGACTTAAAGCTGTCGTTCCATTTGGCACCGCCGATTTTGTCAAAGTCTGGGCCAGATGGCCGTCCGGTCAAACGTGTGTTTGGTCCGATGTTCGCGCGCATGTTCCCGTTGCTTGCACGGTTTAAGGCGTTGCGCGGGACGCTGTTTGATCCATTTGGGTATACTGCAGAACGTAAAATGGAGCGTGCTTTGATTGTGCAATACCAAGCTGATATGCGGCGCGTTTTGGCGGGTGAGGTTGTCGGCGGTACTGCGATCGCACTTGCACGCTTGCCGATGGAAATTCGGGGGTTTGGCCCAGTTAAGGACGCGGCTGTGAAAGAAGGCGCAGTGAAGCGCGATGCGCTGCTTGGATTATAATATGGTATAAATCTCCACTACACGTGGTCGGAAAAGCAATATACATACGACCTAACAATAGGGGGAACTGTGATGGCAGTCGGGATTTTTGATAGCGGGCTGGGCGGGCTGACGGTTTTAGACGCTGTGCAAAAGCGACTGCCTGATGTGCCGTTCGTGTATTTGGGCGACAGCGCGCATGCGCCTTATGGCGTGCGCACGCCTGACGATATTTATAATCTGACCACTGCTGCGACCCAACGACTGTTTGATGCCGGATGTGATCTCGTGATCTTGGCCTGCAATACCGCAAGTGCGGCGGCGTTGCGCCGGATGCAAGAAAACTGGATTCCAACTGATAAACGTGTGCTGGGTGTGTTTGTGCCTTTGATCGAGGCGCTGACCGAACGCGAATGGGGCGATAATTCCCCGCCGCGTGAGGTTGCTGTGAAACATGTCGCTTTGTTTGCCACGCCAGCCACTGTCAGCAGTCGCGCATTTCAACGCGAATTGGCGTTTCGTGCGATTGGTGTTGATGTTGAGGCGCAGGCATGTGGCGGTGTGGTTGATGCGATTGAAGATGGTGATTTGATCTTGGCCGAGGCCTTGGTTCGGAGCCACGTTGACGCGTTAAAGCGCAAAATGCCGCTGCCGGATGCTGCGCTGCTGGGCTGTACGCATTATCCGTTGATGGAGGATATATTTCAGGACGCCCTTGGCGCTGACGTTAAGGTTTATAGCCAAGCGGATCTGGTCGCCGAGAGCCTTGCAGATTATTTGGGCCGCCGCCCGGCGATGATCGGTTCTGGCAAAAGTAGCGCGTTTTTGACAACGGGCGATCCGAAACAAGTGTCATCACGTGCGACGCAGTTTCTGCGACGTCAGATCACATTTGAATCCGCTTAATAACTTCCCATATTCATCCTGATTAAAGGATACCGACATGACCCATAACATCGCCATTCTAGGCGCTTCTGGCTATACAGGCGCCGAATTGGTGCGTCTGATCGCCACCCATCCATCGCTCAAAATCACGGCACTTTCGGGAAATTCCAAAGCGGGCATGACAATGTCACAGGTATATCCGCATTTGCGGCATCTTGATTTACCTGTCTTGACGAAAATTGAAGATGTCGCATTTGCAAATATCGATCTGGTGTTTTGTGCGCTGCCGCATGCCACGTCGCAGGCTGTGATTTCGACTTTGCCGCCACATGTGAAAATCGTTGATCTGTCCGCTGATTTCCGGCTCCGCGACACTGCTGCCTACCGCAAGTGGTACGGGCAGGATCATTCTGCGCCTGATCTGCAGAAAGAAGCGGTTTATGGCCTGACGGAATTCTACCGTGACGATATTCGCAATGCCCGTTTGGTTGCGGGTACCGGATGCAACGCTGCGGCGGGGCAGTTTGCTTTGCGCCCTTTAATCGCTGCGGGCGTTATTGATTTGGACCGGATCGTGATCGACCTGAAGGCTGCCGTATCCGGGGCGGGACGTGCGTTGAAGGAAAACCTGCTGCACGCCGAGCTGTCAGAAAACCTGCACGGGTATGCCGTTGGTGGCACGCACCGCCACTTGGGCGAGTTTGATCAGGAGTTTTCACAGATCGCAGGCCGTGACGTGCGCGTGCAGTTCACGCCACATTTAATCCCCGCCAACCGCGGCATTCTGGCCACCGTTTACGTTGATGGGGACGCGGATATTATCCATCAGACGTTTGTCGACGCTTATGCTGCAGAGCCGTTTGTAATTGTCCTGCCTAAGGGCGAAGTTCCCGCGATTAAACATGTGCGCGCCAGTAATTTCTGCCACATCGGCGTCGTTGCTGACCGGATTGACGGGCGAGCGATCGTGATCGTGACGCTGGATAATTTGACCAAAGGGTCGTCTGGCCAAGCCCTGCAAAACGCGAATTTGATGTTGGGACTTGAAGAGACGGCGGGCCTGATGATGGCACCGGTTTACCCATGAAGGGCCTTAAAAAGAAACGCCGCATTCAGGTGATCGTGCTTGCCTTTGTGGCCTTGGCTTTGTCGACCGGTCTTATCGGTTATGCGATGCGCGGCGGCATCAACTATTTCCGGTCACCGTCTGAAGTTGCCGCGGCACCACCGCCGCAGACCGAGTTGTTCCGCATCGGAGGGTTGGTCGAAGAGGGCTCTTTGTCGCGCGGGCAAGGCGATACCACGAGATTCCGCGTGACAGATGGTGGCGCCTCAATTCCAGTGACTTATGCGGGGATTTTGCCCGATTTGTTTGAAGAGAACCAAGGCATGGTCGGGCAGGGCCGTTTGGTGAACGGCACGTTTGAAGCTGTTGAAATCCTTGCCAAACATGACGAAAGCTACATGCCAAAAGAGGTCATCGACGCGTTGAAAGAACAAGGCGTTTACATGGCGCCGGACGGTGCTGACGCGACCAATTAACCATTTGGCGCACATGTTCATATCATCTGATAAGGACGTGTCGCGATGCAAACGGTTATCCAAATTGCCAAAGATATTCTTGCCCGCGAGGGCGGCTATGTGAACGACCCTGACGATCCCGGAGGGCCGACAAATCACGGCGTGACCGTTCACACGATGCGCCGCCTCGGGCTTGATCTGACGGGTGACGGGGTCGTGGACGGCGACGATGTCCGTGTTCTGGACGCGGATCGTGCGCTGCAGATATTTATCGAACACTATTTCCAAGGTCCGGGACTGGATCGATTGCCGGCCGCAGTACAACCTTCGGTTTTTGATATGTATGTCAACGCGGGAAACAATGCGATCAAGGTGCTGCAGCGGTTGCTAAATCAGATGCGCATCGCAGTTGCCGTTGATGGCGCGCTTGGCCCATTGACGATTGCTGCGACGATGCAGGCGATGGCCGCAGCACCGGATCATTTTGTTGATGCTTACGGTATTGCGCGGCGGAATTACTATTACCGTTTGGCAGATGGGCGTGCGGCCAGTCGCAAGTATGCCCGCAGGCGAGACGGCGGCAAAGGCGGTTGGATTGCGCGTGCGGAAAAGTTCATCGCGCCACGCTATCATTTTACCGATGATCAGCACACAGCGAGGACAGCATCATGGGGTTAATCGGACAAATCATGTCAGCTATATTTGGCGACGGTCGCAATGTTGTTGCCGAGACAGTTCAAGTTTTTCGTGAAAATGCCGAAAATAGGGCTGTGCGGGATGCGGATGCAAAGGCAGCGGCGTTGGCGCAGCTTGCTGCTGAATTTGGTCACGCCCGCCAAGGGTGGTTTGACCGTTTCATCGACGGGCTTAACCGGCTGCCGCGCCCGATGTTAGCATTGGGTACGATTGGATTGTTTGTTGCGGCCATGACGGATCCGGTTTGGTTTGCGCAGCGGATGGTTGGTGTGACCGCTGTGCCAGAGCCATTGTGGTGGCTGATGGGGGCGATTGTGAGCTTTTATTTTGGTGCGCGACATCAGCTCAAAGGCCAAGAGTTCCAGCGTGAGATTGCACAGACCGCAATTGTTGCGGCCACGGATGTGCCGGCTCGACCTGATGTCGATGCTGTGGATAATGCCGCTTTGGCAGATTGGCAGGCTGGCCTTGGATGACTTCGAAATGGAACGACGCGTCAGCATGTTAGAGACCCGCAACGCTGTAGATGAAGTACACCGTACCAATGTTGGCGCGCGTTTGGGTGCGATCGAAGAAACATTGCGGTGGCTCGTGAGGTTGATTATCGGCGGTCTGCTGATGGCTGGGCTGGGCTATGCGGTGCAAGGCGGGCTTATGCCCTAGCCCTGCGGCGAAATGCGCGTCGGCGGTCATTTTAACCCGCCAACGGATGCGCTATCATCCATCTATGATTATTGAACTTGGACATTTTGCGCTGATTCTGGCGTTTGGCGTGGCATTGATCCAGATGATTGTGCCAATGGCGGGTGCCGCAACCGGGCGCCGCAATTGGATGGCCATAGCTGAGCCCGCAGCGACCAGTCAGGTTATCTTGGTGGGCTTTTCGTTCGGTGTTTTGATGTCGGCGTTTATCCAGTCGGATTTCTCTCTCGCATTAGTTTATCAAAACTCGCACACGGCTAAGCCATTGATTTACAAGATCAGCGGTGTTTGGGGGAACCATGAAGGCTCAATGCTGCTTTGGGTGTTTATCCTGACGCTGTTTGGTGCCTCGGCTGCTTGGTTTGGCGGTGGGTTGCCCGATAAATTGCGCGCGCGGGTGTTGTCCGTGCAGGCCGCCATATCGGTGGCGTTTTACCTTTTTATTCTGCTGACATCGAACCCGTTTGCGCGCCTCGCAGTGCCGCCTTTGAACGGTTTGGACCTGAACCCGCTTTTGCAGGACCCAGGTTTGGCGTTTCATCCTCCGTTTCTGTATTTAGGCTATGTTGGGCTAAGCATGGCATTTTCGTTTGCTGTGGCCGCCCTGATCGAGGGGCGCGTTGATGCGGCTTGGGCCCGCTGGGTGCGTCCGTGGACGCTTGCGGCTTGGGTGTTCCTGACTATCGGTATCGCGCTTGGGTCTTGGTGGGCATATTACGAGCTTGGCTGGGGTGGTTTCTGGTTTTGGGATCCCGTGGAGAATGCATCGTTCATGCCGTGGTTGATCGCGGCCGCTTTGCTGCATTCCGCTATTGTGGTCGAAAAGCGCGAAGCGTTGAAAAGCTGGACAGTTTTGTTGGCGATTCTGGCGTTCGGATTTTCGCTATTGGGGACGTTCATCGTTCGATCCGGCGTTCTGACGTCGGTGCATGCCTTTGCTAACGATCCTGAACGCGGTGTGTTTATCCTGATCATCTTTGGTATTTTCACAGGCGGGGCGCTGGTCCTTTATGCGGCGCGCGCTGGACAGCTTGAAGCGAAGGGCGTGTTTGGGGCCGTGAGCCGCGAGAGCGGGTTGATCCTGAACAATATCTTGCTGGCAGTCAGCGCCTTTGTTGTGTTCATCGGTACAATTTGGCCGCTGATCGCAGAGTTGGCGTTTGATCGCACACTCTCTGTCGGAGCGCCCTTTTTCGACGCTGCATTTACGCCGTTTATGGTTGCCTTGGCTTTGGCTCTTCCACTGGGGTCGATGTTGTCTTGGAAACGCGGTGTGCTTTCAAAGGTCTGGTTGCGGCTGTGGCCGTTTGCCGTTTTGGCGATCTCATTGGGGGCCTTAGCCTACGCAATGCAGTCTGGACGGTCCGCCCTAGGGCCGATTGGTGTGGCGCTTGGTGTTTGGACCGTTTCGGGCGCTGTTGTTGATATTGCTGGCCGTACGGGGCGTGGTGGTATTGCGGCACGAATGGCGCGGTTGGCGCGGTTGCCTGGTGCCGATTGGGGCAAGGCAACCGCGCACATCGGGATGGGGGTCACCATCTTTGGCGTGGCGGCGATTACGGCATGGCAACAAGAAGACATTCGCGTCGCGCAGATCGGTGAAGCGTATGACGTGGGTGGATATAGCTTTGAGCTGACGGATGTGTCCCAATTGGAGGGACCCAATTACCTAAGCACATTGGGCAATGTCACAGTGCGCCAAGATCAGCGCGAGGTTGCCATATTGCAGCCTGAAAAGCGGTTCTACCCTGTGGCGCAAATGCCGACAACGGAAGCCGCAATCCGCAACGGAATTTTGCGCGATATCTATGTTGTTATTGGTGACGCGCAGGCGAACGGCGGGCACACGGTGCGTGTGTACATCAAACCCTTTGCCAATTGGATTTGGGGCGGGGCAATGCTGATGGCGCTTGGTGGTTTTCTGTCGCTCTTTGATCGCCGGATGCGTGTTGCAGCAGGGGCCGCCAAGCCTGTTGTGAAAGTCACAGCATGATCCGTTTGGCCGTTATCATCTGGCTTATTGCCACGTCTGCTTGGGCCGTTGAGCCTGCAGAAATGCTTGATGATGTTGCCTTGGAAACACGCGCACGCGCAGTGTCGTCTGATTTGCGTTGCCCAGTCTGTCGCAATGAAAGCATTGACGAGTCGAGCGCTCCGTTGGCCAAGGAGCTGCGCATCATCTTGCGAGAACGCCTTGTTGCGGGGGACAGCGACGCGCAAGCTGTATCGTATCTTGTGCGTCGTTACGGGGAGTTCATTTTGCTAAAACCGGATGTAACCGGCGTAAACTGGGTCTTATGGGCGGCTGCACCTGCGATGCTGTTGTTGGCATTGGGCGCTGGCTGGGGCGCTGTGCGGCGCAAATCTGCGGATTTGGACGCGGGCTTAACTGAAGATGAACAAAGTCGGCTGGATCAGATTTTAGGCGATTGACGTGCCGTTCTACTTTTCAACATGACCGCAAGGTTTAGGGTTAAGTGGAACAGCAAAGGACCGCGCATATGGACTATCAGGCAATCACCTTGGACATCACGAACGGCGTGGGCGTTATTACGTTAAACCGGCCTGACGTTATGAATGCTCTGAATTCAAAAATGCGTTATGAGATCACAGATGCAATCAAAACCGCGCAGACCAAGGCGCGTGTCGTAGTGTTGACTGGTGCGGGACGGTCTTTTTGTTCTGGTCAAGATCTCGCAGATGGCGGAACAGCTGCGACACTGGATTTGGAAGCCACGTTGCGCGACGAATATGTCCCGATGCTCAAGGCGATCTTCGACTGCCGGGTGCCGACAATTGCAGCGGTCAACGGTCCTGCTGCGGGGGCAGGGGCGAACCTTGCGCTTGCTGCCGATGTTGTGATCGCATCCCATGATGCGTTTTTCCTTCAGGCGTTTACCCGGATCGGACTAATCCCCGATGCGGGCGGAACCTATTGGTTGCCGCGCCAGATCGGGGCAGCCCGTGCGATGGGGGCCGCATTGTTTGCGGATAAGATATCAGCCGAGCAAGCCGCCGAATGGGGCATGATCTATGAGGCCAAACCTGCGGATGAATTCGAGGCCCATTGGCGCCTGCGCGCAGGTGCGTTGGCGCAAGGGCCAACAGCCACCTACCGCCACCTTAAGACTGCGATCCGCGGGTCGTTTGAAAACACACTTGATGAGCAATTGGCACTCGAGGCAAAATTACAGGGCAAATGCGGCCAAACCCGCGATTTTCAAGAAGGTGTTATGGCCTTTTTGGAAAAGCGCCCTGCAAAATTTGACGGCCACTAAGACAATTTCGCTCGCGATATATGATCCCGCGACTGTCAAACGCGCACGGCTGTTTGAAAATGTCGGGCCACTTTTGAGAGAGTATTATGAGTGATCGTCATATCCAGCGGGTTTGGCGATTACTGCTTCGCAACAGAGCAATTTGATCTGCCACGCGTTGGGGCGACCAATTTTTTATCAAGGATAACTGGCGTCATACGAAAAAGGGCCGCCCTGATGGCGGCCCTATGATTTTACCGTTTTTCGATGTCGATGTAGTCGCGTGCTGTTTCGCCAAGGTAAAGCTGACGGGGCCGCCCAATTTTCAGCTGTGGGTCTGCAAGCTGTTCTTTCCACTGGGAAATCCAACCAACGGTCCGCGCCATGGCGAAGATTGGCGTAAACATCGACGTCGGGAACCCCATCGCTTCGAGGATAATACCGGAATAGAAATCAACATTAGGGAATAGCTTTTTCTCAGCAAAGTACGGATCAGCGAGGGCCTGCTTTTCCAATTCCATCGCGACTTGCAGAAGCGGGTTATTTTCAACACCCAACAGCTCCAAAACTTCGTCTGCAGATTGCTTCATCACGGTCGCACGCGGGTCAAAGTTTTTATAAACGCGGTGGCCAAAACCCATCAGGCGATAGGTGTCGTTCTTATCTTTTGCACGGGCGATGAATTCAGGAATGCGGTCGACGGAGCCGATTTCTTTGAGCATTTCGAGACATGCCTGGTTCGCGCCACCGTGTGCGGGCCCCCAAAGGCATGCGATGCCCGCTGCAATACATGCAAACGGGTTCGCGCCAGATGATGATGCCAAGCGCACAGTTGATGTTGATGCGTTTTGTTCATGGTCAGCGTGAAGCGTGAAAATCCGGTCCATCGCGCGGGCCAAGATTGGGTTCACGTGATATTCTTCTGCAGGGACAGAGAAACACATGTTCAAGAAGTTGGCGGCATAATCCAAGTCATTGCGCGGGTACACGAAGGGCTGTCCAATGGAGTATTTATAAGCCATCGCAGCAATTGTCGGCATCTTTGCGATGAGGCGGATCGATGCGACCTCGCGCTGGTGCGCATCATTAATGTCTGTGGAATCGTGGTAAAATGCCGACATTGCACCAACGACGCCAACCATTGTGGCCATTGGCGGCGCATCGCGACGGAACCCACGGAAAAAGTTATGCATCTGTTCGTGGATCATTGTGTGGCGAGTCACAAGCGCCTCGAATTCTTCCAACTGATCCGCGTCCGGCAATTCACCGTACAGCAGGAGATAGCACACCTCGAGGTAATGAGATTCGCCTGCCAGTTGTTCGATCGTATACCCACGGTGCAATAACTCACCCTTATCACCATCAATAAAGGTGATCGTGCTGTCGCACGCGGCTGTCGACGTGAATCCAGGGTCATACGTAAAGACGCCTGCTTGCGCGTAAAGCTTGCGGATATCGATTACATCTGGGCCGGCGGTCGGTGAATGGATGGGCAACTCGTAGGAATCACCATCAATGGTTAGCGTTGCGGTTTTTTGTGTTTCAGCCATGTTCATTCCCCAAAATCAGCTGCGCACCTTCTGGACACGCAGTCATAGTCATCTCGCCCAAGTTTTGGGTTAACGCACAAACGTAACCAAATAGTTTCAGGCGGTGCATTCAGCCAATCGCGCGCATGTTTCATCGCGTCCAAGGACCAGCATCATATCGAAAACACTTGGAGAAACAGATCGTCCTGCAAGGGCTGCGCGTAGCGGACCTGCAAGCTTACCAAGTTTCGTGTCGTGGCGTGCAGCCAGATCCGAAACGACACCCTCCAAAGCGTCACGGTCCCAGCTAACATTTTGCAGCTGCGGCGTCAATTCCAACAGTATACTACGGGATACATCCGTTAAAAGCGCGCGTGCTTTTTCGTCCCGATCCAAGGGGCGGCTAGTTAGAATAAAGTGTGCTTTTTCAATAAGATCGGGGAATGTCTTTGCGCGTTCTTTCAGGCAATACATGCCGCGTAAAAGGCCATCTTTCTGCGTCACAGAAAGTGCATCTGCACCCGTTACCGCTAGAAAACTTTGTAATTCATGCAGCAGCGCAGCATCGTCCGTGACAGCATTGTGCTGTCCACAGATGTTTTCCAGCTTTTTGGTGTCAAACCGTGCCGGTGATTTGCCAACACCGCTCAGGTCAAACCAATCACGGGCCTGTGCATCCGAGAAAAACTCGTCATCGCCGTGGCTCCAACCCAGACGGGCCAGATAGTTACGCATCCCAGCGGCGGGATAGCCCATCGCCTGATATTCGGCGGCCCCAGTTGCACCGTGGCGTTTCGACAATTTCTTGCCGTCAGGTCCGAAAATCAATGGGATATGCGCCAGCACGGGTTTGTCCCACCCCATGGCCTCATAAATCAGGTTCTGCCGAAATGCGTTTGCCAAGTGGTCATCGCCGCGGATCACATGTGTCACGCCCATGTCGTGGTCATCAACGACTACCGCCAGCATATAAACGGGCGATCCGTCAGACCGGAGCAAAATCATATCGTCCAACTGATCATTCGCCCACGTCACATCGCCTTGGACCTCGTCATGCAAGGTTGTGGACCCTGCGCGCGGGGCCTTCACACGGACAACGAAAGGCAAGTCGGGGTGATCTGCAGCCGCAGTGTCACGCCAAGGAGAGCGGTAAAGCGTCGATGTTTTGTTAGCACGGGCGTCTTTGCGGAACGCCTCAATCTCGTCTTGGGTGGCAAAGCATTTGTACGCAGTGCCATCCGCCAGCATTTTATTGGCAACCTCGGCATGGCGGGCGGCATTGGCGTGCTGGCTGACGGGGTCGCCATCCCAGTCAAGGCCAAGCCACGTCAAGCCGTCCAGAATTGCTTGGCGGTTTTCAGGGGTTGATCGCGTTTGGTCGGTATCTTCAATGCGCAGCAAGAATTTGCCACCGCGTCCACGTGCATACAGCCAATTAAACAAGGCTGTCCGTGCGCCGCCAATGTGCAACACACCGGTTGGAGATGGAGCAAAACGGGTGACAACTGGTGTTTGTGACATGGAAAAAACCTCGCATTAACCTCTTGTTCATCAATGTTGACGAAACATGACGGGTGGTGTGAGGGAGATACTAAGCGCGGGGGCAAGTGACAAGTGCGCGCATTTCATAGTCTTGAGACGCAGCTTTTGGCGCAGCGGGGACATCTGTTCTGCTGGGTCCCTGTTTGTTTGGGGATCGGCATCGGTGGGTATTTTACGCTTCGGTTCGAGCCAGATGTCATGGTTTTCCTCGGACTTGGATGCCTGCTTGCACTTGGGCTTGTTTTGTCCCGTCTTGTGCGCGTGGCGTTTGCGCCTTTGGTTATCGGTCTGGTTTTGATTGGGGCCGGGGCGGGGCTGGCTAAGTTTAGAACGGAAACAGTCAGCAGCCCCGTGCTTGGCTTTCGCTATTACGGCCCGATTGAGGGGCGTATTGTGAATATTGACCGGTCAGGCAGCGACGCCGTGCGGTTGACATTGGACCGCGTTACCTTGACCCGAATGTCGCCCGCTCGTACGCCAAGCAAAGTTAGGGTATCGGTGCACGGCGATGGTCAGTCAGCCCCGTTTCGACCCGGTGATGCGATTATGACAACGGGGCATCTGTCGCCGCCGTCTGGGCCTGCGGAACCTGGCGGGTTCGATTTTCAACGGCATGCATGGTTTTTGCAGATTGGCGCGGTGGGCTACACGCGAAACCCGATTGTGCGTATCGCCGTTGCAGATGGTTATGACGGGTGGCGATTGTGGATTTTCCAACAACGGCGGACCCTTGCCAAGGCTGTACGCGATCAAATCTCAGGCGAGCCGGGTGCATTTGCAGCAGCGATCATGACAGGGGACCGATCTGCTATGTCTCAGGCCGCGATTGCCGATCTGCGGGCGACGAACCTGGCACATTTGTTAGCGATATCCGGTCTGCATATGGGGTTGCTGACCGGATTTGTCTTTGCGGTCGTTCGCATGGGGCTGGCCCTCATACCGGCATTTGCATTGCGATTTGCCACCAAGAAAATTGCGGCGGTCGTCGCATTGGTCATTGGTGCGGGATATCTCGCGCTATCTGGTGGGAACGTCGCGACAGAGCGGGCGTATATCATGGTGGCAGTGATGCTGTTCGCGGTGTTGCTGGACCGGCGGGCATTGACGTTGCGGGCGGTCGCCATGGCGGCCACCTTGGTTCTGATATTGCAGCCAGAGGCCTTGGTAGGACCCGGCTTTCAGATGTCGTTTGCGGCGACAACTGCATTGGTACTGGTCTTTGGCGGGATGCGGCATGTGGATATGTCGCGGCTTCCTAAATGGGCCCGGCTCATCTTTTCGGTTGTGCTATCGTCGGCGGTCGCTGGGGTCGCGACAGCGCCTTTTGCGGCGGCTCATTTCAATCAGATCGCTCATTTTGGGCTGTTGGCGAATGTCTTGAGCGTTCCTTTGATGGGGATCATCGTCATGCCGGCTGCGGTTCTTGCGGTGTGCCTCGCGCCTTTGGGCCTTTGGGGTGTCGGGCTATGGTTTGTTGATCAAGGATTGCAGTGGATCCTGTTCGTTGCGGGACACGTCGCCAATATCGAAGGCGGTGTTGGGCATGTTGTCTCGCCATCCGCTGCCGTTCTCCCGGTCTTGGGGCTTGGTTTGATCTGGGCCGCGTTGTGGCAAGGTCGCGGGCGACTGGTTGGTGGCTTAGGTGTGATTTGTGCGCTGTTGCTTTGGGCCCAAACCACGCATCCAGCCATTTTGGTGGCCGATAGCGGGGGGCTTGTCGGCTTGATGGGTGCAGATGGACGCACACTTTCACGCCCCAAAGGCAACGGATTTGTTGCGGGGGTATGGTTGGAAAACGACGGCGCACCGATTTTACAGATAGACGCTGCAGCAAAGGGTGGGTTTGATCGGCGGGGCAGACAAATCTCATTCCACCTTGGCGATTGGCAGATGATTGCGGTTACCGGAAAAACGGCGCTTGCCGCGCTGAATGGCTGTGGCGGCGCAGATATTTTGATCAGCAATCAAACCGTGGAAATCGAACGGCCCTGCCGCGTTGTCGATGTCTTATCTCTGCGGCAAACAGGAGCGCTTGCTTTTGACCTATCCGCCGATGGTGACCTGATGACGACCACGGCTAGGCAAATCGCGGGCCGGCGCCCTTGGGCACCGTAATCGCAACACGCCGTCGCCAAACAGCTCGCTGCTGTTCAAGAGTAGGTCCGGATGAGGCCAACAAGACGACCCTGCACCTTAACCTGATCATCGCGGTAAATCTGCGTGGATAAAGTCGCGTTTGCAGGCTCGAGCGCGATCGTTGTGCCGGTTTGACGGAACCGTTTCAGCGTTGCCTCTTCGTCTTCAACAAGGGCCACAACAATGTCGCCGTTGCTTGCAACTGTGGTTTCGCGAATAACGACGATATCACCGTCATTGATGCCCGCTTCAATCATCGAATCGCCGCGTACTTCCAATGCGTAGTGTGCCCCTTTGCCCAGCATCGTCTGCGGGACAGCGACGTTGTGCGAAATTTCGGAAATGGCGGCGATCGGCGTACCAGCCGCAATGCGTCCCATAACTGCCAGCTCAACCGAGGCGCTTTCGACGGGTTGCGCAGATGGGGGTGTGCTTTCTGGGCGGTCCCCTTCAATGACGCGCGGGGTAAAGCCGGTTTTGCCTTGCAATGCATCAGGCAGCTTCACAATCTCGAGTGCGCGGGCCCTATGTGCCAAACGCCGAATAAAGCCGCGTTCCTCAAGGGCTGTGATCAACCGGTGGATGCCAGACTTAGACCGCAAATCTAACGCATCTTTCATCTCGTCAAATGACGGTGGCACCCCATCGCGCTTCACGCGCTTATGGATGAATTCTAACAGGTCGAGTTGTTTTTTCGTTAGCATGTTCCGCTCCAGTCAGTCTGACACGTTTTGCGTATGTTCTACGCATGTTCTCGTTTTGTGTCAACTCTGGCGTCAGATATGGATGATTTCCAACAAGTCACCGGGAAGCCGTGGTCCATCGTTTGGCGGGCGAACGGCAAGGCAATTGGCCTGCGAAAGCACGGAAAGAAGAGCGCTGTCTTGGCGGTCATAGACGCGCAAGCCGTCCTCATTGATGTGCGCCCGCATATAATGTTCACGTGGCCCGTTTGGTCCGAGGGTCGTCAACAGCTTCGCCACCCGACGCGGCGCAGAATTTGCCCCAAGGCCAAGCATTTTACGGATCACCGGGAGAACAAAGATATGCCCGCACACCATCGCAGAAACAGGGTTGCCGGGCAGCCCGATCATGGCAGAGGTGCCAATGCGGCCAGCCATCAACGGTTTACCCGGCCGCATAGCGACCTTATAAAATGCGCGGTCCATGCCTTTGGCAAGCGCCACTTGCCCGACCAAGTCGTGATCACCGACTGACGCACCACCGATGGTAATGATAAGGTCCGCATCTGCAGCCAGATCAAAAGCAAGTTCAAGCGACGGCACAGTGTCGCGTGCGATGGGCAACAGCCGTGTTTCGGCGCCGTGCGCGTCAAGCAATGCTGCTAGTCCATAGCTGTTGGACGCGATGATTTGGGCCGCGTTTGGAATGTCTCCGGGTTGTACCAACTCGTCACCTGTGGCGATGATAGCCACCACCGGTTTTCGGGTCACAGGGACCAGCGCGATATTCATCGACGCAAGCAGAGCGATGTCAGACGCGGATAAAACACGCGGCCCGGTGAACGGTGTGCCGTTTGTGAAATCACCGCCTGCTGGTCGAATATGGGTGCCAGAATCGAGGTTTTCGCTCAACGTGATGGTGTCGCCGTCGCGCCTGACGTCTTCTTGGATGACCACACGGTCAGCGCCTCTGGGAACCGGTGCACCAGTGAATATCCGGACGGCTTTGCCTTGTGAAACCGCGTCATTGAAGGCGTGTCCAGCAGCAGCTTCGCCAATGACGGTGAATGACGCACCTGCAACCGCATTGCAAACGGCATACCCATCCATTGCAGAGGCCGCGAAAGGTGGTTGATCGCGGTTCGCGGTGACGGTCCGAGCCAAAGTGCGGCCAGCCGCGTGGCGCAGGGCGATGTCCTGAGACGGCAATGTGCCTACAAGGTCAAAAAGATGCGCAAGCGCTTGCACGGTCGAGATCATTGGTTTTCAAAACGACCTGATTTGCCGCCGTCTTTCAACGTCACACGAATACCGCCGATTTCCATGTCCTTTTGCACGGCTTTCACCATGTCGTGCACAGTCAGGGCGGCGGTGGAAACGGCGGTCAGTGCTTCCATCTCGACGCCCGTTTGGCCCGTCGTTTTCACGGTGGCGCTTATCCGGACGCCGGGCAGGGTCGGGTCAGGGGTCAGATCCACGGTCACTTTGGTAATTGGCAGCGGATGGCACAGCGGGATCAGTTCAGCCGTCTTTTTGGCCCCCATGATGCCTGCAAGCCGTGCAATGCCCAGCACATCACCCTTCGTGGCGCGGCCTTCGGTGACCAATGCCAAGGTTTCAAGTGTCATGGTAATATGACCTTCGGCGACCGCGATCCGGTCGGTCACGGCCTTGCGCGATACATCAACCATATGGGCCTGACCCGCCGCGTCGAAATGGGACAGTTTATCGGCCATTACATACCCCCTGCGGTGAGCGGGTTTGCCAGCAATTTACGCGTTGCGGCGGCCACGTCGTCTTGCCGCATCAGGCTTTCGCCAATCAGGAATGTGCGTGCGCCATACCGGGCCATGTCGGCCAGCTCGTCCGGGCCAGACAACCCGCTTTCGCAGACAATCAGACGATCAGCAGGGACCCGTTTTGACAGTGTACGTGTGGTATCGAGGGATGTTTCAAATGTCTTGAGATTGCGGTTGTTGATGCCCATCAGCGGGGATTTCAACGCGCACGCCCTTTCCAATTCGGAGGCATCGTGGACTTCGATCAGAACATCCATACCCCAGCCAAATGCGGCATCTTCAAGCTCGGCAGCCTGAGCGTCTGAAACGGATGCCATAATGATAAGAATGCAATCAGCGCCAAGCGCACGCGACTCCGCCACTTGGTACGTGTCGTAAATGAAATCTTTGCGCAGGGCAGGCAGGTCCACAGCGTTGCGCGCTGCAACCAGATAACTGTCATCACCTTGAAACGATGGGCCGTCCGTTAAGACCGACAAGCACGTTGCGCCGCCATCTGCATAGGCTTTTGCCAACGCGGGCGGGTCAAAATCTGCGCGGATAAGCCCCTTGGAGGGACTGGCCTTTTTAATCTCAGCAATCAGGGCGTAGCCAGAGCGGGTGGCGTCCATCAATCGGTCTGCGAACCCACGGGGCGGGCTTGCGGCATGCGCGCCAGCTTCAACATCCGCCAAGGGAACCGATGCTTTGCGTGCGGCGACGTCTTCCAGCTTATAGGCTTTGATTTTGTCGAGAACGTTCATGATTGGCCCTGTGTAATTTTAGCAAGCTTTTCGACACATGTTTTCGCAGCGCCACTGTCGATGCTTTCACGTGCAATTTCAACGCCTTCCAGTAATGTATTTACCTTGTCAGCAACGATCAATGCAGCGGCTGCGTTCAGCAAAACCGCATCGCGGTAGGCGGAGTGGTGACCATCCAAAAGCGCGCGGAATGCCACGGCATTGTCGGCAGGCGTGCCGCCTAGGATGTCTTTGAACGGATGAACAGGCAGGCCTGCATCCTCTGGGTGGACCTCAAGACCGGTGATTTTACCGTTCTCTAAAACAGCAACATGGGATTTTTCTGAAATCGCCAATTCATCGGTGCCGTCGCCGCCGTGCACCAGCCATGCTTTTTGTGATCCCAGTGCCAACAGCGTTTCTGCCATCGGGAAAATCAGATCGACCGCAAATGCGCCCGTCAACTGGCGCTTCACCCCGGCAGGGTTGGTTAACGGCCCAAGGATGTTAAAGATCGTTTTGCATCCCAATTCCTGACGCACAGGCATCACATGACGGATCACGGGGTGGTGCATCGGGGCCATCATAAAGCCGATGCCGGCCTCTGCAATTGCCCGCTCGACGACCTCTGGTTCGACCATGACGTTGACGCCCATCTGTCCCAATGCATCTGCGGCGCCGGACAGGGACGATAGGTTCTTGTTGCCGTGTTTTGCCACGGGCACACCAGCACCCGCCACAACAAACGCCGTTGCGGTTGAGATGTTCAAGGTACCCTTGCCGTCACCGCCTGTGCCGACGATATCCATCGCACCTTCGGGGGCTTTGACCGGTTTGCATTTCGAACGCATGACGGCGGCGGCGGCGGCATATTCGGACACGGATTCGCCGCGGGCACGCATCGCCATCAACAGTCCACCCATCTGGGCTGGGGTCGCAGTGCCGTTGAACAGTTCTTCAAACGCCATTTCGGCCTGTGCGCGGCTTAGCGGGCCTTCGGAGGCCGCGTAGATCAGTGGTTTCATCGCGTCGCTCATGCTGGCACCTTTAGAATATCAGTAAAGTTTTGAAGCAACTTGTGCCCATGCTCTGACTTAATGCTTTCGGGGTGAAACTGGACCCCGTGGATTGGGAGCGTCTTGTGCTGCAGGCCCATGATCATCCCGTCTTCAAGCTCTGCCGTGATTTCAAGGCAATCTGGCAGGGTCTCGCGGTCCACGATCAGCGAATGATAACGTGTTGCGTCAAAAGGGGTCGGCAGGTCTGCGAACAGCCCTTTGCCAGTGTGGTGCATCGTGCCCATCTTGCCGTGAACGATTTCGCCTGCGCGAACGACCTTGCCACCGAATGCCTCGCCAATGGTTTGATGCCCAAGGCAGACGCCAATCAGCGGCGTTTTCGTTTCTGCGGCAGCGGCGGTCAAAGCGAGGCAAATTCCTGCTTGGGCCGGGTCGCAAGGGCCCGGTGACAGCATGATCCCCGCAGGGTTCATAGCCATCGCTTCTTGTACATCAATCGCATCATTGCGGCGCACAACGACGTCAACCCCCAGTTCTCCGAGGTAATGCACCAGATTATAGGTGAAGCTATCGTAGTTATCGATCAAAAGAAGCATGTCTTTGGCCCAAGTCGTCATTTAGGGGCTACCGATTATCGGACACCTCGCTGTATATTGGGCCATACATGGGACGAGTGGCAAGGCAGCGTCAAGGCCATCTAAGCATACAAGACAAACGCAAAGGACTTTTGGCGTGTTAAGAGGATTACTAGCGGGTGGTTTTTGGGGGGCTGTTGTTGGCGGTGCCAGTTTGACGGTTGTGTCATTGCTGTCCGAGCAACCTGCGGGAAATTCGCCGCCTGAGACGCCTCAAGTTTCAGCCCCACAAGCCACGCAATCTGATGCGCCTGCGGATACGGCCCCTCAGGACGTCGCCCCGACAATGATCGCGCCAGACGTTGAGAGCGTGTCTACGCCAACAGTATCAGCTCCGACTGTCGAAGCTAATCCGCTGCTGGCTGACACTGCGTCTGCTGATGTGCCGCAAGCATCAGACGTTTCCGATGCGTTTTCCGCGCCGCAAAGCACGCCAGCTCTGAATATTGAGACGACCGCCGAAGATCCCGTGCTGCCCAATCCGCAGTCTATTGCACCGCAAGTACCCGCGAGTGAACAAGATATCACTGTATCGACGATGCCAGCTGTACTTCCTGAGCCAGTGATTGTGGCTGACCAACAGCTGGTTCCATCGTCGTCCTTGGACATTGCAGTCCCGCAGCCACGCCGCGCTGATGTGCCCGCTGATGTGCCCGCTGATGTGGTCGTGATCGATACGCCCGTAGTTGAGCCGGAGCCAGAAGAACCGGTCGAAGATGCACTGGCTGATAGTACCGCTGAAACGTCATCCTCTTCCTTACCAACTGGTGACAGTCGCGTGCAGGTCAACCGGATAACCACTGAAAACAGCGCTGTTGCGGAGCCGGACCCTCGTCCAACGGTTGACCCCAGCGCGCCTGCATTGGTGCGCTACGGAACCGTTTTTGAAAACGTTGATGATAAGCCTTTTATGGGTATCATCTTGATGGATGATGGTAGCATGAATGGTGCCAGTGCGGCTGTCGCCTCGCTTCCGTTTGACGTTACTGTTGTGATCGATCCCACCGCGGATGGCGCAGTAGAGCGACTGGCAACCTACCGTGCTGCTGGTATTGAGGTTGGGGTGCAATCCGTATTGCCATTTAATGCCACGCCGACGGACGTCGAAATCGCACTCGAAGCTACGTTTACAACATTTCCTGAAACAGTGCTGATGCTTGATGCGGGCAGTGGCGGCTTGCAGAACGACCGCGCGGTCACTGAGCAGGCGATGGAAGGGCTGGCCGAAGATGGGCGTGGGCTTGTGACCGTTTCCAAAGGGCTGAACACGGCGCTGCGGGCGGCTGAGCAGGCTAATGTGCCTGCGGGCGTGATCTTTCGGGATTTGGATTCTGAGGGCCAAGACGCCCGTGTGATCCGCAGGTTCTTGGACCAAGCGGCGTTTCGTGCGCGCCAAGAAAGCGGCGTGTTGCTGTTGGCACGTGTAAGGCCCAACACGATTAGCGCATTGGTTCTTTGGGGAACCGCAAACCGTGCAGGGCAGGTGGCCGTCGCGCCAGTGTCTGCGGTGCTTTCAGCGCAACAATAAGTGGTGTTGGGTAGGATGGGTTTTAACCCATCCTCCTAGTTTCCGCCGGACCTGAACATCGCAGCGTCTGCGGCTGCTTTGCGAATGGCATTCGATTTATGCACCGTTTCTTGATATTCGGCCTCTGGGTCGCTGTCGTATACAACACCGCCACCCGCCTGAATATACAGCTTTTCGTCTTGCAAAACAGCTGTGCGCAGCGCGATACACATGTCCATGTCGCCATTGGCACTAAAGTATCCGCAACCGCCGCCATAAACGCCGCGCTTCTCTGGCTCTAGTTCGTCAATGATTTCCATGGCACGTACTTTTGGCGCACCCGAAACCGTTCCGGCGGGCATTCCCGCAAAGAATGCCGACAAGCAATCTTGGTCATCGGCCAATTCGCCAACGACGTTCGACACGATATGCATGACGTGGGAATAGCGTTCCACGATGAATTGTTCAGTAGGTTTGACCGTTCCGATCTTGGATACTTTGCCTGTGTCATTGCGTCCCAGATCAAGCAGCATCAAATGCTCTGCCAGCTCTTTCTTATCGGCCAACAGATCAGCCTCAAGAGCCGCGTCTTCTTCTGGCGTTGCGCCGCGTGGGCGGGTGCCTGCGATGGGGCGGATCGTGACCTGCGGCCCTTTGACTTGCACCAGAATTTCGGGGCTCGCGCCAATCACCTGATAGCCGCCAAAGTTAAAGTAGAACATGTAAGGCGATGGGTTTGTGCGCCGCAGCGACCTGTACAACGAAAACGGTGTTTCACGAAATTCTTGGGTCCAGCGTTGGGACGGAACGACCTGAAAGATATCGCCAGCCCGAATATAATTTTTGGCGGTCTCAACCGCGTCCAAATACCCTTGATGGGTGAAATTCGATACGGGGGCTGCGGGGGCGTCTGCGTCAGACAAAGCACGCTGGGCTGGCAATGCACGATCAAGGGCACGCTGGGCGTCCATGACGCGTTCTGCGGCTTGGGCGTAAGCGGCCTTGGCTGTCAGCCCCGATTTGGCCCATGCGGGTGACACAAGGATCACGTCGCCTTTGACACCGTCCAGAACCGCAACCACAGAAGGACGCAGCATAATCGCATCTGGCAGCCCAAGCGGATCCGGGTTCACATTCGGCAAATGTTCAACAAGCCGGATCATATCGTAACCCAAATACCCAAACAGGCCAGCGGCGGCATTCGGCAGATCAACAGGCAACGCAATCCGGCTTTCTGCAATCAACGCACGCAGCGCAGTCAACGGATCATCATCACACGGGGTGAACCCGTCGTCGTTGAACCGCGCGTCACTGTTCAAACGGCTTGTGGTCCCGCGACATTCCCAAATCAGATCGGGGTTCATCCCAATAATAGAATAGCGCCCGCGAATTTCGCCTCCGGTTACAGATTCAAGCATGAACGCGTTCTTGCCTGCATCCGCCAGCTTCATCATCAACGAAACCGGCGTGTCGAGATCGGCCGTCAGGCGCGCATAGACCACTTGGTTTTCACCGGCATCAAAGGCGCGGGCAAAATCGTCATAAGCAGGGAGAATGGCCATAGTTTGCGCCTATTGTAGAGTGGCATTCACGGCGTTCACCGCAGCCTGATTGATCACAACATCAGTGCGGTTTTGAACCGCCGCAGAGTAAGCGTTAAAGATGTCTTGGCTGATGCCCCCGGCAGCGGTTTCGGCAGTCAGCTGCTTTTCCGCAGCTGTCGCCGCATCGTCCGCATCTGGTGCGGCAATACCGTCAAGGCGAACAATAATCGCGTCAGTTCCGTTGTCGATAACACGCACCTCACCGATGGACATTTCAAACACATCAGGCAGGAACGTCGGTGGTGTGCCTCCAACAAAGCTGCGGCGCGTCAGACCGGCCTCAACGGTAGGCTCTAACCCCAATGTATCAAAGCCAGTCAACGGCAGGATGCCCTGCGCGGTGTCTTTGGCTTGCGCCAACACTGCGGCTTGCATTGCTTGCACACGCCATCCGGCTTCAACTTCGTCGCGGACTTGGTCAAAATCGCGCAAGGCGGGTGCGGTGACGCTGTCAAGACGTAGTGCAAAGAGACCGCCGTCTTCCATGTCGGTCAGTGCGGCAAAGTCGCCTGTCTGAACAGCAGCGGCTGCTGCGCGGAAGGATTCGTAGGCGGCGATGTCATCTTGACCGCCCTCAAACCAAACAATGGTGCCAAGCTGCATATCGGTCTGCTCAGCCAAATCCTCGATCGCGGCACCACCTGCCAAAAGATCATTCATCCGGTCGATGCCGTCTTCGATGATGCGGGCGGCACGGGCGGCGGACAGTTCCTCGCGCAGGTCGCTGGATGCGTCTTCAAATGTTTGTTCTTGGGCGGCCAAAACAGCGTTCATCCGAAATAACGCAGGTCCAAGCGTTGTGTTGATCGGACCAACAACATCACCAGGGGTGGCGGCGAAAACGGCATCGCCAGCTGTTGCAAGGTCACCTTGTGCCACGTCGCCTAAATCCACGTCTGCCAAATCAAGACCGCGGGCTTCAACCAAGTCTTCGAATGTCGTGCCTGTGCTCAGGGATGCAAGTGCTGCATCCGCGGATTCAGCGTCAACAAAGACAAGGCGCTCAACCAAACGGCGTTCGGGACGAATGAAGTCTGCGATCCGTTCGTCGTACAGTGCGCGCAGCGCCGTTTCGTCGATTGCGACCTCGTCTTGGATCATGTTGGGCGTCAACCAAGCGTATGTGATGTTGCGCAGTTCGGGCTGGGTAAAGTCAGCTGCATTCGCGTCATAATAGGTTTGCAAATCGCTGTCAGACGGGCCAGCCACCGGGGCTGTCAACGCATCTGTGGTCAGCTTTGCCCATGTGATCTTGCGGGCCTCGCCGATGAACTGCGACAGGACGTCTGCGTAGGCATTGGGCAGGGGGACACCGCCAACAACCGCGCCTTGCAAAAGCGTACGGGAAATTTCTTCGCGAATACCCATTTCGAAATCAGTTTCGGTCAGGCCTGATTGTTGAAGCGCAAAACGGTAAGATTCGCGGTCAAACTGTCCGTCGATGCCACCAAACGCCGGCACACGAAGGACTTCATCGCGGACGCGTTCATCGCCCACCGAAATGCCCAACTGAGCAGCCTCATTGTCCAAGGTCCGCCGTGTCACAACTTGCGACAGCGCCGCTTGGTCTAGCCCGAATTGTTGAGCCTGTTGAAACGAAACCGAGGTCCCGACTTGCGCCTCGAACCCACGTAATTGTTCGTTCAAAGCGCGCTGATAGGCGATGACTGTGATCGGTTTGTCACCAACTTCGCCGACTGTGCGTAGGTTTCCAGACAATCCGCCCGTGCCAAAGCCCAAAAGACCAACGACCAAAAGGCCCATAATGATCCAAAGAAAATACCGGGGTTTTTTCGCGCTCGCCATGGGTCAAGTCCCTTACTCAATCAATATGCTTTTGCCTCAGGGGTGAGGCGTCGCAAATGGATAGGGCGCATAGGGGCAAGGTGCAAGCGGATGCTAGAGGTTTGACAATCTATTGAACAAAGCAGCGATGCCCGCCCGATCAATGTTGGCAAACGCGATGCGCAATTGCGTCGCACCCGCAGCGAAGTCAGGCGGCATGAACATGGTGCCCGGCAACAGCAACACACCTGCATCGCGGACCAGTTTGGGCGCAAGTTGATCTGAGGGCAGATCAAAAGGGTGCCGGACGTAGGCAAAGTAGGCGCCGCAGCCCATTAGTTCCCAGCCTTTGCCGGCCAAGCCGCCAAAACCATCGGTAATTGCACTGCGACGATCTAAGATTTCAAGCCGTTCGCCAGCCAGCCAGTCGCCAAGGTTTTGCATGCCCCACAACGCCGCCCGTTGCCCAAGCTGGTTGGGGCAAATCGTGACTGTATCCAGAAATTTTTCAGCTTCGGCCAAGCGGGCAGGGCTTGCGACCATTGCCCCAACACGGTGACCGGTCAGGCGGTAGGCCTTGGAAAACGAATATAGCTGGATCAGGGTGTCGCCCCAATCGGGGTCCTGAAACAGCCGATGCGGTGCACCATCACGACTGTCGAAATCGCGGTAGGTTTCATCAATAATCAGTGCGATTTTATGGCGGCGGCAGAGATCAAAGAAGGCCTGAACAACGTCTGCCGGATACTCCACGCCACCTGGATTGTTCGGGGTCACCAGTGCGATTGCTCGGGTACGCGGTGTAATAAGTGCGGCCGCTGCGTCTGGGTCTGGTATCAGGCTTGGCCCAGCGTCCAGCGGAACAGTTTTCACGCCGGCCATATCCAGCCACATGCGGTGGTTGAAATAGTAGGGGACCGGGATGATGACCTCGTCGCCTTCCGCGCACAGCGTCGAGATCGCGGCGGCAAACGCTTGATTACAGCCAGATGTGATCGCCACGTTGTTTGCCTGTAACACGCCTTCGTAGGCGGAAGACCACTGTGCGGCGACTTCGGACCGGAGTGCGTCGCGCCCAAGGACAGGACCATAAAGATGTGTGCTGTCATCGTTGACAACCCAATCGGCCATCGCTTGACGCATCGCCAGTGGCGGTGGGTCCACGGGTGCGGCTTGGCTCACGTTGATCAATGGGCGATCTGTTGGATGGGTCACGCCGTCGAGCCAACGGCGGGCGTCCATCACGGGAGGGGAGAAGGTGGCAGCGGTGCGTGTGTCAGCCATGGTTTGATCCAAATGTGCGCCTGCGGCGCGCGCCTTTTTGAAGGATGCCTCCGGCGGACATATTTAAGCTCGGAAAAATACATGCGCCGGTAGGCAAGTGAAAATTAGTCTTTGCCGCGGTATGGTTCGACGTATTGCAACGCCATATCCCAAGGAAAGAAAATCCACGTATCTTGCGACACCCCTGTGATGAAAGTGTGCACCATCGGTTCGCCTTGTGGCTTTGCATAGACGGTTGCGCAATGGGCGTTGGGATAGAGTTCGCGCACAATTTCAAGGGTTTTGCCGCTGTCGACCAGATCATCAATGATCAAGATACCGGTTCCGTCACCCATCATGTCTGCGTCTGCGTCTGGGTACTTAAGTACTTGCGCTTCGCGGCGTTCGTCGGCTTGGCCGCCGCTGGAATGATAAGACTTGACCGAAATCGTGTCCACGGTGCGAATGTCCAATTCTCGCGCGACGATCATCGCAGGGGCCATGCCGCCGCGTGTAATGGCAACGACGGCTTTCCACGCGCCATCGTCTGGTCCTTTGCCATCAAGCCGCCAAGCAAGCGCACGGCTGTCGCGGTGGATTTGGTCCCAAGAAATGTGGAACCCTTTTTCGTGGGGCAAACGGTCGGTCATGGGCTGTCCTTTAGACGGTTGAGATATCCGGCGCATCGACGGCCTTCATACCGACAACGTGGTAGCCGCTGTCAACGTGCAAGACTTCGCCTGTTGTGCCAGAGCTAAGATCAGACAGCAGGTAGACTGCAGATTTGCCCACGTCTTCGATTGTGACTGTGCGGCGGAGCGGAGAGTTTAGCTCGTTCCATTTCAGGATGTAGCGGAAATCACCGATTCCAGAGGCCGCAAGTGTCTTGATCGGCCCCGCAGAGATCGCGTTGACGCGGATACCGTCTTTGCCCAAGTCTTCGGCAAGGTAACGCACGGATGCCTCGAGGGCTGCTTTGCAAAGGCCCATGACGTTATAGTGCGGCATGACGCGTTCTGCGCCGTAGTACGTCAGCGTCAGGCAAGACCCGCCTGCGTTCATCATCTTTTCGGCGCGATTCACGACGGCGGTGAAGGAATAGACCGATATATCCATAGAATTCAGGAAGTTTTCGCGGCTGGTATCGACATAGCGGCCACGCAATTCGTTTTTATCCGAAAATCCGATGGCGTGCACGATGAAATCAAGCTTGCCCCATTTCTCTTCGAGACTTGCGAACAATGCGTCCACACTCTCCATGTCGCCCACGTCACAAGGCAGGACAATATCGGAGCCAAGCGAAGCCGCCAGCGGATCGACCCGTTTCTTTAACGCATCGCCCTGGTAGGAGAACGCAAGTTCCGCGCCTGCGTCGGCGCATGATTTTGCAATGCCCCACGCGATTGATTTGTCGTTTGCGAGGCCCATAATTAGGCCACGTTTACCTTGCATCAAATTTGACGACATGCCGCTACGTCCTTTAGTTAATCTGTGTTAGGCTTGGTGTAGGCGATTGATACCAGCTCAGCAAGTTAAGAGCGCGGTTCGCCGTGCGAACACAGTTAGGGAATTACGATTATGGCGCAACGCACCGGAATTTTTGCAGGCGATGACCCTTTTGAGATTAGCCAACGATGGTTGGCCGAGGCAACCACGCAAGAGCCAAACGATCCCAATGCGATTGCTTTGTCGACCGTTGATGCAACTGGTACGCCAAATGTGCGCATGGTCCTTTTGAAAGAGATCGAAGCGGATGCTTTTGTCTTCTATACAAATTACGACAGCCAAAAGGGCCAAGAAATTATTCAATCGGGTAAAGCGGCGTTTGTTTTGCACTGGAAGTCATTGCGGCGCCAGATTCGGGTGCGAGGAACTGTCACAAAAGAAGACGGTGCGCAGGCAGATGCCTATTACGCGTCGCGGTCACTACAAAGTCGGTTAGGGGCGTGGTCATCGGCGCAATCTCAACCACTTAGCGGTCGGACTGCATTGATGGCAGAGGTCGCCAAGCAGGGCGCGCGCCATGGAATTAACCCGCCGCGACCACCATTCTGGGGAGGATTCCGCATTGTTCCGCAGCAAATTGAGTTTTGGGCGGATGGCGATTTCAGGTTGCATGACCGGTTCGATTGGTCGCGCAGAGACGTGCATGACGTCTGGAAAATCCAGCGACTGTCTCCGTAAATTTCACGCTTCGTGAGTTTTGAGGGGTTGAAGGCCCCTATTTTTTATGGTGGTAAATAGACAAAATAAAGAAATAGAACCAAATGCCTTTGATGGCGCTCGGTTGATTGGACATGATGAACACGACTGAGAACACCACGTCGGCCAGCCCTCAATCCGGTCGCGTCAAATGGTTTGACCCTGCAAAAGGGTTTGGATTTGTAGTCAGCGATACTGGTGGGCCGGATGTTTTGCTCCATGCCAATGTTTTGCGGAACTTTGGCCAAGGGTCAGTTGTGGACGAAACTGTCATCACTATGGATGTGCAGCAATCAGACCGTGGTTTACAAGTTGTTGAGATATTGTCGCTGACGCCGCCCGATCACTTGCCTGATGTCCCCATGATGCGCGATATGGAAGACATCTCGTTTGACGTTATTCAGGCGCAGCCCGTTGTTCCCGCCCGCGTGAAGTGGTTCGACAAGGTCAAAGGGTTTGGATTTGCCAACATCTTTGGCGACAGCGCTGACGTATTTGTGCATATTGAAGTGTTGCGTCGCTGCGGATTGTCCGATCTTCAGGCAGGAGAAGCAATTGGCCTGCGTTCGATTGATGGGAACCGGGGCAGAATGGCTGTGGATGTTGTCAGTTGGGAAGCTATTTCAAAATGAAAATTTCACTTGTTGTCGCCCTGTGTGCAGGGTTTGCCGGACACGCCAATGCGTCGTGTGCGGATGATCGTGTGACGGTTACTGGGGACTGGGGGCATGCAAACTTTGCAGTCACGGTTGCCGATGACAATGCGGAACGGTCGCAAGGGTTGATGAACCTCCCTGAAATGGCAACGATGTCTGGGATGCTTTTTGTCTACCCGCGTCCGCAGCAGGCCACGTTTTGGATGCGCAACACGTTGATCGGCCTCGATATGATTTTTGCGGGCCCTGATGGTACGATTCTTTCGATCCATGAAAACGCAATTCCGCTGGACGAAACTGTGATCAATAGTGGGGGCGGTGTGCAATACGTTCTCGAAGTGAATGCAGGCATGGTCGCCCGATTGGGTGTCAAAACGGGCGATATTTTGCAGCATCCGGCAATTGGGGCGGACGCAATCGCACCTTGTGATTAAAAGTGCGAAATAGGGGTTTTCAAATCAGTTGAACGCCTTTAGAGACAGCCTTGTTCGGGGCGTAGCGCAGCCTGGTAGCGCATCTGTTTTGGGAACAGAGGGTCGTAGGTTCGAATCCTATCGCCCCGACCACTACCTTCTTAGAAGGTTCACAAGCCGTCCATTATTTGGGCGGCTTTTGTGTTTTTGGTGCAGCGTTACAAAATTGTGACTCCAAGCTCAAAGCCGTCTGATTTTTCTTAAAATTCGTTTCCATGTCGTGCAAAGCATCACGGCAGTTGATCCAAAACATCAATCTTTGCGGCTAAGTCGCCTGTTTATTTGGGTTTCTTGTCGCGGGACGCAAGTTAACGAATTGTGGACAAGTCTGTGGGTGAATCGGGGTGATCAATCTGGTCACCACATCTCGTGGCGCGTCAACATTTTTAATCGACAAATTATGTTAAAATTCCGTTGACCTAAGCCCCATTGGTGCGCCATTTAGTTCTAGAAAATCAAATCGGCACTAGATGTTGTGTTGGCAAGGCGCCTTTAATAAATGGGCAAATGCCACGTGTGATCATGTTGTAGACGCCTTTTTTTATAAGGTTAGCTGCATTTATTGATGCGAATTGATTGGCGAACTGGGCGGGCCAAATTGGCCCAATATATAGCGATAAGCCGTAACGACGGCCGCACCGAACATTAGGGGCAGACCACATGAAGATTGAACGGAATTTCACCACCGCAGGCCAAGATGCTTACGCCGCACTTACTTTTAAGTCGACGACATCGGAAATTCGCAACCCGGATGGCACGATCGTTTTTAAGCTTGATAATTGTGAAATTCCCGACGGCTGGAGCCAAGTCGCCTCCGATGTGATCGCCCAGAAGTACTTCCGCAAAGCGGGCGTGCCGTCCGAGATGAAAAAGGTCAAAGAAAAGGGCGTGCCAGAGTTTCTGTGGCGCTCCGTTCCTGTTGAAGGCGCTACGTTTGACGGCGAAACGTCGGCACGACAGGTCTTTGACCGCCTTGCTGGTGCGTGGACCTATTGGGGCTGGAAGGGGGGCTATTTCAGCACCGAAGAAGACGCCCGGACCTATTTCGACGAAATGCGTTACATGCTTGCGACCCAGCGCGCAGCACCCAATTCCCCGCAGTGGTTCAACACTGGTCTGCACTGGGCTTACGGCATCGACGGTCCGGCCCAAGGCCACCACTATGTTGACTACAAAACTGGCAAGCTGACGAAATCCACGTCGAGCTATGAGCACCCGCAGCCGCATGCCTGCTTTATCCAGTCCGTTGGTGACGATCTGGTGAACGAAGGTGGCATCATGGACCTGTGGGTCCGTGAAGCGCGTCTGTTCAAGTACGGTTCTGGCACTGGCACAAACTTCTCGTCCCTGCGGGGCGCGGGCGAAACCTTGTCGGGTGGCGGTAAGTCATCTGGCCTGATGGGCTTCTTGAAAATCGGTGACCGCGCTGCTGGCGCGATCAAATCGGGCGGCACAACACGCCGTGCGGCCAAAATGGTCATCGTTGATGCCGACCATCCTGATATCGAAGAGTTCATCAACTGGAAGGTCATAGAGGAGCAGAAAGTTGCGTCCATCGTGGCTGGGTCCAAGATGCACGAACGTCATCTGAACGCGATCTTTGCTGCGATTAAAGCATGGGATGGTGCGGTGACTGACGCCTATGACACCAAGGTGAACACCGGACTGCAAGGCGCTGTGCGCGAAGCGAAAAAGGCATGTATCCCCGAAACATACGTCAAGCGCGTGCTGGACTACGCAAAGCAAGGTCACACGTCGATCGAATTCCCGACATATGACACCGATTGGGATTCCGAGGCGTATTCATCTGTTTCCGGCCAGAACTCCAACAACTCCATCCGCGTTACCGATGCGTTCTTGAAAGCCGTTGAAAACGACGAAGACTGGAAGCTGCGTAACCGTAAAAACGGTGAAGTCGCCAAGATCATCAGCGCACGTGATCTGTGGGAACAAGTCGGCCATGCCGCTTGGGCCTGTGCCGATCCGGGTATTCAGTACCACGATACAGTGAACGCATGGCACACGTGCCCGGAGGACGGCGAAATCCGCGGGTCTAACCCATGTTCCGAATACATGTTCTTGGATGACACAGCATGCAACCTTGCATCCATGAACCTGCTGACGTTCTTTAAGGACGGCGAATTTCAAATCGAAGACTACATGCATGCCACACGTCTGTGGACTGTAACCCTCGAGATTTCCGTGATGATGGCGCAGTTCCCATCCAAGGAAATCGCGCAGCGGTCCTATGACTTCCGCACACTTGGTCTTGGCTATGCCAACATCGGTGGTTTGCTGATGAACATGGGCCTTGGCTATGACAGTGTCGAAGGCCGCGCGATGGGCGCTGCCCTGACTGCGATCATGACGGGCGTGTCATATGCAACATCCGCCGAGATGGCCGGCGAGCTGGGTCCATTCCCCGGGTACGCCAAGAATGACGAACATATGTTGCGCGTAATACGCAACCACCGTCAGGCCGCACTTGGGTTGGATGATGGTTATGAAGACCTTGCAATTAAGCCAGTACCGCTGGACCACGCGAACTGCCCCGATATTCGCCTTGCGGGCATTGCTGTCAGCGCTTGGGACGAAGCACTCGAGTTGGGTGAAAAGAACGGTTACCGCAACGCTCAGGTGTCCGTGATTGCCCCAACTGGCACCATCGGTCTGGTTATGGATTGCGATACCACAGGCATCGAGCCTGACTTTGCACTGGTCAAGTTCAAGAAACTTGCTGGTGGTGGGTACTTTAAGATCATCAACCAGTCGGTGCCTGCGGCCCTTGACAAGCTTGGCTATGGGTCTGCGCAAGTTGAAGAGATCATCGCATATGCGGTTGGTCATGGATCAATCGGGCAGGCGCCTTCTATCAACCACACGTCATTGATCGGTCACGGTTTTGGTCAAGCGGAAATCGACAAGGTCGAAGGGGCGCTTAAGGCCGCATTCGACATCCGCTTTGTATTTAACCAATGGACGCTGGGCGAAGAGTTCTGCACGAAAACGCTGGGTATCCCTGCGATGAAGCTGAATGATCCAACGTTTGACCTGCTGCGCCATTTGGGTTTCTCCAAGGCCGAGATTGAGGCCGCGAACGATCACGTCTGCGGGACCATGACATTAGAAAACGCGCCGCATCTGCAAGAAGAGCACTATTCAGTGTTCGATTGCGCCAACCCATGCGGGAAAACAGGTAAGCGATATCTGAGCGTCGACAGCCACATTCACATGATGGCCGCCGCACAGTCGTTCATCTCTGGCGCGATCTCTAAGACGATCAACATGCCAAATGACGCGACAATCGTGGACTGCCAGAAAGCATACGAGCTGTCTTGGTCCTTGGGTGTCAAAGCCAACGCGCTGTACCGCGACGGATCGAAATTGTCCCAGCCATTGGCAGCTTCCTTGGTTGAAGACGACGATGAAGCGGCAGAAATCCTAGAGTCCGGTAACGCACACGAGAAAGCCCGCGTTCTGGCCGAAAAGGTTGTCGAGAAAATCATCATCAAAGAGGTACGCAATCGCGAACGTGAAAAGATGCCGCAGCGCCGTAAAGGGTATACCCAAAAGGCGATCGTAGGTGGCCACAAGGTTTATCTGCGTACAGGCGAATACGAAGGCGGTCAGCTTGGTGAAATCTTTATCGATATGCACAAAGAGGGCGCTGGCTTTCGGGCGATGATGAACAACTTTGCAATCGCCGTGTCCGTGGGCCTGCAATACGGTGTGCCACTGGAAGAATTCGTTGATGCGTTCACATTCACCAAGTTCGAGCCGGCAGGCATGGTTCAGGGCAACGATAGCATTAAGAATGCAACGTCGATCCTTGATTACATCTTCCGCGAATTGGCCGTGTCCTATCTTGACCGCACCGATCTGGCCCACGTTAAGCCAGAAGGCGCAGCGTTCGACGATATCGGCCGTGGCGAAATGGAGGGTGTGTCCAACGTGGCAACACCGTCCGAGGCCGCCGCGTCCAAGTCTTTGGAAGTGCTCCGCCAGATCAGCTCCACTGGGTACCTGCGCAAGCGGATGCCACAAGAGTTGGTCGTTCTGCAGGGCGGCCAAGCCACAGCGACGCTTGATGCTATTGTGGAGGCCACCCAAACAATGGGCAATGTTGCAGTCACTGCGGAGACATCATTGTCCAGCGGCACCACAACAGCAGCCGGTTTCTCGGCCCGCGATAAGGCCAAGATGCAAGGCTACGAAGGCGATCCATGTGGCGAATGCGGCAACTACACGCTGGTCCGCAACGGGACTTGCATGAAGTGCAACACCTGCGGTAGCACCTCAGGCTGTAGCTAGAAGGATTGAGAGGTGTTGTCCCTGCGGGCATAGTTCCTCCCAATTTCGGCAAAGGTTCTCCCATCTGGGGGTAAAGTTTCTCCCAATCGGGTGAAACACTATAGAAACAAGGATCCGGGGCGGGTGCGCTCGCCCTCGGTGCAGATCAGGCCACAGGCAAAAAACACGAGCGGTATAATCACGAGCCTGATCAGCAAAACTAACGGGGTCCCTTCGGGGGCCCCTTTTTTGTAAAACTGGATTACTTGTAGGGGCTCAGGTCAGGTCGAAAGCATTGGGGGCGTCAAGGCCAGCCGTGGTTTATGCCCATGCGCAAAACTTGGTGATCGGCCCAAAAATGCGGCTAGCAGCCAATACCCAAATCCTGCCGATGAATTGACGCGGATCAATCCAGACTAATTCAAAGATGCGAGAGATGGAGACTATGCAACTCAACGCAAAGGAATCAGTCATGACCAAAGAGACTCAAAGCGGAAAAAGCAATTCCGAGACCTCTAAGACTTCGGGTTTCGATCCGACGGAGATGTTTCAGAGTTTTATGTCAAAATTTGCTGAAGCGTCGGACTCCGACAGTAATCCCGCTGCTGGCTGGATGGAATTGAATCAACATTGGATGAACTTTCTTGGTGACCGGTTCAAGCAAGACACCGCGTTGCTTCAGAAGCTCAGCAAATGCACAGATCCGGCGGAAATGACTGCGGCTCATACAGAGTTCTACAAGGAGACTGTTGAAGACTATCAGCGTGAATTTGCAGAAATGACCAAGCTTGGCCAGCAGGCCATTGGACAACTGTCAAAGACCGCCAAATCGGCCGCCGAAAAGATGCAGGCCAAGAAGGGCTAAGACGGGGAACGTCACATTTACCCAAAGACCAAGAGATCGCCGTCTTTGGCGGTCCAAACTTTTGTGTGCGGCAAGGTGCCAATCGATATGGTCTTGCGTCGCTTAACGACGGCGCAAGATGCCCAGACCAAGCAGCGCAACGGGAGCCAGGCGAAGGATCTGAAAGACAGGGCAATCGTCATAACCGGCGCGGCCCAAGGGGTGGGTCAGGAGAGCGCCACCGAGATCGCATTGCAGGGTGCAAAGCTGGCTTTGGGCGATCAGGCCATGATTTCGTCACTTAACAACTAAAACAGTAAGGAGCGACACCAATGCAACTTCATGAAGTGGTTCTGTGCAACCCTGTCCGCACTGCGATCGGCACTTACGGCGGCAGCCTGAAAACTGTCCCTGCAACAGACCTTGGCGCGGCCGCGATCAAAGGCGTGCTGATGCAATCAAAACTTGAAGGCGCGGACGTGGACAGTGTCTTTATGGGGAATGTGGTGCAGGCTGGTAATAAGATGAACCCAGCCCGACAATGTGCCATCAATGCAGGTGTTCCTGTTACTGTTCCCGCCATGACCGTTAATCGTGTCTGCGGTTCTGGTGCGCAAGCTGTCGTGTCGGCCGCTCAGGAAATTATGGCTGGCATGTTGGACTGTGCGGTCGCTGGTGGCACGGAAAACATGGATTTGGCACCTTATCTTGCAGCCGGCGGACGCTGGGGCTACCGGATGGGTGACGCGCAGCTCTATGATAGCATGTTGCGCGATGGTCTAAACGATGCGTTCTCTGGTGAACATTCCGGCTGGCACACCGAAGACCTCGTGAAGGCCCTCCAGATTACCCGCGAAGATCAGGATCGTTGGGCCGAACGGTCGCAGAGGCGGTTTTCGGATGCGCAGGCAGCAGGCAAGTTCAACGATGAAATCATCTCTGTCGAGGTTCCTGGTCGCAAAGGCGCGACCAAGTTTCAAAAAGACGAACAAAACCGGTCTGATACCACAATGGAAAGCCTTGGCAGACTAAGACCCGCTTTCCGTAAGGACGGTACCATAACTGCGGGCAATGCACCCGGACTAAACAGCGGTGCAGCGGCGATGATCATGGCCGAACGGGGCTGGGCTGAAAAACACCAGCTAGAACCGATGGCGCGGCTGGTGTCCTACGGGATCGGCGCGGTGGAGCCGGGTATGTTTGGTCTGGGTCCAATTCCCACAGTGAAACAAGCACTTGAACGGGCCAACTGGACGCGCGGGGATGTCGACCGTATCGAGATCAACGAGGCGTTTGCCGCTATCGCCATCGCCGTCACGCGTGAGCTGCAGTTGGCAGATGACATCGTGAATGTTGACGGCGGTGCCATTGCACATGGGCACCCGATTGGCGCAACCGGAGCGGTGCTTACGACGCGCCTTTTGCATGCGATGAAGCGCGACGGTCTTAAGCGTGGAGTCGTCACGCTGTGCATCGGAGGCGGTCAGGGGATCGCGCTAGCACTGGAGATATTGCACTGAGTTCCAGCAATCCTCGTCGCGTGGAATGCTATTTTCACAACAAGACGTTGCAACGCGCCTGATACCTGTATCCGGTCGTTTGGATGTGCCCGATCCCTCATAAAATTTGCGACAGACCCTATCAAAGTCCGAAAGGATAGGTTTCGTCCTCGCCTTTGGCGGCTCGGGTCTCCAACGGTGTCACTGCATTGGTCTTATCAAACCAGACAAATGCGTCATACTGATCGGCGAGGTTTGCAGGGCTGTAGTGGCTCGCCCTTTCGCTTTCGGGCCGGTAGATGACACCGATATAGCGTTCCAGTCGTGGCTGCGCCAAGACACGCCGAAGGGCGTCGTTGTCTGGCTTACGAAAATCGAACAGGAACCGCTCCAGATTTACGGCGTGGCACAAGGCTTCATAGCTGTCAGGCCGCGGCGGGCGCACCGTCTTGATCTCCATCGGCGCGTCCCATTCAGACGCAGCGGCAACCGTCCCGGACGCGGTGCCAAAACCGATCAACGCAGCGTCATCGCCATATTCCTCGCGGCAAAGCTGGCCGATATTCAATTCACCACGTGTGCGGCCCATGTCGGTAAAGCGGGCGTCGCCAATATGCGAATTATGCGCCCATACGACGACCTTTTTGTCTGGCCCCGCGTGATCTGTTATTTGCTTGAGGGTGTCGAACATATGCTGGTCGCGCAAATTCCAAGACACATGCGATCCGTAATACATCGCGCGATAGTACCGTTCCGCATTTGCCACGAGCCGTGCATTCTGCGCCGCGTCAAAGAACTGATCACCGTCTTTCTTGGTGTACGCCATTTCTTTCTTGAGCAGGTTCACAAGAATGCTGGTGACAGGTGCTTCGCAGATCGCAAATCCATGCGTCAGCGCCGCCCGACCGTATGCCGCAGGCTCGCGCGACCATGGCGATAGGCAGGCATACCGTTTTCGGGCAACCTCAGCCGCCGCGGAATCCACCCCGTCGAGGTAGGCCAGTACAGCGGCGATGGAGGCATTCATATTATAGAGGTCGAGGCCATAAAATCCGACCTGTTCCTCCTGTGTCTTGCGTCCATTGTGTTGGCGCAGAAAATCCGTGAAGGCTTCGACGTCCACGTTGCGCCACATCCACGTGGGAAAGCGTGCAAAGGGCGGTGTTTTCATCGGACGCTGCGGTCTGTGCCGCGTATGGCGGTCGACCGCTGCGGCATCGGGCCAGTCTGCTTCGACAGCAACACTCGAAAACCCGTGTTCTTCGATGAGTCTACGGGTGATTGCTGCGCGCGCTTGGTAAAACTCCGATGTCCCGTGGGACGCTTCGCCAAGAAGAACCACGCGGTGCGATCCAAACCGGTCAAATGCTTTTGCAAACTCGGGGTCATTGATAGCGGGAAGCGGCTCTGCCGCAGCCCGCGGGACGTCGATATCCGGGATTGGGGCAGGGGGCCGGACGGGGGATGAATTGTGCGAGACAAGGTGTTGGTCGAACCAGTTCGCTGCATGCGCAATGGCAGCATCCAGTGTTCCCGGTTCCTCGAATAAATGGCCTGCGCCAGAGACGATTTGTAATTTCTTTTTGCAGGTCATGGCACCCAGCGCTGTTTCGTTCAGGTCAATCACGTCAAGATCAAGGCTGCCAACAATCAGGAGCGTTGGGGCCAAAACAGAGGGCAATGACCGTCCAGCCAGATCAGGACGACCGCCCCGAGAGACAACTGCCGCGACCCGCCCCTTGAGGTCTGCCGCCGCCGTAAGCGCGGCACCTGCGCCAGTACTCGCTCCGAATATCCCAAGCGGCAGATCGGCAATGTCAGGCTCCGAGCTGATCCACATGCATGCCTCGACAACACGTTCCGCCAACAGCGGTATATCGAAGACATTGCGCCGGTTGTGTCCCTCGGCAGGTGTCAGCAGATCAAAAAGAAGGGTCGCAAAGCCTTTTTCATTGAGCTTGGAGGCCACAAATGTGTTGCGCGGGCTGCGACGACTGGATCCGCTGCCATGCGCAAAAAGAACAATGCCGCGGGGGTTTTTAGGTACAACCAAATCGCCAACCAACCCGAGCGGCGGAATTTCAACCTGCCGCATATCGGGATTGCCAGCTTGAGAGAGTGGCGTTTCCGGCTCTTGCACCGACCAACGCTGGTTAAGCAGTGAGATTGTCTCTTCATCGGATAATTGATGGAAGTCGCGGTAGAATCCACCGACCCCGCGAAACTCTGTGGCGGGGTGAAGACAAACAATATCATCTGCCTGATCGGCCAATTCCTCCAACGCCCGCATTGGCGCAACGGGCAGGGCGACCACGATCCGCGCAGCCTTATTACGTTTCAGAGCGATAAGTGCGGCCTTCATGGTGGCACCGGTTGCAAGCCCGTCGTCGACAACCACGACAGTTCGGCCCGCAGGTTTCAGCCGGGGTCGGTCGCCAAGATACCGTATTCTTCTGCGTTCAAGCTCGTCCAACTGTTCAGCATAGGCGCGTTCCAAATAGTCCATATCCGCGCCGGACATCCGTTTCACATCCTCGTTGATGACAACTTGCGCATTGGCGCCCTCGACAATCGCACCAAGAGCAACTTCGGGATTTCCCGGCGCGCCGATCTTGCGCACCAGTACAAGATCAAGCGGGGCGTTCAACTCACGCGCCACTTCAGTTGCGACAGGAACACCACCGCGCGGGAGGGCGTAGATGAGCGGTTGATCCAAACCCATCGCCAACAGCCTTCTGGCCAGTTGCACGCCAGCTTCGGTTCTGTCCAAGAATCTGTAAATGAAATCAGTCATAAAATGACGTTAGCCGCAGCGCCCAGCAGCAGATTGATAAAACTCAAATCGGTTCACAATTTCGACGGAACCCGCGTGGCAGTTTCTTATGACACCAGACCCGCTGCACCTTGAACACAGCGCTGACGCAGATCATGCCAAAGCGGCATTGTTGCCTGTAAGCTGATAGGGTGCTGTCCGCGTGCGTATCGGGTTCGTGAAAAACTTTTTGCCGACCTGTCGCGTCAGGTTGACCACGCAGATCCGCAGCCATTGGCGTAAACGCGCCATACTCGGCGGGAAAAAGTCTGCCGTTTGATTTTGGTCAATCGCGTATGCGGACAATTTGCGATCCTGTAGACTAACGTGAAATCTGCTTCACAATTGGATGGGGGATGAGAAATGAACGCGAAAACGAGAGTCCAGATTGACAAATTTACATCCGGTCAAGCGATTGCAACGGCGCGGCCGATTGCCCGTCCCAATGCGCTGCCACACCCGTTGCGACAGCACATTAACGCGCTTGGAGTAATGCCAAAGACCAGTTTGGAAGTCTTTGCTGATCTGGGCCTCTCGGATGGTGACATTGCGCGTTATTTCGAGGTGCCATTAACCTGCATCACAAAGCTTCGCGAAATCTGGGACATTCACTGTTGATGCCATTTTTCGACACGTGAATGCCGTGGCCGAACGCTGGATCTGGATGGGTTATTTGACCGTAACGACGGTTTGTGCCGCATGGTGCAACACTTTCTGCGACACGCTTCCCAAAACAGCCTCTCTGATTTTTCCCAACCCGCGCGAACCAATCACGATCATATCGGCCTTTTGCTTTTTGGCAGTTTTAAGGATTTCATCAGCATAGTCGCCAGACCGCACAGACGTCGTAACGTTTTGTGCGCCCAGTTCCTCGCTCCGGCTCTTTGCAAAAGCGGCCAATTGATCGCCAATGGCAGGTATAATCCGCGCGCCTTGATCGGTGGTCCCGCTGTCCTTTAGAAGGCTGTACATCTGGCCCGGGGCATATGCGACACTGGGCGAAAAGGTGTTTTGTGCCTGGTCAACGATATGTTCGGCCTCTGCCATTCGCACCAGCTCCTTGGATGGGCGCCCGTGCATCAGGACATGGACGATAGACAGGTCGGCTTCAAGTTTGCACGACAGCTCGGCTGCTAGGTCCAAAGCTCGGCGCGCATTATTTGACCCATCGTAGGCCAGAAGGATTTTACCAATCATGATCGTACTCCTTGGCGTGATTGTTTCTACGGTGGGGCTATCACTCTTGTACCCAACTCCGGTTGACGCAGATCAATTCTGAATTCTCAGTACGGTCAGTGCCGGGAAGCCAGCAGCAACGCGATATGTGCGGACAATGGCCAGTTTAGGTCACTGCTTTCATTGCAACAGTAAAACAACCGATGATTGATCAGAATCAATCTGAATGTCCGAAAAACGCGTAGGTGTCGCGGAGGCGTCCGGGATACTGCTGCGCGCCCGCCACTGAATTTCGCCTCTGGGAACAGGTATGATCGCAGGGAACCAACTTCTAAAATTGCAGCGCGAGCCGCTCAAATAAATGGAGACGAAAATGATGACCGACCATCAAGTGAAAGAGGACGTGACTGCCGAGCTGGACTGGGAGCCAAGCATTGAGGCCGACCATATTGGTGTCGCTGTTGAGGGTGGCGTTGTAACGTTGACCGGGCATGTCGACAGCTACTGGAAAAAATCCGCAGCGGAGCGTGCTGTGGGCCGGGTCAATGGCGTCAAGGGCCTTGCTGAAGAGCTTGAAGTCCGGCTTCCCGGTCATATGAGAAAAGCTGACGACGAGATCGCAAAAGCTGCGCTGAGCCGCTTGTCTTGGGACAGTGCTATTCCAACGGACTCCATCAAGGTAAAGGTTCAAAAGGGTTGGGTGACGCTCACAGGGGAGGTCGAATGGCATTTCCAGAAGGACTCAGCGGAGCGGGAAATTCGGCCACTGATGGGCGTCACATCAGTTTCCAACAACGTGACCGTCAAGGCGCGTCCCGATACCGCCAAGATTAGCGCAGATGTCAGTCGCGCGCTGCACCGGACGCGATTCACCGATGAAAATGTAAAGGTTACGGCAGTCGACGGGATGGTTCGCCTGACGGGCCATGTCCCGACGTGGTCTGATCGCGGGCTTGCCTACAGAACGGCTTGGGCGGCACCTGGAGTTACGTCTGTCCAGAACGATATCAGCGTCGCCTGATGACTTGCCGAGTGCCGTTCCCCCCCGGTACTCGGCAGCTTTCTCGGTCGCGCACTCCCTGCGCGGCCGAGATATTGCGCACCGGGTCATTTTAACATCGCGCAGAACGGGGGCGCAAAACTCGAAAATGTGAATGAGGCGAGCAAGACCCGTGGGCTGCGATCCGCGCTGAGCGTGTCCCGCTCGGCCTTTGATGCGGCAACGACGAAAGCACAGGCCGCCTTCAAGGATGCAATAAAAAACGATGAAAAGGCGACCTGATTGGTGGCCTCATGGCCCTGATTATGGGGGCGTGTTTTTAAAAACAAGAGGTTCCCTTTGGAAATGAACATGCAATGCCGTGCTGGACTGGCTTAAAGCCGGCGGCCTTTGGCGAGGCCTATCTGGATTGCCTGCTACATCTGTCGACATCGCCGGATAAGCAATTTTGGCTTTCGGACAAGGCGTTTCGCCCCGGCCATGATGTGGGGACAACTCCATGGTCACATAGCGGGTTGATCAAGGGTATCGGGATCTATTGGCTTTTTTTGGCATAACCCCGATGCTAAAGACCGCGATACAAGCATGGACAATGACAGAAAAATGGGCGTCATGGCGGTGATCAGCGCCGTAAAAAGTGCCTTGGCGCCACGTTGCTGCCGATTGCTGCCGCCACTATTGGCTGGAGGGGCAATGACCCGTTCGCATCACAAAGCTATTCCCATTCCATCTGTTCATAAGTTGTTTGGGCGTTGCGCCCGGCAAGGCTGTCGAATTGCTCAAGATAAGCAAACGCGGATTGGTCGATCTTTGGGGCGTCCATGATGTCGCCACCATCTGCGATCAACGCCTCTATCTGCGTGCGCAGGTTGACCAGATAGTCATAGGTGTCAGTCGTGGCTGTTGCCAGCGTTGTGGCATGCCCGTGACCCGGCACGACATGCGCTGGGGTTAACGCGGCCATTGCTTCGAACACGTCTATCCAGCTTTTGGCATTCGACTGCTGGCCATTACCAAGGATACGTTCGACATAAACGATGTCGCCGGTGAACACCGTGTCCTTTGCCGGTAACCAGACAAAGCTGTCGCCGGGGGTGTGCGCCTGTCCTGCGTGTGTGATCTCAAATGTGAGCCCGCCGAGGTCCAGCGTATAATTATCCACAAAGGAAATATCGGCATAGGCGGGCGTGGTGCCAGATAACTGATCGCCCAATAACTGGGACAGTGCGCTAAGCTGTTGCGACCCGCGTGCCTTGTGGTCTTCAATGGCGGCTTGCGACGCGATGACCGTGGCACCTTGGGACTGCCAATAGCCATTGCCCAGCCAGCGGTGATCCTGCCCGCCTGTGTTGACGACATATTTAACGGGTTGATCTGTGATCTCACGGATGCGTGTATGGATCGCTTCGGCACCTTTCCAGCTTCCGCCAGGGTCCATCAAAACAACACCTTCATCGGTGACAACAACGCCAAATGTTGCATTGTTGGCAAGATTTTCTGGTGAACGCTGTTGCTTGGGCCCGACGAGAGCATAGACGCCATCGGTGACGGTTTGGACCTCGAACATGTCCGCCAGCGCGCCAGTTGCTGCGAGAACGAAGGCACCTGCCGCCCCAAAACTCATGAAAAAACTCATCTTATCAACCACCCTTCAATCTTGGTCCCCTTCGGGACACATAGAACGCCCATTCATTTCCACGTTACCTTATGAAACCCGACACGCAGCGCATTGATTTCGATCAAAGAAATTCAGTTTGTGGTGATGGCATGGCCAACTTCTTTGGGGGCGTTGTAGGCATCTGCCGTGTGATTGAGACGGACATCGCGACCAAGATCGGTAAACGCGCGTTTGGGCGGCGTCTTATAATTTGGTCGCCAGCGCGCTGTCCCGGGTGCCCACAGCGTGCTTTGATCTGGTCACGCCAGCGCCCTTTCACCGGTCAGCGCAGATTAAGTGCGCGAGCGAAATTTATGATGCGCAGCCGGGTGTCGGCGCGTCTGGCCGCTTGCTACGGGCCGACGCACTTTGGCTGGGGGCGGGCGCGCAGAGCCCTGCTGCTGTGACTGAGCAGCTGCGGATGGATTTAGAGGGCATCGCGCCAAAATCTGGTGGCGATGCGGTCGCCGTTGGCGCGCCACTTGCTGGATTGTCGCAATGGCTGAAAATACAATTGGCATGATTGGCAATGGACCACTTTCGAGGCCCAGCTGGGTGATCCGGACAGGGCTCGCCTTGGTGCACGAAAACGAATTCGTGTACCCGGCCGCTGGCAACACGGTAGAGGCAAAACGCACGGTGTAGGTTTTCTGTCCAGTCCGGATTAAAATCCGAACGGCTAGTCCGGAGCGCGACCAGTCCCAAAAGCGGAAATCGTCGGGTGCGATGGGCTTGCCACAGCACAGGTGATCGGACCCGACCAATCCAAAGAGGGGTCATTATGTCTAATGAGGTCCAAATCCCTTTGACGATCGATCCGTCGGGGCTTTTGCGTGTTCCAGTTGTCTGTCTCACTGTCCACTCCTCAGTGGTTACGATGGGCCGACAACACAAATTGCCCTAAATGGACCCGCAGGCGCTAGCGTCAGACAGATGTCGTCTTAACGGGCATTTATAACCGCAACACCAGACTTGAGCCGCACGCAAAACACCGCGCGGTATAAGAGACGCGGCTACCAAGCGAAACATTAAGGGCCCCCTTTGTGCGGAGAAAGGGGGCAGGGCCTAGCCGTTCAGGATCAGATCTGACGCCTTTTCCCCGATCATGATCGCGGGGGCGTTGGTGTTACCTGACACGATTTCGGGCATGATCGAACAATCTGCAACCCTCAGACCCGCGATGCCGTGTACCCGCAGTTGATCATCAACCACTGCGGTTTTGTCATGGCCCATCTTGCAGGTACCTGTTGGGTGATAGATCGATGCGGTGTTGTTGCGTGCCCAATCAAGCGTCTCATCATAGTTATTGATGTCCAAGTCGGGGTTCGGACGGTGTTCAGCGGAAATTTTTGACGTGAGCGGTGCGTGCTGCGCAATACGGCGCGCAATATTCACACCAGCAACGACGGTCCGGCAGTCGGTTTCGGTCGACAGGTAATTCGGAATGATCTTGGGATAGGCGCGGCCTTCACTGCTGGTCAACCTGATTTCACCCTTCGATTCGGGCCGGAGCTGGCATACCGACGTTGTAAACGCCGAGAATTTGTCAGCCCCTTTGCCCGGATTTTCGGCTGACAAAGGTTGGACATGGAATTGGATGTCCGGTGTTTCCAGATCATCGCGGGTTTTAATAAACCCTGTCGCGAGGCTGGCGGCCATCGTCATCGGACCAGAGCGGAACATCAGGTATTTGAGGCCGATCTTGGCTTGGCCAAACATGCTGCCGACTTCATCGTTCAACGTTGGCTCATGGGTTTTGTAAACCAAGCGGGCTTGCAGGTGATCTTGCATATTTTTGCCCACACCGGGCAAGTCAGCGATCACCTCAATACCGTGTTCACGCAATTGATCCGCTTCGCCAATACCAGACAGCATCAAAAGCTGCGGCGAGTTGATTGAGCCGCCGGACAAGATAACTTCGCGATTTGCAGTGACGGTCTGAATTTTGCCTGATCTGTCTTTGTAGGTAACACCTGTGGCACGCTTATCTTTGATGACGACTTTTTCGACCTGCGCATGGGTGATGATCGTCAGGTTGTCGCGGCTTTTCACGGGGTTCAGGTAGGCAACGGCCGACGAACAGCGGCGTCCATTCTTGGCAGTTAGCTGAAAGAAACCAACACCTTCTTGGTCGGCGCCGTTATAGTCTGGGTTGAATTTGTATCCGGCACCCTGAGCGGCTGCGACCCATGCGTCCGTAATCGGGCGTTGAATGCGCATATTAGACACCGACAGCGGCCCCGCGTCTCCGTGGAATTCATCGGCGCCACGTTCGTTCTTTTCAGACCGCTTAAACAAAGGCAGGACGTCGTCCCATGCCCATCCGCGATTGCCCATTTGGGCCCAGCGGTCATAGTCTTGAGGCTGTCCACGCACATAAAGAAGTCCGTTGAGCGATGATGACCCACCCAGAACCTTGCCGCGCGGCCATTCAATAGAGCGGCCATTCAGACCCGGATCGGGCTCTGTTTTATAACACCAGTCAACGTTGGGGTTATGGATGGTTTTGAAATAACCCACGGGAATATGAATCCACGGGTTCAAGTCTCGACCACCTGCCTCGAGCAAGATCACCTTATTCGAGGGGTCCGCGCTAAGCCGGTTTGCCAGAACACAGCCCGCTGAACCCGCGCCTACAATAATATAATCTGCCTGCATTTCGGGCCCCCAGAATTTCAATAAAGAAAAATGTATACAGAAGCGTTTCGTCATACTAGTCTTTTTATTGAAACTATAAGTCTCAATAATGAATCTTCATGGGAGGAGAAAAGCATGAGTACTTCAAAGAACCTGAGCAATATCTCACGGCGGGACCTATTTAAGGTCGCGGGCCGTTATGGGATGAGTTCTACACTGTTGGCAGCAGGGACGTTTGGCGGGGCCATGAGCCTTGCAAACCTCGCAAGTGCTGCGGAATCGACATATGAGCGTCGCTTCAGCAAGCCTGCCAAGTATAACCTGAAATTTGGCGCCGCTGGCTTTAACGCACGCAACTTGCTGATCGAACGCGCTGGCGCGTTGGAATTCGCACGTGACCTGGAATCGCGTACAGACGGTGAGATTCGGATCGAATTCATTGGCGACAACCAAATTTGCGGTCAAACATCCTGCGTTGAAAAAACACAGCAGGGTATCGTCGACATCTATTCGGCATCGACACAGAACTCTGCTGGTGGTGCACCTTACTTGAACGTGCTCGACTATGCATAAATGTTCCGTAACCGTGCCGATCAGTACCATTTCTTGTACTCTCCGGCGTCGCAGAAATTGTTGCGTGATCCGTATGAAAAGCGTCACGGTCTAAAGTTTCTTTTCAGTCACGCCGAACTTCGCGGCCTGCAGATGGGTATGAACTTTGACGATAAGCCGACAGTCACATCGATTGACGAGCTTGCTGGCACAAAGAACCGCGTGACAGGGACACAGCTTGGCCGTATCGCCATGAAAGCGTTGAACCTGAACCCGGTTCCTGTTGCTTGGGAAGAAACGCTTGATGGTCTGAAGCAGGGCTTGATTGATGGTGCTGAAACATGGGCGTCTGCTGTTGCATATGCGAACATGGCACCCGTCGTTTCGCAGTCGGTTCACCTGAACTTCTTCTGCGGGACTGAAGCCACATCCATGAACGCATCTGTGTTTGATGGTCTCGAAGGTTACTTGCAAGACGCGGTGATGGAATCGTCCTATTGGGCGCAGACACATGTACAGGCGGCAAACGAAGTCGCATTGATTAACACCGTTGGTCAGTCTGATCCGCAGCTTCCAAATACGATCTTTGCACAAAACAACGTCCGCAACGCGTTCTTGTCCGATGCCGAGATCCGCAAAGCCGAAGAAATGTGTTCACCAGAATTCCAGCCCGCACTGTGGGAAGAATGGCGCGAGCGGCTTAACGGCTGGTCCGGCGGTCACGACACGTATCAGGAAATCTATGACGAAGTTCGCACGATTGACCGGAACACGCTTCCTGAAAACGTTGAGCCACGTCGTTGGTGGAAGGGCTAAACTAGCCCCACATTAACTACCTGACCAGATTGGGCCGGCCGAAAAAAACTTGGGTCGGCCCATTTCACTTAAAGAAGTTCACCGCATGGTGGACCTGCATATTCATTTTGGGGGGGAGACCTAAATGTCGATTTGGTCCGAAGCAGTAGCGGTCATTCCGGCTCTTTTTTCAGGCAATGCTTGGGAAATGAGAGACGCATTCTACACTGATGGCATGTGGCTGTTTTGTTTTGTATTCACCCTTGTGGGAGGCATTGTTGCAAACCAGTTCTTCAAAGCTGTGCCCTTTATGGACAAGCACTTGGAACGCGGCATCGCGGTAACGACATATTTTATCATCGCGGCAATCATTTTTTGGGGTGTTATCGACCGGTTTATCTTTTCCAGCCAATGGTCGGGATCAACAACAATACCACCGTTCCTGTTCATGATCATGGCATGGTTCGGATGTTCCTACAACGTCCGCCTGCGCACGCACCTAAGCTTTAGCGAGTTTCGCGCTAAAATGAAGCCGGCCCGTCAAATGGCTGCGCTCACTTTGGATACCGTGCTTTGGTTTGGTTTCTGCTGGATCGCAATTACGACATCAATGAAATTCACCGCATATTCCGCTGATAACTTTCAGTTGGTTGATGGCGTCGACAACACGATGAAGTGGTGGTTCTACGTGACTGTCCCGATCGCTTTCACGCTGATGTCAGGGCGTGTCATCGGCAATTGGCTGGAAGACTGGAACAATTACATCGCGGGTGAGCCTATCATCAAAGCAGCCGTTATCGGGGGGGATATGTAATGTCAGATCCAACATGGATTACACTTATTTCAATTGGCGTGACGATCTTCTTTATGCTCGGCACACCTGTTTTGCTGGTCATCTTTTACTGGGTCGTTGCATGTAGCTTCGTCATTGACCTGCCAATCGATAACACTGGCAATGAATTGTTGAACGTCTTTAACAAAGGCTTTGCGTTGCTTGCGATGCCGCTGTTTATCCTGACGGGTGACTTGATCAACCAATCAGGTATCGCGCGACGATTATCTGACTTTGCATATTCCTGTCTTGGCTGGTTGCGTGGCGGTTTGGCCATGGCATCTATCGCGGCATGTGGTTTGTTTGCAGCGATCTCGGGGTCCAACTCGGCGACAACGGCAACAATTGGGTCGATGCTGCATCCAGAGATGGTGAAAGGCGGCTATGACGAGCGGTTCTCTGCGGCGACTGCGGCTGCGGGTGGTACTGTTGGTATCATCATTCCACCGTCGATCATCTTTATCGTTTATGGGTTTTTGCTCAACCTGCCGATTTCTGATCTGTTTGTTGCGGGTATTATTCCTGGTGCGTTGATGGTCTTTGCGATGATGTTCACGGCGTTTGTCGTCTGCACAATCAATGGTTGGGGTCACTTGATCCGCTTATCAGCGAGCCGTGTGATCAAAACGGCAATTGGCGCCTGGCTTGGCTTCTTTGCGATCGGCTTGGTTTTGTGGGGGATTTACACTGGTAAGTTCTCACCAACAGAGGCGGCTGGCGTGACTGTTGGCTTTTGTGTGTTTGTCGGCCTTGCCAGCTACCCGCTGAACAAGATCATGGGCAGCTCAGTGGATACACCAATAGCCGAGAAAAGCGTCGCATCGATGATCGTTGTCGAAGGCTTTACCATCGCCAAACTACCATCTGTTGTGTCACGTTCGGCACAAATCACAGGTATTCTGGTGCCACTGATCGCGGTTTCTGTCGCAATGCAGCAAGTGATGTCATCGCTTGGCGCAAAAGACTTTATCGGTAATTTCGTGACGGGGATGGGCGGCTACCATGCGGTTCTGTTTACGTCGATGGCGATTGTGTTTGTTGCTGGTATGATCCTTGAATCTCTCCCTGTTACAATCATTCTCGCACCGATCCTTGCACCAATTGCAGCATCTGTGGGCGTAGATCCGATCCACTTCTCCGTTGTGTTCTTGGTGGGGGCATCAATCGGTTTCATTACGCCACCATATGGGTTGAACCTTTATGTGGCGTCGGGCGTAACGGGCGTGCCGTATTTTAGGCTGCTGCGGTATTCAACGATGTACCTTGTGTCGTTGATTGCGGTTTGGTTCTTGGTTGCGCTTACCCCAGAATTGGCCCTATGGCTGCTTCCAGGCCGATAAAAAGTAGATAACCCATGCCCGACGATATTCACGCTTCAGATGACATAGGTAAAATTCCTACCAATCTGCGCCTCTTGATGGTGTTAGAAGAGCTGTGTCGGGCAGGGGTCCCCACCACACCCACAGAAGTAAACGCGATCCTGAAGCTGCCAAAGCCAACCGTGCACCGGCTGTTTCATACGCTTGAAGCGGAAGGGTTTGTGCAACGCGACATCGACGGGCGATCGTTTAGCCCCGGTGCCCGACTTCGGCGTTTATCGATGGATGTGTTGTCATCTTTGCGCATACGCACCGCAAGGATCGCTGTTTTGAATGCGCTTGCCGAAGAGGTCGGTGAAACCTGCAATATTGCGACCCCTGACCGCGAAGCGATGATCTACCTTGATCGGGTTGAAACGAAGTGGCCGTTGCGTATTCAGTTGCCCGTTGGCACCAAGGTCCCGTTTCATTGTACCGCGTCTGGAAAGATGTATCTTTCGTCATTCCGGCCTGCCCATTTGCGGACCTATCTGGTGGCGACAAAACTTCGACGGTTGACACCTGATACGATCACCGATCCCGCGCTTTTAAGCCAAGAGCTGACGATGATCGCTGAACGGGGCTATGCCACCGACAACGAAGAATTTATGGAAGGAATGGTTGCCGTGGCCCTGCCGATCCGCGATACGCATGACCGCCTTTTGGCGACGCTGTCGATCCATGCGCCAACCCAACGGATCAGCCTTGCGGAACTGACCGCCCATGTGCCGTTGATTGCAGAGTCTGCACAACGTCTGATGGCATTGCTTGGTGACGACGACGATATCTAGCGCGGAATGTCAAAACCGGCGGGGGCCAAAGTGAACCCTGCAAAATCAAATCCTGGTGAAACAGTGCACCCCACAAGGGTCCAATCACCTGTTGTGCGGGCTGCTTGCCAGTGACCCGTCTGCACGATAATTTGGGGCAGGGCGCCCGCTGCCAAATCGCCGCCCAGCACATGGTCCGTTGCAGGGCCCGCGTCCATAGCGGCCATCGATAATATTAATGGCGCACCCGCATAATAGTGCCAGATTTCAACAGCATCGACACGGTGCCAATGGCTTGCCTCGCCATCTTTCAGCAGGAAATAGATACATGTCCCGATAGGACGGCCTTCGTTCTCTGCCACCCATGTTTGACGGTAGAACCCACCCTCTGGATGCGGCGCGAGGTTAAGCTGTGCGATGATGTCTTGTGCTGTCATATTGGCGGTATAATCTAGTGACGTAATATATCGCAAGGAGCGAACCTGTGCCTCAAAACATCGTCATTGTCGGCGGCGGCATCATCGGTGCGATGGCAGCCTATCATCTGACACAACGGGGCGCACAGGTCACCGTCTTGGACGCAGGTCATGCCCGCGCAACCGATGCATCCTTTGGCTGGGTCAACGCGAGCTTTTTCGCCGATGACGCCCATTTTCAGCTGCGCGCAGAAGGAATTGCGGCATACGTGCGTTTGGCAAACACGCTTGATGTGCCTGTCACCACCCAAGGCAGCCTCGTTTGGGAAAACGAAGGGCCCGATTTTGATAGCCAAGTTGACAAGCTCAACCGGCTTGGCGCGGATGTTCAAGTCATTGACCGTCAGGCATTTGCCGCCTTGGAACCTGCGTTTGGACAACCGCCCGAACGCGCGATGTTATTCCCATCGGAAAGCGCGGTAGACTCCGCCGCACTTGTGACATCGCTTATGGCCGCGGCATCTGCGGCAGGGGCACGCATGCTGAGCGGGGTTTTCGTTGATGGCGTTACCCAGTCGGGTGATCAGGTCACTGGGGTTACGACAGCCATGGGTGCATTACCTGCCGATCAGGTGATCGTTGCATCGGGTGTTGGCACTGAGGTGTTGCTTGCGCGCCTGGGGCTATTGCTTCCGATGCTAAAGCGGCCGGGGCTGATGATGCGCACGCGGCCTATTGCGCAGACCATCGGGCATATCCTTGCAAGCCCCGCGCAAGAGCTGCGTCAGTTGTCTAACGGGGCGATCCTTGCGCCTGTCTCGGCAGGACATCAGGCGGACACGTCATCCGAGATTACGACGCCGCCAGATGTCCTGGCTGATGCGGCGATCATCAGACTGCGGACGATGCTGCCGGATGCTGATTTGGAATGGGATCACGTGATGTTGGCGGATCGCCCAATGCCACAAGACGGCCTGCCAGCGGTCGGCGCGATGGGGCCAACGGGGCTGTATGTGGCAACAATGCATTCAGGGATTACGCTTGGTGCGATCATGGGAGAGCTGATCGCAACGGAGATTTTGGACGGGGCCAGCAACAAAAGCACTGATTTATTAGCGCCTTACAGGCCGCAACGCTTTGTACAGTAGGGCCACCGTGATGGCAGCCCTACGTCTTTTGATTAGGCTTTCAAGATTGAACGACCGGCATAGATTGCGGTTTCGCCCAACGTCTCTTCAATGCGGATCAGTTGGTTGTATTTTGCTAAACGGTCAGAGCGGGACAGCGACCCTGTTTTGATTTGACCGCAATTGGTGGCCACGGCCAAGTCAGCGATTGTCGCGTCTTCGGTTTCGCCGGACCGGTGTGACATGACGTTTGTGAACCGCGCGCGGTGCGCCATATCGACGGCCTGCAGCGTTTCAGTCAATGTGCCGATTTGGTTCACTTTGACCAACATGGAATTGGCAGAGCCTTTGGCGATACCGTCCGCAAGCCGGGCCGGGTTTGTGACAAATAGATCATCTCCGACCAGCTGGATTTTGTCGCCGATCTTGTCGGTCAACATCTTCCAACCGTCCCAATCGTCTTCGTCCATACCGTCTTCAATGCTGATGATCGGGTAGTCTTCCACCAGCTTTGCAAGGTAATCCGCATTCTCGGCGGATGACAGTGAAACGCCTTCGCCCTTCAACTCGTATTTACCATCGCGGTAGTATTCAGAGGCGGCACAATCAAGCGCGAGATACACATCCTCACCCGGCTTATAGCCAGCTTTTTCAATAGATTTCATTATGAAATCAAGCGCGTCACGGGTGGAGTTGATGTTGGGTGCAAAGCCACCTTCATCGCCGACGCTTGTGTTGTGACCCGCTGCTGACAGCTCTTTTTTCAGCGTGTGGAAAATTTCTGATCCCATCTGAATAGCTTCGCGAATGTTTGCAGCAGACACGGGCATGATCATGAATTCTTGGATGTCGATCGGGTTGTCCGCATGTTCGCCCCCGTTAATGATGTTCATCATCGGGACAGGCAGAACGCGGGCGGACGTACCACCGATATAGCGGAACAAAGGCTGGCCTGAATATTCAGCGGCGGCCTTCGCCACAGCCAATGACACGCCCAAAATTGCATTGGCGCCAAGGCGGGCTTTGTTTGGGGTGCCGTCCAGTTCGATCATCGTCATGTCGATGGCCACCTGTTCGGTTGCTTCAAAGCCAAGGATCGCTTCGGCGATTTCGCCGTTCACCGCAGCCACGGCATCAAGCACGCCTTTGCCCATATAGCGGGCTTTGTCACCATCGCGCTTTTCAACAGCCTCATGGGCACCTGTGGACGCGCCTGATGGCACGGCAGCGCGGCCCATTGTGCCGTCTTCCAAAATCACGTCGACTTCGACAGTGGGGTTGCCACGGCTGTCAAGAATCTCGCGGGCGTGCACGTCAACGATAGTGCTCATGTCATATTCCTTTGATTGGTTCCGCATTATGTTAGCGGTAACGGTTTCGCGTTGGATGGGTCTTTAACCCGTTGTTGGGTGCGGCGCAAACTGGCTTCGCGCAAAAGCGTATAAATACCGGATGCGACGATGATGGCGGCACCAATGAGGGTGTAGCCATCAAGCGTTTCGCCAAAGATCAGCAATCCGGCCACAAGCCCGAAAACGATCCTTGAGTAGCGGAACGGGGTGACAAACGAAATGTCACCGATCCGCATGGCTGCGATGATGCAATACAGGCTAGGGACGCCAACTGCGACGGCTACGATGCAAATGCCCAAAACGGCAGTTGATGGCATAACCGGGGACGCGCCCGCCAAAATCAGACCAACGGCGCCGGCTGGGATTGTCGCAAGAAATCCGATGACGGACAGCTGAATGGTACTGATGGATTGCGTGATCTGCCGTGTTGCCAAATCCCGGGCCGACATTGCGATGACGCCGATAACCGCAAGCAGGGCCATTGGTTCAAACGCCGACCCAAACGGGCGCAGTACGATCAAAACGCCGATTAAGCCGACCATAATCGCCATCCAACGACGCCAACCAACGGCCTCACCAAAGAACAGGGCGGCACCAAGCGTGACCAGCAAGGGGCTTGCTTGAATGATTGTTGTGACCAGTGAAATCGGGACCAATGCCAATGCGCTGACGAACCCAAGTGCCGCAATGCCTTCGCACACAGCCCGTATGCCAGATGCACCGCGCAGCATCGACAACGACAGCGGCTTTTGCCCCACGGCCAATGCCCACCCTGTGAATATCAGTGATCCACCAATGCCCAGCATCATCAAGACTTGGCCAGACGGCAGGTCATTTGCCATGATTTTGATCAGGCTGTCCTCAATGGCAAAGCCAAGCATGGCAATGACCATCAAGATGGCGCCACGCATGTTATCCATTTGCTTTGCCTTTTAACGGCACGCCGTAAAGCTCTAATCGGTGCCCCATCAGGCGGTACCCCAGTTTGGCGGCGATCTTTTCTTGCAAGGCTTCGATGTCGGGATCCATAAATTCGATGACGTCGCCAGAATTCACGTCAATCAAGTGGTCATGATGGTCGCGATCAGATGTTTCGTACCGCGCACGCCCGTCTCCGAATTCAAGCTTTTCCAAAATGCCCGCTTCTTCGAACAGTTTGACCGTCCGGTACACGGTCGCCAATGAAATGCGCGGATCAGCAGCAGAGGCGCGATTGTACAGCTCTTCCACATCAGGATGGTCTGTTGACGCCTCCAACACGCCCGCAATCGTGCGGCGTTGATCCGTCATGCGCAGTCCGTGGTCTTCGCATCGCGACAAGATTGTAGATTTGGACATGGCAAGCGCCCCCGGAATTGAATGTTGGTCTTCGTTTAAGACGGGGCTGCGGTAATGGCCAGCCCCGCTACATCAGTTCTGGCGCACGGCCTACGCGTTCGGCCAGTCGCGCGACTGTCAGACCTTGCACGATGATCGAGAAAATCACCACAATATAGGTGGCTGTCAGAATGATCGGTTTCCATTCGCTGTCTGGCAAAGACAGCGCCAATGCGACCGAAATCCCACCTTTTAGGCCGCCCCATGTCATGATTGGGATAACGCCCTTGCTGAATGCGCGGAATGGTTTGAGGATCAAGATTGGCACTGCCACGGCGGCCAAACGGGCCACAAGCGCCAGCGCAATCGCCGCGACACCTGCCGTCAGATAGGCGAAGTCAAACGCAACGGCAAAGACTTCGACGCCGATCATCAGGAACAGAACCGCATTTAGGATTTCGTCGATCAATTTCCAGAATGCATCAACATAGCGGCGGGTTTCTGCGGACATGCCGTATTTTGCCCCGACATCGCCAATCAGCAAGCCCGCGCAGACAGCCATGATGGGGGCTGATACATGCAGGTAAACGGCCAATTCATAGCCCCCAAACGCAAGGCCAAGCGTGATCAGAACCTCAAGCGAATAGTCGTCGATCCGGCGCATCACGCGGAATGTCAGCCAGCCAAGCACAAGGCCAAGCACCGCGCCGCCGAGCGCCTCTTGCACAAACAACTGCGCTGCACCGGACAGCCCGCTGCTGTGGGCATCGCCGTGTGGAAACGCAATTCCAACGAGCACAAGGAACACAACATAACCGACGCCATCGTTGAACAGGCTTTCGCCAGCGATCTTTGTTTCAAGCGATTTCTCGAGGTCCGCTTCACGTAATACACCAAGGACAGCAACCGGATCAGTGGGCGAAACGAGCGCCCCAAAGACCAGTGCAATCAACAAAGGCATCCCCGTGAGCCACGAAAATCCAATGCCGACGATGACGGTGGACAGGCCGATCCCGATGGTGGCCATCAGCATTACGACAACCCATTCGCGTCTTAAATCCGATAATTTGACGTGCAGCGCCCCTGCAAATAGCAGCAAACCCAACATGCCTTCGAGCAAAGCCTCTGAAAACTCGATCTCTAGAACGGTGGATCTGACAGCCCCTGCGACGCCAAAGCTTGGAAATACAAAATCGAACAGCAAAACGGCGAAGGACGCCAGTAACGCCACGATCAGAATACCAATGGCTGGGGGCAGGCGCAGGAACAAATAGTTAATCGCCCCAAACGCGCCAGCGAGAACAATCAAAAGAGACGCAATTTGCAGAATTGTCATGAGAGGCGTTCCTTGATCCGTGTTAATCAGACCTAACACGGGAATACAGGGGCCGCTAGGACCGCCACCTTGGCCATGCAATCCAAGTGCCACCCAGTGGCCGAAGCGTGGCCCCGGCCCGCACCTTAAAGCGGGTGAGGCCTGGATTGTTCACGCTGTCGACCGTGCCCAAATCCAACCATGATAGCTTGCGTTGTGCAAAATTCTGGATGGCGTCATTGAGCAACAATTGATGGGCGTTATGTCTGCGCCCAACGGGGGCCGTCCAGCCGGTTTGATATGTGACAGTTTGACCGTGCTGTAGAAAAATCATGCCTGCAACGGGGGTATCATTCATATAGGCAATGCCGGTATATGTGTTTTTAACGGGCCAATTTCGAATGATATCATGCGGTAAGGCTCTGAATTTGCGTGTTTTTTGTTGAACGGAGTCAGCATCTAGCAGCCATTGATGTTTGGTTGTATGAAACGTCCGGTGACGTAATGTCAGCGGGCCACGCTGTGCCTTATGCAGCCCGTTGCGCCATTTCACATGCGGCCTGACGGCGCGCCTGAGGTCGATTTCGGCGACCGTCGCATGTGTCATAATCTGGCGAAAACCCGCATCGCGAAGCGCCAATGGCGATTTTTCGTCCGGGGTCACCACACAGATATGGCGGCCCGTATGCTCCCTGAGTGCGGTAAAGTCGACTTCAGGCCCAACCCGTGTCGCGGCCGCAACTGGCCCGCGGGTTATCCAATGGGCGCCGGACGTAGCATCTGTATGGGCAGACACGCCCATCGCGCAAAGCGCGCGTGTATAGTGTGACGATTGTTGAAGGGCACATCGGGTCATGCCCGCCGTTAAACAATTGGAAACCTAAGGTGTGGTTAATGGCAGGCATGAAACAACCAACAACACGCCACCACGCCCCGCCGCCGCAGCCCACAACATTAGGGGCCGCGCTTTTTGCAGGGGTCGTGTCGTTCCCAATTGGGGTGGTCTTAATCCTGATGGACCTGCTGTTGTTTTAACCCAGTTGAACCAGCGCATGGCGCTTTTTGCCCGCACTCAATTTCATCGGTGTTGCCAGCATGTCTGCAGTCACCATCAAACCCGCATCTGTTAAGGTTGCGTCATTCAAACGCGCACCATTGTCGGCAATCAGGCGCTTGGCTTCTTTGCCGCTGCCCGCAAGGCCAGACTTCAGCAGGATTTGTACGATTGACATACCGTCACCGAGGTCAGCTGCAGTCAGGGTGAGTGTTGGCAAATCGTCACCAATTCCGCCCTTTTCAAACACTTCGCGGGCTGTGGCCTCGGCGGCTTTGGCGGCATCTGCGCCGTGCAGCAGGGTTGTCACCTCATTGGCAAGAATGATCTTGGCTGCGTTGATGTCTGATCCTTCAAGCGCGCCCAAACGGTTGCATTCCTCAACAGGGAGCTCGGTGTAAAGCTTCAGGAATTTGCCTGTATCAGCATCCGTCGTATTGCGCCAGAATTGCCAAAACTCGTAGGGGCTGACAAGCTCCGCATCGAGCCAAACAGCGCCAGCCGCCGATTTGCCCATCTTCTTGCCATCAGATGTCGTCAATAATGGCGATGTTAGCCCGTAGATTTCAGTGTTGAGCACACGGCGCGTCAGGTCGATCCCGTTGACAATATTGCCCCACTGATCGGACCCACCAAGCTGCAACAAGCAACCATAGCGACGGTTCAATTCCATGAAATCATAGGCTTGCAAGATCATGTAATTGAATTCGAGGAACGACAGCGACTGTTCGCGATCAAGACGCGATTTCACGCTTTCAAACGCCAACATCCGGTTGATTGAAAAATGCCGTCCGATGTCGCGCAGAAAGTCGAGATAGTTGAGGTTGTCCAACCATTCGGCGTTATTAAGCATCAACGCGCCATTTGGTGCATCGTCATAGGTCATGTACGCGGAAAATACTTTTTTGATCCCCGCGATGTTCTCGTCGATCTTTTCGGCTGTCAGCAGGGGACGTTCATCGGCCCGAAACGATGGATCACCCACCTTGGTCGTGCCGCCACCCATCAAGGTGATCGGCTTGTGCCCCGTCTTTTGCAGCCAACGCAGCATCATGATCTGGATCAGCGATCCAACATGCAATGACGTCGCAGTTGCATCAAAGCCGATGTACGCTGGCACGACGCCTTTTGTGAAGGCTTCATCCAAGCCTTGATAGTCGGTACAGTCGGCCAAAAAGCCACGTTCGATCATCACAGACATAAATTCGGATTTTGGATGGTACGTCATCGTTTTTTTCCCTGCACAAATATTGTCTCAACCTATAAACGCATACCAAGCCTAAGGGAAAGCGGATGTTTCTATGCTAAAGAAAACGGGAACGATTGCGGCATTGGGGGCAATGTCGGGCACATCTCTGGATGGTGTCGATGCCGCTATGGTGCACACCGACGGTCATGTCATCTTTGGGTTTGGTGAAACGGCCTACCGTCCTTATTCGGCATCGGAGGCCGCGATGCTAAAGGCCGCATTGGGCCAATGGCCAAATGATGGTTTGGCCGATACGGCCGAGCTGATTGAAACGGTGCATGCGCAAGTCCTGTCAAGGTTTGATGGTGCAGATGTCGTTGGTTTCCATGGCCAAACGCTTGCTCATGATCCTGCCAATGCGCGCACGCATCAATGTGGTGATGGCCAAGTTTTGGCTGACGTGTTGAATGTGCCTGTCGTTTGGGATTTTCGCAGTGCTGACATGACACTTGGCGGGCAGGGTGCGCCTTTGGCGCCGTTTTATCATTTTGCATTGGCGAAATGGATGAAGGCGGTTGCCCCGATTGCCTTCCTAAACCTTGGCGGCGTTGGGAACCTGACATGGATCGACCCGACAAAACCTGCGCCAGAGGCAGCGGGTGCGTTGCTTGCTTTTGATACCGGCCCCGCCAATGCGCCGATCAATGATTTGATGCTGCAAAGACATGGCCAGCCGTTTGATGATGATGGCGCTATTGCTGCGAGGGGCACTGTTGACGATCAGGCGATTGCAGATTTCCTGACCCATTCGTATTTTAACCGGATGCCACCAAAGTCGTTGGACCGCGATGCGTTTGCCGATCTGTCCTTGGCGGCGTCACAACTGAATACCGCTGATGCGGCGGCGACATTGACGGCTGCTGTCGCGATCAGTGTGTCCCAAGCCATGAGCTTTTGCCCGACTGCACCGACAAAAATACTGGTGACTGGGGGGGGGCGAAAGAACCCGACCCTGATGAAAATGTTGTCAGCTGGAGTGGAGATGCCCGTGGTTCCGGTCGAGGACGTAGGCCTTGATGGAGATATGTTAGAGGCCCAAGCATTTGCTTATCTGGCCGTACGCGTCGCACGTGGGTTGCCCACGTCATGCGAAGGGACGACCGGTGTGCGCGCCGCTGTTTCGGGCGGCACAATCAGCCGACCGACGCTATAATAACCTGCTTGATGAGTTGATAAATATCAATGGGGGACCTTTTAAGTGTCGATATGCTGCCAAGTGATCACTTATATGGGGAATACAAAAATGCTTCGTCAAATCACACTCACATCCGCACTTATCTTGGGGACATCTTCTGCTGCATTTGCGGGGGGGATCACTGAACCTGTTATCGCCGCTGCACCAGCGCCCGTAATGATGACACCTGTTATTCGATCTTCTGACTGGACAGGGTTCTACGTTGGTGGATCGCTTGGTCAAGGAAACGTTGGCGTCGGTGACGCGGATGAGATTGACACCAGTAACTACGGCTTTCACGCAGGTTACCTCTACGACATGGGAACGGTCGTTGTGGGCGGCGAATTGGAATACTCAGCCCTCGATTTTGACGA
>JAGSGF010000029.1 GCA_023955335.1 Yoonia sp.
TAATTTGGTGCAGGGTCTGCGATATGGGCGGCATTTTCAACCTGCCGTTTGCACGGCCAGTGACCAAAGCTGTGTTTTGCAACCTTGCCAAGCACCACCTTGACCGCGCAATACTGATATCATGAAAAAATTTATCGCCATTCTGGCTCTCGCGGCCTGCACAACACCCCCGCCTCAAACCGCAAAAGGCCCCGTTGGGCAGAGCTTACCGTCAGGCCTTGATGATACCTGTCGGGCTGTCCGGTACCATCCACTACTGAAACAAGACGCAACTGCCTTGGAAAAGGTGCTGATCTTGGGTCCGGTCCGCATTATTCGGCCAAATTCAATTGTAACCCAAGACTACCGGCCCGAACGGATGAATTTCCATATCGACGCGGCGAACCGGATCGGCAAAATTAGCTGTGGCTGATGGGGGAATAAGCGAAAGGTCCTGAAAGGGAACACTGGGTGGGGGCTATAACGAACCCCTTCAGAAACCTTGTCGCTATGGGATATCTTTGACCGCCAGCTGTGGCGACATCAGGGACGTTTTGTGACATCTGCGTGGTTCTTTTGAGGCAAGATTACGGCGACGCCTTGCATTCGGCCCCAATCGGCGCAAATCTTATCTTATGACCTCGCAGCCCCCGACCCCGTTCCATCCAGATGCCCCCGAACAAGTGGCGTTTCACCGCACAGAGCTTACTTTGCTCATGGGCCTTTACGGGCGCATGGTCGCTGCGGGGGAATGGCGCGATTACGGTCTGTCGTTCTTGCGCGAGGTGGCTGTGTTTTCAGTGTTCAAACGCACGGCAGAAAACCCGATTTACCGCGTTGAAAAACGCCCCAAGCTGCGCCTGCGCCAAGGGCAATATGCGGTCATTGGAATTGACGGGCAAATATTGAAGCGCGGTAACGACCTAAAGCAAGTGTTACGCGTTCTTGAGCGCAAATTGATCCGCGTAGTCGATTAAAGCCGCTTGCGGGCTGTCACGTCCCCATCACCTTGGGCTTTGATCCGTAAAATCGCGTTTTTGATCGGTTCATAGACCGTTGCCATGTGATGCGCGTTGGCATGGATGATCGTTGTCTCATCCACCATCAGCCCAACGTGCCCCTGCCAGAATATCAAATCACCGCGCTGCACGTCGCCGTCAATGTCAGTACCAAGTGCATCACACTGCTGATCGCTGTCAGCCGGACATGAAATACCGCACGCCAGTAGCCCTGCTGCCACAAGCCCGGAACAGTCGATCCCATAGGTGGAATTTCCACCCCACAGATAAGGCACGCCAAAATGCATCTGCGCGATTGTCACGGGGTCACTGAACAGCCGGTCGACCGGACGCAGGTGTGATTTTGGGATATACCCCACGTCCGTCTCGAAAAACTTGCGCCGTTCATCTCGCACTGTGACACGCGCCCCAAATGGCAAGCCCATCAGATCAGCGGATTTAAACGTCTCTTCTTGGTACGCATGCGTCGCGGAGGTGCCGACCATATGGGTGGACGTGACTTGGCGGCCCAGTGTTTCGGTCTGCACATAACCAACATAGCCATCTGCCCCTTGGATAAACGACCATCCATCGCGGTCCTCAAATACTGTGACAGCGGCACCGCGCAAGAGTTGCCGTTCACGCGGCCCGTCCGGTGCAGATTTCAAATCCACCACGGGCCGGACGACCGACATCTGAACGCCATCGACGAAGTCTTTTGCCTGCACCTGCCCGCGTAAATTTGTGGCCGCGCCCCGTCCGTTCGCAGCAATCAGGCGGATGTCTGTCATAGATCCAACAAATCTGGCAGCGCCGCAAGGACTGCGCGTGCGCCCATGCCAACCCCGCCTTTGGGTCGTGCGGGGGCGGCCGATGGGTTCCAGCCAAAGACATCAAAATGCATATACGGGCTTTCGACAAAGCGTCGCAGGAACAAGGCCGCTGTGATGCAGCCGGCAAACCCACCTTTTGGCGCATTGTCCAGATCAGCGATCCCCGGTTCGATCATCGCCTCGTAAGGGGTATGAAATGGCAGACGCCAGACAGGGTCAGCGACAGTGCTCGCAGCTTTGGTCAATGCGTTCGCATGTGCATCATTATCCGTAAAGAACGGCGAGATATCAGGACCAACAGCAACACGCGCCGCTCCCGTCAGTGTCGCCATCGAAATCACTAAATCAGGTTCATCTTCGTCAGATAGCGTTAGGGCATCGGCCAGCACCAGACGCCCTTCGGCGTCCGTGTTGTTTATCTCGACGGTCAACCCTTTGCGGCTGGTCAGAATGTCTTGCGGGCGGAACGCATTGCCGTCGATACCGTTTTCCACGGCAGGCACCAGCACACGCAGTTGCAACGGCAACCCAAGACCCATGATCATATGCGCAAGGCCCATCACGGTCGCAGCGCCACCCATATCCTTTTTCATAAGGCCCATCGATCCGCCAGGTTTGATGTTCAAACCACCGGTGTCAAAACACACGCCCTTGCCGACCAACGTCAGCTTTGGCCCGGTCGTTCCCCATCGCATATCCAGCAAACGTGGGGCACGTGTTGAAGCGCGACCCACGGTATGGATCATCGGGAAATTCGCCGATAGCAGATCGTCGCCTGTGATAACGTTCGCCTCTGCGTCGTGGTCTTTGGCCAAAGCGCGGAACGCCTCTTCGAGCTCATAAGGGCCCATGTCGGATGCAGGGGTGTTGATCAGGTCGCGGGTCATCGCCTCTCCGGTGGCAATGATCGCAATGCGGGCGGCATCGACACCCTTGGGTGTGACCAACATCGCAGCAGGTGCAGACGGGCTGATATAATGATCAAATTGATAGGATTCGAGCAGCCACCCAAGTGCAGCTTCTTCCAAGTCAGCCACAGGCAATTCCGAAATAATCTGGTAAGTGCCCTGCGGAAGTTTGCGCGCAGCAGCCCCAATATGAAACCGCCCACGTGCCCGCGATGCTGCAGTGCCATACCCGACAAGCGCACAGGCAATAGTGCCGTCCGCCGACGGAACAGTTATGCACCGCCCAAGTTGGCCGGTGAAACCCTGCGCCTGCGCCCACGCTTGCGCGTTTTGCGGGATTTGATCCAGATCATCACTCGCGATGACAAAAAGGTCGATCGCATCCACATCGGTGTCGGCAAAAGCAAGGGTCATAAAGCATCTTCCACAATTGTTATTGTGACAGACTACCCCACCAACAGGTGGTCGCAAGGGCCAGTTTAATTTGGACAGCGGTCTCGAAAGGTCCAGATTTCGGTGACGGCAACGTCAAAACCACGCTCCAAACGGGCCATTGTCGCGCTTAAAGCGACGCCATCTGCCTGTTGTGCCGCTGTTGCAACATGACTTGCAGTCCGAGACACATCCGTCAGACCAATCTGCGACGCGACCTGCGTGATGCGGCGGGCCGGCTTTGCGATACGCTCAAATGCATGTTCGACCATGGCCACCTGTAGCGCATCAAGACGGTGCGCAATATCTTCTAACACGCGACAAATCATTTCCTCTGCTTCGGCCTGTCCTTTGACCGCAAAAATGTGATCCACAGGGGATGGGTCAAGGTGCGCTGTCTGACGGCAATGCAAAACTGACACAGGAACCTGTGGGCGAATGTGCGCAGATAAATCTGCAAACTGTGTGTGTTTTTGTTCCATACGTGCACACTAGCGCAACTTGGTTTTCAGAAGGTTGAAGTAGACAATTGAAATTTATCCAAATTCATGAAAATGCGTATTAACATTGGCAAAACTTCGACGGAGCTTTTAAATGAAATTCGCCCGCCCTGTGCCCGCATATCTGGTCAACCGCTATCACGGTTGGAAAGCAACGACATTCGCCGAGAACAAAGGCTGGTATCGCCGCCTTGCCGACGAAGGGCAGCGCCCCCGCGCTATGGTCATTTCATGCTGCGACAGCCGCGTGCACGTCACGGCCATTTTCGGGGCCGACCAAGGCGAGTTCTTTATTCACCGAAACATCGCCAATCTGGTCCCTCCCTATAATCCTGATGGCGAATACCACGGGACATCGGCCGCTGTGGAATACGCTGTGGCCTCTCTCAAGGTGTCGCATCTGGTGGTGCTGGGCCATTCAGGCTGTGGCGGCGTCGAGGGCTGCTATAACATGTGTTCCGGTCATGCACCCGAACTTGAAAGCAAAAGCAGCTTTGTTGGCCGCTGGATGGACATCCTTCGCCCTGGATTTGACCGCCTGCCCAACGGCACAGAGGCCGAACGCAAGCATGCGCTAGAAAAACAAGCCGTGCTGATATCGCTCGAAAACCTGATGACATTCCCGTTTATCATAGACGCCGTAAAAAACGACACTTTGTCGCTACACGGTGTGTGGAATAACATTGGCGATGGCGGGCTCGAGGTTTATGATCCCAACATCGACGCATTTTCCCCAATTTAATTTACCATAAATGGTCTTGATATGAACGCGATTTTCGACCTTGCGGTTTCCAACCTGATTTCGCCGATCATTCTAAGCTTTGCCTTGGGCTTGGCTGCGGCATGGGCACGATCTGATCTGACAATACCCGAAGCCGTGGCCAAAGGCATGTCGATCTATCTACTGTTTGCAATCGGATTCAAAGGCGGGGCAAGCGTCGCCGCCCACGGTGTTGACGGCACGCTGCTTGCCGCTGTTGGTGCTGGAATCGTGCTGTCGTTTGGCCTGCCATTTATTGCGTTCGCACTGCTGAAAACCATGACAAGCCTGTCGCGGACCGATGCCGCTGCTGTTGCCGCGCATTATGGGTCCATCTCGATCGTGACATTCGTGGCCGCCACATCGGTCCTTGAAGGGCGCATGATTGACGCCGAAGGATATATGGTCGCCGTCGCCGCCGCGATGGAGGCCCCTGCAATCCTGTCGGCCCTGTGGCTTGTGGCCAAAAGCGGTCAGGGTAGCAAATTCGATCCGACCTTGATGCGCGAAATCCTTTTGAACGGGTCTATCGTGCTGTTGGTCGGTGCGTTCGCCATCGGGGTCATCACCGGCGAAAAGGGGCTCGCCGAGATTGCACCGTTTATTGTCAGCCCGTTCAAAGGCGTGTTGTGCCTGTTCCTGCTGGACATGGGCCTGATCGCTGGGCGCGGATTGCGCCAAGCCAAGGGGCTGATCAACCTGCAGCTAGTTGCATTTGGGATTGCCATGCCGCTGATCGGCAGCACGATTGGATTGGGTTTTGGGATGCTGATTGGGCTTGGCCTAGGCGGCACAGTCCTGATGATGGTCCTGGCTGCATCTGCCAGCTACATCGCCGTCCCGGCAGCGATGCGCGTGGCCTTACCCGAAGCAAATCCGACGATCTATCTGACACTCTCGCTCGGGATCACATTCCCGTTCAACCTGACACTTGGCATCCCGCTGTACCTGACAATGGCGCAATGGGTCACAGGAGGCTAATCCATGGAAATGCATGACGCAAAACGGGTCGAGATCATGATCGAAGCACCCTTGGAACGGCGCCTGACCGACGCGCTGCACGCAGCCGAAGTCACAGGCTTTACCGTGCTGCCAGTATTGGGTGGATCAGGGCGGTCGGGGCGTTGGTCACGTGACGGGCAAGTGGGCCGCGCAGGCATGGTCGCGGTGATCTGCCTGATTAAGCCGGAACGGCTTGATACATTGCTTGATGCAGCATTTGCGGTGGTCGAACCACACATCGGCGTGGTCAGCATCACAGACGCACAGGTTTTGCGGGCCGAAAGGTTTTAACACCCGAACCGCGCCACAATTCATGACGTGTCGTCTTTTTTGTCACCATCGGCGCGGCTTTTTTAGTCGCACAAAGTGGTGTGGAATATGCCAACACACGCAGCGCCCAGAGTATCCAGCTTGCCGCGTGGCCTAATAGCCATGATTTGGGTTGCTTGCGGAAGCGGTGTCGCTGCGGGACTGCTGGCATCTTGGCTCGCAGGTCAAATCTACGACTGGACTGGAAACTCTACGACAGCTCTTTGGGCGGCTGCTGCACTTGGCATTTTGTCTGCGGTCACTGCGCAAAAGGTTATCCAGCCACGTTGCATGTACTGTCCGGCCACGCCAGAGCGTTGGTCAACGCCCCCCGACTATCGTTCACACGGCACAAAAAAGCCGGTGCAACAGTTCCAAGATCTGAGCGACTTCGGTCCCTTTGAGTGAATAATAGATCGTCTGACCCTCGCGGCGCGTTTCGACCAGCCCTGCATCGCGCAGTTTCTTAAGATGGTGCGACATTGCAGGCTGCGACAGCTTTGCGCCGGCTGCCAGACTGAGAACGCTCTGCTCTCCCTCTAACAAAATGCAAAGCAGGCGCAGCCGCACGGGTTGCGACAACATTTCCATCAGCTTTGCAGCATCAGTGATTTTGGGTTCCAGCTCGGTGATGTCCAACATTTGATAACTTTCTTCTTGCATATTCGATATCGCTTATATAAGTGACTTCGAATGCAAGGTCAATCACATCTTATATCTGTAAGTGACCGTCTTCGTAAACACTATCAGGAGCTTCATGTTGGAAACTGAATTTACACCAATAGCGTCACTCATGGGCGGCGCGCTTATCGGACTGTCTGCAGTCATTCTTATGACAAGCCACGGACGGGTCGCTGGAATCAGTGGAATCGTCTCAAGGATTCTTCCGCCCGCAGTCGACACCAAGGGAATGCCACAGGGCCTTACCTTTATTGCCGGTCTTTTGCTGGCTGCACCATTGTGGTTCGGCATTGCTGGACAAGCACCAGTTGTCGCCATTTCAAATAACATGGCGTTGCTTGGCTTAGCCGGCATTCTGGTCGGGTTCGGGTCGGTCCTTGGAAATGGCTGCACAAGCGGCCACGGCGTATGCGGCATCTCGCGGATGTCAGCGCGTTCAATGATTGCGACCGCAACGTTTATGACAACCGGTGCCGTCACAGTCTTCATCCTTCGTCATGTTTTGGGGGGCTAAAACAATGCATTTTTTCAGCACACTTTTTGCAGGCCTCTTTTTTGGAACAGGCTTGATCTTGTCCGGAATGGCAAACCCTACAAAAGTTCAGAACTTTCTTGATATATTCGGGACTTGGGACCCAAGTTTGGCATTTGTTATGGGCGGTGCAATCCTTGTGACAGCGCCTGGGTTCTGGTTCGCGCAGAAACGCATCACGCCGTTTTTCCACGACATGTTCCACCTGCCAACACGCAAGGACATCGACGCACGTCTTGTCACTGGTGCCGCAATATTTGGCATCGGTTGGGGTTTGGGCGGTCTGTGTCCCGGTCCGGCTGTGACATCACTGCCATTTGCCAGTTCAGGCGTCCTCGTATTCGTACCTGCAATGCTTGTGGGAATGACACTTGCCAAGTTTACAGCTTTGCCATCGCGCAAAGTTATCACAACCTGAAAGGAAATCTTATGACCGAACTGCATCCAGATATGTCGACCCGACCGGACGTAAAGGCGTTCTTTGATCCGATGACCAACACCATCAGCTATGTTGTTGTTGATCCTGCCAGCAGTGTCTGTGCTGTCGTAGATTCAGTGATGGATATTGACTATGCTGCTGGCCGGATCACCCATGATCATGCCGATGAGATCGTCGATTACATTGTGTCGAACAATCTGACCCTTGAATGGATTATCGAGACCCACGTCCACGCAGATCACCTGTCTGCAGCGCCTTACTTGCAAGAAACGCTGGGCGGAAAAATCGGTATCAGCGCAAAGATCAAAGAGGTCCAAGATACCTTTGGAAAGGTCTTTAACGAAGGCACCGAATTCCAGCGCGATGGGTCACAGTTCGACGCGTTGTTCAATGATGGCGATACATACACGATCGGCACGCTTGAGGTGTCTGTCATGGCTACCCCCGGCCATACCCCTGCGTGCATGGTTCATGTCGCCGGTGATGCGGCCTTTGTGGGTGACACGATGTTCATGCCAGATTCCGGGTCAGCCCGCGCCGATTTCCCCGGTGGTGATGCCGGAGAGCTGTTCGATTCCATCCAAAAAGTCCTCAGCTTGCCTGATGATATGCGGTTGTTCATGTGCCACGATTACGGTCCGAACGGGCGCGACATCCAATGGGAAACAACCGTTGCCGACGAAAAGGCTCACAACATCCACGTTGGTGCAGGCGCAAGCCGCGAGACTTTTGTTAAGTTGCGCACGCAACGCGATGCGACGCTGGCAGTTCCAAAGCTGATTATTCCATCGCTTCAGGTGAACATGCGCGCAGGCGAAATTCCCGCAGACGAGGCTGGAAATCCAACGCTCAAAGTACCGATTAACGGGCTGTAAGCTCTCATGCTTCATATCGCTGGCAAAACCAAAGAGCCGGAGAAAGGTTACCCATGCAAATCACGCAACTCGATGCGCTGACTTACGTCGGCCCGCAAATCTCGCTATCAGACATCGCCGAGCTAAAACGCCGCGGCATTTGCAAAATCATCGTGACCCGTCCGGAAGGCGAAGCAGATGACCAGCCGGCAATATCTGAAATCACACGCGCGGCGAAAGCCGTTGGCATTGAGGTTCTTCAGATCCCTGTGGTGTCTGGCCAGATCACGGACGAGGATGTCAGCGCATTTGGCGCATGTGCTGCACAGACCTCTGGTCCGATCTTTGCCTATTGTCGCAGTGGGATGCGCGCAACATCGCTTTGGGCGATAGATAAGTGTAATAGGGGCCAGTGCGTCGACACCATTTTGCGCGATGCACAGACCGCAGGTTTCGACCTGTCCCCATTGTTACCGCGCCTTGTCACAAAACCATCAACGACAGCCTGATTGGACTTGAATACAATGACCAAATTAGCACGATATCTACCAATCCTTGAGTGGGGCCGCACATATGATCGGCTGACTTTGACGAATGACCTCGTGGCTGCGGTTATTGTGACGATCATGCTGATCCCGCAGTCGTTGGCCTATGCTTTGCTGGCGGGCCTGCCACCTGAAATGGGCCTTTATGCGTCAATGCTGCCGATCGTGCTTTATGCGATTTTTGGCACCAGTCGCGCGCTTGCTGTTGGTCCGGTCGCGGTCGTGTCGCTGTTGACCGCAGCGGCTGTAAGTAAGGTCGCGATACCCGGCACGTCGGAATACATCGTGGCTGCAATTACACTCGCGTTTCTGTCGGGCGCCATCTTGTTGGTTCTGGGTTTTTTGCGGTTGGGGTTTCTCGCCAACTTCCTATCACACCCTGTGATTGCTGGGTTCATCACTGCGTCCGGTATCATCATCGCCGCGAGCCAGCTGAAAAACATCCTTGGCATTGACGCAAGCGGTCACAACTTGCTCGAGATCATCGTCTCGTTACTTGAGCACCTGGGCGAGGTGAACTGGATCACTGCCATCATTGGCGTGGCGACAACGGCGTTTCTGTTTTGGGTACGCAAAGGCCTGCTACCGCTATTGATAAAGCTTGGTCTAAATGTGCGCACGGCGGGTATTGTTGCCAAAGCCGGACCTGTTGCTGCGATCGTTGTGACGACGCTGGCTGTCTGGGGTCTTAGCCTTGCCGAACGTGGTGTGAAAATTGTGGGTGACGTGCCAACGGGACTACCGCCGCTGTCGCTGCCGTCATTCTCAATGGACTTGTGGAGCAGCTTGATCGTTTCCGCCGTGGTGATTTCGATCATTGGTTTTGTAGAATCCGTGTCAGTTGCGCAAACACTGGCCGCAAAAAACCGGCAGCGCATCGATCCCGATCAAGAGCTTATTGGACTAGGGGCTGCCAACATCGGGGCTGCATTTACGGGCGGCTTCCCTGTAACAGGCGGGTTTTCACGGTCCGTTGTCAATTATGATGCAGGGGCGTCCACACCTGCGGCGGGTGCCTATACTGCGATTGGACTTGGCGTGGCATCGCTGTTCCTTACACCGCTGATCTTTCATCTCCCCAAGGCCACGCTGGCCGCAACGATCATCGTTGCCGTGCTTTCACTTGTCGACTTTTCGATCCTCAAAAAGACTTGGCAGTATTCCAAGTCAGACTTTGCCGCAGTGGCCGTCACGATGGCAATGACGCTTTTGGTTGGTGTCGAATTGGGGGTCACAACCGGTGTTGCGATTTCGATCCTCATTCATCTGTTCAAAACATCGCGGCCACACATGGCTATCGTTGGGCAAGTGCCGGGCACTGAACATTACCGAAATGTTTTGCGCCATAAGGTGATCGTTGACCAAAGCGTTTTGACCATACGGGTTGATGAAAGTCTGTACTTTGCGAATACACGCGCTCTTGAAGATCGCATCTATGACGAAGTCGCTATGCAAACGGACCTCAAGCACGTCATTTTGATGTGTTCTGCCGTGAATGCAATCGACATGAGCGCGCTTGAATCCCTAGAGGCTATCAATGCGCGCCTGAAGTTGGGTGGCGTGGATTTTCATCTATCAGAGGTTAAAGGACCAGTGATGGACCGATTGCAAAGATCCGGTTTTCTGGAACATTTAACCGGACAGGTTTTCTTAAGCCAACATCAGGCACAAACGGCAATTGGTGTGGTGACGACTTAAGCACAACATAAATCCACCCCATATAAGGAGCAATAAAATGGCTTATACAGAGAAATTTCAATCACTTGCCGACAAGGCAATGTCACAAGTGCAAAGCGTTTCGCCCAATGAGGTGGATGCAATGCTGGAAAGTGGCGCCATCGCGCTGGATATTAGAGACAAGGAAGAACACGATGCGGGACATATCGACGGGTCTTTGAACATCAGTCGTGGCAAGCTTGAGATGAATGTTGAAGGTCTGATTGGCGATCTAGACGCTGTCGTCGTTTGCTACTGCAATGCCAACAATAGAGGCGCACTGTCTGCAGCAGCATTACGATCGATGGGCTACACCAATGCAAGGTATATTGCTGGCGGGTTGAAGGCATATCGTGCGGTTCAAACCGAGCGTAAAATCGGTTGAAAGGCGCGGGGCTTTTAATGAAAGTCCCGACTTGGAAACAACCGCTTTGCCTGTTCACGCGGATGCATTGCGCGGGCGGGTTGCTTGCGCGGGCGGGGTGTGTCGTCAGCTTGGGGCAGTGTCTCGCCGATCACCTCGTCCATCGGATGCCCAAGGTCAGTAAGGCGATGCGACATATCCTCGATCTGTTGCGCAATCAGGTGAACGACGATACCTTCGCGTTGCAAATACCCTGTGACGCGGAGCAGACGCCCCCCCATGACGACGCGCCGAAACTGTTCATAGACCTTAGGCCAAACGATGACATTGGATACGCCCGTTTCATCCTCCAACGTCAGAAATATCACGCCTGACGCCGTTCCGGGACGTTGACGGGTGATCACCAACCCGCAGACCGATGTGCGCTGCAACGGCGCAGTGGCCAGCGCGGCATGTGGGGTCAATCCTGTAATCGAGGGGCGTAACAACTCCATCGGATGGGCACGCAGGGACAGGCGCATGGCGACATAATCTTCGACGACCTCTTCTCCAAGATGCATGGGGAGCAGCCTGACAGGTGGCTCAACAATGCCTTCCCCCTCAATGGGGTCATTGAACAAGGGTAAAGGGCGCGGACCTCGGATTGCTTTGACCTGCCATAACGCATCGCGCCGCGTGAGGCCCATATCGCAGAACGCATCCGCTTCGGCCAATCGCTCTAAGGTGGCTGGCGCGACCCCTGCCCGCAGCCACACTCCATCAGGATCGGCATAGCCATTTCCGCGGGCGGCAACGATCCAACCGGCGTCTTCTTCTTTGAACCCTTTGATCTGACGAAACCCAAGGCGCAATGCCAAGGCGCCATCCATGCGGCGTTCTAACGTGTTATCCCACGCGCTGTGGTTCACACTGATCGGGCGCACTTCGACCTGATGTTCACGCGCATCGCGCACAATTTGGGCGGGCGCGTAAAATCCCATGGGTTGCGAGTTTAAAAGAGCGCAGGCAAAGACAGCCGCATGGTGGCATTTGAGCCAGGCAGAGATATAGACCAGCATGGCAAAGGCAGCGGCGTGGCTTTCAGGAAACCCGTATTCGGCAAAGCCTTCGATCTGGCCGAAACAACGCTCTGCGACCTCGGGGCTATACCCGTTCCCCAGCATGCCATTGACGAACTTGTCCTTGAAGGTCCCGATGGTGCCCATCCGGCGGAATGAGGCCAACGATCTGCGGAGGTGATCGGCCTCTTCTGGCGAGAATCCGGCACCGACGACGGCAATTTGCATCGCTTGTTCCTGAAACAGCGGAACGCCAAGGGTTTTCCGCGTCACCTCTCGTAATGCGCTCCCAAATGGTTCTGGCTTTTCAAAACCCTGCCGCCGATTAATATAGGGATGCACCATCCCGCCCTGAATAGGACCGGGGCGCACGATGGCGACCTCAATCACGAGATCATAGAATTCGCGGGGTTTCATCCGTGGCAGGAAATTCATCTGCGCACGGCTCTCTACTTGGAAAACACCAACCGCATCAGCCACGCAGAGCATGTCATAGGTGGCGCCATCTTCTTGCGGGACGGTCGCGATAGAGAGTGTTGTCTTCTCATGCTGTTGAAGCAAATCAAAGGACTTGCGAATACAGCTCAGCATACCAAGCCCAAGGATATCAACCTTGAGAATACCCAATGTGTCGATATCGTCCTTGTCCCATTCGATCACCGTGCGATCCTCCATCGCGGCGTTTGAAATTGGGCACAGCTCGTCCAGCCGCCCCTTCGTGATGACAAAACCGCCGACATGTTGGGACAAATAGCGCGGGAAACCGATAATCTCGCCGATCAGATGGATGGTTTGCGCAAGGCGGCGATCCGTAGGATTCAGACCCAGTTCGCGGATGCGCCCGGGGTCAACCCCGCCTTCGGCCATACCCCATATTTGACCAGACAAGCCTGCAGTCACATCCTGACTAAGCCCCATCACCTTGCCCACCTCGCGGATCGCCGCACGAGACCGAAAATGGATCACAGTTGCGCAAAGCCCAGCGCGGTGACGTCCATATTTTTCATAGATGTGCTGGATGACCTCTTCACGGCGTTCATGTTCGAAATCAACGTCGATATCTGGCGGCTCGCCTCGGAATTCGGACACAAACCGTTCAACCACCATGGTGATGGTTTCAGGGCTGACATCCGTGATGCCCAGCAGATAGCAAAGGATTGAATTGGCCGCAGAGCCGCGCCCTTGGCAAAGGATGCCTTGGGATCTGGCAAATTGTACGATGTCGTGGACGGTCAGAAAATAAGCCGGGAATTCCAGCTTCGCGACGAGGATGAGTTCCTTTTCGACTTGGGCAAGGGCCTTTGGGGTGGGCCCATTCGGGTAGCGGCGTTTCAGCCCCTCCATCGCCAATCGGGTCAACCGTTGTTGCGGAGTTTCGTCTTCGGAAATTTCGTCAGGATATTCATAGGACAATTCGCTGAGGCAAAAACTACACCGATCGGCAATCTCTAGCGTGCGGCGGATCGCGGCAGGATGGTTGCGGAACAGGCGGGCCATATCGGTGTGATCTTTCAACCGCCGTTCCGCATTGGGCAGGGCGCGCGTGCCGATTTGATCAATCGTGATGTGTTCGCGCATACAGGTCAGCACATCGGCCAGTTGCCTGCGATTGCCTCGGTGCATCAAGACATCACCGATAGCGACCATGGGGGTGGCTGCTTTTTGCGCCTGATAAGCACACGCATCGAAATAGGCTTGGTCGCTGCCATCATAACGTGGGGCGACACCCAAAAACACATGGCCTGGATACCGCCGCTGTATGGTTTGGATATGCGCAGTGTCCGCCCTATCACCCTGCGGCAAAGCAATCAGGATCATGCCTTTGCACCCCTCAAGCAGATCACATAATTCCAGATGGCACGCCCCTTTTTCGGCGCGTCTTTTGCCGAGGGTCAAAAGCCTGCTTAGTCGGGCATAGCCTTCACGGTCACAGGGCAAAGCAACCCATTCCACCGGACTATCAGTTAAAACCAAGCGGCATCCGACAATCAGCTTTGGCAATCTGATACGCTCTTCTGCCTCGCGCTTTAGTTCTTTAAGGGCGCTATAGGCACGGACCACACCTGCCAATGAATTGCGGTCGGTAATGGCAATGGCCGCAAGCCCAAGCTCTGCTGCGCGTGTCATCAGTTCTTCTGGGTGCGAGGCGCCTGTTAGAAAGGTGAAATTCGTCGTGACGCACAGCTCCGCGTAGTTTGGGCCATTCATATTTGTCTGTATGGTTTTGCTCATGCGAACTGTCCCTGCACAAACCAACCAGGATTTTGCGGGGTGTAAAACAACCAAAGGCGCCGCCCTTGTTTGGTTTCAACCTTCCAGTAATCGCGCACCCCTGAACGCCAGTTCTCGTCCGACAACCACCATTCAGGGGCGATCCGTTCTGGACCGGTGGCGCGCTCGACACGAAACGTCATACGCCGCCAACGCAAAAATGCGGGGGGCGATGGTCCAGTGCCCATGATCGGTTCTGGTGGAAAAAGCTGTATCGGGCGTTCGCGAAAATTCACCCAAGACCCTGCAGGGTCAGAGTATGCCGCTGGCGCGATGATATAGCTCCGCTCTGGGATATGGCTGTCTGCGGGTAGAAACCGCTGTACGTTCTCCAGCCCAATCCGATTACCAATCCGTGTGATCAAGTCTTCCAACCGACCATCAACGCGCCCATGAGCATGAGACATCTGTTGCACTGGCAACGGTTCCACCAATGTTGCGGCAAGATGTAGTTGATCAATCCCAAACCCCGCATCAATCTGACCGACGCCCCGTTCAAATAGCGGTAGAATACGCAGCGGGTCACGCATCGCACATGCCAGCCGTAATTCGATCTCTTGATTGGCCTTGTCCACGCGGCGTAGGGTCAGCAACAGCACCCGCGCGCCCATTTCCCGCCCTTTCAGTTTTCCGCATAATTGGTCGAGCAAGCGCGCAGTGCCCGCCATCACATCCGCCTCAAGGCCAATAGGATCTGGAAGGCTCAGCCGCACCTGATATCGTGGCGGGTTTGGCAACGGAGAGATGCTTTCTGCCTGTGTTCCCACCGCTTGATCTAACCGCAAAAGAACCGCCGATCCAAACCGGCGGGTAATCGTGGCGCGGGGCAAAGCCCTTAAGTCAGAGACAAAGCGGACGCCAAGACGTTGCAGGCCAACACAGGTCTTTTCCTCTAATCGCAAGGCGGCCACGGGAAGCCTGCCAATCGCATCTAACGGGTGTGCCTGTGTCGCATCGCCATTGCCGTAATGCGCAAATGCCCAAGCTGCCCCGCGCGTGTCTGCCACACCGCTTTTTACCAAAAGACCTGCGCGTGCCAGCCGCAGATGTATGTCGTGCAAAAGGTTTGCCTCGCCGCCAAACAAATGTGCCGCACCCGTGATATCCAGCACAAGCCCGTTTGCCCCCTCTAATCCAACCCAAGGGCAGTACCGCTTTGCCCACCTTGCCAAGACATGCAAAAACCTTTGATCCCCAACGGGATCTGCCGGATGACTTTGCAGATCAGAACAAAAGGCCCGCGCATCTGAATAGCCCATCCCGCGCTGCAACCCCTGCTGTGTCGCCAATGGGTTCAGGCAATAAAGCCGCTCTGTGTTACTTTGCCGCTGGGTCAGAACAAAGGGCGCATCAATTGGCCGCGCCCTAAGGAACCGGTCGCTCGCGAGCCTCGGAAACCACAATGATACGACGCGCTTCGGCATTCCAACGTACATCCCAAGCCGTTAATGTTCCTGATTTGTTCTTAATAAGTTCCCACCGTTGAAGAGTCGAGTCTGTCGGGTCAAAAACCGGCGTGCAGTGCCACCGCGTTTCCACCGCGTTGCTGCCCGTTCCTTCTGGCACAATGCACAGACCCGTCGATTGCCCCGCTTCCGCAGCCAACTGCAAACGCCGCCCCGCCGTCAAACCAATCGGCTTGGTCAGCTCAATAACCGTCAAAGCCACGACCCCAGATCGCAAAGACTCTTCGGCAGTGGCTAGAACCTCCGTCTGATCGTTGCCTTTCGCAATCAAAAGACTGTGCGGGTCAATGTACGGGCTAACCCCTGCAGGATTGATTTGATCCGCCTGCCAAGCCTCCCTCACCCATAAAACAGACCCACGCAAATGTCCGGCAAGCGCAAAGGCGAAACCGAATGCGTTCGGACCACAAGCCTCGTGAACGCGGTTGGCGCGCGGGGGGAAATGATCAGGGAAATCAGATGGCATGGCGTAGTCTACCAATCTCATGTGGAAAATGCGATCCCCGACAACTCTTCTGCATACTGCAACATGTCAAAACTAGGCATTCACGGGATTGATGATCCGGTAATGCCAATCGTAGGCCCTTTGACATCGAACCAGAAGCATACAAAGAGTGTCACAACAGGATGCTAACAACGGAGCGGCAATATCCATTGCTGAATGCCTAACGCTATGGACTTACTTTCAATCAATGATCAGTCCGGTATGTATCCGGGCTCGTATTACGCCGCCCAAGCCACGCACTTGGACCGATTTGACAAAGCACAAGGCGACATCGCTTGCGATGTATGTGTCATCGGGGGCGGGTTTACCGGACTGTCCACAGCATTGCATTTAGCCAAAGCAGGGTATGACGTCGTTCTTTTGGACGCCCAAAGAATTGGATTCGGCGCATCGGGGCGCAATGGCGGGCAAGTTGGCCAAGGCCAGCGTGTCGACCAAGGTGATCTGGAAAACTTGGTCGGGCACGACACCGCCAAATCGCTATGGACCCTCGCACGTCAGTCTGTTGATCTTGTGCGCGATCTATCAAAGTCCGATTTAGTCAAAGCCGACTTTCACAGCGGCATCATCCATGCCGACCACCGCCAACGAGACGTGCAACACAGCAAAGATTATGTCCAACATCTACGCGACGCCTACGATTACGATGGCGCCCGCGCATTAGACCAAGAAGAGTTGCGCCACCTTGTGAATTCACCTGCATACTATGGCGGGGCGATTTATGAGGATGCGGGGCATATCGATCCTTTGGAATTTGCATTGGGTCTTGCGCGTATGGCCACCGCCGCAGGTGTGCGCATTTTTGAAGGATCAAAAGTCACTTCGGTCCCCGAAACAGCGCCTGCCGTCGTCAAGACAAATGCGGCCACGGTAACGGCGCAATATGTCGTGCTGGGGTGCAACGGCTATCTCGGCACCTTGAACCGTCGCGTTGCTGACCGTGTTATGCCAATCAACAACTATATCGTCGCAACCGAGCCGATGTCGCCTGATGCCCAAGAGGCCTTGATCCGCAATAACTATGCCGTTGCCGATAGCAAATTTGTCGTGAACTACTTTCGGTTTTCAGATGACCACCGGTTGTTGTTCGGTGGCACCGAAAGCTATCGCTACAAGTTTCCGCGCGACATCGCCAAAGCTGTGCGCAAACCGATGTTAGAAATCTATCCCCAGCTCAAAGACACCCGTATCGATTACGCATGGGGCGGCACATTGGGGATCACAATGAACCGGATGCCACATTTTGAGCGGATCACAGGCAACATCCTAAGCTTGTCCGGCTATTCTGGGCACGGCGTGGCCATGGCCACACTCGCGGGCCAAATCGCAGCAGAAACGATCGCGGGACAGGCAGAGCGGTTTGATCTCATGGCCAATGTACCAACGCAGACTTTCCCCGGAGGCCCCATGCTCCGGTCTCCATTGTTGATTTTAGCGATGCTCTGGTTTTCGCTACGAGACAAATTATGACGTTGAACGCACAAAAGCCAAGTCACCTTTCGGCTTTCGCCAGCTTTCAATCAAACACCTAACTTGTCCGGTGGCCCCCGATCGCAGCAGAGAGCGCAATTGCGGCCTGCTTCACCGATTCACTAAGGTGTTTTACGTCTTCTTGGCTGACCCTGCTTGTTGGGCCAGAAACGGAAATCCCGGCAACGGCTTCGGCATTCACATCAAAAACAGGGGCGGCGATGCAGCGCATCCCTAGATTTCGCTCTTCGTTATCAATGGAATACCCGCGCGCCCGAATGTCTTTTAGGTCAGCCTCTAATTGCGCGCGGTCCGTAATCGTAAACGCGGTAAACGCCATCCTTTCCTGATCGGCAAGAATACGCACCAACCGGCCTGCGTCCATTTCAGCGAGCAGGGCCTTTCCGATCCCCGACGAATGCATGGGCGACAAAGTACCAGGGGGGAAAAATGCACGGATCGTTGCGTGGGTTTCAACTTGGCTCAGGAACAGAACCGCGCCTTCCTTTTCAACGCCGAGGTTTGCGGTTTCTCCGGTTTGCTCCATAAGCTTGCGAAGAATTGGGCCGGCACGTTCAACAAGGCTCGTGCGTCGCAGGAAACGCGCGCCGATGACAAACGCCTGCGGGCCGATATGCCAAATCTGCTCGGAGGGGTCGAACTCCACCAATCCGCGCCCCTCGAGGGTAACCAAAATGCGATAGACCGTGGCTGGTGATTGCCCCATCTCGGACGCAATCGTTGTGAGGGCTTTGCCCTGATCCTCGCTCAAATATTCAAACACCTCCATCGCACGATCAAGCGATTTTATCGTATTCTGCGGGGTTTTATCATTCCAATCGCGGGGGCGTCCACGCGCGCGACGTGGGGTAGGCGGGTCATTATCTTGGGAAACCATAAAATGCCTCATGCATTATGTGAAAACTGCATTCACGATATGAAAAACTCAAGCATTTGACAATAAATAGTTTTTCGACAAATTGCGATTTATGAAAAACGATTTCAAAAAAGTATAGTTCAGACCCGTTTTGGTCTAAACTAATCAAACATAAACTAAGGAGACCGCTATGAGCTTTCAAAACCCGGTATTCATCCCTGGCCCGACCAACATGCCCGAAGAGATCCGGCAAGCGTGCTATATGCCGACAATCGATCATCGGTCGCCCATGTTTGGTAAGATCTTGCACCCCGTCCTCGCGGGTGTCCGCAGGATCCTGAAATCGGAAGCTGCGCATATCTTTATTTTCCCGTCCACTGGCACAGGCGGTTGGGAAACCACGCTAACCAACACATTGTCTGCTGGTGACAAGGTTTTGGTCGCGCGCAACGGCATGTTCAGTCACCGCTGGATCGACATGTGCCAGCGCCACGGCCTCGACACCCAAATCGTTGAAACCCCATGGGGTCACGGCCTGCCTGCGGATGAATACGAGGCAATTTTGAAGGCGGACACCAACCACACAATCAAGGCGGTTTTGGCCACGCACAATGAAACAGCGACTGGCGTGAAATCCGACATCGCGGCCGTGCGCCGCGCATTGGATGCCGCTGGTCACCCTGCGATGCTGTTCGTCGATGGGGTCTCGTCCATCGGATCAATGGATTTCCGCATGGACGAATGGGGCGTTGATGTTGCGGTCACCGGGTCGCAAAAAGGATTTATGCTGCCTGCGGGTCTGGCGATTGTTGGCTTTTCTGCCAAAGCGCGCGCCGCAGTTGAAACAGCCACCCTGCCCCGCACATTTTTCGATATCCGCGACATGGAAGCGGGGTATGCAAACAATGCGTACCCTTATACCCCGCCAGTTGGCCTGATGCGCGGTCTAAAGCTTTCGCTGGAAATGATTGAAGAAGAAGGCTTGGAAAACGTCTTCGCCCGCCACACACGTATCGCCACTGGCGTGAGGCTCGCGGTCAAAGCATGGGGTCTGGAAATGTGCGCCGCTTCGCCTGACGTCTATTCCGACAGCGTATCTGCGATCAAAACCCCCGAAGGGTTCAACGCCACTGATATTGTGACCGTTGCCGCCGACAAATACGGCATGGCATTTGGTGTCGGCTTGGGCGAGGTTGCGGGCAAAGTGTTCCGCATTGGCCACCTTGGCATGCTGACAGACGCCATGATGCTGTCAGGGCTCAGTGTCGCCGAAATGGTAATGGTTGATCTTGGTTTGGATATCAAATTGGGGTCTGGCGTTGCCGCCGCCCAAGAATTCTATCGTCACGGCTCCTAAAGGATACCTGCAGATGTATATCCCCACATATGATGACATGCTGACAGCGCATGAGCGGATCAAACCGTTTATTCACCGCACACCAATCCGCACCTCGGATTTTCTGAATGAGCTGACCGGTGCACAGCTGTTCTTTAAATGCGAAAACTTTCAAGAACCGGGCGCGTTTAAGGTACGTGGTGCGACGAACGCTGTGTTTGGGCTAGATGACGAGCAGGCAAAAATGGGTGTGGCGACACACTCGTCTGGCAACCACGCATCATGCCTCAGCTACGCTGCCAATCGTCGCGGTATTCCGTGCAATGTTGTCATGCCAAGCACCGCGCCACAGGCCAAAAAGGACACGGTGCGCCGGTATGGCGGGCAGATCACCGAATGCGAACCGTCGACCACATCGCGCGAAGAAACATTCGCCAAAGTGCAGGCTGCAACGGGCGGTGATTTCGTTCACCCCTATAACGACCCACGCGTCATCGCGGGTCAGGGCACCTGCGCCAAAGAGTTTGTCGAGCAAACCGACGGGCTTGATATCGTCATGGCGCCGATCGGCGGTGGTGGTATGATTTCGGGCACCTGCCTGACGCTTTCAAACCTTGCACCAGAGGTCCAGATCATCGCCGCCGAGCCTGAACAGGCCGACGATGCGTACCGCAGTTTCAAGGCTGGCTATATCATCGCTGATGATGCGCCCAAGACCATTGCCGATGGCCTGCTGGTTCCGCTTAAGGATCTGACTTGGCACTTCGTGTCCAAACACGTGACGGATATTCTAACGGCATCCGAGGATGAGATCATCGACGCGATGAAGCTTACTTGGAAACACCTTCGCATTGTGATGGAGGCCAGCAGCGCAGTGCCGCTTGCGACCATCCTTAAAAACAAAGACCGGTTCGCAGGTAAGCGGGTCGGCATCATTATTACCGGCGGGAATGTCGATCTTGACCTTCTGCCTTGGCTTAAGTGAGGAAATACCGATGAACACACATGTAAATCTCGACGACTTTGAAGTCGGCTATGACATTCCTGCAAAACCGGGCATGTCAGAGGCGGACATCCAGACGCCCTGTCTGATCCTTGATCTTGATGCGCTGGAACGCAACGTCAAGAAGATGGGCGACTACGCAAAGGCCAACGGAATGCGTCACCGCGCCCACGGCAAGATGCACAAATCCGTCGACGTGCTGAAGCTCCAGCAAGACATGGGCGCCGCCATCGGCGTCTGCTGCCAGAAGGTATCCGAGGCAGAAGTATTCGCACGCGGCGGCATCAAAGACGTGATGGTGTCCAACCAAGTGACCGAGCCTGCCAAGATCAAACGCTTGGCCGAAATGCCAAAGTACGGCTGCCGCGTTCTGGTCTGTGTGGACGATCCTGAAAACGTCAAAGCCTTGTCGGACGCCGCTGTTGCAGCTGGCACCCAGATCGAAGCGCTGGTGGAAATCGACTGCGGCGCTGGCCGTTGTGGAGTGAACACATCCCAAGACGTCGTGCGCATTGCCAAGCTGATCGATGCAGCCCCCGGTCTTAAGTTCGCAGGCATCCAAGCCTACCAAGGTGCAATGCAGCACATGGACTTGTACACCGACCGCGAAGAAAAGTTGAACGCAGCAATCGCCCAGGTTGGCGGTGCGGTTCAGGCGCTCAAGTCCCAAGGGCTGGATTGCGACATCGTCGGCGGTGGCGGCACCGGGTCATATTACTTCGAGAGCAACTCGAACGTTTATAACGAACTTCAGTGTGGGTCTTATGCATTTATGGACGCCGACTATGGCCGTATCCTCGACAAAGACGGCAAGCGGATTGACGATGGCGAATGGGAAAACGCGCTGTTCCTTTTGACCACTGTCATGAGCCACTCCAAAGCGGATAAAGCCATCGTTGATGCAGGCCTTAAGGCACAATCCGTCGATTCCGGTTTGCCGTTTATCTATGGCCGCAAAGATGTGGAATATATCAAATGTTCCGACGAGCATGGCGTTGTAGCCGATCCTGATGGCGTGTTGAAAGTAAACGACAAACTGAAGCTGGTTCCAGGCCACTGTGATCCAACATGTAATGTGCACGACTGGTATGTCGGCGTACGGGACGGCAAGGTCGAAACAGTTTGGCCTGTGTCCGCACGCGGCAAAGCCTACTAAACGAGCTAAAGGGAGGCTGGCGGGAGGTCAGCCTAAGACGTCTGTGTGCGCTGGCCTCCGCGAGGTATGCACGCAGACGCACGAATTTTATATGGAGCCGAATATGCTGATTGTCCCCGAGCGTGAAATCGCTGACCTGTTGACCCGCGATGCGTCTTTTGACGCTGTTGAAAAAGTGTTTGCTGCAATGGCGGCAGGCGATGCGTACAACTTCCCTGTGATCCGCGAAGCGATTGGCCACGAAGATGCGCTTTATGGCTTCAAAGGTGGGTTTGATGAAAAAGGGCTGACATTGGGTCTTAAGGCAGGCGGCTATTGGCCGCACAATCTTGAGAAACGTCAACTGATCAACCACCAGTCAACCGTGTTCTTGTTTGACCCTGATACCGGCAAGGTCGCGGCAATGGTGGGTGGTAATTACCTTACCGCCCTACGCACAGCGGCGGCGTCTTCGGTGTCGATCAAACATCTTGCCCGCAAGGACGCAAAGGTCATGGGCATGATCGGCGCAGGTCACCAAGCGACATTCCAACTGCGCGCTGCCTTGGAGCAACGCGCATTCGAAAAAGTAATCGGCTGGAATTACCATCCAGAGATGTTGCCAAACATCGAAAAGGTCGCCAACGAGGCGGGCGTGCCTTTCGAAGCCGTTTCGCTGGAAGGCATGGTCGAGGCCGATGTTGTGATCTCAATCACATCCACATTTGCGCCGACCGTTATGGCAAACCACATCTCTGCGGGTACACACATCGCCTGCATGGGGACCGACACCAAGGGCAAGCAAGAGGTCGAGACCGCGCTGCTCGCGCGCGCCACCGTATTCACCGACGAGGTCGCGCAATCGGTGTCCATCGGCGAAGCACAGCACGCGGTAGCCGAAGGCCTGATCGACGTGTCCGACGTCCATCAGATTGGTGCGGTCATCAACGGAACCCACGCAGGCCGCACATCTGACGATGAAATTACACTGTTTGACGGCACAGGCGTTGGCCTTCAGGATCTGGCCGTTGCTGCTGCGGTGGTCGATCTGGCCGTCGCCAAAGGCATCGCAATTGAGGTCGATTTCTAATCAAATTTTGAACCCGAAACTTTGAAAGCCCGTTGTATTTTGCAGCGGGCTTTCTTGTTAACGCCGAGAACCAATTCGGTGGCTATCACTCAGATAGTGACCGGTTTGGATTCTTCGTCAGCGCGGCTGATAAGTTCGTCAATAAAGAGACTTAATAGCTGTGTTCTACCCGAGACATTCGCCTTGCGGTAAATTGCATTTGTCTGCGCCTTAATGGTGCCTTCGCTTACGTCGCGAAGGCCTGCCATTTCAGATGTGGACATGCCCTTGATGGCAAATAGTGCCACGTCACGTTCTGCCGGCGTTAGCCTCCATGCGGTGAAATACTCGTCCAACACATCCATGAAAGCACCCGACGCAAGGCGCAACTGGTCTTCGATGTGCGTATTTCTCGCCATGATCTTACGCAACAAAAGGACCCCTAAAAGGATCCCAAGAAAAAGCCCGACAGCTGCACCAATTTCAATGAGTTCGTAGATCTGCCAACTGAAGGGGGCAAATCCGAATATGGAAGATAGGATCGTCGACACAAAAAATGCCGCACAAATAAGCTGCACCAGCACAATTGTGACGATGTACTAACGATTGAACACTCAAATGCCCTCAGGAAAGGTTGATTGGAAATCAGTTATCATCGTCGTCATCATCATCGCTGTCGACATCATCATCGTCGTCATCGCGATCATCATCGTCATCGCGATCATCATCGTCATCGCGATCATCATCGCTGTCGTCATCGCGGTCGTCATCGCGGTCGTCATCGTTAGCGTCGTCATCGTTAGCGTCATCGTTAGCGTCATCGTTAGTGTTGCCATCGTTAGTGTTGGTATCGTTAGTGTTGGTATCGTTAGTGTTGGTATCGCTTGATTTGCGATTAGGGTTCAAAATCCGGGGTGCCCGGTCGCGATCATCGCCGTCATCATCTTCAACATCACGAACATAGTCACGCAAAACCTCTCCAGTTTGTGGGTTGATCACCAATTCCCGATAAAAGCTCGCGCTCTCGGCTACGAACCGTAGCCGCCCAAGAAATGTTCTTTGGACCTCAATCCCCACAAAGCCTTGCTCTCGTAGCTGGGTGATAACTTGATCTTCGACAGATTGGGCTGCCGCAAAATGCGGCAACCCCACCAGACCGATACATATCATAAGAGTCTTTATCATCACCGCTCCATCGCGTCCAAACTAGTCGTCATCATCGTCGTCATCATCGTCATCATCATCGTCGTCATCGTCGTCATCATCGTCGTCGTCATCGTCGTCGTCATCGTCATCGTCGTCGTCGCGGTCATCGTCGTCATCGCGGTCATCATCGCTGTCATCATCGTCGTCATCGCTGTCATCATCGTCGTCATCGCGGTCATCATCGCTGTCATCGCGGTCATCATCGTCGTCATCGCTGTTATCATCGCGGTCATCATCGTCCAGGAAGTCGTCCCTTCTTGTTCGGACACTTACCCCCGGTGTCGTATCTTCATCACCGTCAGCGGATTCAAATTCATCCTTCAGGAGCTCACCTGTGGTCGCATCATAGATCGCTTCAAATTTAACACCGTCGGCAAACGCTTCAATCTTAACTTGGTTCGGACTGTTTGTAACTTCAATCCTGTCATATCCTTGCGCTTGCAACTGAGGAATAACTTGATCTGCGACAGATTGTGCATGCCCAACGTTTGCAATGAGCGCGAGCGCGGCTGTTGTGGAAAGTAAAAAGGTCTTCATTTCGTTTCTCCTGGTCAAATGCAAAAAAGCACACGAAGCGCTTCATGTCCGACAAGACAAGCATCTTCGCTGATCTCCATTAATAGAGAAAAGGTTGATATTTAGGTACATAAACAAAAGTTTATGGCCTGAACACCAGCTAAGCACGCCTCGCAGCCCCCCATCACCATACCAAAAGGGGCGCCCCAACCGGAGCGCCCTTTTGTTGTGTCTGTTGTTAAGCTTGGCCGCTCAGCAAGCCTTTGCTGTGGCCAAACCCGTCGATCAAACGTTACTTCGTTTCTTCATCCGACAGAGACTCCGGCAGAGCAAGGTTCAGAACGATTGCAATGAACGCTGCAGGAAGCAGGCCGGACGTCAAAAGGATCTTGGCTGTGTTGCCCAAGAATGCCATCGCATCAGGAACTTGCTGCAGGCCAAGTCCAACGGACAAAGCTGTTGCAAAGATCACCATGTTACGGCTGTTCCATTTCACGTCAGACAGCATTGATGCGCCTGCGGCGGCAACCATACCGAACATCACGATCACGCCGCCACCCAGAACTTGGATAGGCACTGTGTTGATGATTGCGCCCACTTTGGGGATCAAGCCACACAGGATCAAGAAGAGTGCACCAATGGTAACAACGTGACGGGACATAACGCCAGTCATCGCGATCAGGCCGACGTTTTGGCTGAATGAGGTGTTTGGCAAGCTGCCGAATACACCCGCCAAAGCGGTCCCGAACCCGTCAGCATATGTTGCACCGGTGATTTCTTCATCTGTTGCTTCACGGCCAGCGCCACCTTTGGTGATACCGGAAACGTCGCCAACAGTTTCAATCGCCGAGATGAACGCCATCAGACACATGCCAATGATGATCGCCCAGTTGATTTCAAAGCCGAACTTGAACGGGCTCGGAAGCTGGAACCAACCTGCATTGCCAACACCGTTAAAGCTGACATCACCCATGAAATAGGCCACGATGTAGCCGACGATGAGACCAAGCAGAACAGCAGAAACAGAAAGCAAACCACGCGTAAAGAACTTTAGACCCAAGGTCACAAAGATCACAACACCAGCTTGGAACCAGTTAGATGCACCACCCCAAGTTGGCTTGCCGCGGTTAAAGTCACCTGCACCACCAGCTGCATATTCGATGCCAACCTTGATCAGTGCAAGACCGATCATCAGAACGATCAGACCCGTCACCAGCGGTGGCAAAGCAAACCGAATTCGACCAACGAACATACCCAAGAACGCATGGAACAGGCCGCCGATGATAACGCCAGTCATCAGACCAGCAAGACCAGCGGTACCTGCACCAATCATGGCAGGGATCATTACAGGCAAGAATGCAAATGATGTACCTTGAACGATTGGAAGCTTGGCGCCAACACGGCCGATCCCGATCGTCTGGATCAATGTCGCAACACCCGCAAATAGCATGGCCATCTGAATGAGATAGATTAGCGTTGGAATATCAGCACCCGGTGCGCCAAAGCCAAAGCCAGCAACGCCCGCGATGATGATCGCAGGTGTGACGTTGGATACGAACATTGCCAGCACGTGCTGGATGCCCAGTGGAATAGCTTTTGCAAGCGCCGGTGTGTAATTGGGATCTCGGAGCTGCTCCGGTGTCCCAATGGATGAATCTGTCATAGTTGTCTTCCCTCTGTTATTTACCCATGTCAGTCGTTGCGCTGACATTTTCGGCGGTTGTTGTAATGGTGTATGCGGTGTCGAACCAATGTTCTTGAAGGTTCGGACCTTCCCCGATCCGGTCCACGACCGTAAACATACCGGGTGCATGCAACGGCGTCAGAACGCCGTGCCATGTATTGCGGTGATAATTGACCCCCTGCCCTGCCGTTGTGACGAACGCACGCGGCTGGCCCGGCTTGCCATTGTCGTCGGGTGCGACAACAACAACAAACGGGTCCATCGACATTGGGATGAACGCTTGGCTCCCCTTGGGGTGCCGTTCCATCATATCCAGCAGAATCGGAAAGCTGCGCGCCTTAGCCTTAAACAAGCTGATGCCGGCTTTCCCTTCTGCAAAATCTAGCGTCGCGCGGTCGTGGTAGCGCCCGCACATGCCCTGATTGATCCTTTTGTCCGGCGCACCAGTCACATCCAACACATCCCCGAACGGGGCAAATGCGGCATGTGTCAATGGCTCGATGATCAAGATCATTCGGCAAACTTCTCGATTAAGCGTAGCTCTGCGATGCGTTCCACCTGACGGCAGGCCTCGGCAAATTCAGTGTCGCAGTCGTTGTCGATACGGCGTTGGAATGCCGCAATAATCGACGCCTTGGTGTTATCGCGCACTGCAATGATGAACGGGAACCCATACTTGGCCGTGTAGGTGTCGTTCATCTTGGTCAGCTGGGCACGTTCTGCATCTGTCAAAGAATCCAACCCAACGGACGCTTGCTCTGCAGTGGATTCTGCGGTCAAACGGTTTGCTGCGGCCAGCTTACCCGCCAGATCAGGGTGTGCAGTCAGAACGCCAAGGCGCTGCATTTCAGTCGCTGTGCGGAAAATACGGGCCAACGCATTATGAACGCCAGCAGCATTGTTATGAGTTGGACCCAGTTCCAGCGCGTGCGCGCCTGATGCGATCCAAGGGCTATGCTCAAAAATCCCGCCGAACTCAGCGACAAATGTGTCGCGGTCCATGTCAGAAGGCTGTAGCGTCGTCACGGGTGGATGCTCCTGTGCCCAATGATCGGCAATTTGTTCACGCGTGGCGAACCAAACATCATCATGCGACTTGAAATACGCGATCGCGCGGCGCAAGGCCGCAGCACGCCCTGGACGGCCAATGATCCGACAATGCAGACCAATTGATAGGATTTTAGGCTGACCGGCGCGTCCTTCAGCGTAAAGTTCATCAAAGCTGTCCTTGAGATAACTTTCGAACTGCGCGCCGTTGGTGAACCCCGCCTGAATACCAAAGCGCATGTCGTTGCAGTCCATCGTATAGGGCACGATCAACTGATCGGAATTGCCAAAGCGGGTCCAATACGGCAGGTCATCGCTATAACTATCTGCAACATAAGCGAACTGGTTTGTCTCTGCGGCAAGGCGGACCGTGTTGTTGGAACAGCGACCCGTATACCAGCCGCGTGGCGCCGTACCGACGACTTCGGTGTGCAGACGAATGGCCTCTGCGATCTGGGCGCGCTCTTGGTCCTCGGGCATGTCTTTGTGTTCGACCCACTTGAGACCGTGGCTGGCGATTTCCCACCCTGACGCCTTCATCGCGGCAACCTGGCTAGGCGCACGGGCCAAAGCAGACGCCACACCGTAAACCGTTAACGGCACATCACCGAGCATCCGGTGCACACGCCAAAACCCGGCGCGCGCGCCATATTCGTAAAGCGATTCCATATTATAGTGCCGCATACCGGGCCACGGCTGCGCGCCTGTGATCTCGGACAAAAACGCCTCGGACGCGGCGTCACCGTGTAACACGTTGTTTTCGCCACCTTCTTCGTAGTTCAGTACGATTTGCACAGCAATTTTGGCACCATTGGGCCAATTGGCCGCTGGTGGGTTTGCTCCGTATCCGGTCATGTCACGAGGGTAACGGGTCACATGCGCTTCCTTATAAAAGTTAGCCAGTTGTAAACCAAAACAATGGCTGGCGCTTTCAAAAAAAATGCGAAGGAGTCTATTGCAGGATGCCTTTCAGCCAGAGCACGTATCGCAGGGCCTAGAGTGCGATTGACGTGTCGTTGACCGCATCTGCGATCCGTTCGATGATGTATTCCATGAACAGACGTGTTTTGGGGTCCTGGCGTTTACGGTGGGTAAACAGGCAGGCCATCTGGATAGGCTCGGGCGGGGTTTTGACTGCGACGGGGATCAGGCGGCCAGCTTTGATATGCTCGGATACCTCAAAGATCGGCTTCAGCGCGATCCCGTTCCCCGACAAGGCCCAATCGGTCAATACGTCTCCATCATCGGATTCGTAGCGGCCTGTAACACGGGCTTTTTGGGGGCCTGCCTCGGTCATCAACCGCCACTGGAATTCTGTCGCGCCAGGAAACCGCAGATTGAGGCACTCATGGCGATCAGACACCAGCTCGTCGCCGTTTGCCGGATTGCCGTGCGCCTTGATGTAAGCGGGCGATGCACACAACACACGCGCCACATCTGCAATCTTGCGCATGCGCAGATTACTGTCTTCGGGCTTGCCTAAAAAGAACGCAAGATCAAGGCCCTCAGTCGTCAGGTCCACCTTGCGGTCAGTCAGACGCAACCGGATATTCACCTCTGGATAGGCGGCCAAAAACCCTGGAACCTCCGGGGCGATCAGACGGCGACCAACGCCCAAAGGGGCTGCCACATACAGTGATCCCTTGGGGTTTTCTGTGATGTTAACCACCTGCGCCTCAGCGTTCTCGACCGAGCCAAGTATCTCACAGGCCCCGCCATAAAACGCTTTGCCCTGCTCTGTCGGGGTCAGGCTGCGGGTCGTGCGCTGGAACAACCGCACGCTCAAATGCATTTCCAACTGCGATATGCGCGACGATGTTACAGCGGGCGAAATGCGCAAATCACGCCCTGCGGCTGACATGCTGCCCAGCTCGTAGACGCGGACAAAGGTGCGGATGTTATCGAGGTATGACATTATATTGATTTTTTTGAGGCTGTTCGGTTATTCGGGATAATACCAGAATAATAGGCGGTCGCCTAGTGGAATGAAAATCAGACCCTAACGACCATGCGAACGCCAGACCGGAGCCGTTCTATTGCGGGTCATCGCGCGTAAACAAAAAGCTGAAAGTTACCAATTCGGCTGGCAAGATGTCGACGTTCGCTGTCAGCTCAAGCGCATCCAACCCCTTGCGAAGCCCAAAATCTGCGACACCAACCGGAACTGGTGAAACGGTTGAAACGCTCACTGTCGTTTGGTTCACTTTCGTCACAATTACATCGGTAAGCCGTCTTTGGGTATGACCATGTAGCGTCAACGCAAATCGCAAAGGAAATGCAATGTGCTCGTCTTCGCGCAGCTGATCATAGATGTTGGGCGCGACTTGCGCAGTGATCGTCGCTGTCGGAAAATTAAAGGTCTCAAAAAGCAAGAAACGCAATCGCACATTGCGCAGATCAACTTTCGTGTCGACTGAATCAAGCATAATATTGATGGTTGCCTGACCGTCTGCGGTGATCGCACCATCAAATTTCCGGAATCTATTGGTTTCGATCACAGAGCCATTCTTGATTGTCTGAAAGCGCAAGGTGGATTGGTCCGACTGCAACACCCAATCGCTTTGCGTTTGCGCGAAGGCCGGGGATGGTGCTGTAAAATAGCAAAACACAGATACAAAAAGAGCAACGGTCAAATGCAGGGTCATATATCGGCCTCCAATGTGACCCGTTTTGGCGATATCCAGTACCTGTCGTTGCGATATTAGTTGTTGTCAGGTGTATCCAGTATGGATGGTGGTTGACTGGGCCATCGCGTCAACATGCCCGACTGAAAGGCCCCAAATGCACCTAATTGAACGACTTGCAGCGGCTGTGATGGTATCCTTGATTTTGATGCAATCGGCGATCGCCGAGCCACGCATTGCATTAGTGACCGGTAATGGCGCTTACGATCAGGTTGGGGCGCTGGACAATCCTAGTAACGACGCTGCTCAAATCGCTGATGCGCTCGCTGAACTTAACTTTACAGTGACACTATTACGCGATGCGGATTTACCCAGTTTCCGGCGCACTGTCGCGCAGTTTGGCCGCGATTTGCGCAATGCGGGGCCAGAAACAACAGGACTGTTTTTCTATGCGGGCCACGCCGTCCAGAGTTTCGGAACCAATTACCTGTTGCCCACAGATACAGTTGTCACTGATGCGGCTGATCTTGACTTGGTTGCCGTCGAGGCTGGTGCGATCTTGCGCCAAATGTCTTCGGCCAAGAACCGCACCAATATGGTTATTCTTGACGCCTGCCGGAACAATCCATTTCAAGACCTGCCCGATTTTGACAGCAACGGATTGGCCGAGATGTAGGCCCCGACAGGTACGTTCTTGAGCTATGCCACAGAGCCGGGAAATGTCGCGTACGATGGCCTGGGTGCGAACAGCACGTTTACGACCGCATTGTTGGCGCAAATCGCAGCACCAGGAGAGCTGATCGAGCAGGTCTTTAAAAAAGTACGCGTCGAAGTTCTGGATCAAAGCGGTGGCCTGCAAACGCCATGGGACACGTCGTAATTGACTACTGATTTCAGCTTTGCGCAAAAGGTTGCACTTGCGCCTGAAGTTTTGGCGCAAGAGCAGCTTTGGGAGACCGTTCGACAATCTGACGATCCAGTGCAGCTTATGCTGTTTTTGCGGGCTTATCCTGACAGCGATCGCGCCAAAGATGCCCGAGCGCTTTTGTCGGCCACTATGATTGCTGCGGCGGACGCCGAAGCTCCGACAGAAATTCAGCTGCCGGATGCCGAGGAAATCATGTCGTTTGAAAGCGCTGTATCTGTCGGCTCCGTTGAAAGCCTTGAATCCTATCTGATGAAATATTCAGATAACTACTACACCTCAGAGGTTCTGCAAAATCTGCTGGCGATCAAGAAAGATAGTGCACACCCCTTGAGCAACACGCTTGCAACGATGGACTTGCAGGAGGGGGTGACTTTTGCCGGGTTGATCGAAAACGGGGCAGAGGAATTGATCGGATTTAGCATCTCCGAACTCATAAGCGGCTCGCCACTTTACCCGCCGGTCCCAGACCTGCCAGAAACATATTGGAAAACTAAAAGTTGTAGTAATTGCCACCAATGGACCCGTGACGCGCTGTGCACACAGTCGCATGTTTATGAAGGCCAGACCAATGATCGGTCGCTTGTAAAACAGCACCCCTACGGCGGATCATTCAAGCAAGTGTTGCGGTCTTGGGCGGCAGGGGGCTGTCAATAACCCACAGCCGTTCGCGCGTGTTTAATTTCGTGCCAAAGCGACAAATGTGCCCTCAGATACACCGCAACTCTCAACAAGCGCAGTCTTAAGGACTTCGGCGCGTTGTTGGCCAAGAACTACACCCAAGGCGGCATCACCCAACCCAAAGATTTCGAATTTTACGTTGCCCGAGAGAATCAGATCTTCGCAGAGGATTTCGAATTTTTCTGCTTCATGCCCAATTAGGGCTGCCGATCCGACTTCAAACATGAAGGGTGTATTGGCCGTTTCATTCATGAACACTTTCACAAATGCGCCAGCTTCACTCGGGATCGCGAGGTCAAGGCTGCGGGTCTTTTGTGCAGAAAATCTCTCTTTTATCTCATCAGCGGTCATGCTCGCTGCATCTTGTGCTATCGATGAAATCGGTGCGCATGCCATAATTGCAGACACGACAAGTGTCGTTGTTTTGAGAAGAACGCTCATTGGGTCATTTCTTATTTCACCTGTGACCTTAATTCGTTGTTATCACCAAGTCGATTGCGCAAAGCCCGACATCTGGCAGGACAGTTTTCTGCGATCCACATTCGTGATTGTTTGAGTTTCGGCGCATTCCAGCACCCCTAAACGGTTGCCAAGATCGGCTTTGGGCCAGAAGCAGTCATGTGTTCCCGATGTCCGGCAGTCAATAACGCAAGCGATCTGTGCGCGGGTCTGACCGCTGGCCCTGAAGGGGTCCGCTGGCGATACTCGTAGCAAGCACAGAGGCGGTTAAATTACGCGCAACGTCATACACGGAAAGAGCGAACCACGTGGGGCATTCGACCCGATGACAGGACCGGTTCGTTATCGATGATTGATTTAAATCAATCAGCAGGCTGCCCTCCGGATCATGATGTCAGTGAGAAAATGTTTTGAATCAAAGCTTGGAGGACAGTATGAAACACTTTAATCGCGCAGCCACCTTTGCACTTATCAGTTTGCTATATCCGGCGGTCACCTTGGCCGATGAGATCGGAAAAGCCGAATACATGAACACATGTGCCACCTGCCATGGTGAAGGCGCCGCAGGGGATGGCCCCTTGGCGGAATTAATGACAGTTCCGGTGCCGCCATTAACAGGCCTGTCTGCAGCAAATGATGGTGCATTCCCGATGTTGGAAGTCATTCAGACGATCGATGGTCGCAGTGGCACCAGAGGTCATGGATATCCGATGCCGATTTGGGGCGCGCGTTTCAGATCTGAAATTAGCGACGCAGATTCCGCAGGGATCAACTATGGGACTGAAACGATCGTTCGTGCGCGGATGCTCTCGCTTGCGCTTTACTTGGAATCGATACAGCAATAAATCCGCTTCAATTACGGATCGAATAGCTTGAAATGCCAAAGGCTGACCAAGCTCAGGCCCCGTTAACTGTCTTAAGGTTTGCGGGGCTGCATCATGTGCCAAGGTGTTGTCCAAAGCTGCTATTCGCGCATTTTATTCCCTGCACAGGTGAAGAGGGAGCCTGCGTTTATGCAAACATAACGTCAGTCATATCCTCGCCAACATCCCACAACAGATCCGCCACCACCGCCGTATCAAGCGCTGCATCGTCAGTCACACCATCCCGTTGAAACCACTGGACATTGTTGCTGTTGTTATGGCAACAATGATCGCCCGCCTAAAAGATCTATTTGCAGCGCTAGTTTCCCGGCAAAGCAGGATGTCATTGCGGTTCGTTCGACCTGTTTGGCGGCGAAAAAATGATGTCTGATAGCGCATTCAATCCACCACCGCTGCCCAATTTATCAACAACATCTTCTAATGCTTTAGACCGATTGGCACCCAATCTAGGCTGCGCATATGCATGGAATTTTTCGCGCACCTCGTGCGTCGTTGCCGGCGCTTCGGGATCGCCCTTTGCCTCTGTGTCACCAGAGATAAGCCTCCGACCATCTCTCAGGGTCAAGGTAACGCTGGAAATACGCTTGGCTGGGAACGCAGCGTTGTAGGGTTCGTTTTCTAGTATGGTCATGCCCACCGCAAGGCGTTGAATCTCGGGATCAGCAAAGCTGTCTTCCATGATGTCCTCGGGGGTGACCTGCCCGCGCACCATGGCGACGGCGGTCGGATAAGCGGTTGAGTATTGTGCCTCTTCGGTCGTTTTCGGGGTTCGGGTCGCGAGCCGCTTGGCGTGATGAAAAGTTGTGATTTCGATTTTCTCGATATCTTGGGATGTCAGGTTATACGCCTCACGAAGGTTCAGAACGGCCTGCAACGGCGGCTGCGCCCAACGGCACACGGGGACGTGCTTGTAATACTGTTCTTTAATCCGCCACGTCTGCCCGAAATCATCCCACAGGTCGGACACATCATCGCCCTCAACCGTAATTGCTGGCGCGCCTGTAAACCCGTCTGCCGCAAGATAGGCTGCTGAAACACCTGCCATTGCGCCCCAGCCAGAGCCATCTTTGACCATCGTCGGGTGATCAATGACGCGCATCATCTGGCTGCGCGGCCCGTGGTATTCTGCAATACCAATCGCTTCGCGTGTTCGACCTGTATCCAGTCCCATCACGCGCGCGCCGAGCGCCGCAGCGGCAATGGATATCCACGCACCTGATGTGTGGTAGTCGCAAGCCGTACGGTGCAACGCGATCCCTGCACGCGTACCAATCTCGTACCCGACGACCAATGACGCGAGGAACTCTCGATCATCCAATAGGCCCTCGGCTTGTGTGAGCGCGTAAAGAGCGGGGAGTACGCCGCATCCGACATGGCCTTTCGTCAGTTTGTGCCCGTCATGGCCATCCAGCGCATCAATTGTCATCCCCCCGGCAAGTGCAGCCCCAGAGGGACTGACCTGACGACCATCAAAAAGCATACGCGCCTTGCGCCGACCTGGGGCGAAATGTTCTGCTGCATGATCACGCACAATAACCGACATCGTGGTCTCGGTTCCACCGACCGCGACCCCAAGAAGATCAAGCAACCATTTACGGCCAAGGCCGAGCATCTCATCAGGGATATTGTCCGCATTGGCTGAATGCAGAAATTCTGTGAACGGTGATGACATAAGATGCTTCCTCTTCGCGCGCACTTACAATGAGCAAGAAGCCCGGCGGACGGAAATACTTGCTCAATTCCGACGTATTGCGTCGAAAATTCCACACAGACACATTCTATAAGCCGCCGTTGGGCACGACGCGCGTATTGGTCGGTTTGGGCTCTTTCGCGAACCTTGCCGCTTTATTCATATCTGATGAGGAACCGCCGAAAACACGACGCACCTTGAAAGAATGTGTTAGATCGTCCCAATTGGCGGTTTTGCACCCACAAACTTCTTTTCACGCAGCCGATTCCCCCCTATAGACCGATTTCTAACCGGGCCGCTCACCCTTGGAGGACGGCCCCTTATTTATTGGAGACTACAAATGGCTGGTAAGATTCCAGATCTAGACGCCACACTTCGCGCGGGGACAGGCAAGGGGGCCGCCCGCCAAGCACGTCGTGACGAATTGGTACCGGGTGTTGTTTATGGTGGTGGTGAAGACCCTATCGCGATCAACATTCCGTTTAACTATCTGCTGACACGTTTGCGCAAGGGTGGCTTTATGTCCACGCTGCAGAACCTGAAAATCGAAGGCCAAGACGACGTTCGCGTCATCTGCCGCGGTATTCAGCGTCACGTCGTTAAGGATTTGCCAATTCACATCGACCTGATGCGCCTGAAGCGTACAAGCCGTGTGAAGCTGAACATCCCTGTTGAATTCATCAACGAAGACACATGTGTCGGCATCAAAAAGGGCGGCGTTCTGACTGTTGTCCGTAATGATGTTGAGATGGAAGTCCTTGCTGGCGATATTCCTGACAGCCTCGTGGTTGATCTGGCTGCTGTCGAAATCGGCGATACCATTTCGATCAGCGCGATCACACTGCCAGAAGGTTCGAAGCCAACAATCACCGACCGTGATTTTGTCATCGCAAACATTTCTGCGCCACGTGCATTGATTGCTGAGGGCGACGACGAAGACGAAGAGGTTGCTGCTGACGCTGTCCCAACAACTGGTGACGACGCCGCCGCAGAATAATCTGCACCGTTGCGCAAGATTTGAAAGGGCATCCTATTTGGGGTGCCCTTTTTTGTTGGGTTACAGGTGGGCCGGCTCTGGCGTTGGTCTAATTGCCCCCTTAATGTGCCCGAATGAAATTAATTGTTGGTCTTGGGAATCCGGGCGCGAAATACGCCCATAATCGTCATAACATCGGTTTTATGGCTGTGGATGAAATTGCATCTGCTCATGGGTTTTCCCCGTGGCGCGCCAAATTTCAGGGCCAAGTGTCCGAGGGCCGCATTGGGTCGGACAAGGTGATCTTACTCAAACCTGAGACGTTCATGAACCTGTCTGGTCAAGCCGTCGGCGAGGCAGCTCGGTTCCACAAAATCGATCCTGCAGATGTGATTGTGTTCCATGACGAGCTTGATTTGGCCCCCGCCAAGATTCGTGTCAAAACCGGTGGCGGCCACGCAGGTCACAACGGATTACGGTCTATCCACCAACATATCGGCCCTGATTACGACCGCGTGCGGATGGGCATTGGTCATCCCGGCCATAAGGATGCCGTCGCGGGCTATGTTTTGCGCGACTTCCCCAAAGCTGACGCCGAATGGCTGGATGACGAGTTGCGCGGCATTGCCGATGGTATCACCCATCTGGTGGCGGGTGATAATGCCAAGTTTCTCAATACGATTGGCTTGCGCCTGACCCCGGCGCGGTCGTCAAGTTCCACCCAAAAGCCCAAACCTGCCGCACCCGAGGCCCCACCTCAGGATACGCGCACGGCGTTGCAGAAGTTGACTGATCGTTTCAAGTGATGCCGCCTGCACTGTCTCAGGCGTGCGCCTTTCAAGGCCAGACCTGTGCCGCCTTAGGGTCTCCGTTTATGGGCCAACTTTGCGCCCTTTTGGGCAGCCGCGATTGGCCTGATACGCGGTTGCGGGACCGCTATTTCACATGGGAAGGCGACATTGGACCAAATGCGCAATCCTTGCCTCTGCGCCTTGCAGGTGGGCTACATGCGCTGGTGATAAACGCCGATTCCTTAGCAGCCGTGTACCCCCCTTATGTCGTGGGCGACGACACCCTTTGGGCCGCTGTGGCGGATGCAATGGTTCGTGAGGATACGTTTTTGACCGATTGGGTCGATAGCCCGCCACAAACGAATGAAGTCCGCCGCGCCGCTGTGCTCATTGCTGTGGGTCAGGTTTTAGCCGGCAGATTTGGTTTGCCAATGCGCCTGTCCGAACTTGGCGCAAGCGGTGGGTTAAACCTAATGTGGGACCAATTTGCAGCCAACCTTGGCGGCAAATGCTTTGGGAAAACAGGTGCCGATGTAATCCTAACGCCCGATTGGGAGGGACAAGCGCCGCCCGATGCCGACGTCGTCGTCATCGCCCGGCGCGGCGTCGATCTGAACCCGCTCAATCCAAAAGACCCCACTGATCAGCTTCGACTGCGTGCGTATCTTTGGCCCGATCAGCCGGACCGCATGGCCCGCACTGTTGCCGCCATTAACGCCTTTGATGCACAAGTGGATCAAGCGGATGCGATTGACTGGTTGGCTGGTCAAATGGGCCACATCGCGGGCCAAACCCATCTGATTTATCATACCATCGCATGGCAATATTTTCCCGCTGACGTACAAGCCCGCGGTGCTGCAATGATCGCCGCCGCCGGTGAAAAGGCGACCAAGGACGCCCCTCTTGCATGGTTTGGCATGGAGCCCGATGGGCAAAGTCCGGGTGCGGCCATGACCTTGCGCATTTGGCCCGGGGACATCACACTTGATCTGGGTCGCGTAGATTTCCACGGGCAATGGGTGCAATGGAAGGGATAGACATGTCGTCATTTTTCAAATGGGTATTTTGGGGTTTGGCCCTATCCGTCACCGTGCTCGCGATCATCGCACTGATCAAACGCGAAGAAGTTAGCCGACTGCTGGCCGTGAACAGCCTGTTTTCTCAAGCGAAAATCGTAACCAACTTCTCCAACATGGACGCCGCATTTTTGACTGTCCCGCTCACCCGCGCAGTTGACGACCCTGCCCCGCTGGCGCAAGGACCCGCGCCGACATTGCCCGCTGCCGTTGACAAATGGATCGGGACCCGTGCTGTCACCTCGCTTGTGGTGCTCAAAGACGGTAAGATCGCGTTTGAAGATTACTTCCAAGGCACCACCTCGTCAGATCTGCGGATCAACTGGTCCGTGTCGAAATCTTATCTATCTGCCTTGCTGGGCGTTTTGGTCTCCGAGGGCGCGATCGCCGATCTTGATGCGCCTGTAACCGATTACGCCCCCGAACTGGCAGGCTCTGCCTATGCCGCCGCAAGCATCCGCAATGTGTTGCAGATGTCGTCGGGCGTGACCTTCAACGAGGACTATCTGGATCAATCATCAGACATCAATCGCATGGGCCGTGTGCTGGCGCTTGGTCGCTCTATGGACGGGTTCACCGCCGATCTGACCAAAACAGATGCCACGCCAGGCGACCGCTGGCAGTATGTGTCCATCGACACCCATGTGATCGGCATGATCATTCGCGGTGCGACGGGACGCAGCATCGTGGACCTATTGATCGAGAAAATCATCGGCCCAATGGGGTTTGAAGCTGATCCATATTTTCTGACAGACGGCTATGGCGTCGCCTTTGTGCTGGGCGGTTTGAACACAACCACCCGCGACAACGCCCGCTTTGGTCAGATGTTCGCCCAAGACGGCATCTGGGAGGGCCAACAGATCGTGCCCGCCGATTGGATCGCTGAAAGCACAGCCCCAAGCGCCAACACACAGGACGGCGAAATCGGCTATGGCTACCAATGGTGGATTCCTGATGGCGCCACATCGGGTCAGTTCCTTGCCCGTGGCATTTACGGCCAATACATCTATATTGACCAAGGTCGCAACGTCGTTGTGGCCACCCACGGTGCCGACCGAAACTTTCGCGACGATGGCGTTGCGGATGAAAACATCGCCATGTTTCGCGCTATCGCAGAAAGCCTAGATTGATATGGAAAAAGACCCGTCGTTCAACGTTCTTGGTAGTACCTTGCAGACCTGCTCCACCGCCCCCATGACCGGATTTTTCCGCAACGGGACCTGCGATACTTGTGCGGAAGACGCCGGTAGCCACACGGTCTGCGCGGTCATGACGGACGAGTTTTTGGCGTTCTCTAAATATGTCGGCAATGATCTGAGCACGCCGCGCCCCGAGTTTGGGTTTGCGGGCCTCAAGGCTGGCGACGGTTGGTGTCTTTGCGCCAGCCGGTTCCTCCAAGCCCACGACGAAGGCTGCGCGCCGCGCGTCAACCTGCATGGCACCCATGTGCGTGCGTTAGAAATCGTATCCATAGCCGTTCTTCGTCAGCATAGCAGCGAACCATTTTGATCCGTGCACTGACATGCGCCTTGCTCTGCGCCAACCCTGTGGTGGCCCAAGATGCGATACGACCGCAAGAACAGCTGCGCCTTGATGCCTATCACGACACCGCTGGCCGCGCGTTTCTGCAAGCCATATCTGGCGGCAGCCGTGGCGATGTGGATTGGCTCCAAGACGCGATGGAGGGTCAGCCGCTCGCCCCGCTTGGCACCACGCTGTCAGGGGATTGGGCGTGCCGCACAATGAAGCTGGGCGGTGATCCGGTAATCCCCCCTAAAATTAGTGGTGTTCAAAAGTAGAATTTTCTCGGCAAGATATCTGAGGAGATTTTTGATGAAGACAGCACGATTTAGCGACGCACAGA
>JAGSGF010000037.1 GCA_023955335.1 Yoonia sp.
CGGCACACCGCTCTCCGCCTGCCTCAAAATACCCATGATCTGTGCGTCGCTAAATCGTGCTGTCTTCATCAAAAATCTCCTCAGATATCTTGCCGAGAAAATTCTACTTTTGAACACCACTAATTTTAGGGGGGATTACCTGTAGCCGCACCGCCGCACGATTGGAATCCCGAATTGCACCAATCAAGGCGACATGCGCGAATTGTGACCGGTTCGCCGCATGATCCGTGTCCGATTAACAACTTTTTTACCAATACATGCGAGGACATGCGTATGATTGTATCACACGAACGCCGGTTTATTGTCTTTGCAGATCCACTTGGTGCCGGGGGCAGTGTCTTGCATGCCTTATCTCCTTGGGGCGACGTCAAGATTGTGCACGAGCGTGATCGAAGCAGTGAAAATCCGTTTTTTCATGGCATGTCCCCGCAAGAGGCAGAGTGGCAGTTTGACTGCATGGGGCTCGCTTTTCGTAGCTATTTACGGGTCTCGATGACTGAACATCCGTTTTCGCGTTTAGCACGCCTGTATGACCGGATTGCCCAGACCGACACAATTTGGCAAATGAGGCATATGGCAGGCATCGGGTTGCCCAGTTTTCAACACTGGCTTCGCAACACAAAACCTGATGGAACCGGTGCGGGCACCCGCAGCAGTCCGCGCTGGCGTCGCCATGGGCCATGGTCCGCAAAAGCGTGGGAGGCAGGCAAAATAAACCATACGGTCCGTACAGAAGCCATAGAAGAGGACCTTTCGCCGGTCTTGGTCGAACTCGGCATCGCCCCCAGCTTTGATACATCTCACACCAGCATGTCGGACCAAGACACATGGATGGACCGATACAATGCCAGATCAACGTCCATGATGATCGACCGCTATGGCTGGGATATGGCGCAGTTTGGCTATGTTGCACCGCGTTTTCGGCACGCAGCCTAGTCCGTAATCGCCTGCAACGCCGCTGCCCGCCCCGAGGCAAGACACCCACTGATCAAGTAACCGCCTGTGGGCGCTTCCCAGTCCAACATTTCGCCAGCCACAAAAACGCTCGGCCTGTTTTTCAGCATGAAACCGTCAAGTGCCGAAAACAACACCCCGCCCGCACTGGAAATCGCCTCGTCGATCGGGCGAGGCCCATTGTGCCGTATCGGTAGCGCCTTGATCAATGACGCCAGGTCATCGGGGAATGGTCGCCCAAATTCAGACAAAAGCGCAATACTTTGTGGGTCCAGCCGTAAGGTTTTGCGAAGATGGTTCGACAAGCTGATCTTTCCACGTGGACGCGCAAGGGCAGATGCCACTTTTGACACCGACCAATCCGGCAGAAGATCGACCGTCAATGCCGCCCCTTCACGCAAGGCGCGGCTGATCCCATAGATGCCACCGCCTTCAATGCCTTGTGCCGAAATCACAGCCTCGCCGCGCGACACGGTATCACCCGCATATAAGGCAACAGACTTGATCGGTTTCCCAAAATGCGGCGCCATATGCGCCGACCAGTCGACCACAAACCCCATATTGGCAGGCACGAACGGGGCCACATCATCCGACAGGTATGTCGCCCATTCGCCATTCGATCCAAGCCGCGACCAGCTTGCGCCACCCAGCGCCAAAATAGTCCGCGATGGATTGAGCAGAGTACGGCCAGAAGGTGTATCGAACACAACCTGCCCGTCATCCCATCCAGCCCAGCGCCAGCGCGTTTGCAAAGCAACACCCAAATCCGTCAGCCGCGCCATCCATGCGCGCAAAAGCGGTGACGCCTTCATCGCCTTTGGAAACACGCGCCCTGTTGAACCGGTGAATAGCGGCTGCCCCAACCCATCGGCCCACGCCATTATCTCGGCTGTACCAAAGGCCGTAACCGCATCGCGCATTGCATCGGGGATGTCGCCAAAAGCAGCCAGAAAACTGTCAGGGTCTTCATTCTTGGTAAGGTTCAATCCCGACTTTCCCGCCATCAAAAACTTGCGCCCGACAGACGGCATTGCGTCTGCAACCGTCACAGACATCCCTGCCGTCGCGAGCACTTCGGCGGCCATCAAACCCGCAGGTCCGGCACCAATAATTAGCGCATCTTTCATTGTGGCATCCCACCTTTTATTTCAATCACGCGGTGCGGGTACGGAATTTCAATACCTTTGTCGCGCAGTGCGTTCCAGATGAGGAACAGAACGTCGGACGTGTATTTGTTTTTCCCGTCGTCGATGCCATTGACCCAAAATTCGACCACAAAATCGATGCCGCTATCGCCAAATCCGCGCAGCTCGCAATCAGGCGGTTCTGGTGCATCCAGCACGCCAGGATGCTTGGCCACTGCCGCTTCAATGATTGCGGGGATCGCGTTGATGTCGGTGTCGTAGCTGACCGAAAACGCCGCTTCCAATCGGTTTGCTGATCCAGAATCCGAATAATTCACAACGCGCGTTGTGATGAAATCCTCGTTGGGAACAACGATCCAACGCCCATCGAATGTCTCGAGAACTGTTGCACGCGCCGTCATTTTAATGATCGTGCCCGCCTCGCCGCCGTCCAGTTCGACGTAATCACCAACTGTCGCCTGCCCTTCAACCAGCAAGATCACACCCGAGATGAAGTTCGATGCGATTTTTTGCAGGCCAAAGCCCAAGCCAACACCGATCGCCCCGCCCAAGACAGCCAAGGTCCCAAGATCCACGCCCATTATGTTCATCAGCAAAAGGAACGCGAAGCCAAAGATGCTGAATTCCGCCACCTTCGTTAGCAATTGCCGGATAGCGGGTCGTATTTTTTGCCGCTCAATATAGTCGGCAGATTGCGTGTTCGACCAATGCCCAAGCCAAAATAGCAGACTGCCTGCGATTACTCCGCGCAAGACGGCCAACACACTGAACCCGATGTTCCCAATGCTTACCCGTGCTTCAGAAAGCCCCACAATGACCGGATCAAGAATGCCCAGCGCATAAAGTGCACCAACTGGGATCACGACGAATTTTCCAAGCAGGTGCAGGAACGGATCGGTCAAAATGTCCCGTGCGAACACCCGCAGCGCGAGAAACAAAAACACCCGCTTCCCGAATGCAATGACGGCCCCGGATCCGAACAATGACCGCGCCACCTGCTCGCCGATTGCCGTGAAACCATACGCGAAAAGCGGCAGCAGCAATGGCAAGAACAACAGCACATAGCGCCGGATTTTCGTCAGCAGGCTCGTGCTATCCACAGGCGGGGTCAGTAGAGCAGCCAAGCGCGGTGTCACGTACCGGTTGACCAACCATGCCAGTACATACGCGCCCACAAGCATCGCAAATTGCACCCATGCCGCGGGCGACAGAAGCCACCCCATCGCAAGATCATAGCCGATGCCGAACATCTCAGTGGCCTTTACGACCAATGCGTTTGGTTCTTCCATGTACAACCTGTCCCTGTTTGGTTTGGGGTCTAGTGCCCTTTGTATGAAGGCAAATCAAGCATTCAGATCATTCGCTTGATCGCGGTGATATGCGCATGGGACGCTGCCAGTGCGTCACTTGCCAACACCTTTGCAGACCCTATCAGGTCTTCTGCGGGGACAATTTGATCGACCAAACCCCACCCAAGTGCGTCACCCGCAGGCACCTTTTGTCCCGCCATCAGGATAAATTTTGTGCGTGCCGGGCCGACCAATGCTCCCAGCCGTTTCACGTCGCTGGGTTGTGGCAAAAATCCAAGGCGCATGACCGGGTAAAAGAATTTGGCCTCGGCCACCGATATGCGCAGATCACAGGCAAGCACCATCCCCGTGGCCCCGCCCGCGACTGTCCCGTTGATCGCCGTTATCGTCAGTCCGGCATAGTTTGCGACGGCACCCGACAGACGTTCCCACAGGGGACTTTTTGCAAGACCCGCGCGCGCTGCATCCAGATCGGCGCCTGCACTAAAAACCCGCCCTGTACCCGTCAAGATCACCACCTTGGCAGTCGCCCCTTCGACGGTTTGAGCAAGTTTTTCCAACATATCAGGCGTCAATGCGTTTGCTTTGTCAGGTCGGTCCAACGTGATGATCAGGCAATCGCCATCCGTGCTACTGCGGATCACGAAAGGCCGACCAAATCACGGATCGTTTGCTCGCGCAGCGACACATCGGTGCCGAGATATGCATCTGCCTCTGGCGAGCACATCCAAACGAGCGCCTGCGCGGGCCATTCGGGCGGGATGTGATCTGACCATTCCAACTGGCTGACCGGATTGATGCCCGACGCCTTAATCTCGCGTTGCATCTGGGTTGCGACCGTACCGGGTGAAAGACCCATAATCCGCAATCCTTGCGCGCAGGCCTCGATGTCGGCGGTGCGTGTTAGCATATATGCGGCTGCCTTGGAGCTACAGTAAGCCGACCATCCTTCGACGGGGCCGTGGGCTGCACCCGATGATACCGTCAAAATCGTACCGTGCCCTTGTTTGATCATCCCCGGCATGACCGCGCGCATCCCATAATAGGCCCCTTTAAGGTTGATATCGATCAGCCGCCCCCATGCATCGGGGTCGGTGTCGACAAGGTTCCCGATAGGCTCCACTACGCCAGCATTGCCGACCAGTACATCAAGCCCGCCAAAGGTTGCAGCGGTCGCGTTCACAGCGGCCTCTACCTCGGTGTGTCGGGATACATCGCAAGGAATCGCCAAAGCCCGTGGCCCGATATCCCCAGCCGTCTGTGCAATTTCATCAACGCTGCGCGCGATCAGGGCCACATTGGCGCCCGCATCTGCAAAAGCATAGGCCGCCGCCTTGCCGATTCCGCGGCTTGCCCCCGTGATCAGGACCGTTTTCCCGCTCAAATCAAAGTTTTTCATCGCTCATCCCTTTTTACTGACCACCGGAATCGTTAGGTTTGCAGTGAAATTAGCGGCCCCGCCCCGATGTGCAAGGAAAAGGCCACTTACCGAAAGGACACGACGATGACTTCATTCCCAGGAATGCGCGGGGCGGTATGCGCTGCTGCGATCTTATCTGCAGGTACAGCCGCAGCTGATGTTACAGCCGCCCAAGTCTGGGCCGACTGGCAGGAAAACCTGTCACTCTATGGCGATGATGGGCTTTCTGTCGGGGCGGAGACGATGCAGGGCGACACCCTGACAGTGTCCGATATTGTGCTGACGATCGATGACGAATTCAGTGATATCACCGCAACGATGGGCGACCTGATGTTTGTTGAAAACGGTGACGGCACCGTCACTGTCCAGATGGCCGCATCCTACCCCATTGATATTGCATCCGATGACGGTGCTACAGTGAAAATGACCGTGACCCAGTCCGGCTTGGTTTTGAACGTCAGCGGCACGCCTGACGAAATGATCTATGACCTGACGGCAGACCAATACGGTATTTCTGTCGGCGACATCATCGAAGACGGCGAAAAGGTCGATGCTGATTTTCGCATGATCGCAAATGGCCTGTCTGGGTCATACACTTCCAAAGCTGGCGATTTGCGCACAGTTGACTATGATCTGGCTGCTGCGTCGCTTGATATTCTCGCCGATGCTGTTTCGCCCGAGGTTCCCGGTGATTACTTTACCTTCACTGGCAAAGTCGAAGGTTTGGGCATCAAAGGCCACGGCACCATGCCAATCGGTGAGGCCGCCGAAGACGCCGCAAGCCTGCTGGTGAACGGGCTCGGGTTTGATGGTGGGTACAGCTATCGATCCGGTAGCTATCTGTTTGATGTCAATTCTGAAGGCGTGCAAACGTCTGGCACCGTGCGCACCGGGCCCGGATCAATGAACGCCATATTGACCGACACCCATGTCAGCTATGACACCGCTGTAACGGACATGAATGTCGCGATTAACAGCGCAGATATCCCGTTCCCGATCGAGCTATCGATGGCAGAGTACGGTATCGGCCTTGATATGCCCTTGGCCAAAACCCAAGAGCCTGCCGATTTTGGGCTGCGCGTGAACCTGACTGATTTTTCGGTCAATGAAGTGATCTGGATGATGGCCGACCCAACGGGTGCCCTGCCCCACGATCCGGCGACATTGCTGATTGATTTGTCTGGCAAGGCCAAGCTGTTCTTTGACCTCATTGATCCCGCACAAGCAGATGCCATCGCCATGGCAGATGTTCCAGGAGAGCTGAACGCTTTGACACTGAATAACCTGTCTTTGAAGCTTGGCGGTGCCGCGTTGACGGGCCTTGGTGATTTCACGTTCGACAACACTGATCTGGAAACATTCGACGGTATGCCCCGCCCGACAGGCGAGCTGACGATGAACCTGAAAGGTGGGAATGCCTTGATCGATAGCTTGGTCAAAATGGGCCTGATCCCCGAAGATCAAGCCATGATGGGCCGCATGATGATGGGTATGTTTGCACGGTCTGTCGGTGATGACGAACTGTCCTCCAAGATCGAGATCAACGACCAAGGTCACGTGATCGCCAACGGTCAACGCGTCCAGTAAACACAGGCGCGGCGCGGCGGGGTCTTGCAGCACCCCGCGCCGCAGATTACCTGAGACAGGAACCAAAGGATATCGCATGCCAAATCCCCTGTCTGATCTGACCCAACAACTGCTTGATTACGCTGCCCGTGCGGGTGCCGATCAGGCCGATGCCATTGCCGTGGACGGCACATCCATTTCCATCGACGTGCGCGGTGGCGCGCTTGAACATGCGGATCGGTCCGAAGGGATTGACGTCGGCCTGCGCGTTATGGTCGGTCAACGACAAGCCTGCGTGTCGTCATCGGACACCAAGCCTGACACCCTGCGCGAAATGGCCGATCGCGCGATTGCCATGGCAAAAGAAGCCCCCGACGATCCGTATGCAGGCCTTGCTGATCCGTCGCAATTGGCTGCGATGACAGATAATTCCGCGCTGCAGTTATATGATCCAAGCGACGAGCCTGACCCCGCCACCCTGCAAGCCGATGCCGCCCGCGCAGAGGCCGCCGCATTGCAAAACAAAGACATCAGTCAGGTCCAGTCCGCATCTGCGGGCTACAGCCACAACCGTATTCATATGTCCGCGTCCAACGGGTTTTCCGCAGGATACAGCCGCACAAGTCGCGGCCTGTCGTGTGTCGCCATCAGCGGCACAGGCGCGAATATGGAACGTGACTACGACTATGACAGCCGCATTTTCGGGGCGGACCTGCGCGATGCAACTGAAATTGGCATCCGCGCCGCCGCCCGTGCCGTTGAACGTGTCGGCGCACGCAAACCAAAAACAGGTGCCTTTCCTGTGTTGTTCGACGAACGTATTGCCAGCGCGCTGATCGGCCATCTTTTGCAGGCCACCAGTGGTGCCGCAATTGCACGCGGGTCAAGCTGGTTGCGCGATGCACTGGGCGAACAGGTGTTGCCCAAGGGGCTGTCCGTGATCGAAGACCCGCACCGGATTCGCGCCGCCTCGTCACGCATGTTTGACGCCGAAGGGCTACCAACCGCCCGCCGCGCAATCGTGGACGATGGCATCTTGATGGGTTGGACCCTTGATCTGGCGAACGCCCGCAAGCTTGGCATGGACAGCACTGGCAACGCCGTGCGCGGTACCTCTGCCCCGCCATCACCGAGCGTTTCAAATGTCGCGCTAACCCAAGGGACCGCGAGCCGCGACGATCTTATTGCGCAGATGGGCACTGGGCTTTTGGTCACGTCGATGATCGGGTCCACGATCAACCCCAACACAGGTGACTATTCGCGTGGCGCATCCGGTTTCTGGATCGAAAATGGCGAGATCACCCATGCAATCAACGAATGTACCGTTGCGGGAAATCTGCGCGATATGCTGATGCGGATCACGCCAGCCAATGACGCACAGCTTCATCTATCAACGGTCGTACCGTCCCTTTTGATCGAAGGATTGACCCTTGCAGGCGACTGATCTTGCCCTTCTGACCCAAGCAGCCCTCCAGTCTGGTAAAATCGCGTCTGGTTATTTCGGCCAAAGCCCGCAGGTCTGGGACAAACCAGATGATGCAGGCCCCGTCACTGCCGCTGATTTGGCTGTGAACGAAATGTTGCAAGAAACCCTGTGCGCCGCCCGCCCCGATTACGGCTGGCTATCCGAGGAAACCGAAGACGGCACGGACCGCTTAAACACGGATACCATTTTTGTGGTCGACCCGATTGACGGAACCCGTGCGTTTATCAATGGGTCCAAAGATTGGGCGCATGCGCTGGCGGTCGTTCACAAAGGACAAGTTACGGCGGCGGCTGTGTATTTGCCGATGCGCGACGCGATGTTTACCGCAGCATTGGGTGGTGGCGCGTTTCTGAATGGTGATCCAATCAGCCCGTCAACCTGCACCGATCTGGCTCAAGCAACGGTTTTGACCCATAAGGCCAACTGCAATGGCAAGCATTGGAAATCAGGTGCATTCCCTGACGCGAAATTGGCGTTCCGGTCATCGCTGGCTTATCGGCTTTGCCTCGTGGCCCAAGGACGGTTCGATGCAATGATTACCCTGCGCCCGACTTGGGAATGGGATGTGGCTGCTGGAACCCTGATTTTGGCCGAAGCGGGCGGCTACGCGACCACCCAAAAAGGCCAAGCCATCCAGTTCAACAACCCGCATCCGCAACTCGACGGGTTGGTCGCGGCGGGCGGCGTGCAAGCGTCACTGCTTGCGCTACTGGCTTGAGACTACGTCCAAGGCCCCGTAGACTGCACGTAATTAACTAAACATCACAAAGGTTTCAGCCCATGACACAACGTCTGCACCTCGTATTCGGCGGTGAATTGGTCGATCCGACCAAAAACGCATTCAAAGATGTCAACGCGATCGATATCATTGGCATGTTTCCTGATTACGACAGCGCGTATAATGCGTGGAAAAGTGCCGCCCAGCGCACGGTTGATAACGCGCATATGCGTTATTTTATTGCGCATATTCACCGCCTACGTGACGAAGAAACACCTGCATCCTCGGCCGAAGAGCTGGGCAGCTAAGCCCCGCCAATGGTCCAGTCATCGCTTTTTGCAGCTTATTTTGCAGCAACGCAGCCTGTTGAACAGGGCGCGTTGCCGCAAGATGTACAGCCTCGCCCAAGCGGTGCGATAATTTGGGCCATTTGCGCCAGCCCAGATCATCGGCGCGTGATGGACACGCTTTGCAGCCGATTGTCCGACGATGGTGAGGTTGTGACCATTGTCTCAACCCTCGCATCGCCCAAGCATCCCGATGTATCCACCACGCCGAACACACGACATACGACGCGCGCGTTTTTGCAGCATTGGCAACCGCAGCTTATTTTATGGGTTGGCGGACAGCTTGATCTCGCTGTTGCTTTTGAGATCAGCAAATCAGATATCCCCGCCGTCATGATCGAGGCTGATAGCGCGCAAATAGCCAAGACGCCTGGCCGTCACGTTCCCGGCCTGCTGCGCCAATGCTTGCAGTCCTTCGCTGAGATTCTGTTGATTGACGACGCGGACATACCAAAATTATTGAAGGCAGGCGCAAACCCCGACACATTGCGTGCCATTGGCGTGCTTGATGATGCAGTTGCGCCACCGGCGTGCGACGATGCCGTGCGCAGTTCCATTACCGCACATCTTGGTGCCCGCCAGATGTGGCTGGCCGCAGATATACCAATGGCCGAGGTTGCAACCATAGCCGCCGCCTACCGCCATGCTGCACGGCGTGCTCATCGGACGTTATTGATCGTCACCCCCAGACGGGGCAAAGACACCAAGGCAATGGCGGATGCGTTTCGAAAAGATGGTCTAAGCACAGCATGCCGTCATCGCGGTGAATACCCAAAGGATGCGACCCAAGTGTACTTGTCCGACACTGACGAAGGGTTGGGCCTGTGGTGCCGCTTGTCATCAATTACTTACCTCGGTGGCAGTCTAAGCGATGGCATAACGCCGGACCCATTTGTGCCCGCGCTTGTCGGATCAGCAGTAGTGGCTGGCCCGCGTCATGAGGCTCACAAAACCCATTTCCACCGCTTGTTGACTGCAGGCGCAATCAAGCAAGTGTCCACACTGGATGACCTTGGCGCCGCGATCGAAGATTTGCTCGCCACAGATCTGGCTGCCCTACAGGCCCATGCCGCATGGGACGTGACATCGCAGGGCGCGGATGCGACCAATGATCTTATGTCGGTCATCTATACTTATCTCGATCAGGTGAATACCTGATGCGCGCACCAGATTTCTGGCATCGCTCTGCCGACAAACCCGGGGTCTTGGCCCATCTTCTCAGCCCGCTTGGCTGGCTTTATGCAGCGGCAACTGCGCGGCGACTTGCCAATGGCACCCCATACCGTGCGCCTGTACCCGTCATATGCATCGGCAACATCAATGCCGGTGGGACCGGTAAAACGCCCACCGCAATCGCCGTCGCAGAGGTCCTGACCGGACTGGATGTCAAACCGCATTTTGTCAGCCGTGGCTATGGCGGTGCGCTTCAAGGCCCCATTCAGGTGCAAGACGGCGTTCACCGCGCTGACCAGACAGGTGATGAGCCGCTTTTGCTGGCAGCGTTTGCGCCGACGTGGGTTTCCAAAGACCGTGCCGCAGGCGTGCAAGCCGCCGCCCGCGCAGGCGCCGATGTGATCATTCTTGACGATGGATTTCAAAACCCTGCTGTGTTCAAAGACCTGAGCATCGTGGTCGTGGATGCGACCCGTGGTTTTGGAAACGGGCGCGTTATTCCAGCGGGGCCACTGCGCGAACCTGCTGATGTCGGGCTTAAGCGTGCTGATCTTGTAGTTTGCATCGGGGCGCATAAACCGCCGCTGACATTTCCAGTGCCAACGTTGCGCGGGCATCTCGCCCCGCTGCGCACCGGCATGCATTGGAAAGATATGCCCGTGTTGGCATTTGCAGGGATCGGAAACCCGCAAAAATTCTTTGATACGCTAACGGCGGCGGGCGCAAAGGTCATCCATGCCGAAGCACTGTCCGACCATCAACCGCTCACGACCACATTGATGACACGGCTCGAGGCAGAAGCGAAATTGCGCCGCGCTCAGTTAGTCACAACCGAAAAAGATGCGGTGCGTTTGCCAGCTGCATTCCGCGCCAAGGTGCTGACATTTCCAGTGCGATTGGCGCTAACCGATTGGACGGAACTGCACGACGCGCTTGCCAAAATCGGATTTCAGTCCAGCAAATCCTGATCCTGCCCAAGCGTTGGTGACGCTTTGGTTGGGCTGATATCTGCGTCCGAGAACAGAATGGGAAGACGCACCGACGGGACGCCATCTAGGTCCACTTGCATCCCGCGTGCAATAATCTGTGGGTCCGCGAATACCTCTGCCATGTCGTTGATTGGGCCTGCGGGCACGCCTACATCTTCGCAAGCTGACAGAAGATCAGCCTTGGTCCACGCTTTGGTTTTCGCGGTAATCAGCTTTGTCAGCGCGTCTCGATTTTTGAGGCGGTCCGCGTTCGTCGCGTAAGCCGGATCGGCGGCTATCCCAAGCAATTTGCACAGGCGTTCAAACTGTCCGTCGTTGCCCGACGCGATAATCACATATCCATCGGCACAGTCGAAAACCGCATAGGGCACAATGTTTGGATGCGCATTGCCAAGCCGCTTGGGCGCGTTGCCCGTTGCCAGATAATTCATGCCCTGATTGGCCATCACAGCAGTCGCCACATCAAACAGGGCGACATCAATATGTTGCCCTTTACCTGTCGTATGCCGTTGGTTCACAGCAGCCAAAATCGCGGTGCTCGCGTACAGTCCGGAAAAGATATCAGTGACCGCAACACCCACCTTTTGGGGTTGCCCGTCAGGTTCGCCAGTGACCGACATCAACCCCGACATGCCTTGCAGAATATAGTCGTATCCTGCGCGATGCGCATAAGGACCGGTTTGGCCAAAGCCAGTGATTGAGCAGTAAATCAATCGCGGATTCAGCGCATGAAGACTGTCAAAATCCAGCCCGTATTTTGCAAGCCCACCAACCTTAAAGTTCTCGATCAAGATGTCTGCATCAGCGGCCAGACCACGCAATTGCGCTTGACCGTCCGGCGTACGGAAATCGATAACAACCGACTGCTTACCACGGTTACAACTGTGGAAATACGCCGCACTGCGTTCATCGTTGTGGTCAACAAATGGTGGGCCCCATTGGCGGGTGTCATCGCCAGTCGGGGCCTCTACCTTGATCACATCAGCACCAAGATCAGCCAGCGTCTGACCAGCCCAAGGGCCAGCCAGAATGCGCGCCAATTCGATAACCTTGAGGCCTGATAGCGGCTGCATTAGCCGCCTATCTTTTCATCCAGAATGGCTTTGAACTCGGAATAGCCCATGTTCGCATACTTTTCGCCGTCGATCAGGAATGATGGGGTGGACCGAATATCGTCGCGCTTGGCATTGGCCTCGTACCACCCAACAAGGTCTTGCGCCTTTTCGGCGTCATTCAAGCACGCATCAAGCATTTCATCTGTCATACCCGCGGTTTTGGCCAGCTTGCGCAGCTCTTCGATGATTGTCGCCGGATCACCGCTTGCGGTCCACTCGCGTTGCTTTTCATAGAAAAGGTCAGCAATACCAAAGAATCGCATCTCACCGCCGCAACGGGCAATCATAGAGGCCCACAGGCCAAAGCGGTCAAAGTAAACTTCACGGTAAACGAATCGGACTTTGCCGGTGTCGATATAGTCCGCCTTCAGTTGTGGATAGACATTCGCGTGGAATGCCGCGCAATGCGGGCATGTAAACGACGCGTATTCCAAGATCTCGACGGGTGCGTCGGCCGAGCCTTGGACCATATCCATGATGCTAGACGGGTCGGCAGTAGTCGTTTGCGCAGTCGCGGCCCCTAGCGGGTCAGCAGGTAAGTCGGCGCTGGGTCGTGTCAGGGCCCAAGCCCCAAGTCCGGCCACAGCCACCCCACCAGCGATTACATTTCTACGTTTCATAGCGTTTTCCTTGTGTGTCTTCAGGACTTACGTTTGGATATGACGTTTGCGCCCAGCGCTGCAAGTGCGCGGCGCAAATCATCACTTTGAATTGTTCGCGACAAATCAGCCGCCTTGGCCTGCGCCGCTGGATCAGGTTGCTTTGGTTGGACAGGGGCTGGCACAAATGCAGCCCGTCCTTCGTGGAACCCGGTTGGTGCAGTTTGCGTGATCCGTACCCGCGAAATGGCGCGGTATCCGTAACAGGCATTCACCTTTTCACGGATCTGTTCTTTTTGCATTTCTAACATCGGCGCCTGCGCACCAGTGGTCAGAACGGTTAACGTCGCACCCATTCCGCCTTTGCCATAGGACACGTTCACAGGGGTCGCGATTGCGGCTGTTGCTTCGCCCACGATCTCCGCCCAATGTGTCAAAAGACGGGTCACGGCAAAGCCCCGCGCCTCTGACGCGGTGCGGATACGCGTTTGCATCAGGCTGGCCGCCCGAGAAAATCCGCGTGTTGTGCTGGTGTGACGTGGCTGTTTCATATCTATGCGCTAATCTAATGGAATGGCGCTGCCATGCCAGCGAAACCAGTTGTTAGGATGAATAAAAATTGCGTGATCTCGCCCAAGACCTTTTGGACTGGTATGATGTGCATGCGCGCGACATGCCGTGGCGTGTGCCGCCTGCAGATCGCAAGACAGGTGTTTTGCCTGATCCTTATGCAGTTTGGCTATCCGAAGTCATGTTGCAGCAAACAACCGTTGCCGCCGTCCGCGCCTATCATGCGAAATTTATGGGGCTTTGGCCGACTATTGCCGATTTGGCAGCAGCAGAGGACGCAGATGTCATGGCCGCTTGGGCAGGCTTGGGGTATTACGCCCGCGCCCGCAACCTGTTGAAATGCGCCCGCGCAATTGTGGCCGATCATGGTGGAGACTTCCCCCAGACAAACGATGCGCTCCTCTCGCTTCCTGGTATCGGGCCTTATACGGCTGCCGCTGTATCATCGATTGCGTTTGATCAGCCGTCGGTCGTTGTGGATGGCAATGTGGAACGGGTGATGGCGCGGCTGCATGACGTGCATGACCCGTTGCCCGCATCCAAGCCCAAGCTGACCGCACTTGCCGCCGCTCTGACACCGCAAACCCGATCCGGCGATTACGCCCAAGCGGTCATGGACCTGGGCGCTACTATCTGCAGCCCGCGTAATCCGACCTGCGCGCTTTGCCCACTGCGCCTGCGTTGTGCAGCACGCGCGGCTGGCACTGCTGCTGAACTTCCCAAGAAGACCCCAAAGAAAAAGACGCCAACCCGGTTTGGCATTGCCTATGTGGTGCGCAGGACAGATGGGGCTTGGCTGCTGGAAACACGGCCAGAAAACGGGTTGTTGGGCGGGATGCTTGGGTTTCCGACAACCGACTGGTCCGATACACCGGACCCTGCCCCGCCAGTGGATACCGATTGGCAAACGCTGAACACGATTGCAAAGCACACGTTTACGCATTTCCATCTGGAGCTGACTATTCAAACGTCCACAACCGATGTTGCACCCACACGCGGGCATTTTGTGCTGGCGGCAGATTTCGACCCAACAGCTCTGCCGACTGCAATGCGCAAAGTTTACGCGACGCTACGCCACGATTGAGCTTTGGATGCCTATTCCATAGGGTTGCCACAATCAAAACATAGGCTGCCACCATGACCGTTGTTCCCACACCATCCATCGCGAAACTGACCTCGGCGTTGCCGTTTTGGTTGTCGATCCTTTTGATACCACTCGCTATTTTTAGCGCAGTGACAGGCGGATGGGCGGTTCTGCTACTGCCAATTGGCACATGGTACCTGTTTTCAATTGTCGATCTGTTCGCTGGTTTGAACGAATCCAATGCCGATCCGGAAACACCTGATGACCAACTCTATTGGTACCGCCTGATCACGATGGTCTGGGCGCCATTGCAGTTCGTGACAATTTTCGGGATGCTCTACTACGTGACCCGCGCCGACCATTTGGGCGGCTGGGAGCAGTATTTCCTGTTCATAGGTGTTGGGGTTATCACTGGCACCATCGGGATCAATTATAGCCACGAGTTGATGCATCAACGGCCCAAGATTGAGCGACAGATGGGCGATGCCCTGTTGGCAATGGTGCTGTATTCGCATTTCCGGTCAGAGCATTTGTTGGTGCATCACCGCTATGTCGGCACGCTGCGTGATCCTGTGACGGCGCGGTACGGTGAAGGGTTCTGGCGGTTTTTTCCGCGTGTGCTGCGCCAGTGCTATGTCTCTGCGTTTGGGGCGGAAAAGGCGATGTTGGCACGCAAGAACCTGCCTTGGCATGACCGGTCAAATCCATTCTGGCGCTATTGGTTGATGCAGGCGACATGCTTGCTTTTGGCTTTGTTGATAGGCGACCTCTGGGGGCTGTTTTTGTTTGCTGTACAAGCGTTTACTGCCATTTTTCAGCTCGAGTTGGTCAATTACCTTGAGCACTATGGATTGACCCGCAAGCATCTGGGCGATGGCAAATATGAACATGTGATGCCGCGTCATTCGTGGAATTCAGCGAACCGCGTATCTAACTGGCTGTTGATCAATTTACAGCGTCATTCGGACCATCATTATAAGCCGGACCGTCGGTTTCCGCTGCTGCAAACCTATGGCCAAGCAGACGCCCCACAACTGCCATATGGGTATCCTGTGATGACACTTTTGGCGATGTCGCCAACGCTTTGGCGGCGGGTGATGAACCCGAAGGTGCGCAAGTGGCGCGACATGTATTATCCAGAGATCACCGACTGGGAACCGTACCGCGATGGGTCACTTCCCCTGCCAAAATAGCTGTATTTTTCGCATAAGTTTTGCATAAGTTTCGTATATGCTGGTTTTGGGGGTGGGGTTTGCTGTGCTACGCACGCTGGGGCGTTGCCCCAGACCCCAGAGTATTTTTAAAAAAGCGAGGCGGTTTGGTAAGTGGTCCGTTCATTAATAAAACGCCTATCACTCAAAGATAATTTTGATGAAAGGCTGCTTTGCCGTGTGGTTTCAAAGGGTCGCTTTACTGACGCTATAAGAGACGCGCGCATCTGCGAATGATCGCGTGTTGCTTGTCAGGTTCCGGTATTCGTGATTTCGGCGAGGAGAAACACCTCATCCACAGTGTTGCAACGATTGCAGGATAACTGAATGAAACTCATCAATAATAGAATCCTGATTGCTGCGATTTTGGGGGTCACTGCCGCAGTGATTTCTTCTTGCTCCAAAAGCGATGGCAATTCGGAAGCACCAGTTTACCGAATGACTTATACTGACACATCGAAAGCAACACGAGGATTTCACACCCGTGCTTTGGCCTCGCCAGATCCAGACCTTTATGGTGAGGGATGCGTGAGAAAAATTTCTGCGGAACAGGCTCAGAGATTTAACCGCGCCTTGCGTATCGGGCAGGCTCGCCGAGACGAAAGTATCACCGTGGACGATACGTCAGTGATGACCATTTCCGACAATAGTGGCAGATTTTCCGGTCCGCTATCGTTGTCTATGACCCGAGATTTTGAAGGTAATATTTACGATACGCCTCGGGAGAAAAACTTGGAAATCTACCGTATGGGACTGCAAATTCTGCTCGACAACGGATGTGAAGACGCACGGTATCGGCTGGATATTGCTCCTTATAAATGATTTAGTCGCATACCTTTGCAAGGGCGGAGAGAACGCTTCCTTTGCTCTGTAAGTTTCCGGCAAATTCTGGAAAGCGGACCTAAGCCGCCACAAAGAAAACCGGAAAATGGGCTCGAACCCGACATCCCACTAAACAAAAAAACCCCGCCCTAGGGCGAGGTTGAAGTTAGGGCATGCGCGATCCGCCCATGTGTGATGGACGGCCGACTGCATGCACCGGCGGTGTTCGAATTTCGGGTATTAGTGTTTGGCCATTTCTGAGCGAATTTGCTGGCGTAGCAAATCAATCGGGACTTTTTGACCGTCGCGTTTGAACTGCCAATAGGTCCAGCCATTGCAGCTTGGCGCGCCTTCAAGGTGGGCGCCGACTTGGTGGATGGACCCTTTGATGTCATCCCCGATCAAGGTGCCGTCTGCACGGACCTTGGCCTTGTGACGGCCGTTCATGGACCACAGCTCTTCTCCGGGGCGCAGCATGCCGCGTTCGACCAGCACGCCAAAGGCGACGCGTGGTTCAGCGCGTTTCGACGTGGACACTTCGAGTGCCTCTTTGTCGAACTTGCGGGTATTTGCGATGCGTTTTTCAGCGACCTTGCGGTAGGCTGCTTCGCGCTCGATGCCGATGAAATCACGGCCCAGCATTTTGGCGACCGCACCGGTGGTGCCTGTCCCAAAGAATGGGTCGAGGACAACGTCACCCGGGTTGGTTGTTGCGATCAAAACGCGGTGCAGCAGTGACTGCGGCTTTTGCGTCGGGTGGGCCTTGTCACCATCTTCGTTTTTCAAACGCTCGTGACCTGTGCAAATCGGCAAGACCCAGTCAGACCGCATTTGCACGCCTTCGTTAAGCGCCTTGAGGGCTTCGTAGTTGAAGGTGTATTTACTGGCCTCGGTTTTGCCTGCCCAGATCAATGTCTCGTGGGCATTGGTCAGGCGTTTGCCACGGAAGTTTGGCATTGGGTTCGACTTGCGCCAGACGACATCGTTGAGAATCCAAAACCCTTGGTTTTGCAGTTCGTACCCCATGCGGAACACGTTGTGGTAAGACCCGATAACCCAGATCGCGCCATTGGGCTTCAGCAGCCGGCGGGCCGCCGCCAACCATTCGCGTGTGAATTTGTCATAGACCGCAAAGTTATCAAATTTGTCCCATGCGTCATCAACCGCATCCACCTTAGAATTGTCGGGACGGTGCAAGTCACCTTTGAGCTGCAGGTTATAGGGGGGGTCTGCAAAGATCAGATCAACAGAGCCCGCAGGCAGACTGTTCATGCGTTCGATGCAATCGCCGTCAAGAATTGTATTCAGCGGAAGCGTCGCCGCTTCTTTGGACACAGCTGCGCCCTTGGTTTTGATTGTCATTTATACTGCCTCGTTGCCCGGCGATTTGTTCGCTCTATGGTTGGGTCCATTGTGAGTCAGAGACGATTCGCTGTCAAAAAGTAATTGAATCAATCACTTAAGTTTTTATCTTGATACAATATATTGTGTACAGGCTTGAACGAACGTCTATGGTGTGGGGTTACCCCAAGTTTTAGCAGTGCCTTTTTATGCACAGGTGTCGGGTATCCGGCGTTTGTGTCCCATCCATAACCCGGATGCTGTTGCGCCAAGTCCACCATTAGCCGGTCGCGCCACACTTTGGCCACAATTGACGCCGCCGCGATAGACAACGAACGGGTGTCCCCCTTTACGATTGTCTGGCTTGGCGTATTCAGTCCGCGTGGAATTTGGTTCCCGTCGATCAGGATGAAATCTGCGGGCGCGGACAGTCCGTTAATCGCCCGCACCATCGCAATGTGAGATGCCCGCAAAATGTTGTGAACATCAATCTCTTCGACCGTTGCCTCGGCGATGGACACATCTGCGCAGGCCATCAGCTGATCAAACAGCGCTTCGCGCATTTTCGGTGTGACTTGTTTACTGTCATTAAGCCCATCGGGAATATTGTCAGGGTCCAAAACAACCGCTGCTGCACAGACGGGGCCGGCCAGTGGTCCACGCCCGACCTCATCGACGCCCGCAACTGCGCGGGCCCCTTGGGCCATCGCGGCCAATTCAAATTCAAAATCTGGTGTTGTTTTTGTCATGCCTACCAGTGACCAGAGCCACCGGCTGGGATCAAGTGTAAAAAGAGGGCGCAGGCCATGTCCACACCTGCGCCCCGAGTTACAGCGCGACCTTTTGGGGAAACGGTCGCGCCGATGTCGTTACCTCCGGCGATCAATCCGAAATCCAGCATTGCGCATGCACCGCACGGCCCAGCCAGTCCGAAACCCTTGTCGCGTTATCACGTCACGTTCGCACTTGCGGGGGAAGTTTACGGCATGTGCATAGGTCCGTGCGATACAACTGCGCGTAAATATCCGCACCCGACCCTGATCAGTTTGGAATGCATTGATGCAGCGTCGCGGCAAAATCTTGCGCCCATTGCGCGGTGTCACAGGATGGCGCGGAATAGGTGCGACGTGTTCGCCCCTTGGAACTGGTTGCGTCCACCCATGAGCAAGCGCAGGGCGATTGTTTTCTTTGATGATCTTGGCAATGGCTGCCGTCGCAAACAGACCAAAGATGATCTTGGCAATTTGGTCTTCATCATAACCTTGCGCACTGGCAGGTGAAAAAGTCAGTGACAGCGCTGTAGCACCTGCAATAAGTGTCTTAAACATTGTGTTATCCTTTCCAGATGTTGCTGATGGATTAAAGATGGAGGCAGGTGGCCATGTCTCTCAATAACGAGGGATGGTTATGTGATGGCGGGACGGGTAACATCGTCCGATATTGAATAGCAGGACCAAGCTGGGGCATCTGTCGGGTATGAAACATACAACTCTTTCACTTTTGATCCTCACCGTCTGGGCCAATGCGGCGCAGGCAGCTTGCTTTGCTGATTATAAGGCAAAGCGGGATGACCCCTTGCGCCTGCATTACGGCGTGGCTGCTATTGATAGCGACTGCACTGTGGATGCCGCAGCTGACGCCCTGGTTGATCGACTAGCTGCCGACGACTGGCAACTTCTGAATGTGCTGGGTGTCTTTGATGACGCTGGCCTAGAGGAACGAAAGGAAAGCGCTGGTGACTACTACCTCCGCTACTGAAGCCCGCGAGATTGGCAATAAGATCGTCGTGGCAGGCATTGCTGCGATTGTTCTGATTTTGGCGATTGCTGCGATTTTGTTGTTCGTGAACCTGCCGGACGCGAACGCGTTTAACGCGCGTGTCGAACACGTGTTTATCGAAAATGATCTGCTGACCGGTAACGCCGAGATCAAGTTGCTGGAAATATTGGCCCAATCGGGCACGGCATTTTCTGACACGCTATCATCTTACCGCTTTGTCATCTTTGTGCTGCTGACCTTTGCGACGGCCCTTTTGGTCGCCGCAATTGCATTTTTGGTCATGTTGATCGAGCTAACCCGCCGCATGAGTCAGATCGAGCGTAAGGGGATTGAGGTCAATTCCCTGCTGATCAGCCGCGACCAGAAGTCGGTTTACCTGAACAACTTTGAATTCAAACTGACCGAGGCCGCAATTGAAACCCTGTCCGTTCTGGCCGAGGCCCGTATGGACGATGAAGTCATGTCTGGCGCTGAAATCGAAGGTGTCATTTCAGGCCGCCCCGCCGTCGACTGTGACGAGGCTGCGGGCGCCACGCGGATCAAACGCCTAAGGGACACCCTTGGCAATCAGATGGTCAGCGAATTGTTGGTTAAAAACATCGCCCGAAAGGGTTATATGCTGGCAATCGATAAGGATGTTATTCGCATGGTCTAAGCAAGCCTGTCGCTATGCTAATTTTGCTGTCGTCGCGCCGCGCGCCGCATGGGCCAGCTGCGGGATCGCCGCACGCATCATATCCATGCTGGCCGGATTGGACGCGTTCCCATCTATCGCCCGTTTTATCACCCCCTGCAAAATCGCGATCAGCCGGAAATAGGCGAAGGTCATATAGAACCCCCATGCATCAGGCGCGTTCACGCCCCGCTTATTGCAATAAGCCGCGACATAATCCTGCTCTGACGGAATGCCCAGCGCGGCCCGATCAATGCCTGCCAATCCTTTGATCAACCCTTGCTGCGGCAGTCGCAGGCACATGCATTGATACGCAATATCCGCCATCGGGTTGCCCAGCGTCGATAGCTCCCAATCTAGCAGGCCAATGACACGGGCGTTGTCGGGGGCGTTGTCGGGGGCGAACATCATATTATCCATGCGGAAATCCCCATGCACGATCCGGACCTGTCCGTCACCCGACGGGATGTTGCCCACCAACCAGTCAATAACCCAATCAACATCCGCAATCTTGTCTATCTCGGCAGCGCGGTATTGTTTGGTCCAACGGGCGACCTGCCTGTCAAAGTAATTCCCCCTAGGGCCATAGTCAGACAGCCCGATATCGGCAGGGTCGACGCGATGCAACGCCGCCAGGGTTTCGGCCATCGCCGCATAGAGTTCTGTTCGTGTTTTAGTGTCTAACAAAGGCAATGCAGGGTCCCAATGAATCTGCCCGTCAAGCATTTCCATCACGAAAAACTGGGTGCCAAGGGGGCTGTCCTCCGCGCTAAGGTGGTACATTTTCGGGACCGGAACATCTGTCTTTGCCAAGGCTTGCATGACTTGGAATTCGCGGGCGACTTGATGCGCGCTTGGCAGCAGCTTACCCATCGGCTTGGCGCGCATGACATAACTACGTTCCCCCGATGTGATTTTATATGTCGGGTTCGACTGCCCTCCACTGAATCGCGTGATCGTATCCAGCGCAGCAAAATCCGGCAGGCAATCCGCCAAATAGTTGGATAATTCCGCATGGTCAAAATCGTGTAGCAGTTTGGTCATACCGGTCCATCCTTTGTCACTTTGGTTGACCTTAGCCATGCCGCGCCGCACAGTCTAGAAAACGACAAGGACGGTGACGTAATGGAAATGAACTTAGGGATCAGCCCGCGTGTGGCAGCGCTGCGCGATCAAATCGCAACAATGGTCAGTGACGAGATTGCGCCGCTTGATGCGGAATATCATGCGCAGGTGTCTGTTGGTGATCGGTGGCAGTTCACACCCCGCCAAACCGAAATATTGGAAACCCTAAAAGCCCGTGCAAAAGCTGCTGGCCTTTGGAATCTTTGGCTGACGGACAGCGATAAAGGGTACGGGTTATCGACAGTTGATTACGCCCATCTGGCCGAGGAAATGGGCCGCGTGCATATCGCTGCAGAGGTGTTCAATTGCAACGCCCCCGACACCGGTAATATGGAGGTGTTCGAGCGCTACGGCACTGACGCGATGAAAGCCCGCTGGCTGGCCCCGCTAATGGATGGCATGATCCGGTCCGCATATCTGATGACCGAACCCGATGTCGCCAGTTCCGACGCGACCAATATTGCGATGTCATGTGTCCGCGACGGAGACGACTATGTGCTAAACGGCGAAAAATGGTGGGCGACAGGCGCGGGCGACCCGCGTTGTGCTGTTTATATCATCATGGTTCGCACTGGTGGTGACGATGCGCCAAAGCACCAGCGACATTCCATGATTGTCGTGGATGCAACCCTTGCAGGTATCGAGAAAATTCGCCCTATGCAGGTTTACGGCAGCGACGATGCCCCCCACGGTCACATGCACATGCGGTTCACCGATGTGCGTGTTCCGGTCGCGGATATGCTGCTGGGTGAGGGTCGTGGATTTGAGATTGCCCAAGGCCGCCTTGGACCCGGCCGCATCCACCACTGTATGCGCGCCATCGGGCAGGCAGAGGCGGCTCTGGAATTGATGTGCAAACGCGCATTGGCCCGCGAGGCGTTTGGCAAACAGCTGTCCCATCTGGGTGCGAATTTCGACATCATCGCCGAATGCCGGATGAAGATCGAACAGGCCCGCCTGCTCTGCCTAAAAGCCGCATGGATGATGGATCAAGGCGATGCCCGTGCCGCTACACCATGGATCAGCCAGATCAAGGTGATCGCTCCACGCATGGCACTTGAGGTCATCGACGAGGCCGTGCAGATGCATGGCGCGATGGGCATTTCGCAAGACACGCCCCTTGCCGGTGCTTGGGCCGCCACGCGGACACTGCGGCTTGCTGATGGTCCTGACGCGGTGCACCGCCGTCAGGTTGCCCGCGCCGAGTTGCGCAAGCATACGCAGGAAAAGATGTGACCCCTTTCGTCTTTAACACCACCCCCAGCATTCGGATGGGTGCAGGCGAAATCAAAAACCTTGGCAATATTGCGTCTGCGATGTGCACAAGCGGCGCGCTGATTGTGACCGACGCAGGCATGGTGCGCACAGGGATCGTCGACCGCGCTGAAGCGGTTCTGAAACGCGCTGGACTGTCAGTTAAAACCTATGCTGATGTCGTGGCTGACCCTCCCGAAACCGTTGTGCAAGCCGCCGCGGATATGGCCAAGGGCTGCGGTCTGGTCATTGGGTTGGGCGGTGGGTCGTCGCTTGATGTAGCCAAGCTTGCCGCACTTCTTGCGGGCAATGGCAGGACCCTTGCGAATGCATACGGCGTGAACAATGCGACCGGCCCACGCCTGCCTTTGATCCTTATTCCAACCACCGCTGGAACGGGGTCAGAGGTTACGCCCATCGCAATTGTCACAACAGGTACTGCCGAGAAGATGGGCGTGGTCAGCCCACTGATTATCCCTGATATTGCCTTGTTAGACCCAGAATTGACCTATGAATTGCCGGCGCATGTGACGGCAGCAACGGGCATCGACGCCATGGTGCACGCTATTGAGGCCTATGCCAGCGCGAGCCCAAACAACAATCCGGTCAGCTGTGCATTGGCGGTCGAGGCGCTGCGTCTAATCGGTGGTGCGTTGGAACGTGCTGTGACCCTGCCACACGATATTGCGGCGCGTGCAGACATGCTGCTTGGGTCGCTCTTGGCTGGTCAGGCATTTGCCAACAGCCCGGTCGCGGCAGTCCATGCTTTGGCCTATCCCATCGGCGGGCATTTCAAGGTGCCCCACGGGCTATCAAACGCATTGGTTCTTCCGCATGTTTTGCGGTTTAACGCAGAAACGCATCCAGACGATTATGCTGCTCTTGCGCCCCATGCGTTTGCTGGCGGACCTGCCACCGCCGCCGGGCTCATTGACGGGTTGGTCACATTGTCAAAGGCATGCGGTCTCCCACAAACATTGCGCGACGTTGGGATTAGCCGCGATGACCTGCCCCGCCTTGCGACCGATGCCATGAACCAAACCCGCCTATTGGTGAACAACCCACGTGCCGTGACCTATGACGATGCGCTTGCGATTTATGAGGCCGCTTTATGACCCGCCCAGCGCCCAATACCCGCGCCGACTATGTCGTATTCCAAACAATCACGACGCGCTGGTTCGACAATGACATCTACGGTCACATGAACAACGCGGTGCATTATCAGCTTTTTGATACGGCTGTGAACGGGCATCTTATGTCGGCTGGCGTGCTCGATCTGAAGTCGAGCTCGACAGTGTTTTTGGTCGTGCAAACCAGTTGTGACTATTTTGGTGAAATGGCATTCCCAGATCTTATCACTGCTGGTGTTCGCGTTGCGCATTTGGGCAAAAGCTCGGTCACTTATGACATCGGATTATTTCGCAATGACGCTGTTGAGGCGGCAGCGCAGGGGCAGTTCGTGCACGTCAATGTTGACCGTAAAACGCGGCAGACCGTCCCGATTGGGGGCGATGCGCGTCAGGTTCTAACAGACATGCGATTGGGTACCTAACCTGCGTCTAAGACGAAGACCGCAGCGTATCGCCGAATGCCAAGGTTGGGCTAAGTTCAATAATCTGCCCAGCGCCACTTTCATCACCAGCGTTGCGGTCTGCCACGATACGCGCCGCTTTTATGCCAATCTCACGACGGCACGCATCCATAGTGGCCAATTGCCGTGGCAACCCATCCAACAGTTCCACACCGTTAAAACCCGCAAGACCAACAGAGTTGGGCACGTCAACACCGGCCTCTAGCAAGTACAAAAGGCCGCCTGCGCCGATCATGTCATTCGAGTAATACAAGAAATCCAAGTCAGGACTGCGCGCCAGCATTGCGGCGGTCATTTCACGCCCCTTCGCAAGCGCGGAACCACCCGAGTAAAATTCCTGATCCGCAATTTCAATGCCAGCTTTGGCAAGCGTCCGCGTGAACCCTTCGAACCGCTTTCGCGCCCGATGATCCAGCGGCATCTTAGTGCCCATAAAGCCGATGCGCTTGTAACCCGCTACAATAATCGCCTCTGCCATCTTACGACCCGCACGCCGATGCGAAATGCCAACGGCGCAATCAACAGGTTGCCCATCGACATCCATGATTTCGACAACAGGAATGTCAGCCTGCCGCATCATCGCCCGTGATGCTTCTGAATGTTCGAGACCCGCAATAATAACGCCCGATGGACGCCAAGACAGCATTTCGAACAAGACCTTTTCTTCTTTTTCGGGTAGGTAATCTGTTACGCCAACGACCGGCTGAAGCCCTGTGTCTTCTAGCGTTTCGGAAATACCTGAAAGCACCTCTGGGAAAACCATGTTTCCAAGAGATGGAATAATTACTGCAACAAGGTTGACCCGCTGCGATGCCAAGGCACCTGCAATTTTATTGGGGACATAGCCCAACCGCTTTGCTGCATCGCGCACCTTTTGGCGGGTTGTCTCTGACACATCACCCTTATTGCGTAAAACACGGCTAACGGTCATTTCACTGACACCTGAAGCCTCGGACACGTCACGCAGCGTAAGTGGGCGTTTCTTTTGCGGGATCACTATGGGATGTCCTGTATTGGATGGCTTGTAAGGAAGACTATAGCCCATCATCTGCTTTGTCCAAGGTGTTCGCAAACCCACGCAACACCCGTTGACCTGATTTACAAACACAGGCATTGAAAACCTGCGCGGCCCCGTGGCTCAACTGGATAGAGCAGCCCCCTCCTAAGGGGCAGGTTATTGGTTCGAATCCAATCGGGGTCACCACAAACACCTTTTAAAATATGGCTTATTTACCGGCTCTTGCGCAAAATCTTGCGGGTCGCGTGTAAGTTGAGACGACGGAAGTCTCGAGCAAAACCTTTAGAGTTTTCACGAACATCGCGGTTTGCAGGCGCATCTTTTGCAGCGCGATCTCGTGTACATCTATCGAGGCTTGCTGCGACTTGGGTACCGACCTATCAGGGGCATCATGAAAACTGTGTGTTCTAACATCTTGCTCGGAGGGCGGGCCGCTGGGTCGCCTTATGGCAAAACACAAGAGTGGTGGCCGCCGCCCACCGTGTGATCTGTTTCGATCATATTTTCAAAGTATCAAAAGAATGGGTTTCCCAATGACTGTTACGCACCTCACGGTCCGTCCCGACATGCTTGTCGTGGCTTGGACTGACGGGACCACCGCGCAATTCCCAACGATCTGGCTTCGCGATAATTGCCCGTCCGGGCTTCATCCAGACACACATGAACGCATGCTGGACTTGCTTGCGATCGATGATATGCCCGTCCTACATGCGGCGACGCTTGAAGGCGATATCGCCGTATTGGCATATGATGACGGCCATACAAGTCGCATGCCGGTTGCGCTGCTCAGTGCGCACCGGCCCGGCCAACCTGCGTTTGACGTAGGCAATGTGGCCGCAAAGTTGTGGCGCGCAGATCTTGGGGCGGACAACATTCCGCGCCACGCAGCCGCGCCGATCCTGAATGCTGACACGCCATTAAGCGCGTGGATGCAAGACACGGCCACTATCGGCCTGACAATCGTCGAAGGCCTTGCAGATCGCACCAATGCCGGCACCGACTTGGCCAAACGGATCGATTTTTTGCGGGCGACAAACTTTGGCACGACTTTTGAAGTCATCAATAAGCCTGATCCAAACAATCTTGCGTATACGTCGGTCGCCTTGCCGTTGCACACCGATCTGCCCAACCAAGAGGTCCCTCCAGGCTACCAGTTCCTGCACTGTCTGGCGAATGAGGCAACAGGTGGCGGGTCATTGTTTGCGGATGGTTTCGCGATGGCTGAAGACCTGCGGCAAGAAGACCCCGACGCATTCCGCGTGCTCTGCGATGTCTCTATTCCGTTCCGCTTTCACGATGGTACCGCAGATATTCGCGTGCACCGACCAGTGATTACACTTGGCGCGGAAGGTGAAGTTATCGAGATCCGCTATAATGCGCATTTGGCCGGAATTTTTGATATGCCTGCCGACGTGATGTCTGCCTATTACCGTGCATACCGCGCATATATGGCAAAAACGCGGGATCCGAAATACCGGCTGACGCTCAAGCTAAAGGCTGGTGAATTGGTTGCATTTGATAACCGACGCATTCTGCATGGGCGCGATTCTTTTGACCCATCCACTGGCTACCGACACCTGCACGGCTGCTATGTGGACAGGGGCGAATTCTTCTCTCGGTTAAGGCATTTGTTGCGCAAAACTGTCTCGACGCTCTGACTTACGATCAGGTCCAATCTGGTTTGCTGCGCAAAACGGCAGGTTGATCGGGCTCATATTATGGCGTCGCGGGTCAAATATGGTGCCTTGCCAAACATGATTAATGTTCCTAGTTTGTTCCAAACCATAACCAAGGAACGCGCCATGCCAAACGTAGATGAAAACGCCCCGAAGACCCACTATATCTGCCAGACGTACCTTGAAAAGAAGGGTGCGCAAGGCAGCTTACAGATTGGTAAACAGTTCCAATACTCCACCGCGTCACAGGCGCAGGAACGCGCAGAACGCGAAAGCCGTGCGCCGGATTGCATCGGCGCTGATGCATACATGGTTGTCGAAGACCCCACTTCAGGTGAAGTCGGAGCCCCGTCGTTCTTAGCAAGGCTTGGAACCGTTCCCGAATTTGATGCATTCTGACGCAATATCGCATGTGGCGGCGAAGAAATTTCGCACGCCAACTGATGATATTCATCGCGCGTGGCATGGCCGCATTGTGGTCGATACAAAATGAAAACACCCGCAGGCTACATCGCTTACGATGGACTTTGCGGGTGCTTAAGGACGCGCCGTGCAACATGGTTGCAGCTATGTTTTAGATACGAATACCGCTGTCCTTATCAAAATAATGCGCAAGCTCTGGCTTCACTGCAAAGCCCAGCATATCGCCCTTGTTTACCGTTGGCGGCTTGTCTGTTTTGGCAATAAACTCAACGCCGGATGGCGTAACCAAATGAACCAACGCGTATTCGCCAAGGTTCTCGACCAATTCCAACTTACCTTGCACAGCGACATTGGTGCCTGTCGTTGGTATCAGGTTCTCTGGACGCAAGCCTACCCGTTCATTGTTCGCGACTGTGCGACCAAGCGCTCCTGCTGCGGATGCAGGTAAATCATCGGCTTCAAAGACGTTCATCTTTGGGCTGCCGATAAACTGCGCAACAAACGCGTTTGCTGGACGCTCATAAAGTTCGATTGGCGATCCGACCTGTTCGATCCGACCGTCACGCAGCACAACAATTTTGTCGGCCAATGTCATGGCTTCGACCTGATCGTGTGTCACATAGACCATCGTGGTCTTAAGGCGCTCGTGCAGACGTGCGATCTCCAGACGAGTTTGTACGCGCAATGCAGCGTCAAGGTTGGACAATGGCTCGTCGAACAAGAACACATCAGGATCACGCACAATCGCACGACCAATGGCCACGCGCTGTCGTTGACCACCAGACAGGTTACGCGGGCTCCGGTCCAGATAATCAGTGATCTGCAAAATTTCAGCCGCAGCGTTCACGCGACGAACAATCTCGGCAGGGTCAGTTTTGGCCTGCTTCAAGCCAAACGCCATATTTTTGTAAACCGTCATATGGGGGTAAAGCGCGTAGGTTTGGAACACCATCGCGACGCCACGCTTGGATGCGGCCACATCGTTTACCTCACGGTCGCCAATCGCAACAGTTCCGCTGGTGATCTCTTCAAGGCCTGCAATCATCCGCAACAACGTGGACTTACCGCAACCTGATGGGCCGACGAACACAACGAATTCGCCGTCCTCGATATCAAGATCCACACCGTGCATGACTTCTGTCGCACCATAGCTTTTGCGCACATCGCGCAGTGTCAGACCGGCCATTTTGCCTCCAATTCAGTAATTTCGCGCCGCAACGTTGCAGCGAATTCAGGATAGATTTCGGGTAGGTCGCCCCAAAGCTGGCGACTGGTGACAAAGCTGTCATTTCCAAACATCGCCTCAAGGTCCGCCCAGCTAGGTTCAACATATTTGAAAGGGATTTTGCCCGCAGCGACATGACGCGCAAAAACATACCAACTCGCGATGCTTCGGATCGCATAAGTCGGCATGATATCCTGCGCCAAACAGCCTTCAAGCGTTGGGCGCACAAAGATCGGGAACTTCGCCATTCCATCCGCGCAAATCCGCGCAACAGTGTCCCCAATTGCTTCGTTACCAAATCGGCGCGCGATGCTGGCAAGGTAATCTGTTTTGGAAAACGGAAGGTCCAGCGTCAATGCCGGAAGCACCTCTTGGGTCTCGAACTTGTCAAAATGGTCACGCAAGTGCGGTACGCGCATTGCTGCATCAAAGGTTTCAACACCCTCCAAAGCAGCGAGATATGACAGCGCCGTATGGCCACCGTTCAAAACGCGAATTTTGGTTTCTTCATAGGGGTCGACGTCAGATGTGACAGTCACCCCCGCCCGCGCTAAATCTGGCATCTCGGCCTTCGCCGTATCTTGAAGAACCCACTGAATGAAATCCTCCGCCATAATTGGTGATGTAACTTCGGCACCAACAACGCGGCTTAATTCAGCACCCAATTCAGGAGCGCTGCGCGGCGTAATCCGGTCGACCATTGAGCAAGGGAAGGCGACATTCGCCGCGACCCAACCGGCGAGATCATGATCGTTGCAAGCCGCAAGGTAGGCCAACAGATTACGGCGAAGCATCTTGCCGTTCTGGCGGATATTATCGCAGCAGGCTATGGTCAGCGGCGCGGCTGTGGTCGTCATGCGTCCACGAAGGGCCGCGCGCAAATATCCATAGACGCTTTGCGCTATGCCGCCCGCGGCCTCGGACGCGATGATCGGATCAGCGGTGTTCAGGTCACCGTCCGGGTCGGTGTAATATCCGCTTTCGGTGACCGTAATGGTCACCAAGTGCACTGAGGCTTGGGACAACAAGCTTTCGGATGCGGCTGCATCACTGCTCCAGTCAACGAACTTCGTGTGGCAGCGTACGCGGCACAAATCGACCTGCCCATCAGCCGAAATCGATTTCAGGAAATACCCGTCATGGCGCGCGACATCATCTGCCGCAATCTGGAATTGCGCAGCCTCACTTGCGCGCAAATTGACTGCGGCAACACCCCAGCGAAGATCGCCAGATACCTGCATATAGTCGTCGAGATAAACCGCCTGATGCGCCCGATGAAACGCACCAAATCCAAGATGTACAACACCAACGGTGCAATCTGTGCGGTCATAGGTCGTCGCAGTAATTTGTGTGCGCGAAGCAGTATTCATGACATTGTCTCTACATCTGGGAAAAGGTCTCGCCGCGCTGTTTCACGGTAGGCGGTTGGCGTTACCCCCTTCATCTTCAGGAAATGGCGATTAAAATTTGCGATGGTGTTAAAGCCGGCCTGATGGCAAATCGACATGATCATGTCGTCAGTCGAATAGAGCAAACCACAGGCTTTCCCGATCCGAACGCGCGTGACAAAATCCAGAAACCGGTGGCCGGTCACTGTTTGGAAATTTCGACTAAACGTCGCCTCGGTCAGGTTGGCCATTTCGGCCGCCTGCGCCAGCGTTAGCTCATTCTTAAAATTCTCTGCTATATGGTCGACCACAATTCCGATCTGTGCGTGCTTGCTGCCACCCGCAGGTTGGAACATGTAAAACGCGGAGCAATACTGGACCACAGAAACGCCGCATGACGCGGTTGTAGCGGAGTAAAAATCCGCCAGTTTGTGTCCTTCGTTTATTCGGAGGGCGGGAGATGTATTCTGTGGA
>JAGSGF010000058.1 GCA_023955335.1 Yoonia sp.
CGTTGGCGCTTCACGCAAGACAAAAGTTCAAGGCGATCTGAAGCAGTGAGGAAATTCGGACGGATCATACAAACACCTGAATCCCATTCGCTCAGTCCGTCAATACAAAAGTCGGGTAATCAAGGACTCCGAGTATATAAGAAATTTAGGGGTTGCGGTAGCAATCGATGACTTTGGAACGGGCTATTCTTCGCTCAGTTATCTTACTCAGTTTCCGATGGACATTCTCAAGATCGACCGGTCATTTATCCAGCTCGCGATGCAAGGCAAACGCTCGAAAGCTATTCTTGAGACGATGGTCAACATGGGGCACGCGCTTAACATGAGGGTGGTCTGCGAAGGGGCGGAAACTGTTGCACAGCGATCAATGCTCGAAGAGATAGGTGCAGATGTTATGCAGGGATTTGTAGATGGTCGACCAATGGACTTGTTCGATGCTCTGGCCTTGTTTCAACAGGATAAGCGCAAGAATTTAAGATTGGCCTCAAATTAAATTATCTTCTATTTAGCATTGTTCACGCAGATTGGTCTCAGAATTTTATTCCCCTTGTTTTCGATCGTTCTCTGTCCTTGCTGAATGACGTGGTCCGGCACAATTGTACATCGTGTTGAGATGTATCCAACATGAATGAATGGATACGAGAATGACGACGCGACGGAACTTTTCAGACAAGTTTTTGGCTGCTGTGGCACTTGCGGCCTGCGTGGCGACAAGACAGATTGCAGCCAAGCGCCCGCTTCACCCAACGCAGGTCAGGACATGGAAACGGCAGGCGGATTTTCTGAAAAGGTCAAGAGGTCTGGTAATAAATACAGTGATATCAAGGGATAAAGCACCAAAATTGTGAAGCTCGCAGTAAGGAGCGGTACGGGGGCTTGGGCGGCCATGCAGTGGCACGGTCCCGCTGGCTTTGTCACAAGGGCTAAAGCGACGAGGCTAACGCGGCAGTGTGAGCTTCTCAAGATCAGCCGCGCGACGATCTATTACACGCCGGTCGGCATGAATGCTGGGAAAGCTGCCAATCACACGGCCCGATTATCTGCCGATAATAGACGGTCGCGGCCGTTATCTGGATAACAATTCCATCGAACGGCTGTGGCAATCCCTGAAGCAGGAGCCCGACTATCTGCATGAAATCATCAACGGGTTCCAAGCAAAACCGACCATCAAGACCGTGATCGGGTTCTACAACGCAGAGCGCCCCCACACCGCTCTTGATAAGCGCAGGCCCGACACCGCACACATCGCCCCAAGCGGAGATACGAAAAGCGGCATGACGAACGCGATGCATCTTAGCCAAGCAGAAAAAGTCGCCAAAAATTTCCGGACCACGTCAGTTGGACACATCCAAAGTATCGGTAAACTGGGCTTGGAACTGCCGTTTATCGCAATTTGGTCGAAGGGCTACGGCATCGGAAATGACGATACTATATTGGTCCAATATTGGCGCCACGCCAATATTGCCGACGAACTTCCGATGCGGAATAGCCGTAAACGGCGGTAGGTGTCGCGCCTGTAACCAATTGAAATTCACCTAGGGGATGAGGGACTTGAACCCCCAACCAAAGCGTTATGAGCGCTCTGCTCTGACCAATTGAGCTAATCCCCCCAGGAGTGAGCGCGTCTTACAACATGTTCGCCGTGCCGCCAAGGGGAGTAGAACCGATGTTTGGTATTCTTACCAATAGTTAGGTGGATAAACCAAATCATTAAAAATTTCATTGGTTTACCTGTGGAAATTTCCAAAAAATAAAGAGGGATGCGATATAATGGCAAGCAAATGACTGCCAACAAGGACTTGAACCCACAATGGACCTGTCCCGCTTTCGTGTCGTCCCCGGTGCTTGTTTAAGCCAGCTTTCGTTCAAAAGCGATGGGACTTTCCAACCCAATGTTGAGTGTCGCCAACGCGGATTCTCGAACCCGTTGATGTCGTCCGTTGACCGGCAGTCGTTTGTTTGCAAACGATGGGGCGGGACGAAAGCCATGTCAGCTTGCCCCCGGGTTTCCCATGTGTTGCACCAGATCAGTTCCGCCTTGATGGTTTTGACGAACGTCTCACCAGCGGCGTTATCATAACAATTGCCCGTGTCGCTGATCAAAGCTTTGAACCCATGTCGGCGCAGGATCTACTGATAATCGTCGGCGCAATATTGGCTGCCAGAAATGTTGCACGCAGCCTTTTGGCGGTGAACGGAATGCATAGTTCATCTCCTTTGTTGCATATTATGCTGTCAAAGGAGCGGCGCCAAACCGCGGCAAGTCCACAAACAAAGCGATATGACGCGACATGCCCCTGAGCGCGTGGATCACAGTCGTTGGCCGTTGGAAAAGATCAGTTCCGCACGGGTTGCGCCCCAAGGATTTGGGTCAGCAAAGCAATCATGTCTTTTTCGTCCGCTGTAATCGTCTGCGGATCACCATCGAGGTCCGCAAGGGCGATGACGTCGTCGATCGTCATTTGTGGCCCATCTTGGTTCATTGTGTCAGCCGTTGTGATCATTGGCGCCGCGAGCAAGGCGCATGTGAAAAGTAGGCGCATGTCAGGGGTCCTTTGTAAGCGCATTCGAGGCATATTTGGCACCAAAGTGTTAAGGCTTTCACTGCGATTTGCGGATTTTTTGCGCAGACGCGGCCCCACACCGTTGCGCGGGGTATCGCCTTGGGGTACCTGATTGCTAAATTTGGCTCTTTGGGGGATGCACAATGACCAATGACGGGACCAAAACTGGCCTGACATACGCCGACGCAGGTGTTGATATTGATGCGGGTAATTCGCTGATCGAGCGGATTAAACCGGCGGCGAAGCGCACGGCGCGGTCTGGCGTGATGGCAGGGCTTGGCGGCTTTGGCGCGCTGTTCGACCTGAAAGGTGCGGGATATAACGATCCGATCTTGGTTGCGGCCACGGACGGGGTCGGCACCAAGCTGCGCATCGCGATTGATACTGGCAACGTGGACACGATTGGCATTGATCTTGTCGCCATGTGCGTCAACGATCTTGTGTGTCAAGGTGCGGAGCCTTTGTTTTTCCTTGATTATTTCGCAACGGGCAAGCTGGATATTGATGATGCAACACGCATTATCAACGGTATCGCAGCAGGCTGTGAAGCATCCGGTTGCGCGCTGATTGGTGGTGAGACGGCGGAAATGCCGGGCATGTATCATGATGGCGACTTTGATCTGGCAGGCTTTGCTGTTGGCGCGATGGAACGTGGCGCAGACCTGCCTGCTGGCGTCGTTGAAGGCGACGTTTTGCTGGGCCTTGCGTCCGATGGTGTGCATTCCAACGGGTATTCGCTGGTGCGCCGCATTGTTGACGTCTCTGGCCTTGCTTGGTCCGATGACGCGCCATTTGCGGATGGATCGCTGGGGGCTGCGTTGCTCACGCCAACCCGTCTTTACGTCAAATCGACGTTGTCTGCGATTAAACATGGCGGTGTTCACGCCTTGGCCCACATCACGGGCGGTGGTCTGACTGAAAACTTGCCACGTGTCCTGCCCGAAGGATTGGGCGCGCAGATTGATTTGAATGCATGGGACCTGCCGCCTGTGTTTAAATGGCTGGCTGCAACCGGCGGCATCGTCGAATCCGAGATGTTGAAGACGTTTAACTCTGGCATCGGCATGGTTCTGTCCGTTGCCGCGTCCGAGGCCGAAGCGGTGACCGCAATTATGTCCGCAGCTGGCGAAAATGTCGTGCAAATCGGCACCGTAACAGCAGGCGAGGGCGTGTCCTACACAGGGTCGCTTTTGTGACCAAACGGGTTGCCATTCTGATCTCGGGCGGCGGCTCCAATATGGTGTCGCTGATCCAAGACATGACTGGCGACCATCCTTGCAGGCCCTGCATTGTTATTTCAAACGTACCTGATGCAGGTGGGCTGGCAAAGGCTGCGTCTGCAGGCATTCCCACCCTTGCAATTGACCACAAACAATTTGGCAAAGATCGCGGGGCGTTTGAGAATGCGCTGCATGACGCTTTGGTCGCCGCAGCGCCCGATATCGTCTGCCTTGCCGGATTTATGCGGATATTATCGCCCGCATTTATGGCAAAATGGGATGGCCGGATGCTAAACATCCATCCGTCGCTTTTGCCGAAATACCGTGGCCTGCATACGCATCAACGCGCGATTGACGCGGACGACGATTATCACGGCTGCACAGTGCATGAAGTGACCGCAGAATTGGATGGCGGGCCGATATTAGGGCAAGCGCGGATCGCGATTGCGCCTGATGATACAGCCAGTGATTTGGCCGCCAAAGTCCTGCCGTTTGAGCATGAACTCTACCCGATGGTGCTACGCCGTTTTGCGCTGGGTGAACGCGACAAAGTTGTTTTGGGCGTTTAGCTTTTCTTTGCGGACGTGATCGCGTACTCATTAAGCACAAACATATATGATGCAAAAAACGGGTATTCCATGAAGACGATCACAACGACCGACGCGCTTGCCGCGTTCTGTGCTGAGGCGGCCAAACGGGCCTATGTGACTGTCGATACAGAGTTTTTGCGAGAGCGCACGTATTATTCAAAGCTATGTTTGGTCCAACTCGCGTACCAAGATGAAGACGGCGACGATGCGTGTCTCGTTGATCCATTAGCCGAGGGTCTGTCGTTGATCCCGCTCTACGACCTTTTTGCCGATGCGGGGGTGGTCAAGGTTTTCCATGCAGCCCGTCAGGATCTTGAAATTTTCTATGTCGATGAAGGCGTTATTCCGGCGCCGTTGTTTGACACGCAGGTCGCCGCAATGGTGTGTGGCTTTGGTGAACAGGCCGGATACGAGACGCTTGTACGCAAGATTTGCAAGTCTGATCTGGATAAATCGTCCCGCTTTACCGACTGGACCCGCCGTCCGCTGACGGATGCGCAAGCGACTTATGCGGTTGGTGACGTGACCTATTTGCGCGATATCTACGAATATCTGTCGGATCGTCTGGAAAAAACCGGCCGCAAAAAATGGGTCGCTGAAGAGATGGCTGTCCTGAATGACCCTGCGACATATCAGGCCGACCCCGAAGAGGCGTGGCGTCGCGTGAAAACCCGGACGAATTCTGGTCGTTTCCTTGCCATTGTCCGTGAGCTTGCGCGTTTCCGTGAAATATATGCCCGTGATCGCAATATCCCGCGCAGCCGCGTCTTCAAGGACGATGCATTGATCGAGCTTGCATCGACCAAACCGCAGTCCGAGCAAGACCTTGGTCGATCCCGATTGCTTTTGCGCGAAGCCCGTCGCGGTGACATCGCGGCTGGCATCATGGCGGCGGTGACGGCCGGATTGGCTGTCCCGAATGATCAGCTCCCGAAAGTGGATCAAAGCAGCGTTAAGTTGCAGGTTAATCCCGCACTTGCGGACATGCTGCGCGTTTTGCTGAAATCCAAGTCTGATAACGAAGATGTCGCAGCTAAGCTTATTGCGTCCTCAGCGGAATTGGATGCATTGGCCGCAGGTGTGCGCGACATAAAATCGATGCGCGGTTGGCGCAAAGAAGTGTTTGGCAATGATGCCATTCTGCTTTGTGATGGTAAGGTTGGCTTGGCTGTTGATGGACAGAAGGTCGTGACAGTCCCGCTTTAACGCGACGCTGATCGTTGGTTCGTTGCCGATTGCACCCGAATTGTGCGCACAGCTGCCAGCTCGGCAAACGTCAGAACCCGCGCCGCAGTGACTTGGCGTGAAAACGCCGTATTTGTGCCTGCGTTTGCCACGCCCTCAATCCGGAATGCCAACGTCAGGACGCCACCTTCGTTGCTTACAGGAACAAGCTGGGCGTTAAACTGACCGTGCGTGCTGGCCACGCCCGTTGCGCGCACGATGGCACCGTTGGGTACTTTTTCAATGCCCATTGCTGTCACGCTTTGGATGCTGCCGCGTCCATCAACCACGCGCGTAGTGCGGTTAGCAGGGACAAGCGGACGCAATTCACCGGAGGCTGTCAAAGGTGCCGATGTCGACGTCCCAAACCAGTTCAACGGGTTCATCCGCGAGTCCGCGACGCGGGCACAGCCGGTCACAGCGAGAGCAGCACAAAGCAGTAGGGGCAGGGATACGCGCATTTTGGTGGCCTTTCGTCAATTCTGTGCGTCTTGCGTAACGGATGATTCATCGGTTGAAAAGCACCCTCTGGACGATGCGCCCATTCCGACCTAGATCAGGGGTATCAACAGGAGTTTGCACCATGGCCACCGCCCGTTTTGAAGAGATCGCTGAAGACTTTGAATTTTTGGACGATTGGGAAGACCGTTATCGCCATGTAATCGACTTGGGCAAGGCGATGGATCCGCTAGAGGACGCATTTCGCGTGCCTGCGACCAAGGTTGATGGCTGTGCATCCCAAGTCTGGATCGTGCCGCAGGTGCGCGACGGTGTGTTCACATTTCGCGGTGACAGCGATGCAATGATTGTGCGCGGCCTGATTGCAGTGTTGCACGCGCTTTATGACGGGCTGCCTGTTGCGAATGTGCAGGCCGTTGATGCCAATGCAGAATTGGGCCGTCTGGGGTTGAACGACCACCTGTCTGCACAGCGGTCAAACGGCGTACGTGCGATGATCGAACGGATTAAGCGAACCGCTGTTTAAAGCGTCGCAAGGCTGGTTTCTAGATCACCGTACCCCGTGAACCGATATTCATAGGTTAGCCCGAGGCGATCCGCGCAGACCTGTGCTTTTGCCCGCAAATCAGCGTTATCCGTCTGCGCCTGATAGACCAATTTGGTATAATTTCCGAAGTACATATCACGCAGTGCCGGGTGCCGGCCAAGGCCCAGTGGATCCCAGACAAACGCATCAAACTGGCGCACAAGAAAATCCGTGAGGTAGAAGGCCGTCATTTCATCGCGCGCTTCAAACACTGCGTTAGTTTCAAAAAACGAATAACAATGTGGTCCTTCGACCATTTCGACACCAAGTTCCTTGCACTTTTCGAACAATTGCCCGCCAGTACCGCAGTCGGCATATACCACGAATATTTTGTCATAATCATTGCGGTGCTTTGCGACGGCATCCGTGATCGCGGGGGTGATCTTTTCAGGGTGATTATGAAAAATCGCAGGCAGGCATTGCAAATCAAGGTGATCCCAGCTGTTCATTTTCTTCAGCGCGATAATCTCGTGGGCCAAAGCGCCACAGGCCAACAAAAGCACGCGCCCTTTGCCCAATTGGGAAAGCCCGTCAGTCGTAAGGGTTTGGTCATCAATCATTTACGTGCCATCCACGCGCGCAGGCCCAAGCCCAAGATCATCAATGGAATCAGAACCCAAAAGCCAACCCCTTGCATCGCGACAACTGTCAGCCCGGCGGCGATCAGAACCACAGCGATGATAAGCAACATGTAGGGCAGGGGCATTGTATCTCCTTTGTTTAACATGTGGGTATGTGCGGCAAAAACAAAAGGCCCCGCAGGTCAACTGCGAGGCCTTTCATCACAAATAGGTTGATTTTAAGCGGTCGCAGCTTGGTTATGCTTGCGGGCCATGAATGTTTTGGCCGTCTCAACCGCAACAGCCGCATCACGGCAATATGCGTCTGCGCCGATGGCCTTGCCGAACTCTTCGTTCAGGGGCGCACCACCAACAAGCACGATATAATCGTCGCGCATGCCTTTTTCGACCAGCGTATCAATCACGACCTTCATATAAGGCATCGTGGTTGTCAGCAGCGCAGACATGCCAAGAATGTCAGGACCTTCGGTTTCAATCGCTTCGAGATAGGCTTCAACCGCATTGTTGATCCCCATGTCAACTACTTCAAAGCCTGCGCCTTCCATCATCATACCAACAAGGTTTTTGCCGATGTCATGGATGTCGCCTTTGACGGTGCCGATAACCATCTTCCCCACGCGAGGTGCGCCAGTTTCGGCCAGAAGCGGCTTGAGAATAGCCATGCCACCCTTCATCGCGTTCGCGGCCAGCAGAACTTCTGGTACAAACAAGATACCGTCGCGGAAGTCGGCGCCAACGATGGTCATACCACCGACAAGCGCTTCGGTCAGGACGCGGTAGGGAATCCAACCGCGTGCGATCAGGATGTTCACACCTTCTTCGATTTCTTCTCTCATGCCGTCATATAGGTCGTCGAACATTTGAGCGACAAGATCTTCGTCGTTCAGTTCTGACAGGATGATGTCATCTTCTTCGGACATAGGGGAAACCTCCGTAGGTGCGTTGTATGTGCGCAGTTGTTTTACAAGTTGTGCGCCCTATTTCCAATGGGCACGCCGACAATCGCGACATTTGCGCAATCGACACCGACCAAGCCTTGCGCATGTTCTTATTTTGTTCCATATTTTAACCATGACAAAAATCATTGATCACCGCCAAGTCAAATTGCGTGGCCGCGCCGCTATGACAAACCCTGCCGTGCGGTTTGATTCTGTGCGGTCCGAGCACGTGGATGATGGCTGGGACAGGGGCGCAGATTTGCCAGTTCTGCGCACCACTGTCAGCATTGAAGTCCCGCGCCGCGTGATCAGTAAAAACACCTCGCCTGATTTATCATTTGATCGGTCGATCAATCCGTACCGCGGCTGTGAACACGGCTGCATTTATTGCTTTGCCCGTCCCAGTCACGCGTATTTGGGCCTGTCTCCGGGACTGGATTTTGAAACGCGGCTGATTGCCCGACCTGATGCGCCTGTTATATTGGAAAAAGAGCTGCGCAATCCGCGTTATATCCCTGCGATGATTGCGATTGGGACGAATACAGACCCGTATCAACCGATTGAGAAAGACCATGAAATCATGCGCGGCATTCTAAAGGTGCTGGCAAAGTTCAATCACCCTGTTGGCATCGTCACCAAGGGCGCAATGATTGAACGTGACATTGATATTCTTGCTCCGATGGCCGCCAAGGGCCTTGTGCGCGTTGGTATTTCGATCACGACGTTGGATAATAAAACATCCCGCGCGATGGAACCGCGCGTGCCATTACCTGCCCGCCGTTTGCAGACCATTCGGCGTCTGACGGATGCGGGTATTCCGGTGCGTGTGATGGTGTCACCTGTGGTGCCTGCGCTAACCGATCACGAGCTCGAATCGATTTTGACGGCGTCACAAACTGCAGGGGCAATTGCCGCATCGTGCATTGTGTTGCGGCTTCCGCGCGAGGTGTCAGGCCTGTTCCAGGATTGGCTTGCAGATGCATTTCCAGACCGTGCTGCCCGTGTGATGGGCCGCGTGCGCGAATTGCATGGTGGTAAGGAATACGAGGCTGAATTCGGGACACGCATGCGCGGTCAAGGCAAATGGGCCGATTTGATCCGCCAGCGCGTACAGTTGACGACCCGCAAGCTGGGCCTGACCCGCGATCTGCCACCCTTGCGAACGGACCTATTTAAGGTGCCGCCGCAAGCAGGTGATCAGATGTCGTTGTTTTAGCCTTTTCTGCGTCCACGGCGTGGGGCACGAACTGGGCCTGTCCCGTCTGTGCCGTCTGACACAGATGAAAATCCGCCAAGGGCTGCGATAATTTCCTCGGGGCTTGGTTTTGGCCCCTTTGGCGTCGTCTCTAACGCGGCCCGCATCGCAACCAGATGCGCCGGTGTCGTGCCACAGCAGCCACCAATAATCCGCGCACCGCAATTGCGGGCAAGCACGGCATAATCACCCATCAGGGCAGGGGTGCCATCATAATGAATGTGCCCGTCGTGGTATTTTGGGATCCCTGCGTTGCCTTTGGAAATCAGGGTCGCGTCACCGGAATGCTCTGCAATTCCAAGGATTGTGCGCAACAAATCAGATGCGCCCACACCACAGTTTGCACCGTATCCGATGGGTTGGTGGTCCAGTTTGCTGACCATTTTGGCCATATCCGCCGACGTCAGGCCCATCATCGTGCGGCCTGCGGTGTCAAAGCTCATGGTGCCGCACCAGTCCATGCCCGCCAGCGCGAACGCTTCGGCAGCGGCGCGGAATTCTTCGGGGGCAGAAATGGTTTCGACCCACAGCACATCTGCGCCGCCTGCTTTCAGACCTTCGGCCTGTTCATGGAACATCTCAACAGCGATTTCGTGGGTCAAACTCCCCATTGGGGCCATAATGTCACCCGTTGGGCCAACCGATCCTGCAACGATCACCGTGCGTCCTGATGCATCGGCGATGTCGCGGCCAATAGCGGCACCGACGCGGTTCAGCTCGTGAACCTGATCCATGGCATTGTGCAGTTTCAAGCGCGACGCGTTCCCCCCAAAGGTATTGGTCAAAAACAGATCGCTGCCCGCATCAACGGCACCTTGATACAAGGTCCGGATATTTTCGGGTTTGTCGATGTTCCACATCTCTGGCGCATCGCCTGCTTCCAGTCCGAGGTTGAACAGATTGGTCCCTGTGGCCCCGTCGGCCATCAGCCAGTCGCGTGTTTCAAGCAGTTTGGTCAGGGCGTTGGCCATTGGGATCGGTCCTTATTTATATGAAGCGCTGCTTCTTGCACGGCGGTGCGAGGGGCGCAACGCAATCGGGCGCCCCGACATGGCGCGCCCTGCGGGGTCGGATTTTCGGATCAGTTTAGATCTCGGACATCAGTTGAGTCTTTGCCTCTGCCATCAGACTGCTCATTTGGGTGCGGATCGTGGCCTCGTCGGCGCGGTGGCCCAGATCACCCGATACTTTGCGGAACACATCTTCTTCGCCGGGTTCTTCTAAGTCAGATTTGATAACTTCACTGGCATATGCCTGCGCATCGTCACCTGTTTTGCCCATCAGATCGGCAGCCCAGAGGCCCAGCAGTTTGTTACGGCGGGCTTCTGCCTTGAACTGCATCTCTGCGTCATGGGCGTACTTGGTCTCAAATGCGTTTTCACGGTCTTTCATGCTGCTCATTTGGGCATCCTTTTACTTTTTATGTCTCTCATACAATATATGGCGTCAGAGTGCCTTGCTCGCAAGAGGGTGTTGGCGTAAGACGCCGTTTAAGACGCGCCCCATGGCGGGGCCCGACGCACGCGAGGGTTCTCAGATGGCACGCCGCAAATTGGTCTATGAAGGCAAAGCAAAGATCCTGTACGAAGGCCCAGAGCCGGGTACATTGATCCAATACTTCAAAGATGACGCCACTGCATTTAATGCTGAAAAGAAGGCCGTGATCGAAGGCAAAGGCGTTTTGAACAACCGTCTTTCCGAATATTTCATGGTTGGTCTGCAAGCCATCGGTATTCCGACGCATTTCATCAAACGCCTCAACATGCGCGAGCAGTTGATCCGTCAGGTGGAGATTGTGCCGCTCGAAGTGATCGTGCGCAACTATGCAGCGGGCACCATGGCCAAGCGTTTGGGCATGGAAGAGGGCACAGCACTGCCCCGTCCGATTGTCGAATTTTCGTATAAAGACGACAGCCTTGGTGATCCATTGGTTCCAGAGGAATATATCGCCGCATTCGGTTGGGCGACCCAGCAGGAAATGGACGATATTGTCAGCCTTGCGCTGCGCGTGAATGATTTTATGTCCGGCGTGATGTACGGCGTTGGGATCAAGCTGGTCGATTTCAAAATTGAAGTTGGCCGCGTGTGGGATAATGAATACCCGCGGTTGATCTTGGCCGATGAAATTAGCCCCGACAGCTGCCGTCTCTGGGACATTGAAACGGGCCGCAAGCTCGATAAGGATGTGTTCCGCCGCGATCTTGGTGATCTGGCCGATGCCTATACCGAAGTTGCCAAGCGTTTGGGCGTACTGCCGACAAACGTGACCCATAATCCGACCAAGCCAACCTTGATTAACTGAAGGAAATCAGACGTATGAAAGCCAGAGTTCATGTGATGCTTAAGGATGGTGTTTTGGATCCGCAGGGCGCTGCTATTCAGCATGCGCTTGGGACGCTGGGGTTCAAGGGTGTCGAAGATGTCCGTCAGGGCAAGGTCATCGAGCTTGATTTGGCCGATGGCACGTCCGCGGACACAATCGCGCAGATGTGTGAAAAGCTGCTCGCGAATACAGTCATCGAAAGCTACCGCGTCGAGGTGCTGTGATGCGCGCTGCGGTTATCGTTTTCCCGGGGTCCAACTGTGATCGTGACATGGCTGTGGCGCTTAAGGCCGCTGGTGCTGATGTCACAATGGTCTGGCACAAAGATGCGGAGTTGCCTGACGTTGACTTGGTCGCCGTTCCGGGTGGTTTCTCGTTTGGTGATTATCTGCGGTGCGGTGCCATTGCGGCCCAATCCCCGATTTGCAAAGGCGTCGTGGCCCATGTGGAGCGCGGCGGCTATGCGCTTGGCGTTTGTAATGGCTTTCAGGTTTTGACTGAAACAGGGCTTTTGCCCGGTGCATTGATGCGCAATGCGGGGCTTAAGTTTATCTGCAAAACTGTAGAGTTGAATGTTGTCACGTCAGACAGCGCGTTTACCGAAGCGTATACCGCAGGCGATACCGTTGATTTCCCTGTGGCGCACCACGATGGCAACTATACGATTGATGCCGAAGGTTTGGCCCGTTTGCACGGTGAAGACCGCGTCGCATTCACTTACGGTGATAACCCGAACGGGTCGATTGACGATATTGCGGGCATTTTATCAGAAAACCGTCGCGTTCTTGGCATGATGCCGCATCCCGAACGGGCTGTTGATGCTGGCCACGGGGGCACAGACGGGCAGGCGCTTTTCCGCGGGTTGTTGGGACAGCTCACAAACGCGTAACTTGTCGGGGTGCGGGGCAGGGTTTATGCTGACCGCATGATGACACCTGCCGCCCGCTCTAAACGCCGCGATCAAAACCGATGGTACCTGCGCATTGCGGTGCTTGCCGTCTGTGCGCTTGGCGTGGTCGTTATCTACTTTAGTAATCAATATCTTACCCAACGGTTTACGGAAACGACCCGTAACAGGTCGGAAGTACGTCTTACGCTTTACGTTGCCAACCTCATGAGCGAGCTGCAGCGCAATTCGATTGTGCCGCAGTTGTTGGCCCGCGATCCACAGTTGATGGCTGCGCTCGATTACAAAGACTATTCTTTGTCCACAGCACGGCTTTTGTCATTTGTTGATGAAATTGGCGCCGCGTCTTTAATTCTGTTGGATGCAGACGGCCGGACCGTTGCCGCAACGGACCGCAACCGCTTGGGCGAGATGCAAAAAACGTCGCCGCATTTTGTGAATGCGCAGCGCAGCAACGCCACAATTTTTACGACGTTAGATCAGGGAAGCGGGTCATACGCTTTTCTGTATTCGCGCCGCGTTGAGGTGGCAGGGTCCACTGCGGGCGTGATTGTTGTTGAAGTTGATTTGCAGAAACTTGAACGCGGTTGGGCGGGGGTGTCCGACGCGGTCTATGTGGCCGACAATCAAGGCACGATTGTCATGTCGACCGAACCCCGTTGGCGTGGCTTGGATGAAGCTGGAGCTTTGACCCGCCAATCTGCCCCCTCCGCGATTGAGCGCGCGGTGCGGGCCACCCAGGATTGGGCTGCATTGCCAGCTGATGCGTATCTCCAAGGAGAGGCGGTTTTGCGCCGCGAAGCGCGCATTCCGTTCCAAGGGTGGCGGATCGTAAGTTTCACGACCTATTCGTCTGTGCGTGAACGCGTGAACGGCGTGCTTGCGCTTGAGGTCATGGGATTCGCAATCCTTTTGGCGCTCATGTTTTGGCTATGGTCTCGCAAAGCCGCGTCGCGGATCGTGTTGTTTCAGCGCGAGTCCGCCGATCTTCGGGCTTTGAACATCCGGCTCCAGCGGGAAATCGCCGAGCGTCAGAAGGTCGAAAAGACGCTTGAGGTCGCCGAGCAGACCCTTGCGCAATCGTCCAAATTGGCCGCTTTGGGCGAGATGTCAGCGGCGGTTAGCCACGAGTTGAACCAACCATTGGCTGCGATGAAAACCTATCTGGCGGGGGCCCGGCTTTTGCTCCAACGCAAACGCCCGGAAGAAGCACTGTCTTCGTTCCAACGGATCGATGATCTGATCGAACGTATGGGTGCGATTACCAAGCAATTGAAATCATACGCGCGCAAAGGTGCCGATACGTTTAGCCCAGTGGATACAAGGGCCGCAGTGTCATCAGCCTTGTCCATGATGGAGCCGCAATTGAAAAGTCGTGACATCACGATCACCCGCACATTGCCCGAAGATCCGGTGATGATTTTGGGCGATCGCTTGCGGCTTGAACAGGTGATCATCAACCTGCTGCGCAATGCGCTGGACGCCACCAAAACGGTCCGCGATCCGTCGATCGAGATTATCCTTGCGACCGGTGACACCGTCAGTTTGACGGTCCGCGACAACGGCGACGGGATTGAAGACCTCGACGAGTTGTTCGAGCCGTTCTACACCACCAAGCAGCCCGGCGACGGCGTGGGGCTTGGGCTTGCCATCTCTTCTGGTATTGTTAACGACTTGGGCGGACGGCTGACGGCGCGCAATGCTGTGGGTGGGGGGGCTGTATTTGAAGTGCAGCTGCCTATCTTAAGTGCTGAAGTCGAAGCAGCGGAATAAGGACACGACCGAATGAGCAAAGCTATGAAAATTGCGATTGTGGATGACGAAAAAGACATGCGTCAGTCGATCAGCCAATGGTTGGCCCTGTCCGGTTTTGACACCGAGACATTCGCCAGCGCCGAAGAGGCATTAAAAGGCCTTGGCAATGATTTCCCTGGCATTGTTGTGTCCGACATCAAAATGCCCGGCATGGACGGAATGCAGTTTCTGCGTAAACTAAAAGGCGTGGACAGCTCGCTGCCTGTCATCATGATCACTGGTCACGGTGATGTGCCAATGGCCGTTGAGGCCATGCGCATGGGGGCGTTTGATTTTTTGGAAAAACCGTTCAACCCTGACCGTATGACAGAGCTGGCCAAAAAGGCCACGCAAGCCCGCCGTCTGACGCTTGATAATCGTGCATTGCGTCGTGAATTGTCAGATGGGTCCGCGCTGATCAAAAAGCTTATTGGGCAATCACCGCCGATGGAGCGTCTGAAAGAAGATATTCTGGATTTGGGGCAGGCCGATGGCCATGTCCTCGTTGAAGGTGAAACAGGGACTGGTAAGACACTTGTTGCCCATGCACTGCATGCGGTCGGTGCCCGTGCGAGCAAGAAATTTGTCCTGTTGTCGTGCTCTGCATTTGACGAAGACAGCCTATCGCGCCGCATCTTTGGCCCTGCTCAAGATGACGAGCCGATCCCTGCAATCGAAGAGGCTCGTGGTGGGACGTTGGTCCTTGAGGACATCGAGGCACTGACGCAGCCCCTACAATCGCGCCTTTTGACCGCGATTAACGATCAAGGCACACCTGCAGAAACGCGGATCATTGCGATCTGTAATTTGCAGGAACAGGACAAGACGTGTGAAAGCGTCCTGCGCCCTGATCTGTTCTACCGGCTTGCAGCTCTGCGGATCACGGTGCCGCCATTGCGCCAGCGTGGCGAGGACATTCTGACGTTGTTCACCCGCCTGTCCGAACAGTTCGCCGAGGAATACGGGTGCGACGCGCCAGATGTATCGGCCCAAGAGGCGGCCCAGCTTTTGCAGGCCCCGTGGCCTGGTAACGTGCGTCAACTTTTCAATGTGGCCGAACGCGCCGTTCTGCAGAACCGTCGTGGCACAGGCACCATTGCATCGCTTTTGATGGCCGACACCGACGAGGAAATGAAGCCCGCGATGACGACTGAAGGCAAACCGCTGAAGGAGTTCGTCGAGGCATTCGAACGGATGTTGATCGACAACACCATGCGTCGCCACAAGGGCAGTATTGTCTCTGTCATGGAGGAGCTTTGCTTGCCACGCCGGACCCTAAACGAGAAAATGGCCAAATACGGATTGCAGCGGTCAGAGTATCTTTAGGCCCGTTCGTCCAGATCAATTTCAGGTTGTGACGATAGCACTTGTTTTATGACACCCTCGTGACCTATGTATGGTGTACGGATGTCCATGCGCTGGTGCGTGGTGTCGTCCGGTAGAATTCTCTGTTGATTTGACGTTTGGCATAGAGCCACCCTTAAAATAACAGCTGATGTGGCCTGAAAATGGCCTCAGGAACGCCCAGGTCGCGCGATATTACCGATGCGCCGGGTCATGAATGGGTTCCCCATCTTGCGGGAACCAGGAGAAGCAACGCGATGCAACGCGCGCAGATTATAGGCAAAAATGCGGTGGCCCCTTGGGTTACACTGTGTGCCGCTGCGCCCATCGCCTTAATTAAAATCGCCACCGACCATGCCGCCCCTCCGGGGAGGTGTCGTTGCGTGCGAGTGAACGGATACAATGCCAAAGAAAATGTTAATCGATGCCACACACGCGGAAGAAACCCGCGTTGTTGTGGTCGACGGGAACAAAGTCGAAGAATTTGATTTTGAAAGCCAGTTCAAGCGTCAGCTTGCTGGGAA
>JAGSGF010000066.1 GCA_023955335.1 Yoonia sp.
CAACCCGTTTAACCCGCTTACACCGGCGAAAACGTTTGACGAAATCAAGGTCTCTTTGGCCTCCCCGGAACGGATCCTTTCGTGGTCCTTTGGCGAGATCAAAAAGCCGGAAACCATCAACTACCGGACGTTCAAGCCAGAGCGTGACGGCCTGTTCTGTGCGCGTATCTTTGGCCCGATCAAAGATTACGAATGCCTGTGCGGTAAATATAAGCGCATGAAATATCGCGGCGTTGTCTGCGAAAAATGTGGTGTTGAAGTAACGCTTCAAAAAGTACGTCGCGAACGTATGGGCCACATCGAGCTTGCGGCTCCAGTGGCACACATCTGGTTCTTGAAATCACTGCCATCCCGCATCGGCCTGATGTTGGACATGACTTTGCGCGACCTCGAACGCATTTTGTATTTCGAAAACTACGTCGTGATCGAACCTGGTCTGACTGACCTGACTTACGGTCATTTGATGACAGAAGAAGAATTTTACGAAGCCCAAGATGTGTACGGCATGGATGCGTTCCAAGCCAACATCGGCGCCGAAGCGATCCGTGAAATGCTGTCCCAGATCGACCTTGATGGTGAAGCAGATCAGCTGCGTGCTGACCTGAAAGAAGCCACTGGCGAATTGAAGCCTAAGAAGATCATCAAGCGTTTGAAGATCGTCGAAAGCTTTATTGAATCCGGTAACCGTCCTGAATGGATGGTTCTGACAGTGATCCCTGTGATCCCGCCAGAGCTGCGTCCGCTTGTCCCACTTGATGGCGGTCGTTTTGCGACGTCTGACCTCAACGACCTGTACCGCCGTGTGATCAACCGGAACAACCGTTTGAAGCGTCTGATCGAATTGCGCGCGCCTGACATCATCGTCCGTAACGAAAAGCGGATGTTGCAGGAATCTGTTGATGCATTGTTCGACAACGGCCGTCGTGGTCGCGTCATCACTGGTGCGAACAAGCGTCCATTGAAATCCCTCAGCGATATGCTGAAGGGTAAGCAGGGTCGCTTCCGTCAAAACCTTTTGGGTAAGCGCGTCGATTTCTCGGGTCGTTCGGTCATTGTGACTGGTCCAGAGCTGAAGCTGCACCAATGTGGACTGCCCAAAAAGATGGCTCTCGAGCTGTTCAAGCCGTTCATCTATTCGCGTCTTGAAGCCAAAGGTCTGTCTTCGACCGTCAAGCAAGCCAAGAAACTGGTCGAAAAAGAGCGTCCCGAAGTCTGGGATATCTTGGACGAGGTTATCCGCGAACACCCGGTCATGCTGAACCGTGCGCCGACCTTGCACCGTCTTGGCATTCAGGCGTTTGAACCTGTCCTGATTGAAGGTAAGGCTATCCAGCTGCACCCGCTTGTTTGTTCCGCGTTTAACGCTGACTTTGACGGTGACCAAATGGCTGTTCACGTGCCGCTGTCCCTTGAGGCACAGCTTGAAGCACGCGTTCTGATGATGTCCACGAACAACGTGCTGTCGCCTGCAAACGGCGCGCCAATCATCGTGCCGTCACAGGATATGATCTTGGGTCTCTATTACACCACGATCATGCGTGAAGGCATGAAGGGCGAAGGCATGGCCTTCTCGAACATCGACGAAGTAGAGCACGCTCTTGACGCTGGTGAAGTTCACCTGCACGCCAACATCCAAGCCCGCATGATGCAGGTTGACGGTGAAGGTAACGAAGTGATGACCCGCTTTGAAACCACTCCGGGCCGTTTGCGTCTGGGGGCATTGCTGCCGCTGAACGCCAAGGCGCCTTTCTCGTTGGTCAACCGTTTGCTGCGCAAGAAAGAAGTGCAGCAGATCATTGACACCGTGTACCGTTATTGCGGTCAGAAAGAGTCTGTCATCTTCTGTGACCAGATCATGACGATGGGCTTCCGTGAAGCGTTTAAAGCCGGTATTTCGTTTGGTAAGGACGACATGGTTGTGCCTGAAACGAAATGGCCACTGGTTGGTGAAACACGTGAGCAAGTGAAAGACTTTGAACAGCAGTACATGGATGGCCTGATCACTCAGGGTGAAAAGTACAACAAAGTTGTCGATGCATGGTCAAAGTGTAACGACAAAGTCACTGACGCGATGATGAACACCATTTCGACCACTGGTCGGGATGTAAGCGGTGCCGAGAACGAGCCTAACTCTGTTTACATGATGGCTCACTCTGGTGCGCGTGGTTCTGTCACGCAGATGAAACAGCTGGGCGGTATGCGCGGATTGATGGCCAAGCCAAACGGCGAGATCATTGAGACGCCAATCATCTCGAACTTTAAAGAAGGTCTGACCGTTCTTGAGTACTTCAACTCCACACACGGTGCCCGTAAGGGTCTGTCCGATACCGCGCTTAAGACAGCGAACTCCGGTTATCTGACACGTCGTTTGGTTGATGTTGCCCAAGATTGTATCGTCCGCGAAGTGGACTGTGGCACAGAACGTGCGATCACAGCCGAAGCTGCCGTCAATGACGGTGAGGTTGTGTCATCGCTTGCTGAACGTGTGCTGGGTCGTGTGTCTGCAGACGAAATTCTGACACCAGGCACAGACGAAGTGCTGGTTGAAGCAGGCGAGCTGATCGACGAACGCAAGGCTGACATGATTGACGTCGCTGGGGTCGCAAAGATGCGCATCCGCAGCCCGCTCACATGTGAAGCCGAGGATGGCGTTTGTGCAATGTGCTATGGCCGTGACTTGGCCCGTGGTATCCGTGTGAACCTTGGTGAAGCTGTCGGTATTATCGCCGCTCAGTCCATCGGTGAGCCTGGTACACAGCTGACCATGCGGACATTCCACATTGGTGGCGTTGCACAAGGTGGCCAGCAGTCGTTCCTCGAAGCATCCCAGTCGGGTGAAGTTCGCTTTGACAACGCTGTTCTGCTTGAAAACGAAGCAGGCGAAAACGTTGTGATGGGCCGGAACATGACTCTGTCGATCATGGGCGAGAATGGCGAAGAGCTATCGAAGCATAAGGTTGGTTATGGCTCTAAGATTTTCCCGAAAGACGGCGTGCAAATCTTGCGCGGCGACAAGTTGTTCGAATGGGATCCATACACACTGCCAATCATCGCGGAAAAGGCCGGTACTGCAAAGTACGTTGACCTGATCAACGGTATTGCGCTGCGCGAAGACACGGATGATGCGACGGGTATGACCCAGCGCATCGTGTCTGATTGGCGTGCGGCACCAAAAGGCAACGAGCTTGCACCAAAGGTCATCGTGGTCGGCGCAGACGGCGAAGTTGTTCTGAAAGATGACGGTAACCCAGTATCGTACGGCATGTCCGTGGATGCGGTTCTGTCCCTTGAAGACGGCCAAGAAGTCAAAGCTGGTGACGTTATTGCGCGTATTCCGCGTGAGGGTGCTAAGACCAAGGATATTACAGGTGGTCTGCCACGTGTTGCTGAATTGTTCGAAGCCCGTCGTCCAAAGGATCACGCAATCATCGCTGAAATCGATGGTTATGTGCGCTTTGGGAAAGACTACAAAAACAAGCGTCGTATCGCGATTGAGTCCACAGATGATGCGGATATCAAGGTCGAATACATGGTGCCAAAAGGGAAGCACATTCCTGTTGTCGAAGGTGACTTCGTCCAGAAGGGTGATTACATCATGGACGGCAACCCAGCTCCGCACGATATTCTTGCGGTTATGGGTGTCGAAGCGCTTGCGGACTACATGATCGACGAAGTTCAGGACGTTTACCGTCTGCAGGGCGTTAAGATCAACGACAAGCACATCGAAGTTATCGTGCGTCAGATGCTCCAGAAATGGGAAATCCAAAACAGCGGTGACACTGTTCTGCTCAAGGGCGAGAACGTCGACAAGGCCGAGTTTGATGAAGTCAACGCAAAGGCAATCGCACGTGGTGATCGTCCTGCAACTGGCGAGCCTATCTTGTTGGGCATCACCAAAGCGTCCTTGCAGACACGGTCGTTCATCTCTGCGGCATCGTTCCAGGAAACAACGCGTGTTCTGACCGAAGCATCGGTTCAGGGTAAGCGGGACAAACTGGTCGGCCTCAAAGAGAACGTCATCGTGGGTCGTCTGATCCCGGCGGGTACCGGTGGTGCCACGAGCCAGATGCGTAAGATCGCAGCTGGTCGTGATAGCGTTGTTGTCGAAACTCGCCGCATCGAGGCCGAGAAGGCAGCAGCTTTGGCAGCACCTGCACCGTCCGATGATGTTGTTGGTGGCGACGTGTTCGACAATGTGTTCGCTGCTGACGCACCAGAAAGCCGCGACGAATAAAACCGCGTCTGAGCTAAATGAAAAAGGCCCCCAGTGAAAACTGGGGGCCTTTTGCGTTATTTGATGGGTGTGTTCCGATTGGTGGCCACGCGTGCAGCCACTTTCAAATGGTGCTGGTATCGCGCATCTTGCGCGGGGTCGGTTCCTGCGGTCTTGTTCAGTGCCGCGACATATTCGGCACAACAAATATGATGTAGCCGTAGGATATCGGGTAGCGCGAGCGCCGCGGCATGGACCTTTGCAAACCTGTCTTTGAACCGCATCGCAGTTACATCTCGCATGCCATTTCGGTTGTAGCGATTGAGGAAATCTTTGGTGTAGCGGTCTTTTAGGTTTCCGGCGGCGGGACTGCCTTGTTTGTGGTCATAGCTTTCTTTTGATCGCAGAATGTAGTGGTTGAGCTGGGCCACCTCATGATCGATCTGATTTTGCTCTAACATGCGGATCGGATGGTTTGTGCGGACCTGAAACTGGGGCAACGTTGTCCTGCTTGGGGTCACGACACGGTTAACTGGGTCAGACCAGTCGCCTTGAAATCCATGCGGGAAATGCGCGCCGAGACGGTTAAAATCCAAGGGTCTACGCAGGATGGATTTGACGGATCGGTTGAAGGGCAGGTGCCCCATGCCACTGCACCGAAACTGGCGGTGCACAATGCCATCTTGATACTTGTCCCAATCGCCTTGACCAAAGCACTTCCAATTGAAAACCATCGCCATAAAGTCATACGGAGGCGGCCCCATAAGTTCGGCGATGGTGTCATGCTGATGAAGCACCAAGAACTCGTCGACATCACAATGGAGCAACCAATCCGCCTGTGCGGTCAACGGGTGTTTGATGACTTTACGCAGGGTCGATCTTTGCGGCGGCTGCCCGACACGCGGCTTATGCGGGACGTGGGTGAGCCAGCCCGCATCGGCAAAGGCATCCAAAAGCGCGGTCGATTGATCTGTACAATCGTTGGTCGCCACCAAAATGTCGAACCCCAGCATCCGATACCAGCACACCCATTCAACGATGAAGGGCCCTTCGTTGCGCATACCTGTTGCGACTAGAAATTTTTGTTCTTCTGACATGATAATAATCAATCACGGGCAAGCACTGGCGTCTATCCGCAACCGCTGCTACCGATTTGGGATGATGCAAATTTCTGACAATATGCGTGGCGCTGCATTGATGACGGGCTCGATGGTGGCGTTCACCGTGAACGATGCGTTCATGAAAGGACTGTCGGGCGATATTCCGCTATTTCAAGCCTTGTTCCTTCGTGGCCTTGGAACGGTGGCGTTTTTAGTCGTTTTGGCGGTTTTCATGGGTCAGTTCCGGTTTGATTATAGCCGCAAGGATTGGGTTTTGATTGGTTTGCGATCATTGGCCGAGATCGCGGGCACGGTGTGCTTTCTGACGGCACTGTTCCACATGCCAATCGCAAACGTCACGGCGGTGCTGCAAGTCCTGCCATTGACTGTCGCATTGGCTGGCGCGGTCTTTCTCGGAGAGGTTCTGGGCTGGCGTCGGTTGATGGCAATTCTCGTCGGGTTCGTTGGCGTGTTCCTGATTGTGCGACCCGGCGGAGATGGGTTCTCTATTTATAGCATCTACGCGCTTGGCGCTGTCGCTTGCGTCACGTTCCGCGATGTTGTTGTCCGGCGCATGTCGCGGGAGGTCCCGTCAATCATGGTTGGTTTGATGGCTGCAATCGCAGTGATGCTGTCCGGAGCGTTCGTGACGGCAACGCAATCATGGGTGCCAGTGGATGGTACAACGGCCCTGCAACTGGGAGGCGCTATGGCGTTCATTGTCTTTGGGTACGTTTTTTCCGTGGCCGCCATGCGTACTGGCGAAATCGGGTTTGTGGCCCCATTCCGTTATGGTGGCTTGCTTGCGGCACTGATCATTGGATGGGCGGTGTTTGGTGATTGGCCAGTGCCACTTACGCTGATCGGGGCCGGGATTGTCGTGGCGACGGGCATGTTTACGCTTTACCGCGAACGGCAGCTTAGCTTGAAAAAACAGCTTTCACGGCGTCTTCGCTGATCGCAAAACGGGCTTCGAACTCTCCCACCTGCTCGGGGGTCAGTGGCGCAAACGGGATCTTGTCCCTTTGTCGAAGCGGCGAGTCGTTGAACCCATTATAGCTTTCTACCCACATGGGCGCGTTGCCGAAATTCACGACGGGCATGAACAGGTCAATCCGATGATGGGCGAAATTCATGATCGTCATTTTGGATCCGCCGCGGATGTGGACGCCAAGCGATGCAACATTTTGTTTATGGTGCAACTCATGCGCCATGATTCCGGCAGGGCCAAACTGTGCAACGAATCCTTTGTGCCAGTCATAGGCCACGGCCTGATGTTTGGTATTTAACCCAGCGCAGTCATCGACCGATTCGCGGAACCGTTCAATGAAGTCAACCGACACTGCGTCATCGTCGTCGTAACGAAACTGCAGGCAAGGTTGCGATGGGTCGGCGCGGGCTGTGTTAAAAATCTCTTTCATCACCTCGCGCTGCGGACGAGGCGCGTGGACCTGAATGCTGATTTGCGGAATCCCCGCCACCAGATCATGCAAACGGTCGGAATAGTGTTTTGGCAGGCTGTCCCCGATGACGATGATCATTTCCCAACGCGGGTCGGTTTGCGCCGCCATGCAGGGCAGGGCGACGACTTCAAACAGCCGCAGCCGTTCTTCAATCCGTTCGGCGGCATAAAGATACGCGATCCGGTCTTCGATCGCGTCATGTTTGATTTGAAAGCCGCCCAAAGCAGGGTAGGAAAATCGGCAAAGGCCAATTGCTTGCATCGTCGTTATCCCATCCGTGATCTGGCCCCAACTATGGGCGGGATCGCGTCGGGTTTGCAAGCGGGGCAAGGTCTGGTCCGTCGTTGATTTGGGGTCGTCGGAGGCAACGTAGAAAACACGAAGGCACTCTGCACACGGGACGCTGTTGACAGCATTCACGACTCCTTTTATACGCCGATCATCCGGGCTTGAGGGGAAATCCCTCTTTGACCTGATATCAAATTTGAAAGTGGTCAAGAACCGGGCGCCTTTAGTCTTGTTCCTCTGTTTACCCACCGCACCATTCCTCCGGTAAGGGAATGACTGCGGAATTTTTGTTTTGCGCCTATGGCGCTTGAAAATGTGTGATGCGGCAACGCCTTATGCACCTTAAACGTAGGCCAATTAGGTCTGCACAACATGTGAATAGATGGGAACATCAAACGATGCCAACGATTCAGCAGCTGATCCGCAAACCGCGCCAGCCGAAAGTCAACAAGTCCAAGTCGCTGCACCTTGAGGGTTGCCCTCAGAAGCGCGGCGTTTGTACACGCGTTTATACAACGACTCCTAAGAAACCAAACTCCGCGATGCGGAAAGTTGCCAAGGTTCGCCTGACCAACGGTTTCGAAGTCATCTCTTACATCCCAGGTGAAAGCCACAACCTTCAGGAACACTCCGTGGTTCTGATCCGTGGCGGCCGTGTAAAAGATCTTCCAGGCGTCCGTTACCACATCCTGCGCGGTGTTCTTGATACCCAAGGTGTTAAAGACCGTAAGCAACGTCGTTCTAAGTACGGCGCGAAGCGTCCTAAGTAAGGAAATCAGAATATGTCACGTCGTCACGCCGCTGAAAAACGCGTAGTACTGCCAGATGCAAAATTTGGTGATCTTGTTCTGACTAAGTTCATGAACAACCTGATGGTTGACGGCAAAAAAGCCGTTGCCGAGCGTATTGTTTACAACGCATTCGATCGCGTTGAGAGCAAGCTCAAGAAGTCCCCTGTGGAAGTCTTCCACGAAAGCCTCGAGCTGATCAAACCATCCGTCGAAGTGCGTTCGCGCCGCGTCGGTGGTGCGACATATCAGGTGCCTGTTGAAGTGCGCCCAGAGCGTCGTGAAGCATTGGCAATCCGTTGGCTGATCGCTGCCGCTAAAAAGCGCAACGAAAACACCATGGAAGAGCGCCTTGCAGGCGAGCTGATGGATGCGGTCAATGGCCGCGGCACAGCCGTCAAAAAGCGCGAAGACACCCATAAAATGGCCGATGCGAACAAAGCATTCAGCCACTATCGTTGGTAAGAGGAAGCACCTGATATGGCACGCGACTACCCTCTCAATCTATACCGGAACTTTGGCATTATTGCGCACATCGACGCGGGTAAAACCACATGTTCCGAGCGGATCCTGTATTATACAGGCAAAGAGCATAACATTGGCGAAGTGCATGATGGCGCTGCGACAATGGACTGGATGGAGCAAGAGCAGGAACGGGGTATTACAATTACTTCCGCTGCGACGACAACATTCTGGGAACGCACTGAAAACGGCACTGACCCGGATTCACCCAAGCACCGCATGAACATCATCGACACACCCGGCCACGTTGACTTCACAATCGAAGTTGAGCGTTCATTGGCTGTGCTCGACGGCGCGATTGTTGTTCTCGACGCCAACGCTGGCGTTGAGCCGCAGACTGAAACTGTTTGGCGTCAGGCTGACCGGTATAAAGTTCCGCGTATGGTTTTCGTCAACAAGATGGACAAAATCGGCGCAGACTTTCAGAAGTGTGTTGATATGGTTGAAGACCGGACTGGCGCGCGCGCTATTCCTGTTTCCTTCCCGATTGGCGCTGAAACAGAGCTCGAAGGTCTTGTTGATCTCGTAACCATGAAAGAATGGTTGTGGGAAGGCGAAGATCTTGGCGCGTCTTGGGTCCACGCACCTATTCGCGAGAGCCTGAAAGCTAAGGCTGATGCCGGTCGCGAAAAGCTTGTCGAAGCTGCCGTGGAGCAGGACGACGCTGCCATGGAAGCCTACCTCGACGGCACCGAGCCTGATGTGGAAACATTGCGCGCGTTGATCCGTAAGGCATGCTTGTCGTTGTCTTTCGTTCCTGTGCTCGGCGGCTCTGCCTTCAAGAACAAGGGCGTTCAGCCGCTTCTTAACGCTGTTGTTGACTATCTCCCGAGCCCGCTCGACGTTGTCGACTACATGGGCTTTAAGCCTGGCGATGAGACAGAAACACGTAACATCCCGCGCCGTGCGGATGATGATATGGCGTTCTCTGGCCTTGCATTCAAAATCATGAACGACCCATTCGTGGGTACCCTGACGTTTACACGGATCTATTCCGGTACGCTGTCAAAGGGTGACAATATGCTCAACTCTACCAAGGGTAACAAAGAGCGCGTTGGCCGTATGATGATGATGCACTCTAACGACCGTGAAGAAATCAGCGAAGCATTCGCTGGTGACATCATTGCGTTGGGTGGTCTTAAGAACACGACAACTGGTGACACTCTTTGCTCGCAGCAAGATCCTGTTATCTTGGAAACAATGACGTTCCCCGATCCTGTGATCGAGATCGCAATTGAGCCAAAAACAAAAGGCGACCAAGAGAAGATGGGCCTCGCGCTCCAGCGTCTCTCTGCCGAGGATCCATCCTTCCGCGTGGAAACTGACATCGAAAGTGGTCAGACCATTATGAAGGGTATGGGCGAACTTCACCTCGACATCCTCGTTGACCGTATGCGTCGCGAATTCAAAGTTGAGGCGAACATCGGTGCACCACAAGTTGCTTATCGTGAAACGATTGGCCACGAAGTTGAGCACAGCTACACTCACAAAAAGCAGTCCGGCGGGTCCGGTCAGTTTGGTGAAGTGAAGATGGCGATCATCCCAACGGAGCCAGGCGAAGGTTATTCGTTTGAATCCAAAGTTGTTGGTGGGTCTGTTCCAAAGGAATACATCCCAGGCGTCGAAAAAGGCATCTTATCCGTTATGGATAACGGTCCTTTGGCTGGCTTCCCAGTGATCGACTTCAAGGTGATCTTGCTTGACGGTAAGTTCCACGACGTTGACTCGTCAATCATGGCGTTCGAAATTGCTGCACGTATGTGTATGCGTGAAGGCATGCGCAAAGCTGGCGCAAAGCTGCTCGAACCAATCATGAAGGTCGAAGTGATCACACCTGAAGAACACACAGGTGGTATCATTGGTGATCTGACATCCCGTCGGGGTCAGGTTCAGGGTCAAGACACACGTGGCGTATCCATCGCTATCGAAGCAATGGTACCTTTGGCGAACATGTTCGGCTACATCAACACGCTGCGTTCCATGTCTTCGGGCCGCGCGAACTTCTCGATGCAGTTCGATCACTATGAACCAGTGCCGTCTAACATCTCTGAAGAAATTCAGGCCAAATACGCATAATGTGCGGTGCGCGCGCGGCGCGCACCCGCTACCCATAATCGAATACCTAAGGAGGCCATCATGGCTAAGGCAAAGTTTGAACGTAATAAACCGCACGTTAACATCGGCACAATTGGCCACGTTGACCACGGCAAGACCACATTGACAGCTGCGATCACCAAGTACTTTGGCGATTTTCAAGCGTACGATTCGATTGACGGC
>JAGSGF010000038.1 GCA_023955335.1 Yoonia sp.
CTTGCGCCCATTGTCTAAGATTCCCCACTGCTGCCTCCCGTAGGAGTCTGGGCCGTGTCTCAGTCCCAGTGTTGCTGATCATCCTCTCAAACCAGCTAAAGATCGTAGACTTGGTAGGCCATTACCCCACCAACTATCTAATCTTACGCGGGCTAATCCTTCACCGATAAATCTTTCCCCCGAAGGGCGTATATGGCATTACTCTCAGTTTCCCGAGGCTATTCCATAGTGAAGGGTATATTCCCACGCGTTACTAACCCGTCCGCCGCTCCTCACCGAAGTGAAGCGCTCGACTTGCATGTGTTAGGCCTGCCGCCAGCGTTCGTTCTGAGCCAGGATCAAACTCTCAAGTTGAAAGCATCTTGCGATGCTATCCTTGACGTTCGAACCTCTGCACATCTACAAATTGGCCTTACTGAAACCAATCTGCATTTTCTCTGTTTGTTGTGCTTCAGTTAACCAAAGTTAACCAGAAGCCGCCAAACAGTGAAGCTGACACTAGATCATCGAGCCGAAACTCTACTAGCGTTGATATACAGACGTCTGATCCATCGAACTGAACCAAACCGCCCACATATCTCTTCAGATATTAAATATTTCAAACAACGTTGGAGACAAAAACATACCAGTGCGCCTAAATCTCGTTGGCGCGCCGCCAGTCCTAACTCCGAATTTTCCCGACCTCAGTAACTCAGCGTCTCCGCCTCAGCCCATCAACCGCACCATCGAAGCGTCTCTGCTCGTCCGGTAAGGGGGGTTCTAGAGTTAGCCACCAACACCCGCAACCCCTATTTTGTAAAAAGGTGAAATTCTTTGCGTTTCCTCGATTTCCCTCTGTTTTAAGGGACTTAGCAGCGCGAAGTTTCGCCGACCTAGGGTAACATCGCAATTTTATAACCCTGCCGATTTACGCCAATCCCTACATCTTGGGTTATCCACAGACTTACCCACAAGAGGCCGCACAAATCACCGATTCACTTTGGGTTCATCACGCGGTTTTTTTGCTGTGCCAAGTGAATCGGACCGCAAGCAGCCCGACAATCACAGCCATGTAGATAATCGGCTCGATCTGAAAACCTTTCACCAGCCAAAGATAATGAATGCCCGCAAGCACAACGATCGGATACGTCAGCTTATGCAGCTTACGCCAAACCAACGGCCCCATCTTACGGATGGACCAATTGTTAGATGTGATTGCCAATGGGACCATCAGCACAAAGGCCACCATACCAACTGTCACGTATTTGCGCTTCACGACTTCCATCCAGACCCGCTCGAACGTCTGCACATCCAAAACAGCCCAGACCAAGAAGTGCGCCAAGATCAGAAAGAAGGTCGTCACGCCAATGGCGCGGCGGAACTTAATCAAGTTGATCCCCGTCCATGTACGCAATGGCGTGATCAGCAACCCTGCAATCAGCAGCTTAAGGGCAAGCGCCCCGTATTCACGCTCCAACCAATTGATCGGCTCCGGACCACCACCCTTTCCTGTCGCGGCCAAATAAAACATCCAGCCCGTCCATGCAGCGACAATCCAATAAATCGGCCAAGCGGGGATTTTGCGGATCGTCGTATTAAGCGTTTGCGATATTGTCATTTAGGCTTCTTTTCTCAACGCGTTGAATATTGGTGCCACAGGCACAGCTAGCCTAGTGCGCCGACCATCCGGTCCAGCGCCATGCTCCAACTGTGATCATCACCCTTGAAGTTTGAAGTTTGGTCGCCGTTCCAACCCATCCGTTCCTGAAGCCGGCAATTAAAGCCTGCACCGTTGGTTTCAAATTCCAATACCGGATCCGCAAATGGGCCTGTTACACCTCGCGTAATATCACTTGTAACCGTCAAAAACCGGAACCCGCTGTGGCCTAGAAATTCGGATAGCGTCGCGGTCATCGTCGCAAGGTTTTCACCCTCGAAAGCCTCGGCGAAGCGGCGATCTGGGTGTCCTTGACGTTGCCACCGGACAAATACGATCTGCCCGTCATGATCACGCAAGGATTTTAGCGTCAGGTAGGTATGAATAAACCGTTCTCTTGCGACCGAAATCAAATCTACTGTTTCAGCATTCACTTTTAACTGCTGCCCAACGGAAAACTGACCGATGTCGTTAAGCTGCTTGCGACCGATCGCATGATGAAAAATAAGCCCTGTCGTCGCACACATGCCGCTACCGGCAAAGCTGATACGAAGACGGTCATTGTCCAACATGGTTTCAGGCGCAAAATTCGCGCTTAGGCAATTTTGGAGAGCCGCAAAGGACGTAACAGTCCAATCAAACGGCCCATTCATCGCCTGAAAACCGTCGCGACTAAGAAAATGGCGCTTGATCTGAAAAGCAGGGCGGCACCAGCCACCAATTGAAATAATTTTAGTGTTTGTCATCATCCGCTCCATGAGCGCGCGCGACAGGGCGCGCGCGACAGGGCGCGTCGCTAAAGTTTAGCGCCATGCTTATCGCCCTTTCGGGATCACGCCAAGCACACTAAACCATAGGTGCGCCCATATTTGCGTCATGTGCCCGCCGGCTGTCAAAGCAGGCAGGCACAAGCAAGGGGTATCGGTCAAATATCGACAGTCAGGTCCATGCCTTCGTACAGGCTGGCAACGTCGCTTTCATATCCGTTGAACATCAATGTCGGTTTGCGCTTGGCGAACAAGCCGCCACCAATCTCGCGGTGGGTCGCTTGGGACCAGCGCGGGTGATCGACCTCCGGGTTCACGTTACTATAGAACCCGTATTCCCGCGCATTGGCCTTGTTCCAGCTGGTGGGCGGCTCTTGATCGGTTACTGTGATGCGCACAATCGACTTGATCGACTTAAAGCCGTACTTCCACGGGACAACCACACGGATTGGCGCACCGGACTGGTTGGCAAGCGGTTCGCCGTAAATACCAGTAGCCAGCAGCGTCAGCGGATGCATCGCCTCGTCCATGCGCAGACCCTCTACATAAGGGAAGTCCAGCACGCGGCGCTGCACCCCGATCATGTTCTCTTCTTGTACGACGGTTTCAAAGGCCACGTATTTGCCGTTGGCCTGCACACCCGCCTTTTTCAAAACATCGGCCAGCTCGACACCGTTCCACGGCACGACCATGGACCATGCCTCTACACAGCGGAACCGGTAGATGCGTTCTTCGGTCTCGAGACCATCAGTCAGATCAGCGACACTATACTCACCCGGATTATCAACAAGACCATCGACTTTGATCGACCACGGAGACGTCACAAGCTTATGGGCATTCTCGGCAGGATCACTCTTGCCGGTGCCAAACTCGTAATAGTTGTTGTATGTCGTAATGTCCTCAAGACTGTTTGGCTCAAGCGTCTCTTGGGCCGCAGCCTTGGTTGCGCTAAAACCGATTGCGCCCAGTCCGGCAGCACCTGCCATGATCTGGCGACGGTTCATCACCATAGACTTTGGGGTTACGTCAGCGGCAGTCAGGTCGTTGGTCCAGCGATAGGCCATAAGGGCACCTCCATCAAAAAGCATTACGTCTTAGGTGGGGTATATAAACTGAAAACCTATGAAAGGTATTTCACGATACCGCCAGCCGGATGAAACGTTTTGAACGGATCAGGCGAAACGCCGCAATTCGGGTCGATACTGGGAATAGTACATCTGTAAAGACAGGCATTGCTGTCAAAACCAAGCCCCCGCAGACATAAAACCTGCGGGGGCTTTTGTTTTTGTCGTCAATGCACGACGGCATCATCAGGGCGCGGTCGGGTTGCGCCCGCCACGCGGTCACCGACAAGCAACCCATCAGGGCCCGCATCAACCGACACCTCGGCCCCGTCCATGACATCACCAGCCAAGATCATCTCGGCCAATGGGTCTTGGATCGCGCGTTGGATCACACGTTTTAACGGACGCGCACCAAACACCGGATCATACCCCTCGTCGGCCAGCCATTTCAGCGCGGCGTCCGACATATCAAGCGTCATGTTGCGCCCTGCTAAGCGCCTGGACAATAGACGCAGTTGGATATCCACGATACCAGCCATGTCTTCGCGGGCCAGACGATCAAAGATGACAGTCTCGTCCAAACGGTTCAAGAACTCTGGCCGGAAATGTCCGCGCACAGCTTTCATCACATCATCTTTGGCCGCAGCTGCATCCGCACCATCGGGCAATTGACTAAGCGCTTGCGCCCCAAGGTTCGACGTCAGGATGATCAGCGTTTGCTTAAAATCAACCTTGCGGCCCTGCCCGTCTGTCAGCACCCCATCGTCAAGCACCTGCAACAACACGTTGAACACATCTGGATGCGCTTTTTCGACCTCGTCAAACAGCACGACCTGATACGGACGCCTGCGCACGGCTTCGGTCAGCACACCGCCCTCGTCATAGCCAACATAGCCCGGAGGCGCACCAATCAGGCGCGATACCGCATGTTTTTCCATGAACTCGGACATATCGATGCGGACCATCGCGTTGTCATCGTCAAACAGATACTCGGCCACGGCCTTGGTCAGCTCGGTTTTACCGACACCTGTTGGTCCAAGGAATAAGAACGACCCAAGTGGGCGGTTCTCGTCGTTTAGACCTGCGCGGGCACGGCGGACCGCATTAGATACGGCTGTGACAGCAGTACGCTGCCCGATCACGCGACGACCAAGCTCTTCCTCCATACGCAGCAGTTTTTCGCGCTCGCCTTCAAGCATCTTGGACATCGGGATGCCCGTCCAACGCTCTACGACCTGCGCAATTTGTTCGAGCCGCACAGCGTCTTCAACCATCAGGTCGTCGGATTGCTCTGCCTCGCCCAGCTTGCGTTCCAATTCAGGAATGACGCCATAAGACATTTCTCCGGCTTTGGCCAAATCGCCCTCGCGCTTGGCGATATCCAATTCGGCGCGGGCACGATCAAGCTGTTCTTTCAGGCCACGCGACCCTTCCAGCTTGTCACGCTCGGCTTGCCATTTGGCGGTCATCTCGGATGCACGGTCCTGCAAGTCGGCCAGCTCTTTTTCAAGCTTCGCCAGCCGGTCCTTGGACGCCGCATCATCTTCTTTGCCCAGCGCCATAGATTCGATCTGCAACTGCATGATTGATCGGTCCAGCGCATCCAGTTCTTCGGGCTTGCTGTCGAGTTCCATACGCAAACGGCTGGCCGCCTCATCCATCAAATCGATGGCCTTGTCGGGCAAGAACCGATCTGTGATGTACCGATGTGACAAAGTCGCAGCAGCCACCAAGGCCGCGTCGGCGATACGAACACCGTGGTGCAATTCGTATTTCTCTTTGATCCCGCGCAAGATACTAACGGTATCTGTCACAGTCGGCTCTTCAACCAACAGCGGCTGGAAACGACGGGCCAATGCAGCGTCTTTTTCCACATACTTGCGGTATTCAGTCAAGGTTGTGGCGCCGATACAATGCAGCTCGCCACGGGCCAACGCCGGTTTGATCAAGTTCGCAGCATCCATCGCACCTTCAGACGCACCAGCGCCAACGAGGGTATGCATTTCGTCGATGAAAAGAATGATCTCGCCCGCGGCGTCCTCGATCTCTTTCAAAACCGACTTCAGGCGTTCTTCAAATTCACCGCGATATTTCGCGCCAGCAATCAAGGCCCCCATATCAAGCGCCATAAGTTTTTTGTTTTTCAGGCTTTCAGGTACGTCACCATTTACGATGCGCAACGCCAAACCTTCGGCGATCGCTGTCTTACCGACACCGGGTTCACCGATTAGCACAGGGTTATTCTTGGTCCGACGAGACAACACCTGCATCGCGCGGCGAATTTCTTCGTCGCGGCCAATGATCGGGTCGATCTTGCCTTGCTCGGCGGCCTCTGTCAGGTCGCGCGCATATTTGGCCAAGGCATCATAACCTTCTTCTGCAGTGGCGGTATCAGCCGTGCGGCCCTTGCGGATGTCATTGATCGCGGTGTTCAGACCTTGGGCAGTTACGCCCGCCATGTCCAACGCATCCTTGGCTTTCGATTTCACCATTGCGAGCGCCATCAACACTCGCTCCACAGGGACAAAACTGTCACCTGCCTTTTTGGCCAGTTCTTCAGCCTCGGCCATGACTTTGCCGGTCGTGGTGTCAAGATACACCTGTCCGGTATCACCAGATACAGCCGCAATCTTAGACACCGCTGCATCGACAGCCAGACGCACAGCTGCCGCGTCGCCGCCACCACGGGTGATCAGATTGGCAGCAAGCCCTTGATCATCATCCATTAATGCTTTGAGTAAATGTTCAGGCGCAAGCCGTTGATGGCTTTCGCGCATTGCGATCGTCTGTGCGGCTTGTACAAAACCGCGCGACCGCTCTGTGAACTTATCTAAATTCATGGGTCTCTCCTTTGTAAAAAGCACCCTGTTGCGGCGCGCCCGCATGCGCGGCACACGCCCTCTCGGGCCTCTTTTAATAGATGGGATGCAACCCCACTGGGTTCAAGATGACTTGCAAAATTCAACCACGCCCAAAGGCGGAAGGGGGAACCAGACCAATAAGTTCCCCAAGCATTCTCGCCTTGGCGACGACATACATCGATCACGGAGGGGACACCTATGCTGATGACAAATGAGAAAACACCCAACGGTAAAGCGACTCACAAGCCCCAAGGCTTGCGCGATTCCATTGTTATGCGCCTCAAAGCACATGACGCCGCCGTACGGGCAACGTTGTCAGACGAGGCAAAGCCCAAGACAGACACCAAGGACGCGTAACCAGTAGTTTTGCATTCCCAAGGTTCCTGCGGCTTACTTCCCCAGTTTGTCGCATGGATGTTCCGGTCGTGTCGTTACCGTGAACCTTAAGACGCGGCTGCCCCCAACGCAGCCGCGTCTTTTTGGTATTCTGGAGGGTGAGTTGCGCCGCACCCGACCGCAGGTTATGCCAGCATAATCGCAGTAATGGAGAGCCCACATGTCCGATGACCGCCTAATCGTTGCCCTCGATGTCCCGAATGTCCTTGATGGGTTGGCCTTGGCCACAAAATTAGGCGACGCCGTTAACTTTTATAAAATTGGCCTCGGCATGTTGACCGGTGGTGGGATGGCATTGGCCAACGAGCTAAAGGCTGATCACGGCAAACGCATTTTCATGGACATGAAGTTCTTTGACATCGGCGCAACTGTCGAGGCCGCCGTGCGCGGGATGGCGCAATTTGACTTGGACCTACTGACCGTTCATGGCGACCCGCATGTTGTGACTGCAGCCAAACAAGGGGCCGCAGGATCAAACATGAAAATCATGGCGGTCACGATCCTAACGTCACTGGACCGCGACGATCTGGATGCGTCCTGCATTAAAGCAGGCAACATCACCGATCTTGTCCAAGAACGGGCTGGCTTGGCTTTTCGGGCAGGCGCCGACGGAGTGATTGCATCGCCGCAAGAAGCCGCCCTGATCCGCGCATTGCCAGAGGCAGTCGGCAAGTTGATCGTGACACCGGGCGTGCGACCAGCAGGTGCTGCGCTGGGTGACCAGAAACGGGTCGCGACCCCTGCGCAAGCGATCGCAGACGGGGTGGATCATATTGTCGTTGGCCGTCCGATCTGGCAAGCAGCCGATCCGCGCGCGGCGGCGCTGGCGATCACTGCAGAGATGGCCTCGGTTTAGGCGAAAAAGCCAACGCCGATGGATTCACAACTGCGTGTCTCAATAGAAATGAAACTTTATTCCTAGATACGTGTCCTTATCTCAAGTTGAGACAGGATAAGGAACACGATCATGCGTATCAACGACCTACGTTACAACGCACGCTCTGGCGCATTCGAGGCGTCGGTTGATATCAGGCGCGACGGGCGCACATTCCGCTATCCATGTGAATTGCAAGCGCCACAAACGATGGATCCTGCGTCTGTCACAGCAGGGCTAGCAGCCCGCGCATTGCATATGTCAGATACCGCCCACAGATAGCAGTTGGCTGCTCAAACGGGCGCGCTTTTAGGATTTTAAAATAAGCCCGATGCAGTGCGCGTCGGGCATATTTCTTTAGTTGTCGTTGATATCACGATCCCAGATTTTGACTGATCCGGTTTTCAATCCGAACACACGGCGCATCGCCAAATACGCAATTAGCGAAAACACTGCAAAAATCACAAGCGTTATCGCAAGACCACCTAATTGGACGACCGTCAGCACCAGCCCAAGGGACAATGCGCCCAGCGCAAAGCCCAAGAATACATAGCCCGGAACCAACACCTCGGCAGTGGCCAAAATCAAAGCCGCCGAAAACCAGACCCAAGACAGTTCCCAAAGCATCATCTTACTTCCCTTTCAACATCTTGAACGCATCGCCAAATGCCTCAACCGCGTTGGCAGGCAGGATGATTGTCTGCTTACCTGCGCCAGACCCCAGATTGTTCAGGGCTTCAACTTGCTTCAAGGCTACCTGATACTGCGCGGCTTCCAACCCGTTTTCGGAAATCGCAGCAGCCACAGCCTTGGTCGCATAAGCTTCGGCATCGGCCAGAACACGGCGCGCTTTGGCCTCTTGCTCGGCAGCATACAAATCGGCATCAGCCTGCAATTCGACGGCGCGTTTGCTGCCCTCGGCCTCGGTGACTTGCGCGCGCCTGGCACGTTCCGCGTTCAGCTGCTGTAGCATCGCTGACCGCGTGGCGGCATCAAGGTTCACATCCAGAATTTCAGCGCGGGTCACTTCGATACCCCAGTCATCCACCTGCTGCGCGACCTGCGTACGGACAGCATCGATCAAGGTCGACCGGTTTGCTTGTACTTGATCCAGCTCCATCCGGCCAATCTCGGACCGGACGATACCAGCAACTGTCGTGGAAATCGCGGCATCCACGTCGCGAATACGGTACACCGTCTTTTCAGGTTCAATGATGCGATAGAACACCGACGTCTCGACCTGCACCAGCACGTTATCTGACGTAATCGCATCTTGGGTCATCGACGGCAATTGACGTTCCAGCACGCTGACCTTGTGGCGGATTTTGTCCAAAAACGGCACGATAAAATTGATGCCAGGCCCAAGCACCGACCGCAGCCGGCCAAACCGTTCAACCACATGTTTTTCGCTTTGCGGCACGATGCGCACACCTGCATAAATGCAAACGATGATAAACACCGCCAACAGCAAAAGCGGGATATTCCTACCTAAAAATTCAGTGGCGATTTGTTCCATGTGCGGTGCTGTCCCTAATATTTCTACAAGGGACAGCTAAGCATCTTTTAGGCTTTCTTCAACGCAATACCTGCAAGAGGCAGTGCGATGGTTCCTTGAAAACGGCCCGCAATCGTCGCGCCAATCGCATCTGCCGTTGCAGGGCTTAGCGTCCAGCCAAGATGCCCGTGGCCGGTGTTATAAAACACGCGATCATGCCCGCCTTGCCCGACACGTGGCATCATATTGGGCATCATCGGACGCAAGCCCGCCCAAGGCACGCAATTTTCGGTGGATACACCAGGGAAATGTGTCTCGACCCACTTGATCAGCGGATCCACCCGGTCAGCACGAATATCGCGATTTTCGCCGTTAAACTCGGCCGTGCCTGCCACGCGGAACCGTCCTTTTCCCAACCGCGAGGTGACGATCTTAGCCTTGTCATCCAACAGCGATACATAAGGGGCCGCAGCTTGGCTTTCGGCGTCGTCCAAGTTCACCGTGATGGAATAGCCTTTGACGGGATACACGTTCACACGGTCGCCCAGCATAGCTGCAAATTTGCGCGATGCCACGCCAGCCGACACGACAACAGCGTCAAACCGGACTTCATCTGCCGTCACAACGGTCACGCCGTCATCGGTTTTCTGCAGGTTAGTCACGGGGTCTCCAAGGCGGAACGTGACCCCTTGGGTCATCAGCCATTTGGCCAACCCATGCGTGAACTTGTGAATGTCGCCGGTGCTGTCGCTTTCGGTCCAGTACCCGCCAATGATATCACCGCGCAGCGTCGGCTCTTTGGCCGCAACCTCGGCAGCCGACAACTCTTGACGGTACACGCCACCCTCGGCCAGCAATTTATCAATCATGCGGGCATGACGGAAATCAGCTTCGGTTTTGTAGAAATGCAAAATACCCGCAGGGCTGAAATCAAAGTCCACACCAGACCGATCCGCCATTTCAGCCAGACCAGCGCGCGCAGCAACAGCCAAACCAGCGGTCGTCACAGTGTTCCTTTTATAGCGCGGGATATTCGCCAAGAATTCAGCCATCCAGCTGACCTTGTGCCATCCGGGGCGCGGGTTCACGGACAAAGGCGCATTGCTCTGCATCATCCACTTGATTCCCTTCAGGACCGTGGACCATTGGTTCCAAGTCTCGGCGTTGGACGCGGACAACTGGCCCCCATTTGCGAAACTGGTTTCCATACCCGCATAACGCTGGCGGTCATAAACCGTCACGGCAAATCCGCGCACATGAAGGGCATAAGCAGTGGTAACGCCGGTAATTCCGGCGCCGATAACAGCAACGTGGGGCATGGTATTTTCCTAACCAATAAGGTGCATCCGCACCCATCGCCCCCACCGTCTTTGAACCTGAGAGATTCACCCAAGCGGGCTTGCTCCTTCGGCGGACCATCTAAGGTCTCTCTTCGGCGTTTTGCGCCTCAACCGGTCCATTTGCCTGAGAGTGACCGGGGCGGTTGCTCCTTCGGCGCGGACCAAACCGACTCTCCCGGTTGATACGTTTCCTATCGGAAACATATACTGTGGCAGACTGCGGATCAAGCGGTCTGTTGATCCATCCACGCAATTAATTGGGGCGGGAACGACGGGACAACATTTGGCGTGTTCAGGAACACATCAGGGGTCATCATCATCCAACGCTGCCCTTCGTCTCCCAGCACAACCTGGTCAATCAATTTGGCATCAAGACGAGCCACATAAAACCAGTTCATGTAATCTGGCTGGTTAAGCGACCGATACCGCACGGCATGGCAAATCGCGTTTTCAGGCAGATCCAAACCCACCTCCTCGCGGACTTCTCGGGTCAACGTTTGCAAGGGCGTTTCGCCTGCATCCCGCATCCCACCGGGAAAATCCCAGCAATTCGGGCTTGAAATATGGGCAAAATCATCGCGCAAAATCACGACCAACGCGTCGCCCAAAAATAGCGCCACATGCGCCCCAAGAAATTCCGTATCATCCATGCGGACCACCTTAGCCGTTGTGGGCAGACCCTGCGCCCCTTATCTTGCAGGCCATGCCCATTCTTTGCCGCGACTGTTTGACGACCTATGACACCGGCACCCGCTGTACGGCCTGTCGCAGTCCGCGCAAAATTGCACACCCCGAGCTATTCGACCTAACCATCGCTCACATGGACTGCGATGCATTCTATGCAAGCGTGGAAAAGCGCGACAATCCGGACCTAGCAGGTAAACCCGTCATCATCGGGGGCGGCAGGCGCGGCGTTGTGTCCACCGCCTGTTATGTGGCGCGGATCAAAGGCGTGAAGTCTGCGATGCCGATGTTTCAGGCGCTAAAGCTCTGCCCGGAAGCCGTGGTCGTCAGCCCCCGTATGGACGCCTATGTCGAAGCCTCCAAAGCGATCCGTGCGATGATGGATGACCTCACGCCAAACGTGGAGCCGCTGTCATTGGACGAGGCATTCATGGACATGACCGGGACCGCCCGCCTGCACGGCGCTCCGCCTGCGGTGATGCTGGCGCGGCTGATCAAACGGATGAAAGACGAGGTTGGGCTAACTGGGTCAATCGGGCTTTCACACAATAAATTCCTCGCCAAGGTCGCCTCTGATCTGGACAAACCGCGCGGGTTTTCTGTCATCGGAAAGGCAGAAACAACTGAATTCCTACGTCCCAAGCCCGTTCGCCTTATCTGGGGCATCGGACCTGTGGCGCAAGAAAGTCTTGGCAAGGCAGGTATTCGTACGTTCGACGACCTGTTGCGCTGGGACAGACGCGACCTGCACGACCGTTTTGGCGATATGGGCGAGCGCCTTTATAGCCTTGCACGCGGCGAGGACGCGCGGCGTATTTCCTCCAACACACCCGTCAAAGGCATCTCAAACGAAACAACGTTCACCAATGACACAAACGACCCGGACATTCTTGATGGGCACATCTGGCGTATGGCCGAAAAGGTTAGCGCACGGGCCAAGGCCAGAAATATCGCAGGCCGCGTTGTGACGCTAAAGCTTAAAACTTCTGCGCACAAAAGTATCACGCGACGACTGTCCCTGCATACGCCGACCCAACTGGCCGACAGCATCTACCGGACCGCACGCGGGCTGTTTGATCAAGCCGGGAATATGGGCCCGTTCCGGCTGTTGGGCGTGGGGATCAGCCAACTGACAACCGCACAAGACGCCGACAAAACAGGTGATCTGCTAGACCCGGATGCAGGAAAACGGGCCAAAGCCGAAGAGGCCGCCGACAAAATTCGGAGCAAATTCGGGGCAAAGGCCATCATAAAAGGCCGCGCCTTGCGGTGACGCGCAACAACGTAGGATGGGTCTTGACCCATCACGCGCCGACTTCGGCATTGCCCCCGCCGCGCCCTGCAAATCCGTTTGCAGATCTGACCAAATGACAGTCCACCTCGACTGCCCTGAAAGACCTACACAAGAGCCTTATGACCATCCAAAACATCGGCATCAACTCTGGCTCTGATCTGCTGATCACCAAGACCAAGTAATTGACCGAGCGGGCCGCCAAGATCGAAGCCGCCGCCAAACCGGCCCACGGCGAAAAGGGCGCAGGCGAAATCAAGCTTGGCAACGCAGGCACACATGCCAAGTCGCTTGTCACCTTCAACAATGTCACCGTGGAAACGCCTGATGTGCGGGCGGCGCCCTCGGTCGCGCTGGGCTATTCTGACCAGCACCTCAGCCAGCTGAACGGTGCAGACACGCCGATGCAGGCAACCGCCAGACAGTTCCACATAGGCGACCAATGCGCACGAGGGCCTCTTTCTGGGGCTGAGGTCAACATTCAGATGCAAGATACGCCGCTGCACAAACTGTCAGCCGGGCAAAAAGCACGGCCAGCGCTGCTGGTCCTGCGCCTGCGGCACCCGAATTTCTATCTACTGGACGAGCCCGCAAGCCATTTGGACATCGAAGGCCAAGAAGCGCTGGAAGAAGACCTCGCGCGACACGAGGCCGCCTGCCCATTGCTCAGCCCCGACGATTTTTTTGCTGGGCAGCTGTTAGGATCCGATCAAAGGTAAGATGGGTTAAAACCCATCCTACTCAGCTGCGTGCGATGCCTGCGTGCCGCGTCCAATAGCGGCGATCTCTTTCATGACAACGCTCAACACGGCGCGCAGGTCATCAAAACCTGTGGTCAATTCCAACGTCGCCTCGTCCATGTATAACGCACGATCAATCTCGATCTGGACCGTATGTTGGTTGCGCGACGGCCGACCATAATGTTGGGCGATATACGCCCCCGCAAACGGCATATTCCGCGCGACACGAAAACCAGCGGCAGCGAAGACTGCCTCGACATGCTCAACAACCGCTGGACTGGCAGCCGCACCAAACCGATCACCAAGCACGACCTCTGGCCGTCCAATGCCGGGTGCATTGATGTTATCCATCGCCTCGTGGGGCATGGAGTGACAGTCAATCAAAATGGCCTCGCCAAATGCAGTGTGACTTTGATCAATCAACATCTGCAGTGTGTCATGATATGGGCGCCAATAGTTGGCGACGCGCGTATGGGCCTCTTCTAACGTCAGCTTGCCCGCGTAAATCGGGCGACCGTTGGCAACAACGCGCGGGACAATACCAAGCCCGCTGGCGACACGCGGGTTTTGCGACACGCGGTGCACACCTGCGATCAGGGCCGCATCCATTTCGTCAGGACCACGGTTTAAATCCAGATAGGCGCGCGGGGCCTTTGCCGTCAGCAATGGGGCACCAAATTTCGGCGCATCCGCATAAAGCAAATCAACAAACGCGTCCTCAGACGAGCGAATTGTTGCCGCGTCCAACACCGCACGGCGCAAAAACGCATCCATGTAATCACGGCCACTATGCGGAGACGCAAAAATAACGCTTGTTGTGCGCGTCTCTGGCTGTGCTAGATCATAAGCAGGGTGGGTCATTGCGGCTCCTTTGTGCCAAATGATAACCTAGTCTAGGTAATTATCAAAAGCCCTTGATCCTCTGTCCGACTCCTTTTATAGACCGCACGACTGACGCGGATAAGCCCCGCGTCCTATTTCGTTATAGGGCGTAGGACACTAGCCAAGTTGGACAAAGGATGATTAGCTCAGCGGTAGAGCACTTCGTTGACATCGAAGGGGTCACTGGTTCGATCCCAGTATCGTCCACCATGAATTCGCCAGCGTTTTTTGACGCTGTTAATGCAACCCAAGGCGCAATCGCCGCGCCGTGACAATGAAGGATCGAGCCATGAAAGTTCGTAACTCCCTCCGTTCGCTCAAGCAGCGTCACCGCGATTGCCGGATTGTGCGCCGTAAGGGCCGCGTCTATGTAATCAACAAGACGCAGCCACGGTTTAAAGCTCGTCAGGGCTAAACCGCTGCAAAGCATTGAACGATTAAAAGGTCGCACCCTCTCGGGCGCGGCCTTTTTTCATGCTGCACGCTAGTCAGACCACCCAATGACCGCTAGGCTGGCGGAAATGACAAACAGACGTGGAGCCGACCCAATGAAAATGTCCCTGACCTGTATCGCCGCACTGATGATCGCATCCCCTGCTTTGGCCCAAGACCTTTGTGGCGGGTCAGGCGCGGGTGGCCAATGGATCGGCGGTACCGAAGATGCATCAGACATCAGCACGGCGGATGCCCACCGCGAACAGCTTGCGCTGGTTTTGGGCGGAACACCCTATGTCGGTTTGTTTTCACTCTCGGCGCCAACACCAGTCCGGATCGAGGCCGCAGGCCGAGGCGCGGGTGATCCGTTGATCGAAATCTTCGACGCAAATGGCGGAATTGTGGCGTCTGATGACGATTCAGGTGGGGGTGGGGCCGCGCGGTCCGAACTCGATCTGCCCATTGGCACATACTGCGTGACGATGAAAAGCTATGAAGACGCCCCAATGAGCGCGTTCATGCGAATCGGTAGGCAGGACCAAGATGCGCTTACCCCCGGCACAACGGGCGGACCAACATCCAACGCGACTGGCAGTTGTGCAGATGCACGGCCCTTCGGCGACTTGGGAACGACCCAATCGGCTTCTGTGGAAGAAAACGGGTTTTGGTCGTTCACATTGGACACTCCAACCGCCCTGACAATTGCTGCCACAAACGAAGACGCAGACCCAACCATTGCACTTTTTGATGGCACAGAGACCGAGATCGCATCAAACGATGACCATGATGGCCTGAATGCGCGCATTGAACGGTCCGCGCCACTGCCGGCTGGTGACTATTGCGTCAGCGTGGGGGCAATTAATGACAGTAGCCTGCCTATCGACCTGACCATTGATGCCTACGACCCTGTTGCGGCGCTGGCCGCCCTTTACGCGCGCGGTGAGGCATCACCACCTTTGGACGGGTCCGTCGACGTTATCGATTTGGGTTCGCTCCAAGCACGGATGCGCAAAGACTTGCAGTTGGGACCTGATACGTCATGGTTCACAGTCGATATCCCCGAAAGCAGCCTACTGCTTATCGAAGCAGTTTCGGCAGGCGGAGATGGCGACCCTTGGCTCGTGGTCTTTGATGATCTTGGCCGGCAGATCGCGGTCAATGACGATGCAGGCAATAGCCTGAACAGCATGATCACCACGCGGGTACAGGCTGGGCAATACGTTGTCGGCGCCAAACAGGTCGGCGATAGCGTGCAGGGTTTTGTGCGGCTGGTGCTGGAACGGTATGTCCCTGCTGAATAGATGAAACCGGCCAGCCAAAGCCTAAGCTGCTTTTAGGCTGGCCACATTTCTTTACGGAAATTCAAGCGTCGTAGTCGCGCTGATCTTCAATCACGACTCCGTCACGCGGAATGTCCCCCAGCGCACAACATGTGATCCGCGCCTTCAGCTTTAAAACATCCTGAACGGCACCTGCGATGATCTCGGCGTCCATCGTGGTGCCTTCGACAAGCACCGTCATACGGTCTGCATCGCCGTCGCGGTCAACAACGACGCGGGCACGGTCTACGCCGTCGAGACGATCAACCAAATCAGCCACCTGTTCAGGGCGCACAAACATGCCTTTGATCTTAGTTGTCTGATCGGCCCGACCCATCCAACCCTTGATGCGCATATTGGTACGCCCGCAAGGAGATTGCCCCGCCAGAACTGCGCTTAGATCACCCGTGGCAAAACGAATTAGCGGATAGTCAGGGTTCAGCGACGTGACCACGACCTCGCCGACTTCGCCCTCGGGCACGGGGGTTCCGGTACCCGGAGTGACGATCTCAACGATCACGCCTTCGTCCACGATCATCCCTTGGCCCTCAGCCGTCTCATAAGCGATCTGACCCAAGTCGGCGGTCGCATAACACTGCAAACAGACAATGCCGCGATCCGCATAAAATTGGCGCAACTGCGGGAACAGCGCACCACCTGACACAGCGGCCTTGGTGATTTTAAGCGCGAAACCCATCTCGTCAGCTTTTTCCAAGATTACCTTGAGGTAATCCGGCGTGCCGGCATAGGCGGTTGATCCAATGTCATGGGCAGCACGGACCTGCAGCTCTGTCTGGCCCGTACCAGCAGGCAGCACAGTGGCCCCCACAGCGCGCGCACCATTTTCAAACATCGTACCGGCAGGGGTCAGGTGATAGCCAAAGCAGTTTTGCACGATATCATCTGCGCCAATGTCGCAGGCGGCCAGAAACCGGCCAAAGCGCCACCAATCATGGCTGGACCCACCCGGTTCATAAATCGGACCGGGGGATTGAAACACATGAGTAGCGTTTCTGACGGTCAGCCCACCAAACGGCGGCTTGGCTTTCTGGGCAGCGCTTAGGTCAGCTTTGCGCAGAACGGGTAAATCCGCCAAATTACGCAGCGCACCCAATGGCGCATCCAATAGCGTGTTCAGCACTGCCAATTGGGCGGCATCGCGGTTGGCGAGGGGCCGTGTTTCCAGATCATCAAAATGGGTCATCAGTCACTCCCGATGGACAAATGCATTTGCTAGACGGTGATTAAGCCAGCCACCGCTTGCGGCGGCGGTAAGACCGGACATCGCGGAACGATTTGCGGCCCTCGTCAGATACACCCAAATAAAATTCCTTCACGTCGGGGTTCTCGCGCAGCTCTGACGCGGGGCCTTCCATGACGACACGACCGCTTTCCAAGATATACCCGTGATGAGCAAACCTCAGAGCAACGTTGGTGTTCTGTTCAGCAAGCAAAAATGACACGCCTTCACGCTCGTTCAAATCCTTTACGATACCGAAAATCTCTTCGACCAACTGTGGGGCCAAACCCATCGACGGTTCATCCAACAAGATCATTTCGGGACGGGACATCGACGCGCGGCCAATGGCACACATCTGCTGTTCGCCACCCGATGTATATCCAGCCTGCGATTTGCGACGTTCGCGCAAACGCGGGAAATAATTGTATACCATCTCCAAATCGGCAGCGATCGCAGCGGCGCCTTGGGTGCGGGTATAGGCACCTGTTAGCAGGTTTTCCTCGATCGTCAGATGCTCGAAACAGTGACGGCCTTCCATCACCTGAATGACACCTTTTTTGACCAGATCCGACGGGGCCAAGTCCTGCACACGCTCGCCGCGATAGTGGATCGACCCTTTGGTGACCACGCCGCGTTCGGAATGCAGCAAGTTAGAAACCGCCTTTAATGTTGTTGTCTTGCCCGCGCCGTTGCCACCGAGCAGGGCAGTGATACCGCCCTTGGGGACAGACAGGGACACCCCCTTCAACACAAGGATCACGTGGTTATAGATCACTTCGATATTGTTGACCTCTAGCAGGGTCTCAACTTTTGTATCGTCAGTCATGATCACCATCACCCGTCCTCGCTTTTTCAAAAATACTCAAAAACGCGGGCGGCGCCAATCGGCTCCGCCCGCGTTTGTGGCTTACATGCAGCCAGCTTCGATGTTGTTCTCGGCGGCAAACGCGCCGGAATCTTCCATGATCAACGGCAATGTGACCGCATCATCAGGAGCGATGTAATCGGTCAAAGCAACCCACGCACCAGCGGACGCATCCCACTGCTGAACGATGCCCAGACCGGACCCACCGTGATCCTGACAAGAGACCGTGAATTCCGGTCCGATATCAGCCATGCCCAGCTCTTGCATACGGGCATCTGTGATATCCAAGGCTTCCATCCCGTCGCGCATCATCGCAGAGGTGATCGCAGCAGTACCGTGGATTTCCTGGGCCTTAGCAACAGCCTCGGCAGCCAACATCGCGGCGTACATGCCACGTGTATAAAGTACGTTGCCAATGTTGGACCCGTCACCAGCAGCGTTGCCAGCATCATGCACATGTGTGCGGATATCGTCGAACACAGGCAGATTGGCGTCAATCCGGTTCATGTTCAGCGACTTGTAACCATTGGCCGCATCACCTGCAGGTATAACGTCATGCTCTGCACCAGCCCACCAGTTACCAATGAAGTTTTCCATCGGAAAGCCGATGTTGGCGGCTTCTTGCACAGCCACTTGGTTCATCACACCCCAGCCCCACATCAGGACATAATCAGGACGCTCGCGGCGAATTTGTAACCACTGTGATTTTTGTTCCTGACCAGGATGGTCAACGGCCAGTTGGGTCAGCTCGAACCCGTGCTGTGCGGACAGGTTTTCCAACGTACGGATCGGTTCCTTACCGTAAGCAGAGTTGTGATAAACAAGCGCGATTTTCTTACCGTCAAGCGATCCACCGTTTTCATCCAGCAGATAGTTCACCATCACGGATGCTGCATCCCAGTAGTTGGCAGGATAGTTAAACACCCAATTGAACACTTCGCCATTGGCAGCCGATGTACGGCCATATCCCATCGTGTGAAGAGGAATGCCATCAGCAGTCGCCTTGGGGATCAGCTGATACGTGATGCCAGTGGACAACGGTTGATAGATCAATGCGCCTTCGCCCTTGGTGCTCTCATAGCATTCAACACCCTTCTCGGTGTTGTATCCAGTTTCGCATTCAATGATGCGGAACATCTCGTCGCCAACGCCGCCATCACGGGCGTTCAGCATGTGGAAATAATCCTGATACCCATCCGAGAACGGCGTGCCACCAGCCGCATAAGGGCCAGTGCGATAGGACAGATCAGGAATAACCAGCTCGGCCAAAGCGGGGCCAGCGGCCAGCGTGCCTGCTAGGGCCATCGCTGCAAGTGTCTTAAGTTTCATCGGTATATCCTCCCATGGATTTTCTATAGTGTCATGCGCTGGGGTAAGCCCCGGTCGTATTTCCTGCGCCCGTTAATACGGAAACGGCCACAAGCGTAATTTCTCTTTGGCAACGCGCCAGAACTGGGCCAACCCATGCGGTTCCTTGATCAGGAAAAACATGATTAGCGCACCGATAATCACCAACTGCAAATGCGCAACGATATCTGTGGGCCAGCCCAACAGATCGACGCCGATCACCTTTAATGCAACCGGTAACAGCACAAGGAACCCTGCCCCCGCAAAGCTGCCGAAAATGGACCCAAGTCCGCCGATGATCACCATGAACAGCACCAGAAACGATTTCTGAATGCCGAAGGCCTCGCCGACTTCGACGGCACCCAGATACACGGAAAAGAAAAGCGCCCCCGAGATTCCGATAAAGAATGACGACACGGCAAACGCGCTTAGCTTCGCCTGCAGCGGGTTCACCCCGATAATTTCGGCGGCTATATCCATATCTCGGATGGCCATCCATTTGCGGCCCATAGTGCCACGCGTCAGGTTCCGCGCAATGATTGCGCAAACAGTCACAAAGACCAGACAGATCATATATTTCGCCCATGCATCCGTATTCGGCCCCGTGACCGCAATGCCACCGACAAACCGTTCAGGCGCGTTGATCTGACCAGACGCAGAATAGTTATAAAACCACGCGACCTTATTGAACAACCAAACAAGGAAAAACTGCGCGGCCAGCGTGGCCACCGCCAGATAGAAACCCTTGATCCGCAAACTTGGCAGTCCAAATGCCGCTCCGACAACGGCGGTAATCCCACCAGCCAAAATGACATGGATCATGATGGATACATCTGGAAACGCAGTCATAAGCTTATACATTGCATAAGCCCCGACAGCCATGAAGCCGCCAGTCCCAAGGCTGACCTGCCCGCAATATCCCGTCAGGATATTCAGCCCAATCGCGGCAATCGTGTAAATCAGAAACGGCACCAAAATCGCATTGGCCCAATAGTCGTTGATGATGAACGGAATGACCAAATAGGCAACAGCAAGCACTGCCCAAAACCGGTAGCGGTCAAACTTAATTGGGAATGTTTGACTGTCCGCCTCGTAAGAGGTCTTAAAGTCTCCGGCTTCACGATAAAACATGGCAGCCTCCTGCGTTAAACCCGTTCAATGATCTTCTCCCCAAACAGGCCCTGTGGACGGAATACGAGAAAGATAAGCGCCAGCACATAGGCGAACCAATTCTCGGTCGCGCCGCCGATCATGCCGCCGATAGTATACTCAAACAGTTTCTCACCCACGCCGATAATCAGGCCACCAACAATGGCCCCCGGAATGGATGTAAACCCACCCAGCATCAGCACCGGAAGCGCCTTAAGCGCAATCAACGACAGCGAGAATTGCACACCGGATTTGGCACCCCACATGACACCAGCTACAAGGGCCACAAGCCCCGCCAACGACCACACAAGCACCCAGATAAAGTTGAGGGAGATACCAACCGACAGGGCCGCCTGGTGGTCATCGGCCACAGCGCGCATCGCGCGGCCTTGCTTGGAATACTGGGCAAACGCGATCAGGCACATCACAAGGATCGCCGCCACGACAGTCGCCACCATATCCAGCTTATCAATAAAGAAGCCGTAGAAATCATCACCACCAAGGCCAGAGGTCATATCCTCGATCCAGCGCGATCCACCCTGCGGCAGCCCGACCTTCAACGTCTTGATGTCCGACCCCCACATCAGGTCGCCCATCCCTTCTAGGAAATACGCCAAGCCAATGGTCGCCATGAATAAGATGATCGGCTCTTGGCCGACAAGATGGCGAAAAATGAACTTTTGCACGGCCCAAGCAAAGGCGACCATCACACATAGCGTCAGAAAAATCGCCAGTAAGGCAGGTACGTGCCAGCCGAAATGATGGATCTCGGTGCCAAAGACCGCATTAATCAAATGGGAAAACGGCACTTGGCCTTCCATGATGCCGACCAACGTCAGAGCCGCAAACAGAGCCATGACGCCTTGAGCATAGTTAAAGATCCCCGAGGCCTTATAGATCAGCACGAACCCCAAAGCGACCAGCGCATACAGCACCCCTGCCATCAGGCCGTTTAGAATGACCTCGATGCCATATAGAAAATCAGCCGACATTGTTGTCTCCCTTAATCATGGGCCACGCCCAGATAGGCATCAATTACCTCTTGATTGCCGCGCACCTCGTCCGGCGTGCCATCGCCAATCTTGCGACCATAATCCATCACGACAACACGGTCGGACAGGTCCATGACCACGCCCATGTCATGCTCAATTAGCGCAATCGTGGTGCCAAATTCATCGTTCACATCAAGAATAAAGCGGCTCATGTCCTCTTTTTCCTCTACGTTCATGCCCGCCATCGGCTCGTCCAGCAGCAACAACTTCGGTTCTGCGGCCAAGGCACGGGCAAGCTCGACACGTTTCTTCAAACCGTAAGGCAAACGACCCACAGGGGTCTTGCGAATGGCTTGGATTTCCAGAAAATCGATGATGCGCTCAACAGCTTCGCGGTTCTCGACTTCTTCACGCTGCGCCGCGCCATGCCAGATAGCCTGCGAAAAGACGCCCGTCTTCATATGGGTCAAACGACCACACATGACGTTGTCCAAAACAGACATACCTTCAAACAGAGCAATGTTTTGGAACGTGCGGGCAATGCCCTGACGCGCAACATCGTAAGGTCTCATTGTCGGCCGCTTGGCACCGCGAAACCAGACTTCGCCCTCTTGTGGATGATAGAACCCTGATATGACGTTCAGCATCGACGACTTACCAGCGCCGTTCGGGCCGATAATCGCACGGATTTCACCCTCGCGGATGTCAAAGCTGATGTTCTTGATCGCCTCAACACCACCAAATCGCAAGGTGATGCCGCGCATATCCATCAACACGCCGCCAATCGTGCGACCGTCGGAAGTGACGTAACTATCCTTCATGGAAAATCTCCACAGATGATGGGATGGCGGGTGGGGCGATGTGCTTGCACGAGCGACAATCCGTCATGCCGCCACCTGCTCTGCCGCGACCACGGCGTCGCGTAAATCTAACGTCGCTGTAATCTTACCCTTGCGGCCATCCTCATACGTGACTTCCGTTTCGGTATATATCTCCGAAGCATCGCTATAAAGCGCTGCAATCAAGTCCGAAAACTTATCAGCAATCACAACGCGGCGGACCTTGCGCGTCCGGGTCATTTCACCGTCATCGGCATCTAATTCCTTATGCAACACAAGGAACCGGTGGATTTGGCACCCTGCCAACATCGGATCAGCGGCGACAGATGCGTTCACTTCGGACACATGTGCCTCGATCTGGCCCAAGACATCCGGATGCTGTGACAATTCCTGATAGGATGAATAGGCGATGTTGTTGCGCTCAGCCCAATTTCCCACCGCAGTCAGGTCGATGTTGATAAATGCGGTGCAATATTCACGCCCTGCACCAAACACAACGGCCTCTAGGATATTGGGGTAAAACTTTAGCTTGTTCTCGACATACTTTGGCGCAAACAAACGACCATCGGCCATTTGGCCAACATCCTTGGCACGATCAATGATGCGCAAATGGCCTGAACCTTCCTCAATAAATCCAGCATCGCCCGTCGCAACCCAGCCTTCAGCATCCTTGGTCGACGCCGTGCTTTCAGGGTTTTTATAATACGACATAAACGTACCCGGTGACCGGTAAAACACCTCGCCATTTTCAGCGATCTTCAGCTCCACACCCGGACTTGGGACGCCAACAGTATCAGACCGGACCTCGCCATCAGGCTGCTGGGTGATAAACACCGTAGCCTCGGTCTGGCCATAAAGCTGTTTGAGATTGATCCCAAGTGAGCGGTAAAAATCGAATATCTCGGGTCCAATCGCCTCGCCAGCTGTATAACCAACGCGCACACGGCTTAGGCCAAGCGTATTCTTAAGCGGCCCGAACACAAACAGGTTACCCAACGCATACCGCAGTCGATCCAAGCCGCCGACGGGTTTGCCATCTAACAGATCGGGCCCAACACGGCGCGCGACGGCCATGAAATGATCAAACAACCATTTCTTGACGCGCCCGGCATCTTCCATGCGGATCATGACTTGGGTCAGCTGGGTTTCGAACACACGCGGTGGCGCAAAATAATACGTCGGGCCAATCTCGCGCAGATCGGTCATCATCGTGGCCTCGGATTCGGGGCAATTGACGCAGAACCCGGTCCACATGGATTGCCCGATCGAGAAAATGAAATCACCGACCCACGCCATCGGCAGATACGCAAGAACCTCTTCACCAACGCTCAGACCGTCAAAATCAGATGAATTCTTGGATGTCTCGATCACATTACGGTTGGACAACACGACGCCCTTAGGGCGGCCAGTGGTCCCGGACGTATACAACATCACACAGGTGTCGTCATAACTGCGGGCGGCAGACAATTCATCCAGACGCGCCGACAATCCGGCCGCACGGCCAGCGGCTTGCACATCGGCATAGCTGCTCATAGCGGCATGGTCATATTTTCGCAGACCGCGACCATCCAGATATATAATATGTTCAAGAACAGGCAGGCCCTCGCGGATGTCTGCAATCTTGTCGACCTGCTCTTGGTCGCTAACCACGGCAAAGCGGGCACCGCAGTGATCCAGCGCATAGGCCATCTCTTCGGCGGCGGCATCTTGATACATCGGAACAGGGACACACCCGATACGCTGTGCTGCAACCATCGCCCAATACAGCGCAGGGCGGTTGCGGCCAACAATCGCGATATGATCGTTAGCGACAGCACCAAGGGTCAGCATACCTGCGGCAAGCGCATCAATTTGATCGGCGGCTTGCGCCCACGTCCAGCTTTGCCAGATGCCAAATTCTTTTTCGCGGTACGCAGGTTTATCACCAAACGATGCCACGTTGCGCGCCAAAAGCGCTGGAATAGAATGCAGCTGATCTGCTGTCATGTGATACGATCCTCCCTCGCTGGCTTAAACCAACGTCGGGACCTGAATCGCATCAACGCGATACTTGCCCCAACGACCATACTGTCGCGGGGGCAAGCCATTCGTCAAATCATTTTTTGAACAAGCGTTCAGTTAATGTAAGTTTCTAGTAAAACAGGGAGATATTGTTGATCAAGATGATCCGGATCACTTCAAGTCCCAGCAAGGCCGCGATCGGCGACAGGTCAATCCCACCCATATTCGGCAAAACGCGACGGATCGGGCCGTAAAGCGGCTCGAGGATACGCTGCAATGTATACCAGATTTGCCCAACCAGTGGCTGATGAACATTCAACACGTTAAAGCTGATCAGCCAGCTCATGATAAAGTGGGCAAAAATGAGCGTGCGGGCGACGCCAAGCAACAGCATCAGGATATCAAACAAAGATTGCATTATTGGGCCTTTCAACGGGTTTACGCGTACCTACGTGTTGATAGCCATCTCGACAAGAGACACCTTGCCCCGAGGTAATAAATTGACGCTAACGTCACTTCGCTTATGTAAAGCCAAACATCAGCAAAGTAGTCCCATGTATCCTTTCGTCCGCCTCTTTAAAGAAATGCTCGTCCACCGCAAAGCATCCGCATTACCAATCACGGGCACGCATGTGTCTTACCACCGCTGCTGGCCGCAGGACCTTGATGTGTTCATGGAAATGAACAATGGGCGCATTCTGACGATCCTTGATTTGGGGCGCACAGTGTTGGCGCAGCGGGCTGGTTTGCTTGGCGCGCTCAAAACCAAAGGCTGGGGCTTAACGATGGCGGGCAATTCGGTGCGCTACCGCAAACGGATCAGGCCCTTTGTCCGGTTCAAGCTGGTCAGTCGGACAATCGGGTGGGACGCAAGGTTCGTGTATCTTGAACACGCCATCTGGATTGACGGCGAATGCGCGGTCCAAGCGCTGTTCCGCGCCGCCGTCACCGACAAAAGCGGGATTGTAGACCCGCGCCACATAATCGAGGCAATTGGACAAGACATAGCCTCGCCTCCCCTGCCAGACTGGGTACAAAACTGGATAGACGCGGACAGCACACGGCCTTGGCCGCCACAGTTGGGCTGCGATTAACGCGCAGGCAGGCAACGTTCGCTTGCCACTCCTGCCAAATACTGTGTCTTATTGCCGTTAGGGAATAAGGGGACAGGTACATGGCCATCACGCATAAGAAACGCATCTGGGGATGGATGGCCTTTGATTGGGCAACGCAACCGTTTTACACGCTTGGCCTGACGTTCATCTTTGGACCCTATTTCGCGGCTGTCGCTGCTGAATATTACCTCGGCACAGGCATGTCCGCAAATGCGGCTGACGCGCAAGCTCAGTCGATCTGGGGTGTTGGGCAGACAGTGTCCGGTATTCTGATCGCCATTTCCGCGCCAGTGCTTGGGGCGTTTGCCGATACTTCGGGGCGTAAAATGCCGTGGATCATCTTCTTTTCCATCATCTACGTGGTCGCAACCGCCATGCTATGGGGACTTACACCTGACGGGGCAAACCTATTGTGGATGTTATTCATCTTTTACCTCGGCTTCTTTGCCGCCGAAAGCGCGCTTAATTTCGTGAACGCGATCCTGCCATCGCTTGGCACAAACGAGGACGTCGGACGGATTTCAGGATCTGGTGCAGCGTTCGGATATTGGGGCGGCGTGGTATCACTGTTCGCCATGCTCCTGCTGTTGGCCGAAAGCGATGCAGGCGTGACCCTATTGGGCAACCCACCCTTGTTCGGCCTAGACCCTGACCTCCGCGAAGGCACACGGTCTGTTGGCCCGTTCATCGCCATCTGGTTCGCCATTTTCATGATCCCGTTCTTCATGTGGGTCCGTGACACGCCCACCACCAAAGATGCCGCACCAGCGTTAAGCAACGTGCTGGCGAACCTTTGGGCGACCATAAAGTCCGTGTTCAAGCGCAAAAGCCTGTTTAACTTTTTGCTTGGCTCAATGGTCTACCGCGATGCGTTGAACGCGCTTTATGCATTTGGCGGTGTTTACGCGGCGCTTGTCCTCGACTGGCAGACGATCCAGATCGGCGTCTTCGGGATTATTGCGGCCATTGCTGCCGCCATCGCAACATGGATTGGCGGGCTTTGCGATCAACGCTACGGCCCGAAACCAGTCATCCGCGTCTGCGTTTGGGTCCTAATCGCCGTGTCCACAATCATCGTCGGCATGTCACGCGAGCAGCTGTTTGGGTTTCCACTGGCCGCGGGCTCAAACATTCCCGACATCATATTCTTCGTTTGTGGTGCGGGAATCGGCGGCGCAGGCGGCGCACTTTATGCTGCGTCACGGTCCATGATGGTCCGGCACGCGCATCCCAAGCGCCCAACAGAGGCCTTTGGCCTTTTCGCGCTGACAGGCAAAGCCACCGCATTCCTCGCGCCCGCTCTGATCACCTTGTTCACGGTCATTAGCGGAAATACGCAACTTGGTTTTCTTCCCGTGATCTTCCTCTTTATTATTGGACTGATCTTGCTACGGTGGGTCAACAGAGACGGAGACAGAGCAGAATGGTCCGCTTAGGCCTAACACTTAGCCTTATCGTCAGCCTCGCTGCATGCGGCGGGGATAAGGCACCAGATCAGGCCGCCAAGGCCAGCGTCAGCACGCAAAATGCGGGTGATAACCGCGTGGCTAAAAACCTGTTTGGATACATCCCCACGGGATCATCCCAGCAGCCGCAACCCATTGGTGGATATGCGCGCGGCTGCCAAGCAGGGGCGGTGCAACTGCCTGAAACCGGCGCCACATGGCAAGCCATGCGTCTTTCAAGAAATCGCAACTGGGCGCAACCAAGAACCGTTGATTTCGTCCAGGACCTGTCACGTTTTGCAGCGACGCAGGCCGGGTGGGACGGGCTTTATGTTGGCGACATGAGCCAGCCGCGTGGCGGTCCGATGTTGACCGGCCACGCGAGCCATCAATCCGGTCTTGATGTTGATATCTGGATGCTTCCACCCAGCCAGCTGGACCTCGACAACCAAGAACGCGAAAACCTGTCGTCCATTTCCATGCGCCGCGCATCTGGCGCGTTTACCAACAGTAGCTGGACACCCCAGCACGAAGCGATCCTTAAGGCAGCGGCTTCTGACCCGCGCACTGCACGGATTTTCGTCTTTCCGGGCGCCAAGGTCGAGATGTGCAAAAACGCGACCGGTGATCGCAGTTGGTTGAATAAAATCCGGCCTTGGTGGGGGCATCACTACCACTTCCATGTGCGTTTGAAGTGCGCCGCTGGGGAAGCCAACTGTACGAACCAAGCCCCACCTCCGGCAGGTGATGGATGCGCAGATGCGGAAGGCTGGGTTGACCGCATTCTGAACCCGCCGCCACCAGATCCAAACGCAACACCAAGCCCCAAGCGCGGACCGCTGACTATGGCGCAGCTACCGGGTCAGTGCCTGAGCGTGCTCAACAATTAAATGCGCCTGATCGGTTTAATCTTTACGCTGCTTGCGGGCTGCGGGCAGTTATCGGCTGGGTCGAACGATTTCTCACAGTTCAGGTGGACCAATGCAGACGACCGTTTTGGCGGACTGTCTGGACTGGACATATCCGATGATGGCACCAGCTTTACCGCCATTGGCGACCGTGGGATATTTGTGACGGGGCAAATCGTTCGGGGTGTAGACGGCCATATCAGCAGCATCACAAACACTGTCGTCAAGCCGCTATTGCCGCCACGCGGGTCCAAGACGCCCGATAGTGAAGGCATCGCGATTGGCGCAGGTGGGGACATCTATGTCTCGGTCGAGGCAAAGCACCGCATCCTTGCGTTCGACAGCCTAGACGCGCGTCCACGTACATTACCACGGCATCCTGACTTTGTGGGCATGCAAGCAAACAGTTCCCTTGAGGCGCTCGCAATCGACGCAGACGGCACGCTTTACACGATCCCCGAACGGTCAGGCCGGGCAACACGGCCTTTCCCTGTTTACCGGTTCAAAGACGGCGACTGGGACATCCCGTTCAGCATCCCGAGGCGCGGACACTTTCTCGTCGCTGGCGCGGATATCGGCCCCGACGGGCGGCTCTATATCCTAGAGCGGCACTTCACAGGGCTGGGGTTCCAATCCCGCGTGCGTAGGTTCGACATGTCCGGCGGATCAGAGGTCACGCTGATAGAAACGACCAACCGGACACACGACAACCTCGAAGGGATCAGCGTCTGGACCTCGCCGACAGGGCTGCGGATGACACTGATATCCGACGACAATTTCAAGGTCTTCCAGCGAACTGAACTGGTGGAATACGCGATCAGCAATTGACCCTGATCGGGCAAGGGGTTAACCCGCCCAAGTCCGCAGATTGGCTGCGGACCAAGTGCCGCACCCTTGCAAAAACGGAAACTATAATAAAATGACACGTATCCTTCCCGGCGTAATCGCCATGGCCATTGTTGTGGTCGCCTCCAACATCCTCGTGCAATTCCTGATCCTTGACGGATTGCTGACATGGGGGGCATTCACATACCCGCTCGCGTTCCTTGTAACCGATATCATGAACCGGATTTACGGGGTCGCTGCGGCGCGGCGCGTTGTATTCGTGGGCGTGATCGTGGGGATTATCTGCTCGTTGATCGGCAGCCAGATCATGCTTGAATACGGACCAGCCGTGGCACTGCGCGTGGCCATCGGATCGGCGATAGCATTCCTTGTGGCGCAACTGCTTGATATCGCGATCTTTGACCGGCTACGGGACGGGACATGGTGGAAAGCACCGCTTGTGTCGACGTTTGTCAGCTCGGCCGTGGACACTGCGATCTTTTTCAGCATTGCGTTTGCGGCCTTCTTTAACGGATTTAGCGGCATGGCGGCAGACCAGGTGATGTGGGCGCAAGACGCTGTGCCATTCCTAAACTCAGGGCCGATGGTACCGCTTTGGGTGTCGCTGGCCGTGGCGGATTGGGGCGTGAAAATCGGCATCGCATTAATCGCGCTGGTGCCGTTCCGCATCATTGTTGGGCGGTATATGCCGCTCAAACAAGACATCTAGTCAAAAACCTTTTGACTTGTACCAGATATATGCGATCATCTCCTTATCGAAACATTTGAAAAGGAGGTGATCTAATGCATCATGAAGTATTGGAGAAGGCAGTCGGGACAACTTGGGGTAAGCTAACCTAGAGCAATCTTTGGGTTTATTGAACCAAGGTGGAGTTTCCTAACCGACCCCACCTCCATAATTCAGACTAGGGCCATCCCAACGCCGGGGTGGCCCTTTTTCTATGCGGCTCCGCGTTATAGAGTGGGTTTATGAAGATCACAGACACCATCGAAATCGCGGATTGGGAGCTGACGGAGTCGTTCACCCGCGCATCCGGCCCCGGCGGGCAGAACGTGAACAAAGTGTCCACGGCGGTGGAACTGCGGTTCGAGGCGGAACGGTCCCCGAACCTGACGCAGGCTGTCAAAACCAGACTGCGCCGGATCGCGGGCACGAAGTGGACGAAGGAAGGCGCGATTGTGCTGTTCGTGCAAGACACCCGTTCGCAAGCCCGCAACCGAGAGATCGCGCTAGAGCGCATGGCCGACATGATCCGCAAAGCCACCTTCGTGCCCAAACGCCGCGTGGCGACCAAACCAACCTACGGGTCCGTCAAACGACGTCTTGAGGGCAAGAAAGTGCGCGGGGCTGTTAAGGCGCTTCGGGGGAAGGTTGAGGAGTGACAAAAGACAAGTTTGCCGAAGTCGCTTTTTAGTTGAGTTCTTTGCAGAAAAAAATCAGATTACGTCTAATTATTGGCAAAATGAAATTCCCATTAGAAAGACGGTTATTTGTTTACAGAAATTAGACTTCAGAATTTTAAGAAATTCTCAAATTCCAAATTCAAGTTAAAGCCAAAAAAACTCAGCCTCCTCGCTGGCGGAAACAACTCGGGAAAATCCACCCTGTTGCAATCATTGGCTGTTTGGGATTTTTGCATCGCTGTGATTGAAAATGAGCGTGGTAGTGAAGCATTACTCCCCGCATACTCAGGTCAAGGAATCGGTTTGTCTGACGACGAATTTTCTCCCATCTTAGTACCTGCGATGAACCATCTATGGGTAATCCCCCCTAAAATTAGTGGTGTTCAAAAGTAGAATTTTCTCGGCAAGATATCTGAGGAGATTTTTGATGAAGACAGCACGATTTAGCGACGCACAGATCATGGGTATTTTGAGGCAGGCGGAGAGCGGTGTGCC
>JAGSGF010000079.1 GCA_023955335.1 Yoonia sp.
ACACCGCGGCGGTGGCAGGCGATTGCAACGCAATCACCAAGAACCGCCCCCTGACGATGATACGCACAAAGTAGGGTGCGCGTTTATGCGCACCACACGTGAAACAAAGAAGGCCGTCCCAGAAATGGAGCGGCCTTTTTTCTATTCAAACGGCAAGTCTTTGCTAACTGATCAGGCTGCTATGTCTGGGGGTTGATCCCAGCAAGATCGTCCGCTGCGTTTGTCGCATCGTTCAGCAGCTGACCAAGACTGTTCCGTTGGTTTGCGATCTGATCTGCATTGGCTTTGCGCGTAAGAGGCTGATCCAATCGTGCAAACACCTTCCCGCCTGTTGTGAACGGCAGGGGCAGCATCATCCGGTCCCAGCTATCCAGCAACCGATGCCGCTTTGTGCTGAACCCATAGGCGAACACGGGCATGCCAGTGCTGCGTGCCCATTCCAGCGGTGCGTCTTTTACCACGCCGGCAGGCCCCAGCGGACCGTCGCCTGTCATTCCGATGCAGACCCCTTCGCGCACGCGGCGCAAGATCATGCGTGACGCGCCAAGGTTGCTTTGTTTATCCGACATCTCCATTGGCATCAGGCCCCGGCGCCGTTGTAGTGCCCCAGACACCCGCCCGATCGGAGAGTCCGCATAGAGCGACGACAGCTGCCGTCCGTTCGCGGGCCAGTGCAGTGCCCCCATGATCGACCGTTCGTGCCACATGACCAGCAGGACGGGGCCGTCAGCGAGGGCCTTACGCAGATCATCTTCGCCGCGCACCTCCCACTTGGTGGTGCGATCGCACAGCGACAGGTAGGCCCCTGCGATGGCCGCCAAGAGCCATGCCAAGATGCGCGAGTGTTCGATCCGTTGGCGAAATGTCATGTGTGTGGCCCCTGTTGCCTTCATTGTTTCGACATTTATCGGGCTGAATACAAGGTTGGGCTGCAATCGCTCTTGATCCTGCCCCAAGTTCGGGCTAATCGACAGGCGGTCTTAGGGGTGTAGCTCAGTTGGTAGAGCGACGGTCTCCAAAACCGTAGGTCTGGAGTTCGAGCCTCCACGCCCCTGCCAAGACCACATGACGCGCTGTTCTGACCAATGGAACCCATTCGCCCATGACCACCAACGCCACATCATTCCCAAGGTCGGCTGTTTTGCACATTGGTGCGCATAAAACGGCGACCACCCATTTGCAGCGATCGTTGTTGTCGCAGCAACAGGCGCTGATTGATGCGGGCATTCGGTACTATGGCCCCGCCAATTTGCGCCGTACAGGCAAGGTGCTCGGCGATATCTTTGGGTTGAATGTTTATACAAAGCCCCCAGAGCCCACACGAAATCGCGCTGATCAAGCGGATTTCATGTTCAAAGACGGGCATAGGTTGATCCTGAGCGACGAAAACTTCATTGGCGCGTTGCATGACAAGCAAGGCAACATCATTGCGCCGCTTTATCCTAACACAGCCGAGCGGATTGCCGCATTGGCCAGTGCTGTGGGTGCCGGCCCAATGGATGTCTGTATCGGGCTGCGCAATCCGGCGAGCTTTCTTAAATCCGCGTATAGTCAGGCGTTGATGGGTGGTCTGCCGATTACATTTTCAGATTACCTGTCAAAAAACCCGCTGGACCAAATCTATTGGCCGGGCCTTGTGGCGCGTGTGCGGTCGGCGGCGGGCGTTGGCCGCGTAACCGTGTGGGCGTTTGAAGACTACAAATGGCGGTTCCATGATATTTGCAGCGCGCTGATGGGTGATCTTGTGAACATGCGAATCGTACCAATTCCTGATCACGTCCATCGGGGGCTGTCCGAGGCGGCTGTGGCACGTGTTTTGTCCCGGTCAGGGGCTGACGATCCGCGTGATGTAGCAGCCAAGGCCCGCGACACCTATCCGGTCAGCGATGAATACCCCGCGTTTGACCCGTTCGCGTCTTCCGATAAAGCGGCATCAGAGGCAGAGTATGCCGCGCAGTTGGCAGCGATTGACCAGATCGACGGAGTGACGATCCTGCGCTCTTGAATTTGGCGTAGCAAAGCCGTATGTCGCAGACTCTGAGCTAAGAGGTATTTGCGCAATGGCTATCGCCAACCCAGTAAAATTTGTGAACGAAGTTCGCGCCGAAGTCGCCAAAGTTGTTTGGCCGACCCGTCGTGAAGTTGTACTGACCACGATCATGGTGTTCATCATGGCAACCCTGACTGCGATCTTCTTTTCGATCGTCGATATGGTGATCCGGTCGGGTCTGACAACGGTTTTGGGCTACTTCGGCTCTTAAGGCGAACATGGGCTATTTACCCGCTACCCCTTGAAAACATTGGGCAGGGGCGGTAATAGCGCGTTGAAATTGGGAAAGGCGTGCGGCGAATCGAGTTGCGCGCCGATTTTTATTTTCCCGATCGGGCAGTTTAACTGTCTGAATTAATTGGAATTTTGCATCCCGAGGGGTGCTTACGGCGAGGTGTCGAAAGTCATGGCGAAACGTTGGTATTCGGTAAGCGTTCTTTCGAACTTTGAAAAAAAGATCGCTGAGACCATTCGCCAGAAGGCGGAAGAGCAGGGTCTGTCCGAGCAAATCGACGAAGTGTTGGTGCCCACCGAAGAGGTGATTGAAGTCCGCCGGAACAAGAAAGTGACCGCTGAGCGTCGTTTTATGCCCGGCTACGTTCTGGTCCACATGGAATTGTCGGATGAAGGGTATCACCTGATTAATTCGATCAACCGCGTCACTGGTTTCTTGGGCCCGCAAGGTCGCCCGATGCCGATGCGCGATGCTGAAGTGCAGGCTATCCTTGGCCGCGTCGAAGAAGGCCAAGAAGCACCACGCACGCTGATCAACTTTGAGATCGGTGAAAAGGTAAAAGTCAACGACGGGCCGTTTGAAGATTTCGACGGCATGGTTGAAGAAGTTGATGAAGAGAACGCACGCATCAAAGTGTCCGTTTCTATCTTTGGCCGGGCAACCCCGGTCGAATTGGAATTCACGCAGGTAACCAAGCAAGGTTAAATGTGTGTTTCAGACGTGGGAGCCGGTTATTTTCAGACTTGATCTGAAAGGCAGCAGCGAACCACGACAGTCTGTCCCGTTTGGGACTTTGTAGGATGGGTTTTAACCCATCGCTGAAATGAAGGAGAGGCCACATGGCCAAGAAAGTCGTTGGACAGTTGAAACTGCAGGTTCCTGCAGGTGCAGCAAACCCATCCCCACCAGTCGGCCCAGCATTGGGTCAGCGCGGGATCAATATCATGGAATTCTGTAAGGCGTTTAACGCTAAAACACAGGAACTGGAAAGCGGCGCGCCGTGCCCAACCGTGATCACATATTACGCAGACAAATCTTTCTCGCTTGAAATCAAGACGCCACCAGCGTCCTATTTCATCCTGAAGGCCGCAAAGTTGAAGTCCGGCTCTAAAGAGCCAGGCAAGACAGTTGCAGGGTCTATTTCCGGTAAGCAGGTGCGTGAAATCGCCGAAGCCAAGATGAAGGACCTCAACGCGACGTCCATCGAAGGCGCAATGCTGATCATCGCGGGCTCTGCTCGCTCCATGGGCATCGAGGTTAAGTAATATGGCAAAATTTGGTAAGCGCACAACTGCGGCCCGCGAAGCATTCGCAGGCAAAGATAACGTCGCCGTAGCAGAAGCCGCTGCGCTGGTGAAAGCCAACGCAACAGCGAAGTTCGACGAAACTGTTGAAATTGCGATGCACCTTGGTGTTGATCCACGTCACGCCGACCAGATGGTCCGCGGCACGGTCACCCTGCCAAACGGCACAGGCAAAAACGTTCGCGTTGCTGTTTTTGCGCGCGGCGACAAGGCCGACGAAGCAAAAGCAGCTGGTGCAGACATCGTTGGCGCTGAAGATCTGATGGAAATCGTTCAAGGCGGCACAATCGACTTTGATCGTTGCATCGCCACACCTGACATGATGGCCGTAGTTGGTCGTCTTGGTAAGGTTCTGGGCCCACGCAACCTGATGCCAAACCCACGTGTTGGTACAGTGACCATGGACGTCAAAGCAGCTGTTGAAGCTGCTAAGGGCGGCCAGGTTCAGTTCAAAGCTGAAAAAGCTGGCGTTGTTCACGCAGGCATCGGTAAAGCATCCTTCACTGCAAAGCAGATTGAAGAAAATATGCGCGCCTTTGTTGACGCAGTAAGCAAGGCCCGTCCAACAGGCGCAAAAGGCACATACATGAAAAAGATCTCTGTATCTTCTTCTATGGGCCCAGGTGTTTCCATTGACGTGGCATCCGCCACAGGCAACAGCTAAACCAGAATAAGTGGGATGGGTTAAAACCCATCCTACAATGAATACGCAGTCCTACATATGGGACTGTGTGTTGCGAGGGCCAGACCATCGGTTCCTTGTACTGTCCGAGACGGAGGGTGTGGGTTCGCTTGCATAATTCCTTCCTGAGGTGGGAAACGAGACCAATTTCCGCGGGTTTAGACCCTCGGGCGATTAAGGCCTCGGGACCCTGAATTGGACCCGAACTGGGCGGCCCTTTTGGGTCACCCGAATTGAGCCGGGGAGAGATCCCCAAATTTGGAGTGAAACTGTGGATAGAGCACAAAAAGAACAGCTGGTCGATGAACTCGGCCAAGTCTTTGAAAGCTCTGGCGTCGTCGTAGTAAGTCGCTACGAAGGTATGACAGTTGCTGAAATGCAGGACCTGCGCGGACAAATGTCCGAAGTTGGTGGGTCCGTACGCGTTGCCAAGAACAAGCTCGCCAAGATCGCCCTAGAGGGTAAGCCATGCGCAAGCATTGCTGAATTCCTCGACGGCATGACCGTGCTCGCCTATTCCGAGGACCCTGTCGCTGCTGCGAAGGTCGTCGAAGCATACTCTAAGAAGAACGATAAGCTCGTTATTCTTGGTGGTGCGATGGGTGATATAGCACTGGACGTAGCTGGTGTGAAAGCCGTTGCCGCGATGCCATCACGCGAGGAGCTTATTGCTTCTATCGTTGGTTGTATCGGTGCACCTGCCTCGAACATCGCTGGGGCCATTGGCGCGCCTGCTTCTAACATCGCTGGCATTCTCTCGTCGATCGAAGAGAAAGCTGCTGCATAAGCAACCTGAAATACTTTCGTGCCGGTAAATTACCACACGTTGGAACACAAAATTTAGAAATGGAAAAGCAAATGGCTGATCTGAAGAAAATGGCAGAAGACATCGTAGGTCTTACACTGCTTGAAGCACAAGAACTGAAAACCATCCTCAAAGACGAGTATGGCATTGAGCCTGCTGCTGGTGCCGCTGCTGCTGCACCTGCCGCTGCTGCAGAAGCTGAAGAAGAAAAGACTGAATTTGATGTTGTGCTGAAGAACGCCGGCGCATCTAAAATCAACGTCATCAAAGAAGTTCGCAGCATCACAGGTCTTGGCCTGAAAGAAGCAAAAGACTTGGTTGAAGCCGGTGGTAAAATCAAAGAAGGCGCTTCCAAAGCAGAAGCTGAAGAAGTCAAAGCTAAGCTGGAAGCAGTTGGCGCAGAGGTTGAGCTGGCTTAAGCCACTTACCCTTTTGGGCCAGAACGGCCTTTAAAATTCGGCTGGGTGCGCAATCGCGCGCCCAGCTAAACCTGTCTTAGAAGGACGTTCCGCGCTGAACGTCCGTCTTGGGTAGGTTTCAAATGTCGGGAGGCTCCGGTGGGACGGTAGCCACGAATAGACATGAAACCCCCGGTCAAATGAGTGTGCCGTCGCGGCCCGGGCGACGTCAGATTCGGATAGACAAATATAAGGTGACATTACACATGGCTCAGTCCTTCCTCGGTCAGAAACGCCTGCGTAAGTACTACGGAAAAAT
>JAGSGF010000012.1 GCA_023955335.1 Yoonia sp.
CGCGGATCAGAGATGGCTGGACACCGAAACTTCACCATAGCGACAAACATCGATGTCTACTTCTGTGATCCCCAGTCTCCATGGCAGAGAGGCAGCAACGAAAATACCAACCGCCTTCTCAGACAATACTTCCCCAAAGGCACTGATATATCTGGCTTCAGCCAAGCGCAGCGCTGTCGCACGCCAACTTAACGAGCGACCAAGAAAAATCTCGCTATATCAGACACCAGCAGAGAAATTTGGAACCTGTGTTGCAGCGACCCGTTAAAACCGCAGGACAAAGCTTCCATTGCAGGTGATGCGCTGGGGGGTGACCATCCTAGTCCTTTTTCAAAACCGCCTGACGCGCCGCCCACAAATCAGGCCTGCGTTTCTTCGTAATCTCTTCGCTTTGATCCTGCCGCCAAGCTGCAATCTTTTTGTGGTTGCCGGACAGCAGCACATCAGGGATCGGGCGGCCCTGCCATTCGGCGGGCTTGGTGTATTGCGGATGCTCTAGCAGGCCGTTGGAAAAGGATTCTTCGACCGCTGACTCTGCATTTCCCAACACACCAGGGAGCAGGCGTACAGTTGCGTCAATTAACGCTTGGGCTGCCAGTTCGCCCCCCGTCATTACGAAATCACCAAGCGATACTTCTTGGATGCCGAAATGCTCGAGGATGCGTTCGTCGACGCCTTCGAACCGTCCGCAAAGCAGGGTGACCCCGTCGGTGTTTGCAGCCAAGCCGCGCATCATGTCCTGATCCATCGGTTTACCGCGCGGGGACAGATACACGATCGGCATGACCCCCTTGGCGCCTGCCCGCGCGTCGTTGATTGCGGCCTCTAGCACGTCGGCGCGCAGGACCATGCCCGCGCCCCCGCCAGCTGGTGTGTCGTCGACGTTTTTGTGTTTGCCGATGCCATAGTCGCGCAAGTCGTATGTCTGGAGCTGCCACAACCCGTCTTTGAGCGCCTTGCCCATCAGGCTTTCGCCCAAGACACCCGGAAACGCTTGGGGAAATAACGTGATAATCTGCGCCGTCCATGCGCCTGCAAGGTCGGGGGTGTCGGTCATCAATTCACGCGGGGTGAATGTGGGCCGGATGGATTTGCGTCCGGTGGATTTGGATGTGTCTGTCATGTCAGCCCCTTTGCCATAGATCGGGCCCGCGGCCTAGACCGTTTTCCAGCCGCCAAGCTCGGAAGATTGCGCAAGTGCTGTTTTTTGGTCGGCCACGGCCTTGTCCGGCAGGTTGGACCGATTCAACTTCAAGAACTTGTCCCACAGCGCGTCTGACGGCCCTTCGTTCCCCTTGCCGACAGGTTTCAGGTTGGCGCGCACGGCGGCTGGCACATTCATCTGATCGACCAGTGCCGCACCGGGGCCAAGCGGGTGGGTGAGCGCATCGGCCATCGGCAGGAACATCACTGGCAGGGGGGCCAGCACATCGGCCACGTCATTAATCACCACGTCGAGATTGGACGCTGATTTGAACGCTGCTGCGAACGCTTTAAAGTCAAGCGTCAGCCGGTGACTTCGCAGGTGATGCCGATATGCGCTATAAAGCCAGTCGTGGCTGTTGCGCGTTGTAAAGATCAGTTTCACTTGCGCGTCGGGGAATTTTTCCGCCAGATAACCTGCCATATAAGTCATCAATGTGGGGACCGCGCTGTAGTCTTTGACGTTTGGCCAACCGGGCAGATGCCCTGCTAATCCTTCGCAAGATATCAACAGGTCTTTGTCAGATCGCACCGGAAATTCATCGAACACGTCGTCGAGCAGGCTGACCATATCCACAAGATCCAGCGGGTTGCCTGTGCGTGAAAACAGCGCTGCCAACCGCGCGACCGGTTTCATGTGTCGGAACATACGCAGGTCGAAGTAAGGCTCTAACGTTTCGCGATTGATCCACAAGAAATGTTGAACCGAACTGGTCCCCGTTTTGTGGAAACCCGGATGCAATAGGATCTGTCGCATAGGGCAAACTGTTCCGTCCATGAATACGCCTGATGTTCAATACCGCTGTTGCTTGTCTCGGACCAGCAGATTGTGCAACGTGGGCGTATGGATGATGTGCTGGCCACGCCTGATTTTGCATTGACCGCTGCCCAGTGGGCGCGGACTGCTCCCGCATTGGGGTTTGCTCTGGCCGACCACGATTTGCATTTGATTCGTGCCCGATTGACTGATCCGCATCAACGGGTTGTGGTGTTGGCTCAGGGGCGTGGCGATGCCCCTGATCTGATCCTCAAGCATACGTTGGCAGGCCAGCTTTACAAGCATTTTGATAATGGCGTTGTGGCTCATGTTCGCGCGGTCAAAGTGTTTGACGGTGAAGGCAGGCTACATGTGCCGGCGCTGTTGCACGTTGATCCCGATGCTCAGTTTCTGGTGATGCAGGCCGCAGACGGCGAAACCGCCCATGATCTGATCGCAGATGACAGCACCAAACGCGCCGCTGTATTGCAGGCGTGTGGTGCGTGGATGGGCCATTGGCATCGTCAAACCTATGAACGCGACAATCCGATCAATCCCACTGTCGTTCAGAAATCACTGCGGAGCTTGCGTGACCAAGTGGCATCCCATGACCGTGGCATCGTCGGGCGGCGTGCATTTTTGGAACGCGCCGCCGTCGTCGATGACATGGCAGAGGCCGCGCGGGGGCAGGTGACCAAGCTGGCGGCGACCCACGGTGACATGAATTTGCGTAATCTTATCATCGGGCCGCAGGGAACGTATGGGATCGACTTCGGGGCCATTCACACCGCCCCCATTGGCCATGATCTGGCGCGATTTTTCTCGAATTTTGCGAACTTCTTTTACCCGACGGACGCGGCGGACGGGGATGCCCGGTGGTTAGAGAATGATCTGGCTGCGTTCTTTGCCGGATATGGCGCTGACGGACGGAATGATCCGGCGTTTCGGTATCTGCTGCGCATGGAAATCATTAAGGAATGGGCGAAAGTGCCGAAAGATCCAGCCAAGCGTGACGCGCATCATCGCCACCGCTGGACAGGTATTCAATTGCTATCGACGTTCTTGTTTTAACGCGCTTCTGGCGGGTTCACGATGATGCGACCCGCAGCAAGGTCGACAGTCGGCACAATCTCGTGGGTGAACGATAACAGCATGGTATCAGATTGACCTAGGAGCTGAATTTCGAGCACATCGCCCGCGCCGTGGTTTTCGATAGCTTTGACTGTGCCAAGCGTTTCATTGCCAGTGTCGATGACCGTGAGGCCGACCAGATCGGCATAATAGAATTCATCGTCAGGTAAGCTCGGCAGTTTGTCGCGTTCTGCGTAAAGCGAGACATTGCGCACTGTGTCGGCGTCTTCTTTGCTGTCGATGCCCTGGATGCGCGCGGTGAACCCGCCTTTGACCTGACCCGTCAGCACAAGCATGGGGAAAACTTTGCCGTCTTCGGTGGTCAGCGGGGCGTAATCCGCAATTGCGGCAGGGTCGGCGCAAAACGATTTCAGGCGTACTTCGCCGTGAATTCCAAATGCACCACCGAGGGTGCCAACGATAATCCGGTCAGACATGTGATTGCTCCTTGGCGAAGCGCCAGTGGTGGCGTTTTGCAAAATAGCGGGGGGTGCGCGGGCCAGCGATGTGGCCCGCGCAGATTAATCGCTTACTCGGCAGCAGCGTCTTCCGCAGGTGCTTCAACAGGTGCGTTTGCGGCTTCTGCAGCAGCGGCAACTTTCGCTGCTTTTTCTTCTGCACGTGCCTGAGCGGCTTTGCCAGGTGTACCCTTTTTCAGGTTTGCACGATCTTTCTTCGGCAGAACGCCAGCAGCTTCGAGCATACGCGCAACACGGTCTGTTGGCTGTGCGCCTTGTGACATCCAGTACGCAACGCGCTCCATGTCCATTTTTACGCGCTCTTCGGAATCCTTAGGCAGCATTGGTGCATATGTGCCGAGCTTTTCGATGAAACGGCCGTCGCGTGGCATGCGGCTGTCTGCTGCAACGATTGCATAGTGAGGGCGCTTTTTGGAACCGCCACGTGCGAGACGAATTTTCATAGCCATGATAGATAGTCCTTTGTTTTTATTGGTAGGATGGGTTTCAACCCATCATCAAGATTGGTGTAGTTTATGGTGTTGGATCACTTCCTGAATAATGAAATTCAGGAATTTCTTGGCAAATTCGGGGTCCAGATGGGCCTGATCTGCAAGGTCGGTCAACCGTGCGATCTGCGCGGCTTCGCGCGATGGATCAGACGGTGGAAGGTCATGGGTCGCTTTCAGCACCCCAACGGCTTGAGTGTGCTTAAAGCGCTCGCCTAGCGTATAGACGAGGATTGCGTCGAGCCGGTCGATGCTCTCGCGGTGTCCGGCCAGAATCTCGGCTGCGCGGGTTGCGTCGTCGGTCATAGGTGAACTCCTTTTGGCACAGGATGGCGGTAAACCAATGTGGTGTCTGTTGGGGCCTTGGCATTCACATCCAGCTTTGCGCCCAGCTTTTCAGCTAACCGGATCGACCGCGCATTGTCGTGTGCGATATAGCTGACAGCCGTTTGCCAGCCCAGCACGTCATAGGCGTGTGTGACGGCGGCGTAGGCTGCTTCGGTCGCGATGCCTGTGCCTTCAATGGCAGGGTCGAACATCATCCAGCCAATTTCGGTTTCTGGCCAATCGGGTGGTGTCCACGGACCAACAAGGCCAACGCAGTCGTTGTCGCCGCGAATTGTCACTGCCCACATGCCGTAACCAAAGATTTGCCAATGGCCAAGTTCGGATGCAAATGACCGCCAGACTTTGCCCAGATCGCCATTGCTCCCAAACGCGCCAGCGCGGTCGGACATCATAAAGTCGTGGAATGCCATCCAGTCACCGGGTTCCGGTGCGCGCATCACAAGGCGCGGTGTTTGCAGGGTCATGCTCATACCGTCACCTGCGCAATCGCTGCGTCGCTATCATGGGCCAGATGCCGAAAGATAATCGCGTCTTCGCCGTCGTGCTTAGTGGTCTGTTCCTGAACTGCGCCCAGCCGTGTAGCGAGTGCGATAGACCGCACATTGGTTGGTGAAATAATTGATATCAGCGGCCCAAGCCCCAAGGTGTCTCCCGCCCACTGCCGTACAGCAACGGCTGCTTCAAATGCGAACCCGTGGCCTTCGCCATTGTCGAACATGTGGTAGGCCAGTTCCGGTTCTGGCCAGCCGACGTGGTTCAGAATGCCAGTCCGCCCAACAGGCGTATTTGTGGCAGAGTTCACAACTGTGAAAAAGCCATAGCCGCGCACCTGCCAATGGCCAATGCCTGCGATAAACGCGCCCCATGCGTCGTTCGCGCTATCGTTCCCGCCCAAGGATTCCATGCGTGAAGAGTTCACGATGAAGTCCGAGTAGGGCGCAAGATCGCCGATCACGGGCCCGCGCAACGTCAGGCGCTTGGTTGTCAGGATAGGAGCAGGCGTCATCATTTCTTTTTGCCGAACCCCGACAAACCAGACGGCAGGCCCATACCGCCACCAAGTCCGGGCATGCCCGCAGGCATTTTGCCTTGCATGGCTTTCGCCGCCTCGGCCATTGCTGCGGGATCGTTCATGTCAGGCGCAGCGCCGCCTTTGCCCATCATCTGCTTCATGGCTTGTTTGAGCATGCCGCCTTTGCCCATTTTACCCATCTTCTTCATCATGTCGCCCATCTGGCGCTGCTGTTTCACAAGCTTGTTCAGCTCGGACACTTCAAGGCCCGCACCCTTCGCGATCCGCTTTTTGCGGGATGCCGCAAGCAGGTCAGGGTTGGCGCGTTCTTTTTTGGTCATGGAATTGATCAGCGCAATTTGGCGCGTCAGGACCTTGTCGTCCATGCCCGCTGCGTCCATCTGCTTTTGCATTTTGCCCATGCCCGGCATCATGCCCATCATACCTTCCATGCCGCCCATTTTGATCATCTGCTCTAGCTGCAGTTTCAGATCGTTCATGTTGAACCGGCCCTTTTGGAACCGCTTCATCATGCGTTCGGCTTGTTCAGCCTCAATGGTGTCTTGGGCTTTTTCAACAAGGGCGACGATGTCCCCCATGCCAAGGATACGGCCCGCGATGCGCGATGGCTCGAACGTTTCGATCGCGTCCATCTTTTCGCCAACACCGACAAAGCGGATAGGCTTGCCCGTGATCGCCCGCATCGAAAGCGCGGCGCCACCGCGCCCGTCGCCGTCCATCCGTGTCAGGACAACACCCGTCACACCGATTTTGTCGTCGAATTCTTGCGCCACGTTCACGGCGTCTTGGCCAGTTAGACCATCAACCACCAACAGCGTTTCGCGCGGGTTGGTGACATCGCGGACTTCGGCGGCTTGCGCGATCAGCTCGGCGTCGATGTGCAGGCGGCCCGCAGTGTCGAGCATGTAGACGTCATAGCCGCCAAGCGATGCTTGGGTCTTTGCACGTTTTGCGATCTGAACAGGTGTTTCGCCTTTGACGATTGGCAGAGTGTCGACGCCGATCTGAACGCCCAGAATTGCCAGCTGTTCCATCGCCGCCGGGCGGTTGGTATCAAGCGACGCCATCAACACGCGCTTGCCTTCGCGTTCCTTCAAACGCTTGGCAAGTTTCGCGGTCGTGGTCGTCTTACCGGACCCTTGCAAACCGACCATCAAAATCGGTGCAGGTGGGCTGTCGATTTTCAGTGCGCCGGGGTCTTGAGATCCAGTCAGAACGTGCTGCAGTTCGTCGTGCACGATCTTAACGACCTGCTGGCCAGGTTGAATGGATTTGGTGACAGCAGCGCCGGTCGCTTTTTTCTCAACGGCTTTGATGAAGTCGCGGGCAACGGGCAGGGATACGTCGGCTTCGAGTAGGGCAATCCGGACTTCGCGCAGCGCTGTTTTGACGTCATCTTCAGATAACGCACCTTGCTTGGTGAGCTTGTCAAAGACGCCGCCAAGGCGTTCAGATAGATTTTCAAACATTGGCCAAGGCCCCTAATCGTTTCGGTTGCCCTTTATATAGGGACGAACCGCATAAAGCAGTAGCGCCCCCATGGGCGCAACGCGCTGACGGGGGGCGATCCCCAACTATATGGGGACCGGACGGCTGATGCTATCCGGGTGTTATGCGTCGTTTAGGCCAGCGGGCGGGGCAGAGTCAAGCATAGGCAGCGTTGATTTCCTGTGCCGCAACGACATCCCATTTCGGTCCCGCGTTGTGACGGCCCCATGAATACCTGCAAGCACGTGGCCCGCCGCCTTGCGCGATTGGCTGCCTACAATATTCGGTGATGTGACGATACCGAGGATATTGGTCATGGGGACAGTCTATTTTAGGGTAACATTCAGTGATTGACATAGGCATAGTGTTTGCGAACGTACTGGCCTAAATTGAACGGGGCCGGTTCGCAAATGCACAGGGCGGCAAATGGATAATTGGGACGAGATCAGAACTGCGTATCAGGTTGCCCGTGCCGGGACTGTCAGCGGGGCTGCGGCTGCGATGGGGGTGCATCATGCCACTGTTATCCGTCACATCGACGCACTGGAAACCCGTTTGGGGGTAAAGTTGTTTCAACGTCATGCGCGTGGATACACGACAACCGAAGCCGGCCTTGATTTGTTGCAAGTCGCCCAAGCGACCGACGATCAGTTCACCCAACTGGCTGGCCGTATCAAAGGGCAGGGTGCGGGCGTGTCCGGCGACTTGGTGGTTACATCACTTGGGGCGCTGTCCCGATTTGTGACACCCGTATTGGTCAATTTTCAGAACACAAATCCCGATATCCGCGTCAGGTATTTGACGGGCGATCGCCTGTTCCGGCTGGAATATGGCGAGGCCCATGTGGCCATTCGGGCAGGCAAGATGCCTGATCAGCCGGACAATGTTGTGCAGCCGTTCATGGACATGCGCGTCAAATTGGTCGCGTCTGACGCCTATGTCGCCAAGCATGGGTTGCCGGGGGGGGAGGCGGGCTTTGTTAACCACTGGTTTGTGTCCCATGACAGCGCCACAAGTCGCGCCCCGTTTAACCAATGGCTGCGCACTGCCGTGGGCGAGGATCGCATCGTGTTTCGTGCAACCGAGACCCGCAATATCGCGGATGCTGTCGTCGCTGGGGCGGGCATCGGGTTTTTGTCCGAATTCGAGATGCAATGCCACGATGGGCTGCACGAGGTGATCCCAAGCCGCGATGACTGGACAGCGCCGTTGTGGCTGGTCACGCATGTTGACCTGCACCGCACCCCCAAGGTGCAAGCGGCGTTGGCCCATCTCAAATCTGCCGCAGTGGCTCACGCATGACCCAAGCCGCCCGCGTGGGGCACTTGGCGATGCTGCTGTTTTCGGTTCTGATTGCAGGATCGTTTGCGCTCGGCGTGTTGGCCGCCAATGATATTGCCCCGATGGCCCTAAATGCGGTTCGGTTCTGGATCGCTGCGGCGATTATTGGTGCGATTGTAATGGTTGGTGGGGGAGTGCCGCGTGCAGCGCTGGCCGCCCCTTGGCGCTATCTGGTGTTGGCTGCCGTGTTCACACTCTATTTCGTGCTGATGTTCGAGGGGCTGAAGACGGCCCCATCCGTCAGTGCCGCCGCCGTGTTTACCCTGACCCCGGTGCTGACGGCAGGGTTCGGTTGGGTGTTGCTCGGGCAAGGGGTCACGCCCCGTATTGCATTTGCGTTGACCATTGGCGCGCTGGGCGCGTTATGGGTGATTTTCCGCGCCGACCTGCAAGCAATTTTGCGGTTTGATGTCGGGCGCGGCGAACTGATCTACTTTGTGGGGTGCATTAGCCATTCGGTGTATACCCCATTGGTCCGCAAGTTGAACCGTGGTGAAAGCGTGCCGGTGTTTACATTTGGCACGCTCGCCGCAGGGGCTGTTTTGCTGACCATTGTGGGCTGGTCTGATATTGTGTCGACCCCGTGGCGGGCATTGCCGTCAGTGGTTTGGGTGACCATTCTTTACACAGCGGTCTTTGCGAGTGCGGCGACCTTTGCCTTACTCCAAATTGCGACACTGCGCCTGCCATCGTCCAAAGTGATGGCCTATACATATCTGACCCCCGCATGGGTGATTGTTTGGAATGTAGGGCTTGGGGCAGCGTTGCCCCCACTCACCATGGGACTTGGCGTCGGGATGACGATTGTCGCGTTGGTTTTGTTATTGCGTGACTAGGGCGCGAGCTCTTGCGTCAAAAACGCCTCAAATGCGTCCAGATCAATGGCGTCCATCTGGCCGAACCCTTGCATCCACGCCGATGCGCCGCGCAGGGCGTCCGGTTCAAGCTTGCACCATTTGACCCGTCCGCGCTTTTCTTGGGACACAAGGCCGGCTGCTGCCAACACGCCAAGATGCTTGGAAATCGCGGCCAGTGACATCGCGAATGGCTCGGCCACATCGGTGACGGCCATATCGTCTTCCAGTAGCATCGCAAGGATCGCGCGGCGCGTGGGGTCGGCCAGTGCCGCAAAGGTGGTATCAAGTTTATCAGCCATACTTGCGATTAAGCGGTCCATGTATGAAACGTCAACCAATTGGTTGAATGTCGTGCGGCGTAGTATTGGCGACCCTATCTGCAACGATCCGCCTCGCTTTTTCCAAAATACTCATATAAAACAACGGGATAAACAGGCGATACGCTTGCTTGACTCCTTACCCTCTGCATCCTAGTTACTGCCTAACTCTTTGAGGGGACACAAACCTATGTCTGACCCGCATTTGGCCGACGATCGCAAAGCTCGCCTTCAGGCGCTTGATGCGAAATTGGCGGCCAAGAAGGCGCCGGAACAGGTTAAGGACCATTCAGAGGAGCACTATAGTCAGGCACAGCTTGCTTGGCGGATGGTGATAGAGCTTGTAGCCGGTCTTGGGATCGGTTTTGGCATCGGATACGGACTGGATACCCTTTTTGGGACCATGCCGATTTTCTTGGTGTTGTTTGTTTTCTTTGGCCTCGCGGCTGGTGTTAAAACCATGATGCGGTCGGCCAATGAAGTTCAGAGAAAACAGTTGGCCGCGGCCAGCAAAGACGAGGGTGACACACGTGGCGACTGAAACTGACGCACATTCCGAAGGCGGGCTCGTCTTTCATCCACTTGACCAGTTTATCGTCAAGCCGTTGTTCGGTGATGGTGCTGTAAGCTGGTACACACCAACAAACATCACGCTGTGGATGGCTATTGCCGTTCTTGCGATCTTCTTGGTTTTTGTTGTCGGGTCCCGCGGTCGCGCGATAATCCCGACACGGATGCAGTCCATCGGCGAGTTGATCTACGGTTTCATCTATAAGATGGTCGAAGACGTCACTGGCAAAGATGGCGTTAAGTATTTCCCCTACATTATGACACTGTTCGTGTTTATTTTGTTTGCAAACTATTTGGCCCTGCTGCCAATGTCCTATTCGGCCACATCCATGATTGCCGTGACCGCGGTGCTTGGTTTTGGTGTGTTCATCTGTGTGACGATCCTTGGTTTTGTGCTGCATGGCACAAAGTTTCTGGGTTTGTTCTGGATGTCCGATGCGCCTGCGATCTTGCGTCCAATTATCGCAATCATCGAGGTTATCTCTTACTTCGTGCGCCCTGTGTCCCACTCCATTCGTTTGGCGGGTAACATCATGGCGGGCCACGCAGTTATCAAAGTTTTCGCAGGCTTCGCAGCTTTGACGTTGGTGTCCCCCGTGGCGATCCTCGGCATTGTTGCGATTTATGGTCTCGAGGTCCTCGTGGCCGGGATCCAAGCCTACGTATTCACCATTCTAACCTGTGTGTACCTCAAGGATGCGCTGCATCCCGGGCACTAAGGTCTGATATCTAACTACTCAACTTCCAATCGTAAGGAGAATTCACATGGAAGGCGAACTCGCACACATCGGCGCCGGTCTGGCTGCAATCGGTTCTGGCGCAGCTGCAATCGGTGTTGGTACCGTTGCAGGCAACTACCTCGCAGGCGCATTGCGCAACCCATCCGCTGCTGCTTCGCAGACAGCAACACTGTTCATCGGTTTGGCATTCGCCGAAGCATTGGGGATCTTCGCGTTCCTCGTATCGCTTCTGCTGATGTTCGCTGTTTAAGAACAACACGAAAATCCTTACGTCTGGCTGGGCATGTTACGTGCCCAGCCAGTAACTTTACAAGGTGATCGGGGGCCATCATGGCAACTCAAACTACTGAAATAGCAGTCGGTGCTTGTGTCGATGCAGGGGGCTCTGCCCTTGGTATGCCACAACTTTGTGCTGGCTGGATGGGCAATCAGGTCGCTTGGCTTGTTGTCTCACTTATCGTGATCTACCTGATCCTTAGCCGTATTGCGCTGCCCCGTATTGGTGCAGTGCTGGCCGAACGGTCTGGCACCATCACGAACGATATTGCCGCAGCAGAAGAGCTGAAGCAAAAAGCGGTTGAAGCCGAGGCTGCATACGAGCAGGCCTTAACAGATGCCCGCGTTCAGGCCGCTGCGATTATCGCAGATGCCAAAGCAGAAATTCAGGCGGATCTGGATGTTGAGCTTGCAAAAGCAGACGCACAGATTTCAGCCAAAGCCGCCGAAGGCGAAAAAGCGATTGCCGCTATTCGTGATGGCGCGGTTAAATCCGTCACGGCCGTTGCCAAAGACACTGCAAAAGAGCTGGTTTCAGCACTTGGCGGGTCGGCAGATGCCAAGACGATCACAGCAGCCGTGTCCGCACGGATGAAGGGATAAGCACTATGAACAAGTTTACGTGCGCCGCCCTCCTGTCCGTCGCAGCATCCCCCGCGTTTGCTGCAAGCGGCCCTTTCATCTCGCTTAAGAACACAAACTTTGTCGTTCTGGTCGCGTTCCTGATTTTTGTTGGCATCCTGATCTATTACAAGGTGCCGTCCAAGATTGGAGACATGCTGGACGGTCGTTCAGCTGCCATTAAAACAGAGTTGAATGAAGCCAAGGCACTGCGCGAAGAAGCCCAGTCATTGCTGGCCTCTTACGAGCGCAAGCAAAAAGATGTTCAAGAACAAGCTGACCGTATCGTGGCCAGCGCCAAGGAAGAGGCCGCAAACGCTGCGACCGCTGCCAAGGCCGATATTGCTGCGTCTATTACGCGTCGTCTGACTGCTGCCGTTGAGCAGATTGCGAGCGCCGAAGCCTCTGCCGTGAAAGCGGTCAAGGATCAGGCCGTTGTGGTTGCGATTGGTGCTGCGCGCGACGTTATTGCCGCGCAAATGGATGCAAAGTCATCCCAAGCGTTGGTTGATGAAGCGATTGCTGCGGTTGAAGCGAAGCTTCACTAAATAAAATGCCACAGGCTGATGCCTATGGTGCCACAAAAGCCCATCGCAATTGCGGTGGGCTTTTTGCATTTAGGACCGTCTGCTGTCGTGGTCTAACCGCTTTTGCGCAAACACTTCATTGCGGTCCGCCCTTTGCTGATCTGAAAGCGCGTTTTCTACGAATGTCAGGTGTGCTTCGATTGCGGCACGTGCTCCGGCTGGGTTTCGGTTTTGGAGGGCGTCATTAATCGCCCTGTGTTGATCCAAAAGTGTGTCCCGCGTGGTCCGCTGTTTGAACATGACGGACCGATTATAGAACACCCCTTCGCGCAACAGATCATACATCGACCGCATCATATGCAGCATGACGATGTTATGGCTCGCCTCGATAATCGCCAGATGAAAGTCTGCGTCGAGGCGCGCTTCGCCGCTTGGGTCCCGCTTGGTTTGGGCCTGTACCATTTTCTCGAAGATTGCGTTGATCACCTTGAGATCAGTATCAGACCCAAGCCGCGCGGCCCGCTCTGCTGCCAAGCCCTCCATGTCACGCCGAAAACTGATGTAGTCGAACACCGCCTCGTCATGGGTCGCGAACAGCGTCACAAGCGCGGGCGAGAATGTGTGCCCCAATACATCGGCCACAAATACCCCAGCCCCCGCTTTGCTGGTCAGTAGCCCGCGTTCCTGCAGATCGGCCAGTGCATCACGCAAAGACGGGCGAGACACGCCCATTCGGTCGCTAAGCTCTCGCTCGGACGGCAGCCGTTCACCGGGGCGCAGGATCCCACGCAGGATCAACCCTTCGATTTGGCGGACGACACCAGCGGATAGTTTTTCTTGGGCGACGGGTTCAAATGGCATGGACTGACCTGTGAAGTAATATTGGTAATATTGGTAAGATTGTATGACCAGAGAGCCGTGGCATCAATGAAAAAGGGGCCACCCGCCGGCAGCCCCTTTGATCCGTCCAAAAGTATCCGGATTTAGTTTGGTGTGATGATGATTTCAACGCGCCGGTTTTGCTGACGACCCTCAGATGTTTGGTTGGTTGCCACAGGTGCATCTTCGCCGCGCCCAATGGACCGGATCCGTGTTGGCGATACGCCTGCATTGATCAGAACGGACGCCACAGACTGCGCACGTCGCTGTGACAGGTCAAAGTTGAACGCTGCATCGCCGACGTTGTCGGTGTGGCCGACCACGTTCACGGTCGTGTCCGGATAGCGGTTGATCGATGCGGCCAGCGTGGACAAGCTTGACTGAGACGCTGCAGAAACCGTGGTCGAGTTGGTCGCAAACAGGATGTCCTGTGGCAGTGTCACAATAAGGTTTTGCCCGTTGTTGATGATGCCAATGTTCCCGCCCATTTGTGCGCGAAGCTCTTCCTCTTGGCGATCCAAAGCATTGCCGATCCCGACGCCGATAAGTCCGCCTAAAACCGCGCCGCGCGCCGCGTTCTGGCGCCGCTCTGTTGCGGTGTCTGCCGAGATGATACCAGCAAGCGCACCGAGTCCTGCGCCGATTGCTGCGCCGTTGCGGGCTTTCAGGTTATCGTTTGGACCGCCTTGGTCTGCACATGCTGTCACGAAGACCAATGCGCCAGTGGCGATCATGGTTGGGAATTTCATCATAGTCATCTTTTTGGTTTCCATTGAAATTGGGGACGCCGAATCTGCCCTGTGTGGATAACCCCAAGTGTGCGCTAAGCCGCGTTGATATCCAATAACCGATCAGACAAGCGCGGATTTCCGCTGTTTTTGGCCTTAGACCGGGCCGTCGACCCGGGCGGATTCCCACGCAAGCAGGGCCCGTTTCACAGGCAGTCCCCAGTGGTACCCCCCAAGCTCGCCGGATTTGCGAAGCGCCCGATGGCAAGGGATCAGCAGGCTGACCGGATTGCGCCCCACGGCAGTGCCCACAGCGCGAACCGCTTTGGGTCTGCCGATGGACTGCGCGATTTCGGAATAGGTGGTGACGTGGCCGGATGGTATCCGCAACAAGGCCTCCCAGACCTGGAGCTGAAACGGCGCGCCGATCATGTGCAGGGCGGTGTCGCCAGACAGGCCCAGAGCCGCTTGGGTCCAAGCTGCAATGGCATCAGGATTGTCGACATAGGTCGCTTTCGGCCAACGCGCTTTCAGGTCAGCCATGGCAACGTCCGCCCCGTATTCGGCAGAGAATGCCAAGCCACAAAGCCCCCGGTCGGTACCCATGGAAAGGGCCGGTCCAAAGGCACTGTCGAACCAACCAAAGTTGATCGTGAGCCCGTCGCCTGCGCGTGCAAAGTCACCGGGGCTCATCGCCTCCCATTTCACAAACAGATCATGCAGACGCCCAGAACCGGATAGGCCAATCGCGCCTGCCGTTTCCAAGGTCGTGAACCGGTCGCGTAGCAGGGTTTTCGCGTGATCCAATGTCAAGTATTGCTGATACCGCTTTGGCGAGATTCCGACCCACTGCGTGAACAGACGCTGAAAATGCGCAGGGCTCATGTCCATATGGGCTGCCATGGCGTCCAGAGACACCGGCCCGCCCGTCGCCCCATCGATGTAATCGATGGCCCGACGCATGACCGCGAAATGATATGCTTTTTGGTGTTCCATACTTGTCACGATAGTCCAACGCAGGCGTTGTGGGCGACCCGAAAATTGCGCATAGTTTGCCCTATGGTAAAACAACTTGATTATCACACGATCCGCGAAATCTTTGGCCGCTTCCACGAGGCAGAAGCAGAACCCAAGGGCGAACTGGAACACGTCAACGTCTATACGCTTTGCGTGGCAGTGGCGCTGTCCGCGCAGGCGACCGATGCAGGCGTGAACAAAGCCACGCGTGGTCTGTTTGCGGTGGCTGATACACCTCAAAAAATGCTTGATCTGGGTCTTGAGGGCGTGACTGAGCATATTAAAACAATCGGGCTGTTCCGCCAAAAGGCAAAGAACGTCATGAAGATGTCCCAGATTTTGGTCGATGAGTTCGACGGTGTTGTGCCCAATTCGCGTGCAGCATTGCAGTCGCTCCCGGGGGTTGGCCGCAAAACCGCCAATGTCGTGTTGAACATGTGGTGGGGGCAGCCCGCCCAAGCAGTCGACACCCATATTTTTCGTGTCGGCAATCGGTCTGGCATTGCAGTGGGCAAAGACGTTGATGTTGTTGAACGTGCGGTCGAAGATCACATTCCCGCCGACTATCAATTGCACGCCCACCACTGGCTAATCTTGCATGGTCGGTATACCTGCGTCTCGAGAAAACCCAAATGCGCGGCGTGTCTGATCCGCGATCTCTGCATGTATGAGGATAAGAACTTATGAAGGATTTTCAGGTCGTCGGTATTGGCAACGCAATGGTAGATGTCCTAGCCCGCGCGCCAGATCGGTTTTTAGCAGAAGCTGGTATTGAAAAAGGCATCATGCAGCTGATCAACATGGACCGCGCCGTGGAGCTTTATGCAGCCATTGGTCCTGCGCGCGAAGTGTCTGGTGGATCTGCTGCCAATACGATTGCTGGGATTGCCCATTTGGGTGGTCGCACGGCGTATGTTGGCAAGGTAAAAGACGACCAGCTTGGTGCGATTTTTGCCCATGACCTGCGCGCGCAAGGGGCGGTATATGAAACGACCTTCGCCCCCAAGGATGCCGCCGATGAAACTGGCCGCTGTCTGATCGTCGTCACCCCTGATGGCGAGCGATCGATGAATACCTACTTGGGCGTGACTGAGTTTTTGACTCCAGATGATATCGACGAGACCCAGATGGCCCAAGCCGAATGGATTTACCTTGAAGGCTACCGTTTTGACGGGCCTGAAAGCCACGCCGCTTTTGCCAAAGCAATTATAGCTTGCCGGACTGCAGGTGGACGCGTGTCGTTGACGCTTTCTGATCCGTTTTGTGTGAGCCGCCACCGCGATGCATTCCGTGCAATGATCAAATCAGATGTTGATCTATTATTCTGTAATCGCGCCGAGATGCTGTCGATGTTTGAGACAGACGATTTTGACGCGGCCTTGGCGCAAGCCGCAACCGAGGTTGCGATTGTTGCTTGTACGGATTCCGAAAACGGTGCGCATATTTTGTGTGGAACCGATCATTGGCATGTAGCGGCAGCGCCTGTTCAAGTTGTTGATGCTACAGGTGCAGGTGATTTGTTCGCGGCTGCCTTTCTTTGGGCGCTTACCCATAAGTACGCGCTGTCTGATTGCGGGCGCATTGGGAATATCGCTGCTGCCGAGGTTATTAGCCATATCGGAGCCCGGCCTGAATCGGACCTGAACGCGCTTATTGCGCAGGCGGGGCTAGCGCCAGCCACATAGCGTCGACTGCATCGATTTGTGAAGGATCAAATCGGTTTGCTTCTTTCCAATATTTGCCGGATGGCACGAAATACCCAAGGTTGCGTTCTTTTTGCAAAGCCGCCGCGACTGCTGTTTTACTGTGTTGCACCGGTTTTTGCGCGGCGGCGACGAGCCAGTGAGCTTGCGGGAAGGTAAGCTGGCTAGGGTCAGAGGATAGGTTCACCATCGCGCAGCCATTTTGTGCGGCCAACGCCATTAACCGTGCCGATTTTGCAGGAAGGGACCGCAACGAAATATCGTCTCGCAAAGGGTCGGCTGAACCGTGACCGTAAAAATGCGTTGGGCCGGAAGTCGCGTACATCATATCGCAGCCAATCATAGCGATGGCAGTAGGTTTGAGCGCGGATAGTGCCCAATACCCCGCCGTGAATGCCATCGTTCCCCCCGCATAGACGATCCCACCAAATTGGTTCTGGTGCGGGACGTAGGTTTCAGATCGAATAATCTGTTGTGTGCCTTGCATCCGTTCAGGTCGCCGGTCGATCGGAAAATCGTCGGGACAAATGAGGTAACTCCAATCTGAGCGTACGCGCCACGCATTGTTAATGGCAACAATATGGCTGAAATTGCATAAATCCCATTCTTGCGCCTGCAGCGCGTTTGGGCCGGATCCAATGATCAGAACTTTTGTCATTTGTTCCCCGATTCTGCGACGAGACTTAATGCGAAAGTGTGGCTGGTCGAGGTGACGAAGCCTCCGGCGGACATATTTATGCTTTGAAAAAGAGAAAATGCGCCGCCAGCCTGAAGTCGCGTGGCGCAAGAGGCGTGGCAGCGACTTTTTCGTCGGCGGTCATCGGCATGTCTGCCTGTACCGCGGAACGATCGTACCAGACGTTGGTAAATATTAGGTAAAGGCGCGCTTTTTCCGAGCTTAAATATGTTGGGGGTGAGGCCCATAGGCCGAGGGGGCTAGCCCCTTTTATTCCCCAAGTTTTGCGTGGACTTCGCTCAAGTCGATTTCGCCGATGGGCATTTTGTTGCCTGGGTTTTCAAAGTCGTATTTGAATAGCTGAAAGTCCTTTTTATAGATTTCCCAAATCAAATGCATCGATATATCATCAAAGTAGTCTTCGACAGGGTGCAACCGCTTGGGCCCGTGCCCTTCGCTTTCGTTGAACCGCGGAATTGCACCAAGGTCCACCGCGTTTGGTGTTTCGATTTTGTCGAGAACCTGCTGCATGCCGTCGTTGAATTGTTCGGTCCAGAAAATCTTGTCGTATTTACCGCCGTTCACGATGAACGTGGAAATATGTCCAGACATTGCAGACCAATGGATGTCAGGTTCCATTGGCCGCCGCCAACGGATGGTGTCGCGTGCAAATAGTAAAAACCGGCGGAACGACTTGATTTGGTCGAATTCGAATCCTGTTTCAGGGTCGCCTACTTCGATACCGTATTTCTGGATCAAAAGCGGGACAAGGTTGCCCCGATACCGTTTGCCATTGCGCTGGATGCCGCAGATCTTGTCAAAGAACGATGACAAAATCCGCGTGTATGGATTGCGGACGCACGTAAACGAATAGCTGTCGTGCGCTTTTACGTTGGATGTGATCAGCGGTTGGCTGTCGTCCATCGCCCATTTGTGTATGCCGCCTTTGGCGTCATGAATATCCCCGTCGAAAAACGAACCGTGGTCAGAATAATACATGATCTGCCCGATGGTCGAGCAGGCGCATTTGGGTACAACGCGGTAAACCACGCTCTCACTTTCGGTCATCCAAGTGCCGGGAAACCCCATTTACATCGTCTCCAATTACCTTAGCGCGCAGCATCAACTTGTCGCTTACGTCATAGTTGACACACAAGAGCAAAGAAACCCTGTATTTTCAACGCTTGTTTACGGTATTAGGTGTAAACAATCACGGATCACGAGGTAAACTGTTTCCAGTATGGCAAAAATCGCTTTCATTCTTCTGTGTCATAAAGACCCTGACGCTATTATTCAGCAGGCGCAGCAGCTGACTGCTGTGGGTGATTTTATTGCGATTCATTTTGATGCCCGCGCTCCTGCAAAGGCGTTCGCGCAAATCCAGACTGCATTGGCAGACAACCCCAATGTGGCCTTTGCCAAGAAGCGTATTAAGTGTGGGTGGGGCGAATGGTCTTTGGTGCAAGCTACCCTATATGCGGTGGAAGCTGCGGTCGATGCATTCCCGCGTGCCACGCATTTTTATATGGTGTCAGGCGATTGCATGGCGATCAAGTCAGCAAAATATGCCCATCAGTTCTTGGACGACAACGATGTCGATTATGTTGAGAGTTTCGATTATTTTGAAAGTGATTGGATCAAGACGGGCTTCAAAGAAGAACGGTTAGTGTACCGCCACTTCTTTAACGAACGGACGCAAAAGCGCTTATTTTATGGGTCATTTTGGCTTCAGCGCCGGTTTGGTATTACCCGCAAGGTACCTGCCGATCTGCAAGTTATGATTGGATCGCAGTGGTGGGTGCTTCGTCGGCGCACGATTGAATGGATTATCGATTTTACCAAAAAGCGGAAAGATGTGATGCGGTTTTTCCGCACGACGTGGATTCCAGACGAGACGTTTTTTCAAACGCTTGTGCGGCATCTTGTGCCTTCTAACGAAATTCAAACGCGCACGATGACATTTTTGATGTTTACTGATTACGGGATGCCCGTGACATTTTACAACGATCATTACGATTTGTTGTTGGCTCAAGACAGTCTGTTTGCCCGCAAGATTAGCACCGAAGCGACCGAGTTGAAGACCCGCTTGGGTAAGCTTTATGCATCGGGTCGTGATGACTTTAAGGTGTCGAATGAAGGCCGCAGCCTGTTCAGGTTCCTAAGCGGGCGCGGCCGCATTGGCCGTCGCTTTGCCTCCCGATTCTGGGAAACCGAAACATCGCTGGGGCGTGAACGCGAGCTCCTGATTCTGGCCTGTAAAAAATGGCATGTTGCCAAGCGCCTTGTTGGGTCGATCCGCCATCACACGGATATTCCTACGATTGAGTATTTGTTTAACGAACAAGACGCGTCTTTGCCGGACCTTGGTGGTATCCAGTCCAATCTGGACAAGCGCACCAGACACCGCCGCGCTTTGATGCGCATGTTGTTTGATTATTATGACACCGACCGTCTGATTATTTGTCTCGATACCGCTAGCCTTGATCTGATGCAGGATTTCTTTTCGGACCGATCGACGACAAAATTGTTAGAGATTGAGTGTGGCATGACGGATGAGTATTTGGCCGGTCACGCCCGCCGTGTCGGCCTTGCTGGAGACCAGACGTCGGATGAGACGTTGGCCCAGTTATTGCCGACGATCCGCTATGATGTGTTGTTCGAAAGCGACCGCATTCGTGATGCCGGGTTTGAGAACTTTGGCCGTATCGTCGAAGCAAATAGCCCTCAGGACAATGCGCATCCGATTTCCCGTTTCTTATCTGTCGACGATGAAACCGCCCGTCAGATTGCCGAAACCCCACACCTGTTTGTTGACTAAAGGCCTGCCTGATGACGTTTGATTATGATGACCAGAATATCTTTGCCAAGATTCTACGCGGCGAGATCCCGAATTCTACAGTGTTCGAGAATGACCATGCCTTGGCGTTCAACGATATTGCCCCGCAAGCCGCGGTGCATGTGCTGGTAATCCCTAAGGGGCCGTATGTCAGCTTAGATCACTTCGCCCGCGATGCGCGCCCCGAGGAGCAAACCGGTTTCTTTGCAGCCGTGGCCGCCGTCTGTGCTGCGACAGGAGTTGAGGCCGGTTTCCGCGCAATCGCCAACACGCGATCCCACGGTGTGCAGGACGTGCCGCATTTTCACATGCACATTATTGGTGGTCAGCAGTTGGGGCGCATGTTGCCGAAATAAGGGCCTTCGGCGAGAGTATTTTTCAAAAAGCGAGGCGGGATTAATTTTTGGTTAATGCCAAGAAGACGTCTTCAAGGTCGGATTGTTCCGTTGTGATGTCTTTGATCTCGATTCTAGCGTTTCGGATCAGGTCGAGCACCGCGTCTGCGCTGGTGATGCTGGACTGATAGGTGAAGGTCAGTTGCCCGTTGTCTCGTTTGGCCCCTGTGACTGTGGCTGGTAGCGTGGGCAGGGCGCTGTCGCGCGCAGGCGTGATCACGAGCGTTTTATGGTCAAGTCGTCCGAGCAGGTTCTTGGTACTGTCGCGCACGATCAATTTGCCGTGGTTGATGATACCGATATCGTCGCAGATTGCCTCGGCTTCTTCCAGATAATGTGTCGTCAGGATAATCGTGACACCCCGCGCATTCAGGTCGCGCACGTTGTCCCACAGCAGATTGCGTAGCGCGATGTCGACGCCTGCGGTGGGTTCATCAAGCACGAGGATTTGGGGCGAATGAACGAGTGCCTTGCCAAGGAGCAGGCGCCGCCGCATCCCGCCTGACAAGGATCGCGAATAGGCGTTTGCCTTGTCCGTCAGTCCGATCAGTTCGAGGATTTCCGCTGTTTTACGCTGGGATTTTGGCACGCCGTAGAGGCCTGCTTGCACGTCTAAAGACCCCGCAGGCGTGAAAAACGGGTCGAGATGCGGTTCTTGCGGCATGATGCCAATAGACGCGCGGCTTTGCCGTGGATTTGTGTCTTGATCAAAGCCCCAGATCTTCACTGACCCTGCGGTCTTGGTGACAAGTCCTGCGAGGATGTTGATCAGCGTCGATTTGCCCGCGCCGTTTGGCCCCAGAAGCCCAAATATCGCACCGCGCGGGATGTTCAAATCGATCCCGTGCAGGGCCGTTTTCGCGTCAGATTTACCAGTGGCCGCATAGGTCTTTTTCAGACCCGAGATTTCGATCGCATTGGATGTCATTGTGCGTCTTTCCTAGCGTGTGCGCCTTGTGTTAGGAACATGTAAGGCGGGCAATGGCTCGCGGCAACCAGACAGGACCGGATATGACTAGACCCGCACCAGAAACTATCATCGTGAACGACTACCGCGTTGCCTGTGATGGCGGCGAAGGTGCATTGGGCCACCCACGTGTTTGGCTGCAGATCCCGGGTGAACATGGCTGGGTGGAATGCCCGTACTGCGATGCAAAGCTGGTCCACAAGGATTTTGAAGGCAAAGTCTGATCTGGCGGTTGCCCCCGAATGGTGGCACTTTACCCCCAATCTGATTTTGGGGGCCTTACATGACACAGCAATTCGGCAAAGGGTGCCATCTGCACCTGATTGACGGCTCGGCATATATTTTCCGTGCCTATCACGCGTTGCCTCCGCTGACCCGCAAGTCGGACGGGTTGCCTGTGGGCGCAGTCAGCGGGTTTGTAAACATGTTGCAGCGGTATCTGCAGGACAATACTGGCCCCGATGCGCCGACCCATGTGGCCGTGATTTTCGACAAGGGCAGCCATACGTTCCGCAACGAGATGTACGACCAATACAAAGCCAACCGCGACGCCATGCCAGAGGATTTGCGTCCGCAGATGCCCCTGACCCGAGAGGCGACCCGCGCATTCAATATTGCCTGCGAAGAGATCGAAGGGTTTGAAGCTGATGACATCATCGCCACCCTTGCCCATCAGGGCCGCGATGCTGGTGGTCGCGTCACGATTTTGTCGTCCGATAAGGACTTGATGCAGCTGGTTGGTGGTGGCGTTGAGATGCTTGATCCAATGAAGAACAAGATCATTGATGCTGACGGTGTGCGAGAAAAATTCGGGGTCGGTCCTGAACGTGTTGTCGATGTGCAGGCATTGGCTGGTGATAGCGTCGACAATGTGCCCGGTGCGCCCGGAATCGGCATCAAGACGGCAGCGCTGTTGATTAACGAGTACGGCGACCTTGAGACGCTGTTGGACCGCGCGGGCGAGATTAAGCAACCTAAACGTCGTGAAAGCCTGGTCGATAATCGTGCCCAGATTGAGTTGTCCAAGAAGTTGGTGCAGCTAGACTGTGGGATGGATTTGCCGTTTGATCTGGACAGTCTTGAGGTCAAGGATGCTGTGCCAGAAGACCTGTTGGCGTTCTTGGCGAAAATGGAATTCCGCACGATTTTGAAACGTGTGGCAGACAAATTTGGCGCGACAGCCCCTGTGATCGAAGATGCGGCATTTGCAAAATTGGCCGAGGCGGTTCCGTTTAATTCTGATGCCTATGAAAAGGTGTCTGATGCCGCCGCATTGCAGGTCTGGATCGACCGGATTTATGCCCGTGGCTATGTGGCCGTTGATACCGAAACGACTGCGCTCAATGAAATGCGTGCCAAGCTGGTTGGCGTGTCATTATGTGTGGAGGCCGGACAGGCTTGCTACATCCCGTTGACCCATAAAGCGGCCGCTCAAGATGATCTGTTTGGGTCCGATGCCCGTGCCGAAGGGCAGATGGATTTCGCGATCTGCATCGCAATGCTCAAGCCGATGTTGGAGGATGAAAGTATCCTTAAAATCGGGCAAAACATGAAATACGATGCCAAGATTTTTGCGCGCGTCGGTGTGGATATTCACCCGATCGACGACACGATGTTGATGTCATATGCGATGCATGGTGGGCTGCATAATCACGGTATGGATTTGTTGTCACAGCGGTATCTGGGTCATACGCCTATTCCGATTAAGCCCCTGTTGGGGGCAGGTAAATCTGCGATTACGTTTGACCGTGTGCCGATTGAAGACGCGGTGAAATATGCAGCCGAGGATGCCGATATTACGCTGCGCCTTTGGCAACTGTTCAAGCCGTTGTTGCATACCAAGACAGTCACAACCGTTTACGAGACGCTAGAGCGTCCGTTGGTTCCGGTGCTCGCCCAGATGGAAATGCACGGCATTAAGGTAGACCGCGATACGCTGAGCCGGATGTCAAATGCGTTTGCCCAGAAGATGGCGGGCCTTGAGGCAGGCATTCACGAGATGGTCGGTCGGTCGTTTAACGTGGCATCCCCCAAGCAATTGGGTGAGATTTTGTTTGACGAAATGGGTCTTGAGATGCCGGACGGAAAAAAGCCGTCGACGGGCAAAACAGGTGCCTATTCCACAGGTGCCGATGTGCTTGAAGATCTTGCGACGATCCATGATTTACCGCGGTTGATTTTGGATTGGCGTCAGTTGGCGAAACTGAAATCAACATATACGGACGCGCTGCAAGAGCATATCAACGCCGAAACGGGGCGCGTGCATACGTCGTATTCGATTGCCGGTGCCAACACAGGTCGGCTTGCGTCGACTGATCCGAATTTGCAGAACATTCCGGTGAGGTCTGAAGAAGGCCGCCGTATCCGCGAGGCGTTTATCGCAGATGAGGGCAAGGTTCTGGTCAGTCTGGACTATAGCCAGATCGAGCTGCGGATTTTGGCCCATGTGGCAGACATCGACGCATTGAAGCAGGCGTTCCGTGATGGTGTTGATATTCACGCGCAGACTGCATCGGAAATGTTCGATGTGCCGCTGGAAGACATGACGCCTGATATTCGTAGTCAGGCGAAGGCGATTAACTTTGGTGTGATTTATGGGATTTCCGGGTTCGGGCTGGCACGAAATTTGCGCATTCCACGGGCCGAGGCGCAGGGGTTCATTGACCGCTATTTCGAGCGATTCCCGGGTATTCGGACCTATATGGATCAGACGGTGCAATTCGCGAAAGACCATAATTATGTCGAGACGTTGTTTGGTCGGCGCATCAATACGCCCGAGATTAATGCCAAGGGACCGCAGGCCGGCTTTGCCAAGCGGGCCGCGATTAACGCTCCAATTCAGGGGACAGCAGCGGATGTTATTCGCCGTGCGATGATCCGTATGCCAGATGCGATTGCGGATATTCCGGCAAAGATGTTGTTGCAGGTCCACGATGAATTGATCTTTGAAGTGGACGCAGATGCGGCGGATGATCTGATCACCGCGGCGCGTGGCGTCATGGAAAATGCGTCCGATCCGGCGGTGAAGCTGGATGTGAAATTGAGTGTGGATGCGGGGCAGGGCGCGAGCTGGGCCGAGGCGCATTAGGAATGATGGGTTAAAACCCATCCTACGTAGAATTGCAAAGGGCAGGCGGTGTAGCCTGCCCTTTGTCGGTTTAGTTGACGGATTTTTCTTCGATCAGGTTGGCGTCGGTTTGCGCTGCTGATGCGATTTTAATCTGGCGGGGCTTCAGCGCCTCTGGCACTTCGCGGACCAAATCAATGTGCAGCATACCGTTTTCGTGGGTTGCCCCTGTCACGCGCACGTGGTCGGCCAATTGGAACCGTCGTTCAAATGCGCGGGTCGCAATGCCGCGGTGCAGGTAGGTTCTGACTGTATCGTCGTCGGCCTTGCGGGCGGTGACATGAAGCCCCCGATCTTTGACCTCAATGGCCAGCTCGTTTTCATTAAAACCAGCCACCGCGATGGAGATACGCCACGCGTCATCACCGGCCTTTTCGATATTATAAGGGGGGTAGCTGGTGTTGCTTGCGTCGCTCGCAAGCGCCCGGTCCATCAGGTCAGCGATCTGGTCAAAGCCAACTGTTGCACGGTAGAGTGGTGTCAAGTCAAGAGTACGCATGGATCATCCTTTATCAAGCGATAACAAGTGTTTGGCCTTCCAATCTTGGACAGGCCGCTTAGGCTATGGACCCTGTTCAGGCATCCATATCAAATACGTGGGGATGATGATTTATGGTTTCAAGGGGGGATGGCGCTGCGGGTTTTCCGTGCCGTTAGCCACCAATGAGGGCTATGGCCGCACGAATTTTGCACCGCCTTCACTGCGTTGCCCGTTGATGATGATGTTGCGCGCACCGCCCGCGCGCTGACTGGCGAAACTGGTCAGGAGCGTGGCAAGTGGTTGCTTTAGCGACGTGCCGATAGAGATGGTCTTTCCGTCGGCTTCAGCCATCGCAGACACGACTGACACAATTTCGAACTGCCCGTTGCGGAGCCGGAACACAGGTGCGCCAGATGACCCAAAGGCCACGTCACAGCTCATCAACAGGACGCCGTCTTGGCGGGACATGACGCTGCAAGATTCTTGCAGGCTGGGGGCGTTCGCCCGATCTTTCCCGTAGGAGACGATGCCGATTTCATCGCCGGTTTGTGGTTGGCTTGCGATGGGATAGGGTTTGATCCGTCCGTTCCGGATGGGCTGGTCGAGTTCCAAAATTGCGATGTCGTTAACCACCTCGGAGGTGTCCGTGTTTGGCCCGTCATGCACGTAATCGGGGTGCGCCAGAAGGCGCGTGATATTGCGCGATGCGGCGGCTCTGCCATCCCGCAGTCCTGCCTCGAATGTAAAGCGACTGGCGCTAATGGGCGTGTTGTCGATGTCGAACAGACAATGCGCCGCCGTCAGGATAATGCGTGGCTCGATCAACGCTGCTGTGCAGAACCCTTTGCCCGCGATGTCGAGCCTGCCGACCCCTTCCCAGCCTTTGCTGGCGTCGCGCGTTTCTAGCGCGACCAGCCCGCTGTCTTGGGCCAATGCGGGCATCGCCGCCAATAGTGCAATAACAACTGCTAGAACCCGCATGCGTATCCCCGTGACCGTTTGCGCGGTTATCAGCCTCGCTTGCGGCCATAGTAAGGCATTAGCGCAGGATTGGCACCTGCGGAGTTTGCGCACCATTGCGGTCTAGTCCGGCGGGTCTTGGCCCCCCTGTCGCCCAATCAAGCAATTCCACAGTATGCACGATCGGCGTGCCTGTGGCTGACCCGATTTGCATCATGCAGCCGATGTTACCAGCCGCGATGATATCCGGCTGCAGCGCCTCGAGGGTTTGCACCTTACGGTCCCGCAGTTGCCCCGAAATTTCAGGCTGCATCAGGTTGTATGTTCCTGCAGACCCGCAGCACAGGTGGCTATCTGCCGGTTCCAGCACAGTGAAACCCGCTTTTTTCAATAGCGTTTTCGGGTGTGTTTTGATCTGTTGTCCGTGTTGCAACGAACAGGCCGCATGATAGGCGACTTTGGTGTCTTTTGCGGCCCCTTCGGGCAGGTCAAGTTTGATCAGCACTTCGGACACGTCCATCGCGATGGCCGATACCCGTGCGGCGTCTGCAGCCAGATCAGAGTTGCGGAACATATGCCCATAGTCTTTGACCGTCGTCCCGCAGCCAGAGGTGTTGATCACGATTGCGTCTAGCCCTGCGTCCATCTCGGCGACCCATGCACGGATATTCTTGGCTGCCGTCGCGTGGCTTTCGGTTTCCTTGCCCATGTGGTGGGTCAGTGCGCCGCAGCAGCCTTGCCCTTCGGGGATCACGACCTCGGCCCCGAGCCGTGTTAGCAGCCGGATTGTCGCGTCATTGATGTCTGTGTTTAACGCCCGTTGAGCGCAGCCGGTCATCAGCGCGACGCGCATCTTTTTGTCGGCCACATGGAATGTCTGCGGGTCGTCGTTGCGTGAAACGGGCGGAATCACTTTTGGCGCCATTTCGATCATCGCACGAATGCGTGCATCGGGAATGAACCGCGCAAATGGCCGCCCCATTTTCGCCCCCAGTAATGCAAACCGGAACCGTGTAGGGTAGGGCAGAATGCGTGCCAGCACCCACCGCAGCGCCCGATCAGATAGAGGGCGTTTGTAGTTTTGTTCGATGTACGCCCGCGCATGATCGACCAGATGCATATAATGCACCCCTGATGGGCAGGTCGTCATGCATGCAAGGCACGATAGGCAACGGTCAACGTGTTTGACCGTCTTTTCATCAGGAACCCGTTCATTTTCCAACATATCCTTGATCAGGTAAATCCGGCCCCGTGGGCTATCAAGCTCATCGCCCAATATTTGATAGGTCGGGCAGGTGGCTGTGCAAAACCCGCAGTGCACACAGGCCCGCAAAATGTCGTTCGCCCGCTTTGTTCCCGGATCGGTTAGCTGCTCAGGTGTGAATGTTGTTTGCATTAGCCCATAATCCCTGTGTTCAGTACGCCGCGTGGGTCAAATTTGGCCCGAAGACCTGTGGAAATGGCCGCTAACGGGGCCGGTTCAGGATGGAATGTCTGGCCTGCTCCACGGATCAATGTCGCGTGTCCTGCTGTGTTACCCATCGCGGCCCGCACGTCTGTTCCAACCGGACAAAGCGCCCAAATAAGCCCGCCTCCCCAGTCGTATTGCACCGCATCTGCGCCGATCTTTTCGCTCAGTGCCGCTGCATCAGATGGCTTGACGGATATGCGCCAAACGTCGCCTGATTTGCCCGCAAATGCGGTGACGTCACGGATGGCGGCCCAGTCGCCTTGGGTGTCTTGCGTGGCTCCAAATGGAGCCAGCAATTTCGATATTTCTTTGGCGCGGTAGGCCACGGATGCAGCAAACCCTTCTAGCCGGAAATGGGTCAAAGCCTGTGCCGGATCATGGGCCACGCCTGTCACCTCAAAAGGGGACCCGAGGGCTGCAGACATCGCCCGAATGGCGGTGGCGTCGTCTAGGCCTGACAGGGCTAGGGTCGTTTCCGCCTCGACCGCTGGCAGCACTTTGAATGATACTTCGGTCAGGACGCCCAATGTACCGTATGCTCCTGCAAACAGCTTGACCAGATCATATCCGGTGACGTTCTTCATGACGCGGCCCCCGTTTTTGACGATGTTGCCAGCACCGTCCACAAAGCGAACGCCAAGCAGAAAATCGCGGCAGGCCCCCACGGAAATCCGGCGCGGACCAGACACATTGGCAGCGACAACGCCACCGATTGTCGGCTGTCCGGTGGTCCCCATTAGCGCGCGGTGATCCATCGGTTCAAACGCAAGACGTTGATTTTGCGTGGCAAGTGTTGCTTCAATCTCGGCTACAGGCGTGCCAGCGCGTGCGACCAATGTCAGCGCCCCGGGTTCGTGCAAAGTGATCCCTGATAACGCAGCCGTCGATAGGGCTTCGCCAACGACACGACCAATAGGCCGCGTGCCGCCGCCAACAATGCGCAGCGGGCCCTTTGTGGCCTTGATCATGTCGCTGAGTTCAAGTTCGGATGTAGGGGTCATGCTATTTTCTTTCGGCAAAAATTGACTATGCGACGCGACGGGGCTCGGATGCATCCAAAGGAAACACCTTCGCCGCGTTCAACAACCATTTGGGGTCAAACACATCTTTGACGGCCATTTGCGCCTCTAGGTCTGCCTTGCTAAATTGCACATGCATCAGGTCACGCTTTTCGATGCCGACGCCGTGTTCGCCTGTTAGGCAACCGCCAACTTCGACACACAGCTTCAGGATTTCAGCGCCGAATTCTTCGCAGAGTTCCAGATCGCCTTCTTTGTTTGCATCAAACAAGATCAGGGGGTGCATATTTCCGTCGCCTGCGTGGAATACGTTGCCGACATCAAGGCCGAATTCTTTGGACATCTCGGAAATCCGGCGCAGCACATAGGGCAGCTCGGACACAGGGATCGTTCCGTCCAGACACATATAGTCGTTGATTTGGCCCATGGCCCCGAACGCAGATTTGCGGCCCAACCAGATGCGGCCCGCCTCGTCGGCGTCTTTGGCTTCGCGCAGTTCCACGGGGTTATGTTTCGCCGCGATCTTCATGATTAGCGCTAATTGTGCGTCGATTTCGGCATCTGATCCTTCGACCTCAACGATCAGCAGGGCTTCGCACATGGGGTACCCGGCGTGCGCGAAATTCTCGGTGGCCTCGATGCACGGGCGGTCCATAAACTCGATGGCGACGGGCAGAACGCCAGCCTTGATTATGTCGGTGACAACCTGTCCGGCGACCTCGGAGCTGTCATAGCCCATAAGCACGGGACGCGCTCCTTCGGGTTTGGGCAAGATGCGTAGGGTGGCCTCTGTGACGACCCCAAGCTGTCCTTCGGACCCGCAGATCACGCCAAGCAGATCAAGCCCGCCCGCGTCCATATGCGCGCCGCCGATTTCCACTACGGTGCCGTCCATCATAACCATGGTCACGCCCATCAGGTTGTTTGTGGTCACGCCGTACTTCAGGCAATGCGCCCCGCCAGAATTCATCGCGATGTTTCCTGCAATGGCGCAAGCAAGCTGGCTGGACGGATCGGGTGCATAAAAGAACCCGTCTGCTTCAACAGCCCCTGTCACGGACAGGTTTGTGCGCCCTGTCTGGACGCGGATATACCGGTCATCATAATTCGTCTCAATCACGCCATTCATCTTGGCAACGCCAAGAATGACACAATCCGCAGTAGGCAACGCGCCACCTGCAAGCGACGTCCCCGATCCGCGTGGCACGACAGGCACGTCCATTTCGTGGCAAATTCTCAATACGGCAGCGACCTCATCAGTCGTCGTTGGCAAGACCGCACACATCGGTGGGCACCGATATGCTGTCAGCCCGTCACATTCATAGGCCCGTGTTTCAACCACGTCCGCGATAACTGCGGTCTTTGGCAGCACTGCAAGGAGCCGCGCGACGATCTGATCTTTGCGGTCAATAACACTGGCATCAGGGATAGGCATTTGCATGGCGACTCTCCAGTTGGTCCGATTGGTAAGTAAATATAACCAATTTATGCGGATGGCAAGTTTTTCCGATCCACGCTAGTTAGCCATATGACAATGTTAGATCACGCCGCCCTTTTGCAGGCCCTTGATTGGGTTGCTATCATCTACTTGATCGGGATGTGGCTGCTGCTGAGCCATTTTATCGAACACCCCCCGAAATCGCGTCCGTCTGTCACGGTTTTGATGTCCGAGCGTCGCCGCGATTGGATGCGTGTCTTTGTCGACCGCGACCCGCGCATCTTTGACAGTCAGATTTTGGCCAGCCTACGCCAAGGCACGTCGTTTTTCGCGTCCACTTGCATTTTTGCCATTGGTGGTGTGCTGGCCTTGGCCAAAAATACAGACCCTTTGGTTGGTGTCGCGCAAGAGGTCGCCGCCACGATGACGCCAGTGTTGATTATCCAGATCAAGCTGGCGGTTGTCGCCGTGCTTTTGACCAATGCGTTCCTAAAATTTGTCTGGGCAAACCGCGTGTTTGGCTATTGTGCGGTGCTGATGGCTGCGGTGCCCAATGATCCTGCTGACCCAATTGCACATCCGCGCGCTGCCCAAGCCGCCGAACTGAATATTCGCGCCGCCCTGAACTTTAACCGTGGTCTGCGCGCCATGTACTTTGCGTTGGGCGCGTTGGCGTGGCTTTTGGGGGCCGTTCCGCTGATAATTTCTGTCACTGTCGTCATCTGGGTGGTCTGGTCACGCGAATTTGCATCGGTTCCGCGCGATATTCTGCTAAAAGAAGATCCATGAAATATGCATTTATAGTGATGGTTTGGGCTGGGGTCGCCTCTGCGGATGCCCCTGTGATTGAAACAGCGACGTTTGCGGGTGGTCGGTTTGATGTGACGTTGTCGCATCCCGATACCGGATGGGATCACTACGCTGATGGCTGGCGTGTCGAAGACGCGAGCGGCGCTGTAATAGGGGTGCGCGTGTTGGGGCATCCGCATGTCAACGAACAGCCGTTTACACGGTCCCTGAACATCGACGGCCCATTGCCTGCCGTGGTTTATATCCGGTCGCGCTGCATCGTTGATGGGTGGTCGGACGCCACATTCGAACTCGCAACGCAGTAGGATGGGTTTTAACCCATCTTCCGTCCTTCGCGCAGCCATGCCGCGATACTTAGCAATGCAGCCAAAATCAAAAATGCCCACGCAGGCAAGACCGGGTTACTGCTAATATCTGCAGTTTGATACGCACCGCGCGGTGTTATCCCGATCCAGCCACGCCCAGCTGCGGGGCGGCCCGCGCGTATGCTGCGCACCGCAAAATCACCGTCCGCCATCGCCAAGGTTCCGCCACGTGTGCTGTCCACGATCGGGCGCAAGACATCGCCAGACGCGATTGTTTGTTCAAACTCGCGCGGCGCTGCAGGACCCAAAGCAATGACTGTTTCCTTATCTGCCTCGGTCAAGCGGTAAAGGCCCAAATCAGGGGCCGTCCACATCGTTTCAAACCTGCCCGGGGACACCTCGTTCAGGTCCAATATGGTTTGTGTCCCATCTGGGTGCGTTATTGTTACGTCGCCTGTGGTATCGGTCAATGTGCGCCGGATGATCCGCATTGTTTGACCGTTTGCTTGCGCAAACAGCGCTTCTTCTTCCAAATCGGGCTCTTTCATCATCCAATGCGCCAAGCGCCGCAACAATTCCAACTGCGGTCCGCCGCCCTCAAACCCCCGATCCCAGAGCCATGATTGGTCGGACGCAATCAGCGCCACGCGCCCTTCGCCAATCCGGTCGAGCGTCAAAAGCGGTCGGTTATCCAAACCGGACATCACGATATTGGCCGTGTCTGGCACGATCACATCGACCAGTCGGAACCAGCGCCCCCACCCGGGCCCTTCGCCATCTGGATTGGACGAGAATTTCTCTAATCCTTCGGTCACAGGATGCCGCGCCCCAAGGTCCGTGATTTGGGGGGTGAACCCTTCCTCAAATACCCGTGCCGTCGGCGCGCCGGGTAAGATTTTCTCCAAGGGGGACCGATAAATACTCTCCGCCCCGCCGTATTCCGGCCCTGAAGAGATCAACACTGCCCCGCCATTGATCACGTAGTCGGTGATGCTGTCGAAATACGCTGCAGGTAAGATGCCCCGTCTGCGGTAGCGGTCAAAGATGATCAGATCAAAGTCGTTGATTTTTTCCAAGAACAGCTCGCGCGTTGGAAACGCGATCAGGGACAGTTCGTCCACTGGCACCCCGTCTTGTTTTTCAGGGGGCCGCAAAATGGTGAAATGCACGAGGTCCACGCCTGCGTCGGATTTCAGCAGGTTCCGCCATGTTCGCTCGCCTGGGTGCGGCTCACCCGACACCAGCAGGACACGCAACCTATCGCGCACGCCGTTGATCTGCACGACGGCTGCATTATTCTGATCGGTCAGTTCGCCGTCAGCCATTGGGGTTGCGAATTGTACGACGTTCATGCCTCCGTGCGGCAGATCCAGTGGCAGCTCGATATCTTGACCCACGGGCACCTGAAAGCTAACCGGTGCCGCGCCATCGATCGCAATGGACAGCGCCGCGACAGCATTCGTTACGGGGGCAGCACCTTGGTCGTCGATCCGTAGGCTCAGCGTCACCGTCTCGCCCAAGATCGCAAACGCGGGTGCGTTGGATACCGTCAGCCGTCGGTCCCAATCAGTGTCGCGACCCGATAACAGCGTGTGGATCGGTGCGGGCAGATTTGGTGCTCGCTCGATATCGTGCAGCCGTCCGTCGGTCAGTGCCACAATCCCTGCGACACGCGCTTGCGGTTCTTCGGCCAATGCCGCCGCCAATGCCGTCATCAGCTGCGTGCCTGCGTCGCCGTCTCCATCGGGTACGGTCACCACGCGCAGTTCGGTATTTTCCAGTCGCGTGATCCGTGCTTGCAGCCGGTCGAGCGCGTCCGCCGTTTGATTGGTCCTGTCACTTAGCTTTTGACTGGCAGTCTTATCCACCAATGCGATGACAATGTCTGACAGTGGGGCGCGATCTTCGCGGAGGAACGATGGATTGGTCAAGGCACCCAAAACGGCCAGTGCCGCGAGGCCACGCAACCACCAGCCGCCAAGTCTGCGCCAAGCCGCAAAGCCCACCCCAAGCGTGGTCAGCAGTGCCAGCGCATAGACCGCTATCAACGGCACCAATGGATCAAGGATCAGCGTGTTTGTCATCGGCTATTGCCCCAAACGGTCAAGAAGTGCGGGTACGTGGACTTGGTCGGACTTATAGTTTCCGGTCAGAACGTGCATGATCAGGTTAACCCCGAACCGCAGCGCAAATTCACGTTGGCGTTCGCCTGCTGTGCCACGGCCCACGGGGAACATCCGGTTCCCGTATTGGTCCACCGCCCATGCGCGCGCCCAGTCGTTGCCGCCAATGACCACGGGTGTCACCCCGTCGTTCAGATTGCGAAACGGCATCCCCTCGGCCAGTTCGGCCCCCGCGGGAGACGCCTCAACCCAGATGTCCCGACTGGCGTAACGGCCGGGAAAATCTTGGATCAGATAGAAGGTGCGCGTCAGCACGTGGTCTTGTGGGATCGGCTCAATCGCGGGAATGTCGAGGCCGCGCGCGATGGCTTGCAGCTTGCGCCCCTGTGGGCTGCCGGATCCGAACCGTGCTGTGTCGGCGTCTCGCGTGTCGAACATGATCATCCCGCCAGACCGCAGGTAGCGGTTTAGCTTGCCATAAGCTTCGCGGCTAGGCAGCGGTTGGTCAGCGGTGACAGGCCAATAAAGGAACGGGTAAAACGCCAATTCGTCGCGTTCCAGATCGACGGCATGTGGGTCGTCTGGTTCAATTGATGTGCGTCGGAACAAGGTTTGAGATAGCCCAAGCAGGCCTGCCGCGGCCTGCGCATCGGTGTCCGCGTCCCCTGTGAGGACATGCCCAAGAACAACTGCGGTGGTTGCTGCGATAGCTTCCTCGTCGGTCTGCGCTTGCACGTCAGGCGTGAATGCCAACATGAGGATAAGCGCCATGGCCACATCGGCACGCGGTCCCCGCAAGCGCCCGCCGACCAACAGTGATGCCAGAATATCCACGATGAGCAGGCCAAGTGCACCCACCAGTAGCCATCCTTTGAACGCGGTTTCGCGCGTGGTGGCCATGCCTTCGATCGGGATACGTGCGGGCCATGCAGCGACGTTGAGTGTGGTGTCAGATGCGACAACGTTCACTGCGATTTGTTGTTCTGCCCCTTTATAAAGTCCCGGCTGGAGGTCAGGGCTTGCGGATTTTGTGCTTAGGGCTTCACCGTCGACACCAGCAAGCGTCCCACCGTCTTGCAGCCGCCCAAACCCGTCAAGCACCTGCGTCGGTTGCCATGTCGTACCAGCCAAGGCTTGCGCATCGCCTGCGGCGGGGCGTGTTGAAATGGCCAGCCGTTCAAGCATTTGCACGAACAGTCCAGACAGCGGCAGCGTTGACCATTCGGCGTTGGCAGTCACGTGAACAAGCACAACTTGACCTTCGCCCACAGTCTTGCGCGTGACCAGCGGTGTGCCGTCCGCAAGTTGTGCGATGACGCGAGTGGCGAGCGTTGGATCGGACTGCGCCACGACCTGTGCGCTGACGGTCACGTCGTCTGGGATCGCCAGCCCAAAGAATGGCGAAGTGTCGGCAAAAGGTGCAAGCGCCTTTGGTTCTCCCCAGCTCATCGCGCCGCCGACACTGCGCCCGCCGGACCGCAATCGTACGGGGAGCAACGGGTGTTCTTCGTTGCGTCCCAGATCAGATGCCGCGAGCAGCGGGCCTGCAAAGCGTAACAAAAGCCCGCCGTCCTCGACCCATGTAATCAGGGTATCGCTTTCCGACCCTGCCAAGGTCGCCACGTCAGCCAGCACGATCACATCGGGGTTTGCCAGCAAAATGTCGGTCAACGTTCCATCGATTAGGTCAGCGGTCGGCACCAAGGCTTCGCGCAGGTAATGCAGCGGCGACAGCAGGTTCAATTCTTCGCGGCTGTCACGCCCCGCAATCAGCGCAACTTCGCGTCGTTTGAGCGCGTCATCTGTCAGCGTGACCGCACCTGCGGATCGCTGGCCAGTGATCTCAAAACGTGTGATACGGTTGCGCAGTTCAGGCGGTAGAATAAGGGCGGTCGTTCCGGTCGCATCGCCTGCATTGAAATCAAGCGTCACAGTCTGAAGTTGTCTTTCGGTGCCCGCAGGGTCGAGCCCGATGGCGGTGACCGGCACGGATGTCGCCGCCCCAATTGGCGTGCGGATGGCTGATAGGCTGATGGCCCCATCTTCGTAAACGGCTGGTTGAAGACCAAAGATCGGGCGTAGGGATTGGAAAACTGTGACGGCGCCTTTCGCCTCGAATGCGGACAGCGCCGCAGTCCGGCCTTCCCAGTCGATGCCGTCCGACATCCACTGTGTTTCGAAATTGGCTGTTTGTGCGGACACCCATCCAGCCACGGCGCGTGGTTGCCATGGTTGGGGTTGCAGGTTTGCAAGTCGGTTCTGCCAGTCGTTTGCCGCGCTAAATGTCAGATCGCCGGTGGGGAGGTTGGACAAGTTGACGACACTGACGGGCCTGTCGTTGCGCGCGGCCTCGGACAGCAGTGCATCGACACGGTCTATGCGCGCCGTCCAACTGGGTGCGCCCGCCCACGATCCATCGAGCGCGATCAAAAGGTTGCCCGTGCCCGTGCGATTGTCGGTTGGATTTAGAACAGGGCCCGCGAACCCGATGATAAGGGCTGCCACCGCGAGGAGGCGCAGGAGAAGGAGCCACCACGGTGTGCGGTCGGATTGGCTTTCGTCGTCTTGCAAGCCCAGCAAAAGCGCCACACCGGGGAATCGCCGCTTTACGGGTGCAGGTGGCACCGCCCGCAGCAAAATCCACAAGACCGGCAGAACGACAAGGCCAAGCAAAAGCAGGGGCGCGGTGAAGCCGATGGGCCCGAGTGTCCACATTTAACGCGCGTCCTTTGTGGCGGATCGAAAGATCATGATCGCCCTTCCAGTGATTTGTAAAGCCAAAGCAGGGCGGATGTGGCGGGTGTGTTTGTGTGGTGTGTGTGAAACTGCCACCCGGTTTGGCGGGCAAGGGCGTGCAGCGCGTCTTTGCGCTTGGTCAGTTTATCGAGGTAGCGTTGTTTTAGGCCAGCTGCGGACAGGGTTTCATGGGTTATGCTGCCGCCCATGGATTGGAAACTGGTTCGCCCGCTAAAAGGAAACGACTCTTCTTGAGGGTCAAGGATTTGGAGGATGCAGCCTTTGATACCACGGCTTGCAGCCTCAAAGAGTGCGGTTTTGGTGGGGCTGAGGTCTCCTAAAAAATCGCTGATGAAAAGAGCGCGACCTTGGGGCAGTAGCCCTTGGGTGTCGGGGGTGCCGAAATCGCTGTTGTCGTCTTCGCAAAGCAATTCGGCCATCTGCCGGATTTGACCTGCGCCGCGTTTTGGCGGCAACCGTAGACCCGTCAGCCCGACCCGTTCGCCGCCCCGCGTCAGCAGGATCGCCGTGGCCAACGCCAATGTGCGGGCGCGCGCGGATTTGGTCGGTAGGTTGTCGTCGGAGGTGAATTGCATCGCGGCTGATTGGTCGACCCAAAGTAGGACGGATTGCGCAATTTGCCATTCTTTGTCCGCGACAAAATTACTGTCTGCGCGGGCAGATCTGCGCCAGTCAATTGCGCGTGCTTCATCGCCTTGTTGCGCGGGGCGGTACTGCCAAAACGTGTCGCCCATGCCTGCGCGCCTGCGCCCATGATCACCCAGCATGACCGCCTGCGCCAATTGATCAGCGGCGGCCAACAGCGCGGGCATGGGGCTCGCAAGCCCCTCCGCCGCAGATCTGAGCTTCAGGGCGTTTGTCACGCGACGGCCGCCTGTGTTTGAGTGACAGAGGCTGCGACGTTGTTAATAATGTCGGTGATGCTTTCACCACGCGCACGCGCCGCAAATGAAAGCGCCATCCGGTGTTCAAAGACAGGGACGGCCATGGCCATGACGTCTTCGGCGCAGGGTGCCAGACGACCGGAAAGCAGTGCTTGCGCGCGCACCGTGAGCATAAGCGCTTGGGCTGCACGCGGACCAGGGCCCCAGCTGACATTGTCGCGGATAGACGCATGTGCGTCATCATCGGGGCGGCAGGACCGGACCAGATCAAGGATCATCTCGACGATGTTGTCCCCCACTGGCATGCGCCGGAGCAGGGTTTGCGCATCGAGCAGTTCTTGGGACGTAAAGACCGCAGTTGCCTCGTCTTCAGTTGCACCTGTGGTGGCGATCAAGATGTCTTTCTCGGTCTTGCGGTCAGGATAGGGCACGTCGATCTGCACGAGGAAGCGGTCGAGCTGTGCTTCTGGCAAAGGATATGTCCCTTCTTGCTCAATCGGGTTTTGCGTGGCGAGCACATGGAAGGGCGCGTCGAGGGGGCGGTCTTGGCCCGCAATCGTGACCTGTTTTTCCTGCATGGCTTGCAAGAGAGCGGATTGGGTGCGCGGCGACGCGCGGTTGATCTCGTCGGCCAACAGAAGCTGGCAAAATACCGGCCCTTCGACAAACCGAAAGCTGCGCGTGCCATCGGCAGAAGTGTCGAGAATTTCAGAACCAAGAATATCGGCAGGCATCAGGTCTGGCGTGAACTGAATACGGTTCCCATTGAGGCCCATGACAGTGGACAGCGTATCAACCAGACGGGTTTTCCCCAAACCGGGCAGCCCGACCAAGACGGCATGACCGCCGCATAATAGCGCCGTCAGTGTAAGGTCGACAACACGGGACTGCCCGATGAACCGCTTGCCGATACTGGTACGTGCTTCGGCCAGCTTCCCGCGCAAAATTTCGATGTCTGCGACCAATTGATCGGGGTTTGCCATGACAATGCTCCTGTTTCACGTATATGCTTATAACAACAGATAACCCCAATGACCCCAATGGCAAAAACAATGACCGGACAAAAGATCGTTACCCCGAGCGCCGAAAGCCTTGCTGCATCCGTACAAGCGGCCAAAAACGGCGGTTTGCCGCCCGTGCATTTGTGGAATCCGCCGTTTTGCGGGGATTTGGATATGCGCATCGCGCGGGATGGGACTTGGTTCTACCTCGGAACGCCGATTGGACGGTTTGAGCTGGTGAAGCTGTTTTCGACGATTCTGCGCCGTGATGGGGACGACTATTTTCTAGTCACGCCCGTCGAAAAGGTCGGGATCACGGTGGATGACGCCCCGTTTGTGGCCGTGGATTTTAACCGTGTGGCTGATGGGTTGGTATTTGAAACCAATGTCGGGGACCTTGTAAGGGCAGGTCCTGATCACCCAATCCGCGTTGTCCGTGACCCGCAGACGGGTGAGCCGTCGCCATATGTTTTGGTCCGTGCCAACCTCGAGGCGCTGATTGATCGCAAATCGTTCTACCGCCTGGTTGATGTTGGCGAAGAGGCAGATGTGGACGGCGTCCGTTGGTTTGGCGTGTGGTCTAACGGTGCGTTTTTCGGGATTATACCGGCGGCAGAGCTGCCTTGATGCCGCGCTTTTGCGCCAACCTGTCGATGTTGTTTTCAGAACTGCCGTTCATGGAACGGTTTGGCGCGGCCCGTGCGGCAGGGTTTGACGCGGTAGAGATCTTATTTCCGTATGATGTGGCTGTTCCAGATATGGTGGATATGCTGGCCCGCAATGATTTGCCGCTGGCGCTGATCAATTGTCCGCCCCCCAATTATACCGGTGGCGAACGTGGGTTTGCCGCGGTCCCCGGGTCGCGGTTCCGTCAAGATTTTAAGCGGTCGGTGCGCTATGCCAAGACGCTTGGCGCGCAAAACTTGCATATTATGGCGGGGGTCGCCGAAGGGCCGGATGCCAAGGCCACGTTTATCGAAAACCTGCGCTGGGCAGCTGCCGAGGCCCCCGATCAGTCGTTAACGATCGAGCCAATAAACCAAGACGACATGCCCGGATATTTCTTGTCAGACTTTGATTTGGCCGCAGAGGTGATTACGACTGTGGATGCCCCCAATCTACGCCTGCAATTTGATGCATATCATGCACAGAAAATCACCGGTGATGTGATGGGAACGTGGGCGCGGATGCGTGACATCACGGTGCATGTGCAGGTCGCTCAGACACCGGACCGGACAGCGCCTGATCAATCCAATATCGACTATGCTGCATTTTTCGCAGCCCTGGACGTGGACGGATATGACGGGTGGATCAGCGGTGAATATACCCCCGCAGCCCGCACCAATCAAAGCGTTGGATGGATTAAGTAGGATGGGTTTTAACCCATCACGCTCTCGATAGGGACTGCGCCAATCGCATCAATGCACCTAAGGCGCTACTTAATCTCTGATATTCTTGCGTCATTGCCTCGCGGTAAAGCCATGTCGTGGCCCATGCTCGCCCCTGATAGAGGTGCAGATATGACCACTCGGTATCCGTCCGCGATCCGGTTGGCCGATGTCAGAACGTCACAGGCCGCCCCGTCACCGGAGGCGGCCTGTGGTCACAATCTAGTGAACCGCGAGATCCTAGCTTGGCGGCCGTGCGGCTATTTTCACTTAGACGGACGTGCAGATGTATTTCATTTCCATGTAATCATCCATGCCGTGCCGGCTGCCTTCGCGCCCAAGACCGGACTGTTTGATCCCACCAAACGGGGCCACCTCGGTCGAGATGATGCCCGTGTTGATCCCTACGATCCCGTATTCGAGTGCCTCGGCCACTTTGGCGACGCGGCTGATGTCTTTGGCATAGAAATACGATGCCAGTCCAAAAATCGTGTCATTGGCAAGCGCGATCACATCGTCTTCGTCTTCGAACTTAAACAAAGGCGCGAAGGGGCCGAATGTTTCATCCGTGCTGACGATCATGTCTTTGGTCGCATCTGTCACGATGGTGGGTTCAAAGAACAATCCACCAAGCGCGTGTGGCTTGCCGCCTGTCAGGACTGTCGCACCCTTGGCCAATGCGTCATCAAGATGTGATTGGACCTTGGTCACAGCAGACGGTTCGATCAGCGGCCCAAGCATGGTTCCATCTGCCAAACCGTCGCCGACATGCAGGTTTTCGACCGCGATCTTCAGCTTTTCTGCAAACGCATCATAGACACCTGCTTGCACGTAAATCCGGTTGGCACAGACGCATGTCTGACCATTGTTGCGGAACTTGCAGGCAATGGCACCGATAACGGCTTCGTCCAGATCCGCATCATCAAACACGATGAACGGCGCGTTGCCGCCCAATTCCATCGAACATTTCATGACCTGATCGGCAGCCTGTTTCATCAAGATGCGCCCGACTTGGGTTGATCCAGTGAACGATAGTTTGCGCACAATCGGGTTTTCGCAGAACTCTTTGCCGATGCCTGACGCGTCGTTGGATGGCACGACGGACAAGACGCCCTTGGGCACACCAGCCTCTTCGGCCAGTTTGGCCATGGCAAGTGCCGACAGTGGCGTCTGGGATGCAGGGCGCACAACGAACGAACAGCCAGCAGCCAGTGCGGGCGCCACCTTGCGCGCGATCATTGCATTGGGGAAGTTCCACGGCGTGATTGCGGCCGCCACGCCGATGGGCTGTTTGATCACGGTGATCCGTTTGTCGGCCATGTGACCGGGGATGGTTTCGCCGTAGTTCCGCTTGGCCTCTTCCCCGAACCATTCCACGAAGGACGCGCCATAGGCGATCTCTCCGCGGGATTCTGTCATTGGCTTGCCCTGCTCGGCGGTCATGATGATTGCGAGGTCTTCTTGGTTTGCCATCATCAGGTCGAACCATTTGCGCAGGACTTTGGACCGTTCTTTTGCGGCCAATGCGGCCCAGCCCTTTTGCGCGTTTTGTGCCGCGTCAATGGCGCGTGCCACGTCAGCCCGATCAAGATCGGCGACAGTCGCGATCACGTCCCCACGTGCGGGGTTGGTCACGTCAAAAGTTTTGCCAGATGTGGCTGCAGACCATTCGCCGCCGATAAAGGCGTCTTCGCAGACCAGATCAGGGCGTGTCAGCATGGATTTGAGGTTGGTGGTTTCGTCAAGCATGGTAGGCTCCAATTCTGTTTGCCCCATCTGACCTTTCACGGTCGCGTTGGTAAAGCGCAAACCGACACTGGCGTTATGAAAGGCCCAAACATGGACATGGACGATCGGTTTGCAAATGGCGCGTATATTGATGGTGCTGCGGATTATCCGGATCGCTGGGCCACGCAGGCGGCGACTTTTCGCGCCAGTGTTTTGGCCGAGATTGATGTGCCATATGGCCCAAGCCCGCGTCAGGTGATGGATATTTTCCACCCGAACCGTTTGGCAAAAGGCCTGGTTGTGTTTGTGCATGGTGGATATTGGCGGATGTTCGATAAATCGGTGTGGTCGCATTTGGCTGCTGGCGCATTGGCGCGTGGGTGGGCGGTGGCTATGCCATCGTATGATCTGTGCCCCGATGTGCGGATTTCTGACATCACGGCACAGGTGACGGCGGCGGTGCGCTTGGCCGCTGCCCGTATTCCGGGGCCGATCCGTTTGACGGGGCATTCTGCTGGTGGACAGATAGTTGGGCTGCTTGCAGGGATGGATTGGGACGGGCGATTGGCCCGCGTGGTGCCCATTTCGCCACTCACAGATTTGGTGCCATTTATGCAGACCAAGATGCAGGAAGACTTTCAGTTAACCAAGGCCGAGGCGCTGTCCGAGAGCCCAGTACATACCCCCGCACCTGATGTGCCTGTGACCGTCTGGCTTGGCGCAGACGAGCGGCCAGTGTTCTTGGAGCAAGCCCATGCGCTGGGATCTGCGTGGGGCTGCAGCGTGGCGCTTGCCCCTGATCAGCACCATTTCAATGTGATTGATGGATTGACGGAAGCGGATAGTCCACTGACCCAATGCCTGTTTAGCTAAAGGCCCGCGCATAGCAGGGCGGGTTTTCAAACGGGGTGGACCGCGCGCAGTACACGCCCCGTGCAATTGCCCGCGCCATGCAGACCGCCGCAGCGTGCCCGAGGTACAGCAGGTCATCGCAGTGTGCGTCGCCAGTACTTAGCGCAAAGATCAGGTCGCCATCGACGGGCGTATGCGCGGGCACGACCGCCCGTCCAATCCCGTCATGGGCCGCAGTAGCGAGGCGCGTGCACTGCGCTTGGGTAAGTCGCGCGTCTGTTGCGATGATGCCGATGGTGGTGTTGCGGCCATGCCCTTTGGTTGCGGGGCGTCCTGCGGGGTAGGTCGGTGAGGGGCCAAGATTGCCGAACTCGCTGCCGTGCTCAAATGGGGCTGCCCAGAAATGTGGCCCGTCGCCGACTGTGACTGATCCGACAGCGTTGACCGCGACCAGCGCCCCGATGATGGTGCCATCTGGCAAGGTCATACTGGCGGACCCAAGCCCGCCCTTCAGCGTGGCCGTTGTTGCCCCAAAACCCGCGCCTGCCGTGCCGATGTCAAAGCTGTCACTGGCAGATGCAAGCGCCTGTGCGCCCAAAGCCGCATAGGGGTTCTCGAGCCAATCTTTGTCGCCACCGTTCATCAGATCAAACAGAATTGCGCTGGGCACGATGGGCACGCTTTGGTCGCCAACCGCAAAGCCCCGCCCTGCGGCGCGCAGCGCGTTTGCCGCGCCGGATGCCGCATCAAGCCCCAAGGCCGATCCGCCAGACAGGACCAGCGCGTCGACCTGTTCAACCAATTTATCGGGAGCAAGCAGGTCGGTTTCGCGCGACCCCGGTGCGCCGCCCATAACATGTACGCCACAGGTGAACGGTTGGGCCGCAGTCAGAACGGTGGTGCCGGTTTTGACATGTGCATCATGTGCATTTCCGACCAGAATGCCCGGCACATCTGTGATCAGATTGCGCTTCATATGACGGGCTTGTGCGCGGCCGTGTCCGGGTCGCCAGTGTTCGGTGTGCCGCTGGGTTCGATCAGCACAAGATGTGCCTCGCCCCGTGCGGTGGGCCGGTGTTCGAAGCCTGCGGGAACCACGCAAAGCTCACCTGCGTTGAGTATCACGGTTTTGTCGCGCAGCTCAATATCGACAGAGCCGGAAAGACACAGAAACAGATCATCAGTATCACGATGGCTATGCCAGACGAATTCGCCTTGGACTTTGACCACCATCAGGTCGTTGTCGTTGTATTGCCCGATGATACGCGGGGACCAATGGTTGGAAAACGTGGCCAGTTTTTCAGTAAGGTTGACCTTATCCATCAGACGTCCACCACAATGGGGCCGATGTAGTAGACGGTGTTGTTGGACGTCAGCGTGTAGGGAAAACCGCCGAATGCGTCCTCGGTGATGATGATTAGCGTGTTGGCGCCTTTCATCTTGGCGATCGTCCGGTCGACGTCTTTTTCGGGCAGGAAATCGGCAAGGCGGGCGGCGGGGTTGCGGTGCACGACTTCGACGAAACCTGTATCTATAAACGCGCCGGGTTGATCAAAGGTGATCTGTTCAGGCGCATCGCCGTCGGATTGAAAGCAATAGGCCATCGCCGCATCAGCATCCGCGAAATTTGCTGATAGCAGATGGATGCGCAGTTTGCCTTCTGGCAAGGCAGGCGGCAATTCGGGCTGTGGCTCCCCGTTGATCAGGGTGCGCAGGCGGGACCATATATTCATACCATGTATCGTGCCGCCCAAGCGGGCCGTTGTCAGCCCCAAAAATTCGCTTGCCAGATCGGTTAGGTTTGCACTAGCAGTTCCGCTTGAGCACGTGACGATGGCGTCGTCACAGGCATGTTGCCGCTCGGGGCCATAAACCCCTTCGTCCTGAACGCCGGGACCTTTCGGGGTCTGAACAACTGACCCCATCTATGTGAGGTCTATGCAATGACAATGCGTCCACAATTTTATCGGTTTCACCAAGGTGAAAAGCAGCTTCAGTTTTCCGATGCTGAGTTTGAGGCCCGCCTGACGGGTCTTCGCAAAATCATGTCTGGTGCAGGCGTGCAGGTGGCGGTGTTCACGTCCATGCACAACATCGCCTATTATTCCGGCTTTCTGTATTGCGCGTTTGGTCGCCCGTATGCGCTGGTCGTGACCGCGACGCAAAGCGTCACAATTTCGGCGGGCATCGATGCCGCGCAGCCTTGGCGCCGCTGCCACGGGGATAACATCACTTATACCGATTGGGAGCGCGACAATTATTGGCGCGCTATCGTGTCTGTTGCGGGAACTGGCGCTGTTGTCGGCATGGAAGGCGACCACCTGACCTTGCTGCAAGGCCAAAAGCTCGACGCGTTCATGCAGCCTGCGCGGGTTGTCGACATTGCACCTATGACGATGGTGCAGCGCATGCATAAATCGACAGCCGAGCTGGATTTGATCCGGCATGGTGCGGGTGTGGCCGATGTCGGTGGCTTTGCCATTCGTGATGCGATTGACGTGGGTGCCCGTGAAATTGACATCGCTATGGCCGGTCGCAATGCGATGGAATTGGAGATCGCCAAGCGGTTCCCCGATGCGGAATATCGCGACACTTGGGTTTGGTTCCAGTCTGGGATCAACACGGACGGCGCACATAACCCTGTGACCGCGCGGCAGTTGGAACGTGGCGATATCTTGTCACTGAATACATTCCCGATGATCAGCGGGTATTATACCGCGTTGGAACGGACATTGTTTGTGGGTGAAGTCGATCCTGCGAGCTTGCGAGTTTGGGAGGCCAATGTTGCGGCCCATGAATACGGAATGCGCCTGCTCAAGCCCGGTGTGTCTTGTGCGGAAGTGACCGCTAAGATCAATACGTTCTTTGAAGAGCGCCAGTTGCTGCAATACCGCACGTTTGGGTACGGCCATTCATTTGGCGTGCTGTCGCACTACTATGGCCGCGAGGCGGGTCTGGAGCTGCGCGAAGACATCGACACCGTGCTGGAACCAGGCATGGTGATTTCGATGGAACCGATGTTAACCATCCCGGAAGGGCAGCCCGGGGCCGGGGGGTACCGCGAGCATGATATCTTGTTCATCACCGAAGATGGGAACGAGAACATCACCAAATATCCATTTGGACCCGACTTTAACGTCGTCGGTTGATCTGAAAATTGGGGCATCGGTGTCACGATGCCCCATGTTTCAGGCGGCTCACCATGCGTTGAATTGCAACTCGCGTCGGGTATGTTATTGCATGGACAAATAACTATTACGGTAACCGCTGACCATGACCCTTTCTACTAATCTTAGGCGTCGCTCATTCGGCGCCCTGATGCTTGGATCGACCGCTGCTTGCGCGGTACAGGTGCCAGTGTCGAACCCTCCCGAGGTGATAGTGCCGAGCTTTCTGGAGGGATACGGGCCGTTGTTTGATGCGGGCTATGACCTTCCGGCTATTCCGGCAGAGTACACAATGGGGATAAACCGGCGCATGACGGGGGAATATCTGGGTGAAGCGCCCGCAAATTCCATCGACGTCGATCCCTATGCTAAGTTTTTGTATCACGTCAAAGATGACGGCACTGCTGTGCGTTATCCCATTGGTGTTGGTCGCGCTGGCCGCAGTTTTAGCGGAGCTGGTGTTATTCGGTTGAAAAAGCAGTGGCCCGGATGGAGCCCAACACAAAATATGCTGCGGACGGAGCCTGAAATTTACGGCCCATTCCGTCGGGGTATTCCGGGTGGGTTGCGCAGCCCGCTTGGCGCGCGTGCCTTGTATTTGTTCCGCAACGGGCGCGACACATATTACCGTATTCACGGGACAAACGACCTGGAATCCATTGGTAATTCGGGCAGCGCCGGCTGTATCCGGATGTTCAACCAAGACATCATCCATTTGTATGATGCGGTTGAGAAAGGGATCAAAGTTCTCGTCCGGTCCGAAGACGAATCGCTGCGCGTTGATCCTGAAAACTACAACCGCGGCGTGGAATTACCCGCCAAGGAAATCGACCCAGACACGATTTACGGTGAAGACGCGTTGGCCAACGATCAACCGCCAGACTTTGATGCGGTAGATATCAATGCGCCGATTGAAGAATCCAACGTCCCACTTTGATATAAAAGCCCCGTAACCCCAAGGTTGCGGGGCTTTTTTTGCCCTTCGCCATGACGCCGCCCAATTTTTGGTGCATGTTTGGGCGAATTGACATCACAGGTATTTGAAAATTCGTTAGATAGCACCTAAATGTAAACGAACGTAACATTAGCGAGGGACATCCGCATATGGCCAATTTCGACACGCAGATCCAAGACAGCCAAGCTCAAGTCGCTGAGGCGCAATCTAAAATTTCAGAATTGACCAACCGGATTGAAACTGCCCGCCAAAAGATGGCGACAGGTACGGATATCTCTGTCGATATTGAAAATGCGAGCTTAGAGGACGTGCACGCCCATACCGAATTGATGAACGCCAACATCGCTGAGCTGATCATGGGGCTGGATGATGTCACATCCGCGTTTTCCAAAGATTTTGACGACATGCGGACCAAGACCACGATGGAAAGCATCGTCGGTTGGTTCTCTGGCGGCAAATCAGACAGTATGCGTGAAGAGCGGATGCGCTCCGCCTCTGTCGATGACAAGCTGCAGGATCTGATCTCGAAGTCTGACGTGATTACCAAGCTGTTGCAGGGGCAGTTGTCCACATTGAACGAGCAAAAGACCAAGGTTGAGACGAACCTGACAGGCACGCTTGATGAACGCGAAGTCACCGTGACTGAGCTTGAATCAGTCCGCGCCGACATTCTGGCGCTTGATCCGAAAATCATCACTGTTGAGGGTAAGGTTTCGGTGGAACAAGATGCTGCTGCCCGCACGAAACTGGAATCCGAACTGGCCGCGCTGAACACCAGCTATAACGAAATGGTCCAGATGGAGCAGGTCAAGCTAGCGAAATCCCAGACGCTGGAACGCTATATCGAAAAGGGCAAAACATGGATCGACAGCTTGCAAAACCAAGCGGCGACCCAGATGGTTTTGATCAACAAACTGGAAACAGATACCAAGCAGCGTGTTGTTTTATACGATGCCTTGTCCAAGTCATTGAAGACCGCGCAGCAACAAGACGTCGCGCATAAAATCAACGAAATTGGCGTGAAGACCGATCAAGAGGCGCAGACCGCCATGGCAGCCATCGGGTCTGCGACCAACGCCCGCATGGCCGACATGTTGGAAGCCCACGAAGACCACATGGTGTTCGCCCGTGAAGTGTTGGAGCAAAAGGCGAAAGCCGACGAGCGGTTTGTGCGTAGGTTCGCCAAGATCGTGGAAAAGCATGATAGTAATCAGTATGGCGCGGAGTGATCCAATGCCAACGGTAAAACCGCGTCCTCAGCTTTTGTCACGGCTGGGGAAACGGGACCTGATTTTGAGTGCGGTCCTCGTACTTTTGCCTCTGCTAATGGTCGGCGTGTTCAAGTTCCCATTTTCGGGCGACGTATTTGTGGGAGCGTTATGTCTAAGCGTGTTTCTTTTTATCCGAACTTGGAGCCGTGAGTTGAACTGGGCCATCTTGGCCGGTCGTTCCAAAAAATGACTGACCACTCCCTCGATCATTTCAAGCTGGAAGACACCCGCATCACGCGGCGCTATTTTGGTAAGTTTGAGCGGATCACGCAGCATATGACCAAGGTTGCCGCCACGATGGAGGCCGAGGGCCGTTTGGGGCGGCGCGATATTGATGTGATTGCGCGGTATTTGTTGGGGTTGAACCTGACGTTTAAGGCGCTTGCGCATAAGTATCATTTTTCGGGCCGGTTTGCCCATGCGGGGCAGTTGACGTTTGACCGCGTCGAGAGCGGCTTTCCTGTCTATCAAGAGCTGTTGGAGATGGCGAATGATGCGCTTCAGGCGGAGCGTCATTTGGCGCAGATGCCGTCGGCGGATGCGCTGAAGGATCAGATGGTACGCACGATTGTGGGTGATCAGGAAATCCCGACCAAACTGCAATATGCTTTGTCTCAGCGCCTGTATTATCAGGAGCTGGCCAAGGGTGGCATGTTCTGGGCGCGCAATGATCCACAAGCGATGTGGATCAAGAACGACGATGATCGTCGTCATTTTCAGATCCACTGGGCCGTCTATGACAGCCAAGTGAACCTGCCTACGATCTACATCATGGATGTGGCTGATACAGGCCGCACAGGTCTGCCAAAGGATGAACGCCGCTGGCCAGAAGCGCAGGCGCATTTGATGGCCCAAGCGGTTGGTGGGCTCAAACTTTTGACAATCGCACGCGGCTTTGACGAGGACTTTGACGATCTGCATCCAACCCGTCTGCGCCGGTTTCATATCGGGCCGATGTATTCCAATGCATTTACCCGTCAGGCCGGGCCATTGCGCGAAGTGCTCGAGGCCGCAAACAGTCCCGTTGGCGAAGATTGGGCCATGGTTTGGACCGAAGAAGAGCTGGTTGCGGACCGTGCCGAGCGTGTGAAATCTGGTTGGTTCGGGACGGTTGAACGCCAGATATTTGCGCTTGATCCATTTGCAGGTGCCGGTACACAAACAGGTGCGACGCGCATGGAACGTAGTTTGATCATGCCAGAACGCCCCTATCAGGCGCTGGTCGAACGCAACCCGCCGGGATTTGCGGACGTGCGAAAATTTGTCGTGTCCGACCATGGGCGCGTGTTGAGTTATAAGTAACCAGCCCCCCGCCGTGACATTTACCAACCAAAGAGAGGTTGAAGACCCATGAGCCAAACAAGTGATCAGATGGAACTGCGCGAAGAAGAAATCCGCAGTCATTATGCCGCCGCTTTGGGCCTGTTGGACGGTTTTGACCATAGTCCAAGAATAGCGTCCGGTGCCGCTGCACCTGTGGCGGAACGGTCGCCAGGAATTTCTGCAGGCCGTCGGTTTCGCTCAACGACCCCGGGGCTGTCGACCCGCCGTGTCGCGCGGGCTGAGGGCATTCAGCTAACCGGTCGTATCGAGGCGGTTGAGGGCGGCGATGGTTTGACGTCTCCGCTCCAAGCGCATGTGTTGCAGGGGCTTCGCCGCGCGATTGCGATTGCCTTGGCTGTGGCCGAGCAGTTTGCAGAGCGTACGCCGTTGAAGGATATGAAACGCACCAATCTGGAAGGTGCTTTGCCGCAAGGATCAAAGTCCCAATTTTCCGAATTGCTCACGGCGGAGGCTTTGGTCACGCTGTATGTGTTTGGGGCGGCCACCGCGTTTTTGCTGTCGGATCACGCGTCTGAACAGACGGTAGAAATTGGCGAGGTCGAAGAGGTTCTGGTCGACAATGGTCAGCTTGCTTTGCACGGTGCGCTTTGGGAATTGGACCGCGACATTGCGGCCCTTGGTACAGACGAGCCCAAGATGGTCGCCGTTGTACTCGCGTTCGCCGAAGCGTTGATGGCCAAGGTATCCGCCCGCGCCAGCACCGCGCCCGCGCTCGCGCCATTTGTGCAGGCCGCGTGGCGTGTCGAAGCCGATGATTTTGCCGTGCGCGGGTTTAGCCCTGCGTCCAGGGCCAAGGCGTCTGTCCTCACCATGACATTCAAGAAACCCAACGAGGTTGTGGGCAACCACATTGCCAAATATCAGGCGATGAAACTGGCCAAGATGGTCATGGCCTATGACTTTGATCGGCGCCTTAATCCGTTCGCCGAACTGGGCGGTTTTATCTTTACGTTCATGGGTGACGGCAAGCCGGGGACGGGGAAAACGACCCTGATCCAGATGATGGCGGGCTTGGTGAATGACTATTGTCAGGTGGCTGGCTATCCGTTCCGGTATCAGAACCTAAGCACCGATAATATCGATAGCTATCAGGGCAAGTCAGGTCAGAACGCAAAGGCGTTTATTGATAATATCCTTGACCCGTCGGTGATTGGCTTTGGTACGATCGACGATATTGACCAGTTGGCGGGCAAGCGCGGGGACCGCCAGTCTTCGACTGGACAGCTCGAGATTACAGCCGTGCTGATGGAAAGCTTTGCGGGGGCCAACACGGTCGTGCGCGGCAATTGCACGTTTGGCATGTTTTCGAATTATCCCGAGAATGTGGACGATGCTCTCCGCCAGCGGGCAGGGGCGCGGTTTTTGGTTGATGGTCCGCAAACGCGGGACGATTATATCGACATTCTGTATCTTCTGATGGGCAAGAACCACGACATTCCGGTTGGCGATCATGACGTGTTTAGCGCCCAAGAAATTAAAAAGGCGGTTGCAGCCAGTTTCGCCGGACATGCCCGCCCCCACGAAGAGGGGCTGATCCGTGTATTTGAGAAGGTCCAGTCAGAGATCGGCGATCTTGATACAATTGCCAAGATGGGGACCTACCTGAAGGGTATTCAGGAGGCGGATGACCGGTTCACGGGGCGTGCAATTAAGAACATCACTGATGCGGTGAAGGTCCGCGCAATGGACTTTGAACTGCCGGATGAATGGATGGAAGAGCCGGACCTGTTCTTGTTCAAGGACTACGACACCAAAAAGGCCATGATTTCCGAACTGCGCCAGCCGATTACGACCGACATGGTTCTGCAAGAAATCAACCGCTATGCGGATAGCGAATTCCGTTATGCGGATAAATCTGACGAAGTTGCGATTGACCAGATGGTCCGCGACTTTGCCCGCCAAGAAGAAGCCAAAAAGCGGTATCTGGAGGGCAAGGTGTGAGCCTGATCGCAGACGGTCTTTTTCTACCTGCGCTGGTGCTCGCGTTTTTGGCGTGGGCCGTGCCCAAGCTGCTGTCGATGCTGCTGCCTGAAGGGGTGCGCCCGCTGATGATCAATGCGTTGTTGTCCACGGTGGTTCTATTTGTACTGAGCACTTCTTTCTTTTCGCTGCTCTATATCTGGAAAGGCGTCAGCTGGGATGAGTTGGCAAGCTTTGGGACGCTCGCAAATATCGTCTTCTTCGGAAAGCTGGGCCTAATTGGCGGGCTCATCTGGGCGCCGATTATGGTGCTGACGGTGGCGAATTTGCCGCGGACTTGGGTGAAAGCGGTATGGTGATCTGATGCATAGATTGATCGAAAAAGGCCTGATGTTTGGCAATCTTATCCGCATCGATAGCCCTGTGCTGGTGGAGCGGTATAACCGTGCTTTGCTGTCTTTGACAGGTAAGCGTACGGAGCTTGCGGAGTTTCATATTGATATTGCAGGGTTCAGTCCCGAGGTCGGAGCCGAGCTGGATGATCCGCTTTATCTGAACCACAAGGGTGTGAACCGGCAGTTTATTTTGCTCACGACCGAACAGGAAACAGCCCCGCTGTTGGACGCGAAATTCTCGACGAGCCGTGGCATCCTCAAGCAGTTTATCGAGCAGAACCGTGCCCAGTTGTTTGCGCTGACCACCCGCGATGCGGTCGCGGGCGAGCTGGTCAATTCGGTGTATTCTGTGGACAGTGCCGCCCGTCTGTTTGACATTCGCCGGATCACGATCGAGGCGGATACAACTGCGGGTACCGTGCGCACGGCAGCCAAACTGCGCGGTCTGATCGATCAGTTTAAGGCCGAGGACGACGCGTGGTTTGACGACGTGCTGATCGGGCAGATGATTGGGCTGGCCAAGGAAACAGGCGATGTGACGCGCAACCCTGTGACGCTTGATCAGATGCGCTTTGACCAGATGAACTTCTGGACCGATCATTTTGGCGGCATGTATGTGTTTCGGGGTGTGCCGCATCCGGCTGTGATTGCAGCGGGTGATAAGGATGCGCTGGGCCGAATGCCAATCGACTACGTGTTTGATATGTCGGATAGGTCTGCGATTGCAAAGTTCCTGACGCTCAATGACTTGGTGGAGCCAATTGTCGAAGCGCGGGGTTTGGACGCCGCAGCGATCTTGCATCAAAAGATGGATTTCATCGTGGCCTCTGTTGCGGCTGAGATGGGTGAAGATCTGTCGGGGGCGACCCGCCGTGATCTGCGCCAGCTTGGACGGCGTTATGCAAACGACTTGCCCGCAGCGTGGCAGGGGCTTTCCGCGCTTGTGCGCTGGGCCGAAGAAGACGGCCCTTGGCCGCGCATCACGTCCGATCATGATGCGTATTTCTATACGCTGCGCGCCCGTGATCATGCGGATGCCGATTTGGTGAATATGCTGTTGGCAGAGCTGTGCCCACTAGACATTCGGCAGTTATTTATCTGCCATAAGGGTGCGTTCTATGCTGCCTATGCCACATGGTCTGATGAAAAGCGCGCCTATGTGGTGGATTTTCTGGACCGCGAATACCAAGTTGATAAGGCAGGCACGCGCGCGGCCCTGTTTGGGCATGATGCGCCGCTGGAAGAGCCCGCGCCGCGAAAACGTGATATGATCAAAGCGGTTGGCCCGTGGGGCGCAGTGCGCAGGAGGTAAGTGATGGCATTTGTACGCTTGGTTGTTTTTGGTTTTTTGGCGCTCAGCGTCATATACCTGTCGGTCGCGATCTATTCGCGGTCGGTACGGCGTGAAAAGTTGGAAGAGGCTTGGGCTGAAGAAAATCCAGCCGATACTGACACGCCCGCCCGCGATGCATTCATTGCAAAAGGGATTGCAGACTATAACGCGTCTTACCGCCCCAAGTTGATTGCGCTGGTCTATGTGGTGCCCACGGTGATCGTGGCTGCCATCATTTATATTACAAATACGAATTGAGGGCCTTAAAATGCTTCGTTTGAAAATTGCCTTTCGCGTTCTGGTTTTTATGACCTTTGGTCTGCTGTTGCACTATGTGCTGCCTCAGCATGATGTCGTACGGATTGGATCAACCGAGGTTATCCGTACCGATTTCGGTGGATTTAATCGCCTCTTTTACGCCCAAGCCGATAGCGGTGGTGTTGACCAACCGACCCGTGATTTGCGCCTGATCAATACTGATAAGAAAAAGACGTTTCTTTTGGGGTTTGTTGCGCGAGATACCACCGAGGTAATGGTCTACCGCAACGAGGACACGGGCTGGATTTGGCCGCCGTATTTCAAGTTTGATAGCTCCGATTTACAGGCTGAAGCCTCGAGCGTTGCCCGTGGTGATAGTTGGGCCGTTTTGACCCATTATGGCTGGCGTGTGCGCTGGGCGTCGATCTATCCCAATGCGATTGCGGTGCGGATTGTGGACAGCCCTGATGTACGTATCATCCCGTGGTTCAACATGTTCTTCTTTGTTTTCTTAATCGTCGGGATCGCGTTTCTGCGTGCCATGTGGATGCAGTTTCGCGAACGTGCAGTGGATCCGTTAATCGACAACGCTGGCCATCGTTATGACGAGGCGAGCGCGGGCATGGCAGAACGGCGCGGCCGTGTACGTCGTTGGCTTGATACCTGGCGCGCCAAGGACAAGCGTTGACCTAAAGGCGGGCTACGCCCACGACATATTTGGTTTCGGGGGCCCGATTGTGGCCCCCGACCGATCCGTAATCTAACAGCTATTCCCCGTAAGGGATCCAGATGTTTTTGACCTCTGTCGCAGACATCAAATAGTCGTGTGCGCTTGGCGTACCTGACGACGCCCACGTCCGCTTGAGGTTGCCCGCACTATTGGCCTCGATCATTGCGGTGTGGCTGGCGCAGCCCAAATTCCAAACGGCATCTACATCAAAATGATCACTAAGCGTTTTGCCCAGCTCTGACGGGTTGCCGGTCACGATGTTCACAACGCCCGCGGGGATGTCGCTGGTTTCAAGCAGTTGGATCAGGTCCGTCGCCGCAAGTGGAAAGGCGTGGCTTGGTATTAGCGTCGTCCGGTTCCCCATCGCGATAGCTGCAGCCATTGGCGTGATGACATCCAACAGGGGCGCGTCACCGCACAGGATGCCAATGTTTCCAACCGGTTGCTTCATCGCAAGCGCGACCCCTCGGATTGGGACGCCGTGAATTTGCCCGTCGTATTTGTCGGCCCATGCCGCGTAGGTAAAGAGCGCTTTGATGCTATCTTGGACCTCTTTGGCACCTGATTTGCCAGTGAGGCTGCTGATCCGTTTGCTAAATTCATCCGCCCGAATAGACAAGTTTTCAGCCAGGAAATACAAAATTTGTGCGCGCAGGTGTCCAGTGGTGTTGGACCATTTACGCGCTCCATTCATCGCCTCAACCGCGTTACGAATGTCTTTTCGGCTGCCGTTGGATACATGGCCAAGCAAGTTGCCCTTTGATCCATAAACCGGGTCAGAATATCCGCTGTCAGGGCGCGTCTGTTTGCCGCCAATATATAGTTTTGCCGTCCGGTCCAATGGATTGGTTGGGGTGTCCTTGCCAGCGTAAGGTACCGCAGCTTTGCGTGGCTTCGAAGTCGCTTTGGGCTTGGTGTACCCTGCCAAACCTTCCCAGCCGCCCTCGCGCCCAAAGCCGCTTTCGCGCACGCCGCCAAAGCCTGCAGCGGCGTCCATCATATTGGTCCCATTGACCCAGACAATGCCAGCGACCAGCTTTGGTGCAATATCAAGCGCAAGGTTGATGTTCTCTGACCAGACAGATGCAGCCAGCCCATAGCGCGTGTTGTTCGCGATCTCGACAGCCTCGGACGGGGTGCGGAATGTTGTTGCTACAAGCACCGGACCAAAGATTTCAGTTTGCATCAGGTAAGATGCGGGGTGCAGGCCGGTGATCAATGTAGGCGGATAGTAACAGCCATCGGGGGCAGCCGTTTGAAATGTCTCGCCTTCGGTGTTGTCGGTGACCAGTTTGGCGATCATATTGCGCTGGCTTGGGTCCACGATGGCACCCATGTCGATGCATTTGTCCAGCGGGTTTCCGATGCGCAGGCCCGACATGCGCGCCTTAAGCTTCGCATAGAACCCGTCTGCGATCCCTTCTTGGACCAACAAGCGTGATCCGGCGCAGCAGACTTGGCCCTGATTGAACCAAATGGCGTCGACCAGCCCTTCGACCGCGCTGTCGATGTCCGCGTCTTCAAACACGATATATGGGGATTTGCCGCCCAATTCGAGCGACAGTGCTTTGCCTGATCCAGCCGTCTGTTTGCGAATAATGCGGCCAACATCTGTGCTGCCGGTGAAGGCGACCTTATCGACGTCGGCGTCCACAACAGCTGCACCCGTTTCACCGTCACCTGTGACGATGTTCACAACGCCCGCAGGCACGCCAGCTTGCGTGCAAATCTCGCAGAATACCATGGCTGTCATCGGCGTGAATTCAGCTGGCTTTAGAACCACCGTATTTCCCATGGCCAGTGCAGGCGCGATTTTCCACGCGAGCATTAGTAGTGGGAAGTTCCACGGGATAATCTGGCCGCAGACACCAAGCGCTTCGCGGTCGGGCAATTCGTCGTCCATCAGCTGGGCCATGCCCGCATGATAATAGAAATGCCGGATCGCAAGCGGCACATCAATATCGCGGCTTTCACGGATCGGTTTGCCGTTATCTAACGTCTCCATCACCGCCAGCAGGCGTGCATGCTTTTGCATCAATCGGGCAATCGCATATAAGACACGCGCACGGGCGTGGGCGTCTTTTGCCCAAGCGGTTTGCGCCTTGCGGGCAGCCTTCACAGCCAACGCAACTTCGTCAGCGGTGCCTTTGGTCACTCCCGCCAGTTTTGCGCCGGTGGCCGGATTGGTCGTCGCAAAGTCGTCCCGCATCGCGCCCCATTTGCCGCCAATGAAATGACCTGCAATGCCGCCACGATCGGCAATCCAAGCAAGGGCCTCGGATGCGCTTTCAGGCGCGGGACCATATTCCATCGTCTCAAAAATATCCTTGATGGTCATGGCGTAAATCCCAGTCTGGTTTGGAGAAGCAGTCTCGCTTTTTTCAAAATACTCACTTGCGTCACCCTATCCAATCGCGTGACGCCAGTTGGCAGAATAACAGCCCGTAACGTAGTGTTCCAACTGCCGTTCAATATCGCCGAGCAATGATGACGCACCAAATCGGAACAGATCAGGCTGTAGCCATCGATCGCCTAGCTCGTCTTTGATCATCGACAGATACGCGAGCGAATCTTTGGCCTTGGAAATTCCGCCAGCGGGTTTGTAACCAACCTTAACACCTGTCTGGCCCTGATAGTGGCGGATTGCGCGGATCATTGTCAGCGTGACGGGTAGGGTGGCATTCACGGGTTCTTTGCCCGTTGATGTCTTGATGAAATCAGCGCCCGCCATCATGCAAACAAGGCTGGCGCGGGCCACGTTGCGCAAGGTGCCAAGCTCGCCCGTAGCCAAGATCGCTTTGACATGGGCATCGCCGCAGGCTTCGCGCATCTCGCGCATTTCGTCGTAAAGCGCTTGCCAGTTGCCAGTCAGCACATGGCGGCGACTGATGACGATATCGATTTCTTGCGCACCAGCGGTCACGCTGTCGCGGATTTCTTGGATGCGCAGGTGGAACGGGGATAGCCCGGCCGGAAAGCCCGTCGATACGGCGGCCACAGGGATATTCGTGCCACGCAGGGCATCCACTGCGGTTTCGACCATGTCGTGATAGACGCAGACCGCACCTGTTGTCAGACCTTCCATGCCCATAGCTTCGAGCAACGCTTGCGAGACAGGCTGACGCGCTTTGGCGCATAGGCGTCGCACGCGGCCTTCACTGTCGTCACCCGAAAGCGTGGTTAGGTCCATTAGGCTGACGGCCTTGCACAGCCATGCGGCTTGATAGTCTTTTTTGACGCTGCGCCGTCCGGGAAGGGACGCAGCGCGCCGTTCGATCGCAGACGTATTGGCCTGCACGGACGCAACCCAATCAAGATCAAGAGCGGTGCCATCGTTGCGCGGCGCGTGAACTTGGGGAAGTTGCGCGGCCATCATAGGTGTCTGTGTTGTTTGCAATGCGGCCTCCTTGGGGTGCCGTTTGAACCTGTCATATTTGGTATGTGATGCCAAGTTTTGACCATTCGGTCAATCTTTGATCGGTTGTACGACGTCACGTTGGAATTTGCGCCGATATTGATGCGGCGTCATCTTATAATGCGCCCGGAACAGTTTGTGGAAATGCGACAGGTTCGGGATGCCAATATCGGCGGCGATGTCTGCAAGTGTTTCGGATGTGCCGGTCAGTTGCCGTGCTGCATGGGTCATGCGCAGATCGTTGATATACGTGGACGGGCTGGTCCCCGTTGCCTGTTTCATCGTGCGGCTGACATGTGGGTGAGTTTGGCCTGTTGCGGCCACAAGGCCCGCCGCCCCTTGGCGAAAGATCTTCGGCGACTTGGCTGCGCGCATTGCGCGCAACAACCATTCGGGTGCGTCTGGCGGCGCTGGCTTTGAAAGCCCTGCGCAGATCGGAAGCAGGAATGCCTCGGTCGATAACCGGTCCAACGCGCTGCGCTCTAGCGTCAATGCGGCTTGGTTCAGCCCCAGCATTGCTTGCATGTCCAGATGCAGAATCTGTGGGGTATCCGCCCAGAAAAACTGGCCCTGAAGCGCTGCGTGTCTTTTACCAAGCGCATCAATCAGACTGGGGTGCAGTGTGAGCGACACAACCAACGCATGATCGCCGCGCCCTTGTAGTCCGTGAGTATCGCCGGGGCGCATAAAGCCGACACTGCCTTCTGGTAGGGTTTCAATGCCATCAGGTGTATGATGCCGGATTTGCCCGTTTTGCACCCAGAACACCTCAAAAAAATCATGCACATGCAGGGCTTTTGGCCGCGCAGGTGTCACTTGCGCCCGCGCGATGTGCACGGCCGCGCCGCCTGTCAGTATGTCACGATAGCCCAAAGTTAAATCTGTCATGGGATCAAATTAGCATAGGTTTGCGCGATGTGGGTGGAAAAGTTGGACGCCGCAGGTCCAAGGGAGTAAGTGAGGGCAATGCTGCTGCTCCAAGGGGATTCTATTGCCATGACATTTGACCGTTCCATCAAGATTGCGCCATCCATTCTGGCCGCCGACTTTGCTAATTTCGGGGCCGAAATTGAAGCCGTCGAAGCTCAGGGTGCCGACTGGATCCACGTTGATGTCATGGATGGCCATTTTGTGCCTGCGATTACCTTTGGCGCGCAGACCTGCAAGGCGATCCGCCCACATGTTAAAACCATCATGGACGTGCATCTGATGATCTCGCCTGTTGATGCGTATCTGCAAGGGTTCGCGGATGCTGGCGCTGATTTCATTACTGCCCACTACGAGGCCGGTCCGCATATTCACCGCACCATGCAAAACATCCGTGATCTTGGCTGTAAGGCTGGCGTCGCGCTGAACCCCGGCACGCCTGCGTCCGTGGTCGAAGAACTGCTTGATATGGTTGATCTGGTTTGCGTCATGACTGTGAACCCCGGCTTTGGTGGACAGAAATTTATTGATATGTCGCTAAAGATTGCGGACTTGCGCGCCATGATCGGTGAACGTCCGGTGCATATTCAGATTGATGGCGGCGTTGACGTGACAACTGCGCCTTTGGTCGCGGCTGCTGGTGCGGATGTGCTGGTTGCAGGCTCTGCGGTATTCCGTGGCGGGTCGGTGGCCAATCCCGCCCCATATGGCGAGAACATTCGCAACATCCGCAAAGTTGCAACTGAAAACGCTGCCGAATAATCTGCGCAATAACTGCACAAGCCCCGCAAAGCCTGTGCACGGCTGATCCTTAGACGTGTTGACAATCAACAAACGTAAGGACAGTGAAAATGACCCCAATGACAGTGCGCGGCCTACCGCGTGGATTGCAGCATGATGCATGGTGGATGGCCGCCGATACCCAAACGGGCATTGGGCGCGGCACCGATAGACCCAAGTCGCGGCCAGTATGGGTGCTAATCCTGCTTGTGGTCTGCGCGGACCTTTTGGTGCTGCGGTCGTCGCTCGGGTTGGGCTTTGTTTTGCTGACGGTCATCCTCGCAGGTGCGACCCATTGGGTCATGCGCCGCGATGTTGACCGGACACCTGCCCTATCAGCCTGGGCCGTACTGTTGGTATCGTTGATCCCTGCGATTGATCTTTTGCAATTCACGTCATTCATCATCGCGTGGGCGGGACTGACGGTTTTTGCAGCCATGCTGACAGGTGACCTGATCTGGTCCGCTGTGATGCGATTGCCATTTAAGGGAGTGGTTCAAAGATGGACCGATATTGGCAATACACGTCTAAATGGGGCCAATAGGACGAATCTTATCGACTGGGCCTTGCCTGTTGGCGTTGGTGCGATTTTTGCCGCGCTTTTTGCGACGGCCAATCCGGTTGTGACTGAATTTCTTTCAAGCTTTAGTTTTGGTAACGCGCCGAGCATTGAGCGGGTCATTGCATGGACGATTTCCGCGCTGATCATTTGGCCATTGTTGCGCCTTGGTGCACTGCGGCTGCATGCCCCCGCGTCCCGCCCGCGCGCCCAAGTCCGCCGCGTTGGGATGGTCAATGTCCGGTCCGTGATGCGCGCACTCGTCGTGTTCAACGTGCTTTTTGCAGTTCAGACGGCCATGGATGTTGGGTATCTTTGGGGCGGGGTCCGGCTGCCAGACGGGATGACCTATGCCAATTACGCGCATCGCGGGGCCTATCCTTTGATGATGACTGCGCTTCTTGCGGGGGCGTTCGCGTTGATAGCGCAGTCTTGGCTTGATGGCCGGCTTATGCGTGGATTGCTGTTGCTGTGGATCGGGCAATCACTTGTATTGGTGATGTCATCGATCCTGCGATTGGACCTTTACATGGATGTGTACGGGCTGACGCAAATGCGGTTTGCTGCGGTCGTGTGGATGGTTGTGGTCGCGCTTGGGCTGGTGGTTCTTATCCGACAGATTGTTTGCCGTCACGATGCGGGCTGGATGCTGCGCCGTGCTTTTGGGATCGGCGTATTGGCGGTGTATGCTTGTAGCCTGACGAATGTTGCCGGGTTTGTCGCTCGTCATCAGTTAACCCAAGGGCCGCTGGATATTTACTACACGTGCCAGTTAGGCGAAGGCGCTGCGGTCGAAATCGCCCGTCATGGGCCACAGACCTGCCCGTATCGCCGGACCATCAGCACCCCAGCCGATCTGCGCGAATGGGGGTTCCGCAATGCGCGTCTGCGCCATACCCTTGCCGCAATCAAAGCGGAGGCAGGCGCATGAGCCAGCATATTTTAATTGCCGACGATGACGCTGGTATCCGCGATGTGTTGCGCATGGCCTGCGAACAGGCTGGGTTCGCGGTGTCGATGGCCACGGACGGTCAAGAGGCGCTTGAGGTGGCGGGGCGATTGCAGCCGGACCTGATTGTGCTCGACATCGGGATGCCAGAAATGGATGGGCTGACGGTTTGCCGTGAAGTCCGCAAAACCAGCGCCGTTCCGATCCTTTTCCTAACGGCCCAAGGCGATGAAATTGACCGGATCGTAGGCCTTGAAATCGGGGCCGATGATTACGTGCCCAAGCCATTTTCGCCGCGTGAAGTCGTTGCTCGTATGCGGGCCATCCTGAAACGAACAGCAGGGATTGCGCCATCCACGTTTGTGCTGCGGCGCGGTGTTCTGAGCGTTGATCCAGATCGCCATGCATGCCGTGTCGGCGAGGTCACTGTTGTGCTGACCAGCCGTGAAATGGACGTGCTCGTGCAGCTAATGCGTCGCCCCGACAATGTCATGCCGCGGCCTGCGTTGGTGGATGCGGTTTATGGGACTAATATTCATGTAAGTGATCGCACAATGGATAGCCACCTACGGAACTTACGTGCAAAACTGTCTAGTGCTGGCTGTGCTGATGGGATCGAAACGGTGCACGGTGTTGGTGTTCGGATGGGCCCATGCAGCGCCGTGTAATCACCAAATGGCGGCCCGCGCTCGCCCTTGTCCTTGGGGGTACGCTTGCGACCGTATTCTTTTTGCCGCTGCTTGGCGTCGGGTATTTTCGGTTTGCTGGCGGCGTGCTTGGCTGGGCTGAAACAAGCTGGATGATTGGCTGGATGGCGCTGGTGGCGACGGCAGGTCTTGGTGTGCTGCTTTGGCGTCTTGTGCTGCGGCCTGTGCATCGGCTGACTGATTATGCAGGGTCTGTCGCACGCGGGGCGGACACTGTGGCGCCACCTGAACATTTCGGCACGCCTGAATTTTCCCAGCTGGGTGCAGCCGTGTTCCAAATGGCCGAAACCTTGCAGGGGCGTGCTGATATGTTGCGATCCTATGCCGATCACGTGACCCACGAATTGAAATCGCCGCTGAGCGTAATTTCAGGCGCCGCCGAGCTTTTGGCTGATCCGCAGTTACCTCCGACTGATCGGGCGGCCTTGGTTGAACGCGTTTCTGAGGCATCCGTGCGCATGGCCGCATTACTAGAGGCGCAGCGCGCGCTTGCAGCAGCCCAAGACCCGATGCCGGCTGGGACCTGTTTGCTGTCTGATGTTGCGCAAGGCGTCACTGTTGACGTCGATGGACCTGTTCCGATTAACGCCGCCGCAATGCGGCTTGTGATTGGGCATCTTGCAAGCAACGCGCGCGCGCATGGCGCGGGTCGCGTCACGATGGTTCACCAAGGTGACAACGTCCTGTTTTATGATGATGGGTCGGGGATTAGCTTGGGCAATCGAGACCGCATTTTTGATCCGTTCTTCACAACCCGTCGAGAGGCTGGTGGAACGGGCATGGGATTGCCGATTGTGCGGCGTATGTTGGCTGCGCAGGGCGCACGTATTGCGCTGACCGACGGCCCGGGAGCACATTTTGTCATTAGCTTTTAGTCTGCAAGGCGGATTGGACATCGCAACAGACCTTGTGGTGTTCAATGTATCGATCCGTTAACCTCGATTTGTACATATATGGATAGCCCCACATGACCGATTTCCTGCTGCTTGCTTTTGTGTTTCTGATCGCTGGTGTCATCGCAGTTCCGATTGCGTCCCGACTGGGCCTTGGATCCGTGCTTGGTTACTTGATCGCAGGCATTCTGATCAGCCCGATTTTGGCGTGGCTGCACGTGGATGTGATTTCCATTCAGCATTTCGCCGAGTTTGGCGTAGTGATGATGCTGTTCCTCGTGGGGCTTGAGCTGGAACCGAAATTATTATGGAGCATGCGCGCCAAACTGTTGGGCCTTGGCGGCGGACAGGTTGGCATCACCGCGCTATTGGTCATGGCAGTTGGCATGGCTTTTGGACTGGTTTGGACAGTTGCATTGGCGGTTGGTCTGGTTTTTGCATTGTCATCCACGGCCATCGTGTTGCAAACCTTGACTGAAAAGGGCCTGATGAAATCTGATGGCGGGCAATCGAGCTTTTCGGTCCTGTTGTTCCAAGATATTGCGGTCATTCCGATGCTGGCCCTTGTGCCACTGCTGGCCTTGCCGGACCTAATTGAGGCGATGTCCCATGGTGAAGCTGGCGATCACGGCGAGACCATAAGTCTTGTGGCTGGTTTGGTTGGTTGGCAGGTCGCACTTGTCACCTTGGGCGCGATTGCTGCGGTGGTTATTGTCGGCAGCTATCTGACGGGCCCGATTTTTCGGTTCATTGCTGCGGCCAATCTGCGCGAAATGTTCGTGGCCACTGCGCTGATGATCGTCATCGGGATTGCCTTGCTCATGTCGCTGGTGGGCCTGTCCCCCGCGCTGGGCACGTTCCTTGCGGGTGTCGTGCTTGCGAACTCTGAATACCGCCACGAGCTTGAAAGCGATATTGACCCGTTTAAGGGGCTGTTGCTGGGGCTGTTCTTTATGACCGTCGGTGCAGGCATCAACTTTGGTCTACTAAGCGCAAACCTCGCGCTGATCGTTGGCCTGACCTTGGGGTTGATCATATTAAAGGCGGGCGTTTTGTATGTGCTTGCCGTTGTGTTCAAAGTGCAAGGTACGGATCGCTGGCTGTTTGCTTTGGGTCTCGCACAGGCGGGTGAATTTGGCTTTGTTTTACTGTCGTTCACTGTGGCCAATGGGGTGATCCCAACGGCCTTGGCTGATCAGCTGTTGCTGGTTGTTGCCTTGTCCATGCTGCTGACACCTGCATTGTTCATCTTGTTTGACCGCGTAATCGTGCCCCGCTTCATGGTGGATGAAACGCGTGAAGCCGACGCGATGCCCGATGGCGGAAGCAAGATCATTATCGCAGGCCATGGCCGCGTCGGTGGTCTTGTGTCGCGGGTATTGAATGGGGCAGGGTATGCGCCAACAGTGATCGACTTTAGTTCGGCGCAATTGGAAATGCTTAAGCGGTTCGGCGCGCATGCCTATTACGGGGATGCGACCCGCCCTGATCTGCTGCATGCCGCCGGAATTGCGGACGCCAAACTGTTCGTCATCGCCATTGACGGTAAAGATCAGATCACTGAATTGGCCCGCTACTTGCACCATCAATATCCGGACCTTAAAGTCGTCGCCCGCGCCGTGGACCGAACCCATGTTTATGATCTGTGGAATGCGGGCTGCCGTGATATCATTCGAGAATCTTACGACAGTGCGCTACGCATGGGGCGGTCATCGCTTGAGCATTTGGGTGCGGACCGCACGCAAGCTGATGCCGCAGTTGCGGTGTTCGATGAAATGGACCGCAAAGGCATGATCGAGATTGCGTCGCATTACGATCCAGCCGTGCCCGCGATGGAAAATGAAGCTCTGATCGCCAAATTCAACGAGATGCGTGTTGACTGGGAAATTGATTTGAAGGCCCAGATGAAGGCGATCCTGACGGCCGATTAATCTTGGGGTGTTTGCGTTAACGGGTTCGGTTGTCGCACCCTATATTTTCGCGGCGTGGCTATAGTCAATTCGGGTTGCGGGACGTAAAGTACTTGTAAATCGAGGGGTGCATGCGCGCGCCCTCAAATCTATGCCATTTGGTCAGGACATTCCTTTGAAGAAAATCAGCATCGAAGACTTGCGCTCTCGTCAATGGTTTATGAACAAAAATAACCCGGAAATGACGGCGCTTTATCTGGAGCGGTATCTGAATTACGGGCTGACGCGCGACGAATTGCAGTCGGGTAAACCGATCATCGCGATTGCCCAAACCGGGAGCGACCTGTCGCCGTGCAACCGCCACCACATTGAGCTGACCAAGCGTGTACGGGACGGGATCATCGCCGCTGGTGGCACCCCGATTGAGGTGCCTGTGCACCCCATTCAAGAAACGGGCAAACGCCCGACTGCGTCGCTTGACCGCAACCTTGCCTATCTGTCGTTGGTCGAGACCTTGTTTGGCTATCCGTTGGACGGTGTGGTCTTGAACATTGGCTGTGACAAGACGACGCCTGCGTTGTTGATGGCTGCGGCGACCGTGAATATCCCCGCGATTGCCCTGTCCGTTGGTCCGATGCTGAACGGCTGGTGGAAAGGCGAGCGCGCTGGGTCCGGCACCGTGATCTGGAAAGCCCGCGAGCAGTTGGCCGCAGGCGAGATCGACGATGAAGAGTTTATGAACATCGCAGCTGCATCCGCCCCGTCTGTCGGGTATTGCAATACGATGGGCACCGCGACGACAATGAATTCATTGGCAGAGGCGCTTGGCATGCAGTTGCCCGGTGCGGCTGCCATTCCCGCCCCTTACCGCGAACGCGGACAGATTTCGTATGAAACTGGCAAGCGGATCGTCGACATGGTTTGGCAAGATTTGCGCCCCGCAGACATCATGACACGCGAGGCTTTTGAAAACGCGATTGTCATCAACTCCGCCATTGGCGGGTCCACGAATGCGCCCATTCACCTCAACGCGATCGCCCGTCATTTGGGTGTGCCGTTGAACAATGATGATTGGCAGAATGTTGGCCATGATGTGCCGCTGTTGGTGAACCTGCAGCCTGCTGGCGAATATCTGGGCGAAGATTATCAACAAGCGGGCGGCGTGCCTGCTGTCGTCGGTGAACTGATTGCCGCCAATCTTTTGCCGCATCCGACAGTGATGACAGTGAACGGTCAAACGATGGCTGAAAACTGTACCAAGTCCCGCACGTTAGATGTTCGTGTGATTAAAACTGTGGCTGAGCCGCTTAAGGAACAGGCTGGATTTATTAACCTGTCTGGCAATCTATTTGACAGTGCGATCATGAAAACCAGCGTGATCAGTGCCGCGTTCCGCCAGCGGTATCTGTCTAATCCTGATGATCCGAACGCCTTTGAAGGTCGTGCCGTGGTCTATGATGGCCCCGAAGATTTCCACCACCGCGTTGATGATCCGGCTGAAGCCTTGGACGCCACCTGTGTGATGTTCATGCGCGGCGCTGGCCCCAAGGGCTATCCGGGCGGTGCTGAGGTCGTGAATATGCGCCCACCGTCCTACTTGATTAAGCAGGGGATCGAGGCATTGCCGTGCATCGGCGATGGTCGTCAGTCAGGGACATCCGGCAGTCCGTCAATTTTGAACGCATCGCCAGAGGCTGCGGATGGTGGCGGTTTGGCATTGCTACAAAACGGCGACCGCGTGCGCATTGATCTCAATAAATGCACTGCCAATATGCTGGTCCCTTTGGATGAACTGGCGGATCGCGCTTTGAGACTGGTCGAGGCGGGCGGCTATGCTCAGCCCGCAAGCCAGACACCGTGGCAGCAATATTTCCGCCAGCTTGTTGGTCAGTTTGATGAGGGCATGATCCTGCGCGATGCGGATAAATATCAAGACATTGCACGCAAATCGACCCCGCGCGACAGTCACTAGCCCTGTGATCTTGAATTGCGTGCAAGCAGCTCGAGGTAAAGTGCGGCGTGATCTAATCCACCAAAACCCATGTCATCGCATAGGGTTTTGAACCGCGATTGAATGTCCGCTGACATTGGTAGGGTCAAGCCAAGGCTGCGCGCCTCGTCCATGATGTTGTTCATATCCTTGAGCTGGATAGCGGCCCGTGCGCGTGCGTCCAGATCGGCATCGGTCATGCGTGCGCCGTGCAATTGCAAAATGGTGCTGTCTGCAAATCCGCCCCGAAAAGCATCCCTTACAGCCGCTGGGTCAGCGCCACCTTTTTCTAGCAGCAGCATTGCCTCTGCGACCGCGCCGATTGTGATGCCGACGATGCCTTGGTTCGCCAACTTGGCCAGTTGCCCTGTGCCAGATGGGCCGACATGAACGGGCCGTCCAAGCGCAGACAGGACTGGCGCAGCACTTGTGAAGGTGTCTGCATCGCCGCCCACCATGATTGCCAGTGTTGCGGCTTTGGCGCCTGCGGTTCCACCCGATACTGGCGCATCAAGGTGGGCCACACCGAGGCGTGATAGATCATCGGCTTGCGCGCGGGCTTCGGCGGGTTTGATCGACGCCATTTCGACCCAAATTTGTCCGTGCTGCAAGGTGCCGCGTACCGCAGGTTCGGATTGGATCGCTAAGGTCGCATGCCCGTCTGACATCATTGAGACGATGATTTCTGCCCCGGCCACAGCCGCCGCAGGTGTATCTGCCACGGTCGCGCCCAAAATTGCTTCGGCCTTGGCGTGCGTTCGGTTCCAGACTGTAACGTCATGCCCTGCTGAAACAAGGTTCCGCGCCATTGGATCGCCCATAAGCCCGATCCCAAGAAATGCAATTTTCGCCATAGTCAGCCCTTTTTCGGAGGGGGTCCAAGCGACCCGCGTTCAATAAACTGGGTGTCCAAACGAACCCCGGTCAGATCAGGTTTTCCTGCAACAGCATCAAGCAATAGGCCCGCTGCGGCGCGGCCCATCTCGATCTGTGGCACGCGCACTGTTGTCATGGCCGGAGTCACGACAGATGCCAAGCCGATATCATCAAAGCCAACAATGGATATGTCGTCGGGTATCTTTAGCTTGTGATTTCGTGCCGCAATCATCGCCCCTGCGGCCAACACATCGTTGCCGCAAATCAAGGCCGTTGGAGGGCAGGCAAGGCGTAGCATTTCTTCGCATGCCTGTCTGCCAGCATCGATCCGGTAGGGAGCGGGTATAACTTGAACAACTTGCGCATCTTGGGTGGCTGCCACGGCTGCCATTGCTCCGTCGCGCCGCGCCCGCGCGCGGTCGTTTGACGTGCAATCGCCAGCGATAATGCCGATGCGTTTATGCCCTTTGGCCAACACACGCCGGGTTGCGTCATAGGCGGCTGCGTAATTGTCAAATCCGACAAACATCTGGTCTGCACCATCACGAAAGCACCAGCTGATCACATGCGGGGTGCGCCGTGTCGCAAGGTATTTCCGCGTTTCGTCCAGTCGGTCGTTTCCGATTAACAAAAGTCCGCTCGCACCTCGTGACACCAGCGACCTGATTTGCCGCAATTCGATTTTGGGATCGTACCCCGTCGTCGCGATCAGCAGGGTTACCCCTGCCTCTGCAAGCACTTCTTGAAACGCCTGGATGCCGCTGGCGAACATCGCGTTCGACAGTGTCGGGATAATCGCGCCGACAGTGTTGGTCTGGTTCGTGGCCAGCGCGCGGGCACCAAAATTGGGGGTATAACCAAGGGTTGCGATTGCGTGTTCGACCCTGTCGCGCGCAGCTTGGCCCACTTTGTCGGGATCATTGAGAATGCGGCTGACAGTCGCGGTGGAGACGTTGGCGAGATCGGCGACGTCTTGCAGGGTAGGGCGTGCATTTGTACTCATTCCCCCAATATAATGTAAGCGCTTGCATTATGCAATGTAAGCGCTTACATAAAGAAAATCAAACTTTAGGATAGGAGCATCTTGATGGCACGTAATTATCTGAAAACGGCGACAAAAACGGCCATGACTGATTCGGGCGATGTGCGCGATACGGTGCAAAAGATTCTGTCGGACATTGAGGCAGGTGGCGATAAGGCCGCGCTGGAGTACGCAACCAAGTTCGATAAATACGAAGGTAGCGTGATCTTGTCTGCAGATGAAATCGCGGCGGCTTCGGCGCTGGTTCCTGAAAAGCTCAAGGCTGACATTCAGTTCGCCCACGACAATGTGCGTCGTTTTGCCGAACTGCAAAAATCCACAATGACCGACGTCGAGACCGAGATTGTTCCTGGCTTGATTGCGGGTCAAAAAGCGATCCCTGTGCGCGCTGCCGGCTGTTATGTTCCGGGTGGTCGTTATTCCCATATTGCCAGCGCGATCATGACGGTGACCACTGCCAAGGTTGCCGGATGTGAGCATATCGTTGCGTGCTCTCCGCCCCGTGCTGGTGAAGGCGTGAACCCTGCGATTATTTATGCCGCTGATCTTTGTGGTGCGGATAAGATCCTTGCTATGGGCGGGGTTCAGGGTGTCGCTGCCATGACGTTCGGTCTGTTTGATCTGCCAGAAGCAGACATTCTTGTGGGTCCGGGCAACCAGTTTGTCGCGGAAGCTAAGCGCATCCTGTTTGGCCGTGTTGGCATTGACATGATCGCTGGCCCGACAGACAGCTTGATCCTTGCTGACGCCACTGCTGACCCGATGATCGTTGCCGTTGATTTGGTCAGCCAAGCGGAGCACGGCTACAATTCTCCTGTTTGGCTGGTGACTGATGATGAGGGTTTGGCCCGCAAGGTCATGGACATTGTTCCTGACCTGATCGCCGATTTGCCAGAGCTAAACCGACAAAACGCCGAGGCCGCGTGGCGTGATTATGCTGAAGTCATTGTTTGCGCCGACCGCGAAGAGATGGCTGCATGTTCCGATGATTATGCCCCGGAGCATTTGACAGTTCAGGCGGATGATCTGGACTGGTGGCTTGGTCGCCTGCTTTGCTATGGCTCGTTGTTCTTGGGCGAAGAAACCACAGTATCTTACGGTGACAAGGCATCTGGTACGAACCACGTTTTGCCGACATCCGGGTCCGCCAGATATACAGGTGGTTTGTCGGTTCACAAGTACATGAAGATCGTCACATGGCAGCGCGCCACACGTGATGGATCCAAGCGTGTAGGTGTAGCCACAGCGCGGATTTCCAGACTTGAGGGCATGGAGGGACACGCCCGTGCGGCAGACGTCCGGCTGGCGAAATACTTCCCCGGCGAAAACTTCGATTTGTCTGCGGCGAAATGATGCAGGCGCTGGTCTATACAGGGGTCGAGACGCTCGAGATGCGCGATATACCGCGTCCCGTGGCTGGTCCTGACCAATCGTTGGTGCGCGTCTATGCGTCCGGCCTGTGTGGGTCGGATATGCATGCATATTTGGGGCACGACAGCCGGCGTCCCGCGCCGCTGATCCTTGGCCACGAGGCGGCTGGTGTCGTTGAAGGCACGGGGCGTCGCGTTACGATCAATCCGCTGGTCAGTTGTGGTATATGCGATGCATGCAAGCGCGGCCGCGACAATCTGTGCCCGGACCGCATGATTATTTCGATGCCCCCGCGCGAGGGTGCATTTGCCCCGTTTGTTGCAATTGCGGACGCAAATTTGGTCACTGTGCCGGACCATGTCTCATTTGAGAAAGCAGCGCTTGCCGAGCCTTTGGCGTGTGGTTGGCATGCTGTGCGCTTGGCCGAAGAAGCCGTGGACCGCCCGCTGGATCAAGCCCGCTGTTTGGTTATTGGCGGCGGTGCGATTGGTGTTGGTGCTGCACTTGCGCTGCGCGCCTTCGGGGCGGTTGATATCACGGTGATCGAACCCAATGACATGCGCCGTGCGATGTTGGATAGCATCGATGGTTTCGACGCCGTGACCCGAGGTGGCTTTGACGGGCATGCCCATGTTGTCATCGATGCGGTTGGCTATGCTGCAACCCGTACGAACGCGACTGCGATGACCAATCCGGGAGGCGTGATCGCGCATGTCGGGCTGGCAGAAGGTACAGGTGGCCTCGATATTCGGCGCATGACGTTGCAAGAGATCACATTCATCGGGACCTATACCTATACAATGGATGACTTTCGCGAGACCGCGCAGGCCATTTTTGACGGCCAGCTTGGCGCATTGGATTGGGTTGAAACCCGTCCTTTGGATGCAGGTGCTGCGGCGTTTTCGGATTTGAGTGCAGGCCGTGTGGCTTCACCCAAAATTATTTTCATCCCAGACCAAGAGGAGTAGAGTTTTGTCCATATCCAAGAAGATTGTTGATGATTTCGTTGCGAACGACATCTCATTTGTGACGACCGTGCCATGCAAACAGCTGGCCGGTGTCATTGAAGATGTCGAGGGCCGCGATAGCATTTTCCACATCCCGTCCAACAAAG
>JAGSGF010000003.1 GCA_023955335.1 Yoonia sp.
ATCCCTCTTTTCCGCGAAACAGAAATCGCACAGCACTTGTTGGCGCGCATTCGTGAAATCGACTACCCGATGGAGCTGTTGGACGTCTGCCTTGTAACCGAAAGCGACGATTTGACGACTCGCGATGCGCTGGGAAAAACCGTCCTGCCCACATGGATGCGACCCGTCGTTGTCCCCCAAGGGACGTTGCGAACCAAGCCTCGCGCGTTGAATTTTGCGTTAGACTTTGCGCGTGGTAGTATCATCGGTGTGTACGATGCAGAAGACGCACCCGCCCCTGACCAACTGCGCATCGTTGCCGCACATTTCGCCAATCGGGGTCCCGAAGTTGCCTGCCTACAAGGCGTTCTGGACTACTATAACGACAGTGCAAATTGGCTGACCCGGTGCTTTACAATCGAATACGCGAGTTGGTTTCGCGTCGTCTTGCCTGGTTTGGAAAAGCTGGGTTTGGTTGTTCCGCTGGGCGGGACAACGCTATTTTTCCGGCGTGAAATTCTAGAGGAATTGGGCGGCTGGGATGCCCATAATGTGACAGAGGATGCCGATCTGGGCGTCCGCCTTGCGCGTGCAGGATACCGGACCGAGCTGATCCCGACGGTGACCCAAGAAGAGGCCAACGGACGGTTTTGGCCGTGGATCAAACAGCGGTCTCGCTGGCTTAAGGGCTATGCAATCACCTATGCGGTCCACATGCGAGACCCGCGGCAGCTTTGGGCCGATCTTGGTGCCCGCCGGTTTTGGGGGGTGCAGCTTTTGTTTGCAGGCACACTGTCCCAATTTGTTCTGGCACCTGTCCTATGGTCATTCTGGGTCATTCCATTTGGCGTCACCCACCCGCTGTTGCAGGTTTTACCGCCATATTGGTTTTGGGGTCTGGCAGCCGTGTTTTTCGCAACAGAGCTGATAAACCTTGCAGTCGCAGCCATTGCATTGCGCGCCGCGAAAAAAACATGGCTCATCAAATGGGCGTTGACCCTACAGGTGTATTTCCCGTTGGCCGCGGTCGCGGCCTATAAAGGTCTGAGCGAATTGGCCTGGAAACCGTATTACTGGGACAAGACCACACATGGGGTCCTGCTACCCGACACCGCTATTCAACCGCGTGTGCATCCAGCTTCAAACGGGTGACATAGGCTTTGGAAATATGGTCCCTCAGGGCTGCATAGGCTGCGTCGCCGTCGTTCGCCCCGATGGCCTCAACGATGCGGCTGTGTTCTTCCAACGTACCCGCGATCCGACCTTCGGCCGCCAATGACGTGGTCGCCAAAAGCGCCATAGACCGGTGCACAAGATCAAGCTGGCGCACAAGGAACCGGTTGTGTGACGCCAAATGGATTTGTTTATGAAACCGTCGGTTTGCGCGGCTCAGCGCAGCAGGATCATTCCCCAACTTATGATCCTCCGCCAACATGTCGCGCAGCACCCCAACCTCTTCTGGGCTGGCATGACGGGCGGCAAGACGTGCGGCCAAACCTTCAAGTTCACCGCGCACAACATACAGTTCTGCCAGTTCGTTATGGTCAAGCGAGGCCACGATCAACGACCGCCCATCGCGGGTCAGCAAATTCTGGGTCTCTAACCGCTGCAGCGCTTCACGGATAGGTGTGCGCGACACGCCAAACCGTTCGGCCAGCTCGCTTTCGACAAGCCGATCACCGGGCGTATAAACATGGCTATCGATTGCCTCTAGGATAAGCGCGTAGGCATCTTTGTTCTGGATGCGAGTGTCGTGCATGATCTGGCCTTTCATATTGCGCCACCCTAGCCGCACGCATACCCCAACAGCAAGCCACGCTGCGCCACCTAATGTCGCAGATAGCAAAGTGCTCTTTCCGAACAGCCGCGCGCAGCCTATGTCTGGGGTATGAAAAAACGAACCTTCGACATCTTTATCTCTGGCTGTGGCGTGGCTGGCCTGACGGCGGCTGCGGCTTTTGGTACGGCTGGCTTTTCCGTCTTGATCGTTGACCCGACCCCGCCAGTGACAACCCAAACCGCCGACGGTGCCGATTTGCGGACCACCGCATTTTTGCAGCCAGCCAGAGCGTTCTTAAAGCGCGCTGGTCTGTGGGATGCGCTTGCACCGCACGCAACGCCGTTGCAGGTTATGCAGATCGCGGATGCCAGTGGGCCGGACGGCGCAATTCGCACAACCGCCGCCTTTGATGCCGCTGATATTTCAGATGCGCCATTTGGCTGGAACCTGCCAAATTGGCTGCTCCGCCGCGAGATGATCGCGCGCCTGCATGCGCTGGATAATGTGATGTTAGAAACCGGTGTCGGGTTCGCAGATATGGTTGCGCGCACCGCCTATGCGTTGGTGCAGCTTACCGACGGGTCGCAGGTCCGTTGCAAGCTCGTGATCGGTGCAGACGGGCGCAACTCGCCAGTCCGCACGGCAGCGGGTCTTACGGCCAAGACAACACGCTATGGCCAAAAGGCACTGACATTTGCAGTGACCCACGACCAGCCACACGGTAACATATCCACAGAAATACACCGTTCTGGCGGCCCATTTACGCTGGTCCCGCTGCCCGACCACGACGGCCTTCCTTGCTCTGCCGTTGTCTGGATGAACGATGGGACAAAGATCGCAAATCTTGCGGCCCTTGATCCAGCCAGTTTTGATGCCGCTGCAACAGCGCGGTCCGGCGGGATTTATGGCCCCCTGACATGTGTCTCAAAACGCGGCACTTGGCCCATCATCAGCCAAATCGCGAGCGCCATGAACGGACCACGCGCAGCCCTTGTCGCCGAAGCAGCGCACGTGATGCCCCCAATCGGGGCGCAGGGTCTGAATATGTCGCTTGCTGACTTGGCTTGCTTGCTTGACCTTGCGCTAGACGCAGGTGAAACGATTGGCGATGCTACTATGCTAGATGCGTATCATGCCGCACGGCACAATGATGTCCGGTTGCGCGTGACAGGCGTTGACGCGCTGAACCGTGCATCCATCGCCGGATCAGCCATTGCCCAAGACCTGCGTGTCGCGGGGATCAAGGCGCTGTACGGAGCAACCCCAATCCGCCGCAAACTGATGGAACTTGGCCTTGGGGCCAAACGTCAAAGCACCTGATCAAGAACGCCTGTAAGCCGCGCCATTGTTGCCGGAACATCATATAGTTTGTCCAAACCAAACAGACCTAAACGGAACGTGCGAAAGTCATCAGGCTCGTCGCATTGCAGCGGTACGCCGGCAGCAATCTGCATGCCCAACGCCGAAAACTTGGACCCGTTTTGGATAGCCACATCGTCGGTATAACTGACCACAACGCCGGGCGCCGTGAACCCATCAGCCGCAACCGATTTGATCCCCTTGCCAGCAAGATAAGCGCGCACATCGTCACCAAGGGTTTGCTGCGCGACCTTCAGTTTATCAAACCCATAATCGCGGGTCTCCAGCATGGTATCGCGGAATGCGCGCAAGCCATCGGTTGGCATCGTCGCATGATAGGCGTGGCCGCCATTTTCATAGGCCTGCATGATGCTGTGCCACTTTTTCAGATCAAGCGCGAACGAGTCTGACTGGGTGTCCGCCATACGGTCCACCGCGCGGTCCGACATCATCACCAGACCCGCAGAAGGTGTCGCAGACCACCCCTTTTGTGGGGCGGAAATCAGAACATCAACGCCAAGCGCCTTCATATCGATCCAGATGCAGCCGGACGCAATACAATCCAAAACCATCAACGCACCAACGTCATGGGCGGCGGCGGCCATGGCAGCAATATAATCATCAGGCAAAATGATGCCCGCACTGGTTTCCACATGCGGGGCGAAAACCACGTCCGGCCTCGCGTCTCGAATGGCCGCAACCACATCTTCGATTGGCGCAGGCGCAAACGGCGCACGGGTATCATTGCCCGCTTGGCGCGCCTTCATCACAGTCGTTTTGGCCGTGAAATCACCCGCGTCAAAAATCTGCGTCCAGCGGTAAGAGAACCACCCGTTACGCACGATCATCGCATGGGCGCCATTGCCGAACTGACGGGCCACTGCCTCCATGCCGTAAGTCCCGCCACCGGGGACAATGGCCACGTGATCCGCCTGATAGACGTCTTTCAACATGGTTGAGATATCGGTCATGACGCCTTGAAACGCCTTTGACATGTGGTTCAGCGAACGGTCGGTGAAAACAACCGAAAACTCCATCAGCCCATTGGGATCAATCTGCGACATTGGACGTGGCTCCTTTTAAGAATAGCGGCCAGAATGACCCAGACGCTCATCATTGGCAAAGTCTATTTGTGTATACAATAGGATGAAAATGAAGAACCACTTTCAAATTGGGCCACATAATCGTTCCTCGGACAAAAGCACATTTGCCTCCACATCGCCGACCCCCGGTAACGCCATGATCCGGCGGCGCAGAACACGTTCAAAGTCTGCCAGATCGCGTGCGACAACACGTAGCCGGTAATCATAAAGCCCTAGAACATGTTCAACCGTTTGCACTTCGGGGATGGCCCCAACGGTCCGTTCAAAATCGTCCAGACTGACGCGGCCTTTTGTGGCCAGCTTAACGCCCAAGAAAACTGTTACGCCAAACCCCACCTTTTCGGCATCCAGCAGCAACTCGCGGCCGGCGATAATCCCTGCATCCTGCAGCCGCTTAATCCGGCGCCACATGGCAGGCTGGCTCAGCCCCATTTTGCGGGCTAACTGACTCGCGGTCTGGGTCGCATCACGCTGCAGTTGTCGCAGGATTTCAAAGTCTTGATCATCCAGGGTCATAGCGGCAGCACCCGATCCGCCTTCACCGCCGCCACCGTCATAAGCGCCTCAATGTCGGCAATATGCGGCAATGTCAGGATTTGATCGCGGTACACTTGCTGATAATGCGGCAAGTCGCGCGTGACCAAAGACAACCGCACATCGACGCGGCCGAGAAACGTCTGGATCTCAATTACTTCGCGCACCATCCGGGCCGCTGCCAGAAAGTCATCAAATGCACGGGCCTGCGTTTTATCCAACGTCACCCGCAAAGATACTTGCACCGCAAACCCCAATGCCGACCAGTTGATCACGGCAACCTGCCCTTTGATAACACCGTCGGTTGTCATGCGGTCCAAGCGGCGCGTGACCTTGCCCGCCGTCAGACGGGTCAGTGCAGCAAGCTCTGGCACAGTTAAGGTCGGATCGGTTTGCAATTGGCGCAATATCGCGCGGGACGTATCATCAAGCATAAATGCACCGATAAATCCATAAATCGCGCATAACAATCTTTTTCTGAGTATAAATATGTGAAAATTGAACCTCACATCATCCGGCACGCTTGATATAAGCACCCCCAGAAACCAACATAAAGGACCGCCACCATGCGCGTTTATTACGATCGCGATTGCGATGTGAACCTCATTAAAGACAAAAAAGTAGCCATCCTTGGCTATGGCTCCCAAGGCCACGCCCACGCGCTTAACCTGCGCGACAGCGGTGCAAAGAACCTTGTCGTTGCTCTGCGTGAAGGCTCCCCTTCGCAAGCAAAAGCCGAAGGCGAAGGCTTGAAAGTTATGGGTATTTCCGAAGCCGCCGCTTGGTGTGATGTGATCATGTTCACAATGCCCGACGAACTGCAGGCAGAAACCTACACCAAATATGTCAAAGACCACATCAAGCCAGGCTCCGCGATTGCGTTTGCTCACGGCCTGAACGTGCACTTTGGTTTGATCGAGCCAAAAGACGGCATCGACGTGATCATGATGGCGCCAAAAGGTCCGGGCCACACAGTGCGCGGCGAATTCACCAAAGGCGGCGGCGTACCTTGCTTGGTTGCAGTTCACACTGATTCCACTGGCAAAGCCATGGAAATTGGCCTGTCCTATTGCTCCGGCATCGGTGGCGGTCGTTCCGGCATCATCGAGACAAACTTCCGTCAGGAATGCGAAACTGACCTCTTTGGCGAGCAAGCCGTTCTTTGTGGTGGCATCGTCGAATTGATCCGCATGGGCTTTGAGACACTTGTTGAAGCTGGCTACGAGCCTGAAATGGCTTATTTCGAGTGCTTGCACGAGACAAAGCTGATCGTTGACCTGATCTATGAAGGCGGCATCGCCAACATGGATTACTCGATCTCCAACACCGCAGAATACGGCCAGTACGTTTCCGGCCCACGCATCCTGCCATACGTTGAGACAAAGGCCCGCATGAAAGCGGTTCTGGACGACATTCAGTCCGGCAAATTCGTGCGTGACTTCATGCTAGAAAATGCTGTTGGCCAGCCGACAATCAAAGCGTCCCGTCGGTCCAATGACGAGCACCAGATCGAACTGGTCGGCGGTAAGCTGCGCGACATGATGCCTTGGATCTCTGCTGGCAAAATGGTCGACAAAGCCAAGAACTAAACGCAGCATTGCGTAGGATGGGTTTTAACCCATCACTCAGGGCGTCCCATCAGGGGCGCCCTTTTTTACATGGACAGTCCTGCTGCCGCATGATGAAACCAAACCATGCAAACACCAACACTCTCGAACTGGCTCTCGATCCTCGCACTTGGCGTCATCTGGGGTGGCACCTTTATGGTCGTGTCAATCGCGCTCCAAGGCTATGGCCCGCTCACCGTCGCTTGCGCACGCACCACATTGGGTGCCGCCGCGCTGTTGGTTCTCATGCGCGCGCTGAACCGCCCCTTGCCAATTTTCGACAAACGGATGTGCAAATACCTGATCGTCATTGGACTGCTGAACACGGCTTTGCCGTTTGCGCTCCTTAGCTGGGGGCAACAATATGTGCCGTCTGCGTTTGCGGGCATCTCAATGGCCGCACTTCCGCTTTTCGTTTTGCCATTGGCGCATGTATTCACTGACGAAAAGCTGAGCACCCGCAACCTTGTTGGTGTCACTTTGGGCTTTTTCGGCGCGGTGGTCCTCATTGGACCATCTATCTTACGGATCGGATCGGGATGGGAGCCATTGGGTCAAATCGCCTGCATCGCAGCCTCACTATCTTACGCGATATCAAGCATCATGACACGCCGCTGCCCCCCTATTGACCCCATTAGCTTGGCGGCCCTTTTGTTGGTCGTGGGCACCACCGCGTTGATCCCTGCAATGCTGGTTTTTGAAGGCATTCCAACAGTCACAGACCGCACCAGCACACTTGCAATCATCTTTCTTGGGATCGTACCGACGGCACTCGCAGCCCTTCTGCGCGTCTATACAATCCGGTCAGCAGGCGCTGTATTCATGACACTGGTAAACTATCAAGTCCCTGTTTGGTCCATGATTTTCGGCGCATGGATATTGTCAGAAATCTTACCACTCCGGTTCTTCATTGCACTCGGGTTGATCATGATCGGTCTGATCATCAGCCAATGGTCGAGCCTCAGAACACTGGCCAGACAGGCGTTTTCGCGCACCTAAGCCTATAGTCCGTTCAGATCAGACTGCGGCTTCAACTTCCGCGACAATGCCGTCCACCACGCGGGCCAGAAAATCAGCGTCTTCGCATTCGGCCATAACACGTACTAACGGCTCTGTTCCAGATTTACGGATCAACAACCGGCCCTTGCCGATCAACTTTGCCTCGGCGTCCGCGATGACAGCTTTCACTTTGTCAGCCTCCAATGGCGTCTGACCAACGCCGTAACGGACGTTTTTCAACATCTGCGGGACGGTTTCAAAGCTACGGGTCAATCCGCTGGCCTTTTGGCCTGTCTCAATCATCGCCGCCAAAAACTGCAGACCAGCCAGCAAACCATCGCCCGTCGTCGCATAATCAGTCATGACAATATGCCCGGACTGTTCGCCCCCAAGGTTAAATCCGCCCGCTCGCATCGCTTCAACCACATGGCGGTCACCGACGGCGGTGCGCAGCAATGCCAGGCCCTGCGCGTTCAAATGGCGTTCCAGCCCAAGGTTAGACATCACAGTGGCAACCAAAGTCCCGCCGTTCAGCTTTCCAGTCTTCGCCCAACGCCCCGCAAACAGCGCCATGATCTGGTCGCCATCCGCAACTTGACCGGTTTCGTCCAAAATCATGACGCGATCCGCATCACCATCAAGGCAAATACCAACGTCAGCACCATGTGATAGAATCGTCTCGGCCGCAGACATCGGCGACGTTGATCCACACCCGTCGTTGATGTTAAATCCGTCCGGCGTCACGCCGACGGGAATGACCGTCGCGCCAAGTTCCCACAACACTTCGGGGGCAACTTTATAGCCCGCACCATTGGCACAATCGATCACGACCTTAAGTCCATCGAGCCGCATTCCATGGGGGAACGTTGCTTTGACCCGTTCTGCATAACGGAACCGACCGTCATCAATCCGCTTGGCACGGCCAATGTTGTTGGCCTGCGCAGGTTCAATCACACCCGCCACCAGTTCTTCGATCTCGGCCTCTGCCTCATCGGACAGCTTAAACCCGTCAGGACCAAAGAACTTAATTCCGTTGTCATGATGCGGGTTGTGGCTAGCCGAAATCATAATGCCCACACCCGCGCGCATCGATGTCGTCAGCAACCCAACCGCAGGGGTCGGAATTGGTCCAAGCAAAAGTACATTCATCCCCGTGCTCGTCAAACCAGCAGTCAGCGCATTTTCAAACATATAGCCCGACAGGCGTGTATCTTTGCCAATCACAACACGGTGGCCATTGGACCCATCGTTGCGGAAATATCGGCCTGCTGCCGCACCGATTTTCAACGCCATCTCGGCAGTCATCGGGTGAATATTGGCCTTGCCGCGCACACCGTCGGTGCCAAATAACTTGCGTGTCATATGTCTGTCACTTTCGTCGTTATTGCCATCGCGAGCCTGATCGCCTGCTGTGTCTCTACCGTATCGTGAACCCGCAAGAATTGCACCCCTGCTGCCACGCCGTGCAACGCAACCGCAACCGAGCCTGCCATCCGGTCACGCGCGTCCGGCGCCTGTCCTATCGTGCCAATAAACCGCTTACGCGATGCACCCAACAAGATCGGACAGCCCAGCCCATGAAACAGCGGTAATCCGCGCAGCAAAGCGAGGTTGTGTTCCAAAGTCTTCCCAAATCCGATACCCGGGTCAACGACGATCAGATCGCGCGGGATGCCCAACGCTTCGGCCTCAGCAACCCGCGCGGCCAAAAAATCGTAAACATCCAGCAGAACGTTGTCATATGTGGGTGCGTCTTGCATTGTAGCCGGATCACCCTGCGCATGCATAAGACAGATCGGCGCGCCTGCCCTTGCGGCCACAGGGCCGATTGAGGCGTCATAGGTCATTGCAGCCACATCATTGACCAACGACGCCCCCGCATCCAATGCAGCTTGGGCCACGTCAGCTTTGCGCGTATCTATAGAAATGGGCACGTTGCTTTGCGCCCGAATTGCCATGATAACAGGGGCGGTCCGCGCGATTTCATCGGTATTGCTAACAGTCTGGGCACCGGGACGTGTGCTTTCACCGCCAATATCAAGAATATCCGCACCGGCTTGGACCATTTCCAGCGCATGGGTCACCGCGACGTCAGGGGCATCAAAAAGACCGCCATCCGAAAAACTATCCGGGGTGACATTCAAGATACCCATGATGCGTGGCTGATCCATCGTCAGGCCTGAAATCGGCGCCCGCGGTCGGGTCAAGCGGTTCAGCACATCCGCAGGCACTTCCGCTGCGGCAATAAACTGCAGGGCCGCACCGCGTCGGTGCACCGCGACACGGTCGAACCAACACCAGCCCAATGACACAGCATCAGGTGACCGTGGTCCGGTGCTGTGCAATATCGGCTGATAATATGCCGTGCTCATGACAGCGCAGGCTGGTCCACAGGGATCGCTTGCACAGGCATGTCGGCGTCGGGGGCCTCCGTGCCAATAACAAACAGCTCTTTGGCCTTGATTTCGGACGCGAACCACACAGCCAAAGCGAGCGCATCGCGCGGATTCGTCGACGGACCATCGACCGCATCCAGAACAATCTTGGACGGCGCCCAAACGCAAATCTGCCCGTTCTTCATCGCCCAATCAAGTTCGGTGCGGGTTTCTACAACCTTGCAGCGCAAATCAGTTGCCGCCAACACCCATGCATTTTGTTCAATCGCAAGAAGGTCAATCCGGCGTTGCGTCATCGCATGTCCAGTTTGCGGCGCTGCAAGATCCGCCGCACCAGCGCAAATAATGAGCGGTGCGTCACGGCCTGCAAGTGCATCGATCCAGCCTTTCAGGTGCGGAGACGCGATCGCATCGTTCGTCAGAAACAAAACCCGTGGATGCGGCGCCTCTTGATGGGTCTGTCCCGCATGGGACACGCCATCGCGAGAGCGCACGATCTCGACGCCCAGTGCAAACGGACCACGATCTAGCTTTTCAATGCGCACAAAGACGCGCTCTGCCTGCGGCTCGACCAATATACGCTCAGCGACACGGGCCGCGAGGGTTTCCAACAGGTTGATGCGCTCTGCTTCAAGCTCGATCCCGATAGCCTCGATCACGCGGTCATAGGACAGGATGCGATCAACGTCATCATCTATGGGGCCTGTGATCGGGGCGACTTCAACAACGATGTTGAATTTGACCCGTTGCAGGGTCCCGCGTTCCAGCTGAAACGCCCCAATTTCCACTTCGACAGTATAGTCACGTAAAGAAATACGGTCGCATGGCGCGTCAGCACTTGCCTCCGCGCGCGCGCTAGGGTGCGCGAACGCGAGGCGGATATCATCAGTCATAGTTTATTCGTCCCAAAAGAGCCTTTGCGGCATACTAGCCGGACAGGTTCCTTGCAAGACCCGCAAAGGCGGCGATGCGACATCCAAGCACGACGTTAGTTGGACGCAGTCCGCGTCGGCTGACGGTAAAAGTGGTGTACACCGATGGTTGTGGTCCGCGGGAAACGGTGCGCCCAAGACGGATTTACGGCCTTGGTGTGATAATGTGTCGCCCCGCTCGTCAACGGGCGCTCTGCCCCACCGACAAGGAATTTGGCCACTTTTCCAACCCGCACGAAGGCTGCTGGCTCGGAGACAACTTCTGGTTTGCCATCACATGTATATGAAAACTGGCAACCAAACTTACGGCCTGTCCCCTGATTGATCACGCCACAGACGGAATTTGGGTAACGGCTGCTGTCGACACGGTTCATAATGACCTCTGCCACAGCAAACATGCCTTTGACGCTTTCGCCGCGCGCTTCAAAATACAGCGCCTCCGACAAACACTTCCATGCCGCGCCACCCGAAGCCGTCGGCAACGTGGCCAAAAATGCACGATCATATGTCAAGCCTGCTGCTGAAGTCTGGACTTGGCGCTCGGACACTGGCGGCAATGTGGTCAAAGCCGTCATCCGCACATCGGGCACAACCGAAAGCGATTGGCGCTCTTGCCCCAGCAGCGCTTCGAGCCTGCTCGTGATCAGTTGATCGGCATGCAAAGGTGCCGCGAACGTGAGCAAAGCTGCTGCCGTCTTCAGAACAGTCCCAACGAGATTACGCATTTTCACGAACCCAAACATCACGCGGCAAGCCCCACGCAGGCGCGGCACCTTTAGGGGAAACAATCCAATCCGTCTACCCCAGCAGGCTGCGATAAACGGAAACGTGATATAATAGGTTTTTACGCCAAGGGCTGTATTTTATCCGCAATGGCCAATTGCGCCGCAGATAGTCGGGCCGCGGGTACGCGGAACGGTGAACACGACACATAGTCAAAGCCTTGTTTGCGGCAGAACGCGATCGCCGTGCGGCTACCGCCATGTTCGCCACAAAGTGACAACACGACATCAGGCCGTCCTTTACGTCCGCGCTCTGCGCCAATCGACAACAGCTCGCCCACACCTTCAACGTCAAGCGTATGAAACGGATCCTCTTCATACACGCCTTGCTGAACGTAAGCCGACATGAACCGCCCCGCGTCATCACGCGAAAGCCCATAAGTCATTTGGGTCAAATCATTGGTCCCAAAGGATAAAAAATCAGCATATTGCGCTATATCCTCGGCCCGAAGCGCGGCACGTGGCGTTTCCACCATGACGCCCAACCGGTACGAGAAGTCGACCTTGCGTTCAGCACGCACAGCCGCAGCGACGGCATCAATCCGCGACTTGACCAGCTCCACTTCGCGCATCGCGCTAACCAGCGGGATCATAATTTCAACAACAAAGGGGACGTCCGCAAGCGCGAACTCTGCCGTAGCTTCAAAAATCGCACGGGCCTGCATTTCGTAGATTTCCGGCAACGCAATACCCAGACGGACACCGCGCATCCCCAACATCGGGTTATATTCAGACAGCGCGGCCACACGGTCAGCCACATCATTGACCGGCAAGGCCAATTGTTCCGCCAAATCCAACAGTCCCGCTTTGCCCGATGGTAAAAATTCGTGCAAGGGCGGGTCAAACAGGCGAATGCACACCGGCTGGCCCTGCATAATCCGAAACAGCTCGCTGAAATCATCGCGCTGCATTGGCAGCAAGCGGTCAAGCACCGCACGCCTATCGTCGCCATTGTTAGCAAAGATCATCTCGCGCATGACGCCAAGGCGGTCCCCTTCAAAGAACATATGTTCCGTCCGGCACAACCCGATCCCTTCCGCATTAAAGTTACGCGCTGTTTGCGCATCTGCGGGCGTGTCTGCATTCGCACGCACGCCAATATCGCGGAACTGATCAGCCCAGTCCAAAAGGGTCTGGAACGCCTCATCCAACGACGCTTCAAGCATATCAGGCGAACCAACCAAGATTTCTCCCGTCGTGCCGTCAACCGTGATCAGATCACCCACCGCAAAACGGCGTCCATCTGGGGACACGATCATCTGGGCTTTGCGGTCAATCACCAAGTCGGACGCACCCACGACACATGGCAGGCCAAGTCCACGGCCAATTACGGCCGCGTGGCTTGTAACACCACCGCGCATGGTCAAAACAGCAGCAGCGGCATGCATTCCGCGAATGTCTTCAGGCGTTGTTTCGCGCCGGACCAGCACGCAAGCTTCGCTGCGCGCGGCACTCGCTTGCGCCTCGTTGGCGGTCAACACGATCCGACCAGAGGCAGCGCCCGGACTGGCCGCAATCCCGCGCACGATCCGGTCACGCGGGGCGCTTGGGTCAATCTGGCGGTGCAGCAATTCGGACAATGTTGCGGGTTCGATCCGCATCACAGCCTCTTCGCGTGGAATAATATTGTCGACAGCCAAAGCGACCGCGACCCGCACAGAGGCGCGCGATGATAGTTGCACACGGACGGCATCCAAAATGCGCAAGATGTTGTTTTTGATTGTAAATTCTATTTGCATCTCACCGCGCAGCTGGCGGCGACAAACATCGCCATAAGCGATCAACTGTGCAAACACATCCGGACACAGCTCTTCAAGCGACGGCCCACGGTCATCCTTTGTCAGATAGATGGCGCCATCCGCCACACCCAAGGCATCGCGGCCTTGGCTTTGCCCCAGATACCGGCCCGTGACTTGCGGCAGCCCCGTCGTTTGGTTGACATATTGAATAACGCCCGAGCCGCTTTCGCCCGGCCCCACGCCCAATGCCATCGCCTGCACAACAAGGCCCAATCCGGCATCTGCTGGCGCACCTTTGGCTTGGCGCAGCAGGCGGGCGGTGGTGCCGTCCCATGCGCGCGCCATGGACCGTAACACTTCGGCCAATTGCACGGCGGGGTCTTGGGGGAATGGCTCGTCTGTCTCGAATTCATAGGCATCCAGCATCTGCGCGAGCGTGTTGCTGTCCGCATTGTCGGGAATATCAAACGCATCGGGATCAAGCCGCGACACATGCACAGCAAAGGACCGCACAAACCGCAGGTAAAGCGCTGTCGCTGCGGCCTCACCCAGATCGTCGATCATCATCGCATGGCGGGCATCATTCATGCCAACGTTCAAAATGGCGCTTGGGCCGCCCCAATCAGGGTCTTGGCTTGATGGGCGCACGGACAAGAGCGGGTTCGCACCAAAGGGCGCGATCAACGCAGCCATGTCCGGCATCTGGCCAATCGCAATGTCGTGCACGGCTTTGAACGAAAGCGCTACTGTCAGCGGCACGGGCATGTCCAAACGCACAAGACGTTGCAGGCATTTTGCGCGGCCACCATGCACGTCCGGTGCCATTGCGGCTGTCGCTGTGATCAACGTGACCGGCTCAAATATCTTCTCATTCTGCACTGCAGCACCATCCATTGTGTCACTGCAGCATAGGGAGCGATCCCCAAGGCGTCAAAGAAACTTCGCCTGTGCAGATCTAGCCTTCAATACGTGTCAGATCAGCCACGCCGAGGCATGTTTTTCTGATACGCGACAATAGGTTAAGCCGGTTGCGTCGCACGACCTGTTGGTCCGCGTTGACCTGCACGTCTGTAAAGAATGCGTCAATTGGTCCGCGCAGTGCGGCCATAGCAGTCATTGCGGTGCCAAAGTCTTGCGCCGCCATTGCAGGTGCGATCACGGTCTCGGCTTCGTCGAGTGCGGTAAACAGGCTGCGTTCGCTGTCATGCTGCGCGTGTTTCGGGTCAGCGCCAAAGGAATATTCGACGCCGTCTTTGGCTTCTTCCTTGGTTAGGATGTTGTTGGCGCGCTTGAACCCTTGGATCAGGTTTTCACCGTCATCCGTGGCCAATGTCGCCGCCAAAGCCTTGGCCCGCTTTACCAACAACGTCAGATCGTCCGAGCCATCCATCGCGATGCACGCATCAATGATATCATGGCGGATGCCTTGGTCCTTGAGGTAAACTTTGAGGCGGTCGTGGAAGAAGTCAACAAGCGACTTCACCTCGGGGTCAATATAGTCAAAGCCTGTTTCCCGGCTCAAAGTCAGATCCGTGCCATCGGACAATATCCAAAAACTGCCAGTTTCAGCATTTTTGTGCTGCAAGTCTCTTAATACAAAGTCCGAGCTTTTTACTTTAGCTTTCAAAGTGTCAAAAACATCGCGATTATAATCGAAATCTCCAGTTTTTAAGCCTAAACCTCGGAGGATTCTTGTAACGAATTCATCATTATCAACAAGTTCCCTTCCAATTTCTGCTGCAAGATAGGGTGTCAAAGCTGATTGAATAATGTTTGCCAAGTTAATTTGAAGTTGAGAGCTTTCTATCAATCGCACGACACCAAGCGCGGCACGCCTCAATGCAAATGGGTCCTTAGAGCCAGTCGGTTTTTCGTCAAACCACCAGAACCCTGTCAGCGTGTCGAGCTTATCGGCAAGTGCGACGGCCACGGAAACAGGCGCTGTTGGCACGTCATCTGATGGGCCAAGCGGCGAGTAATGTTCCTGCGCGGCGGCGGCAATGGCATCGGACAAGCCCGCCTTGGATGCGTAATACCGCCCCATAAGCCCTTGAAGTTCGGGGAATTCATAGACCATCTCTGATGACAAGTCAGCCTTGGCGACACGTGCGGCCTCGGCCACTTCGGCCACATCGGCACCGACCAGCGGCGCGATCTCGGAGGCGAGCGCTACGATCCGGTCGATCCGGTCTTTCTGGGTACCCAATTTATTGTGGAACGTCACGTTCGACAGGCTATCCAGCCACGGCCCCATGCCCGCCTTGGCGATGCGCAGGTCATTTTCCCAGAAGAATTTCGCATCCGACAAACGCGCAAACAGCACCTTTTGGTTGCCCTTCAGGATCGTCGCACCGTCGTCCGCCGTCACGGTATTGGCGACGGTGACAAAGCGTTCGATCTGGCCCGTCTTGGCATTGCGCACGGAAAAGAATTTCTGGTGCTCTTTCATCGATGTCTGCAAAACTTCGTCAGGCAGTTCATAGAACGACGGGTCGATCTGGCCCAGCAGAACAACAGGCCATTCGACCAGCCCTGCAACCTCGACCAGCAGCCCGCGATCCTCGACGACTTCGAGACCCAGCGCGAACGCCTGATTGGTCGCGTCATTCCAGATCATATCGGCACGCTCATCTGCGCGCAGCATGACATGGGCGCGTTTTAGCTTGGCCTCGTAGTCGTCGAACCCCGTGACGGTAAACGCATCGGGGCTGAGGAACCGGTGCCCACGGGTCGTGTTGCCCGATACGATCCCGTCGATATCCAGCGGCACAACATCTACGCCCGCCTCGTCGGTCAGAATGCACACGATTGAATGCAGCGGGCGGACCCATTTCAATGTGCCCGTGCCCCAGCGCATGGATTTCGGCCACGGGAAATTGCGCACAGCCCCCTCAAGGACCTCTGCAATGACGTCAGCGGCCAAACGTCCGGGTTTCTGGATCACAGCGAAATACACCTGACCCTTTTTATCGTCGCGGATTTCCAGATCGTCACGGGTCACGCCTGCCCCGCGCAAAAAGCCGTCAATCGCCTGATCAGGCGCGCCCACTTTGGGACCTTTGCGTTCTTCACGCACAGGTTTGCTTTCAGCCAACACGTCTTCAACCGACAAAGTCAGACGGCGCGGCGTTGAGAACGCAGCAACCGATTTGTAGGTTAAGCCAGCCTCGACCAGCCCGTCAGTGACCAGCTTTTGCAGGTCAGCTGCCGCCTTACCCTGCATACGCGCCGGAATTTCCTCGGAGAAAAGTTCAATCAGAAGATCAGGCATTATTGCAGTCTTTCAGGAGCTGGAGGGCATTCAGGCGGCACGGGGTTGCCGTCAAAGACAACCTCTCCGCAGAAATTGATCTGGTGCCACGCATAGGCGCGGCCATCAGGATAAACGGCGATAACGCGGTCGATCCCGTATTGGATGTTTTCTTGTCCCATAAAACCGACTGCAATGCCCGTGGACAGATCTTCGCCAATTTGTTCGGCATCAAAGCAGTCGAACCAACCCGGTGCGACGCGTGGTTCTGCGTCGTCGGAAATCACATAGGTGTCGGTCAACAGGGCTTGAGATAGGCCCGTTGTGAAACACGCCCGGAACCGCAATGGGCTGCTGTCGCTGTCGATGGCCGTGAGGTTTTCGAACAAAATACCCTCGGGTTCGCCCGTCAAAACCGACACCAATTGCACGTCTTCAATCTGCGCCGATACATCGTCGTAGTAGGCGTAGACCTGTAGGTAGTACATCGCCGCCCCTGCGACCAAAGCAGTGATGAAAAGCCCGACGATCGCGATGCGCGCAATCATGCTGCAAATCCTCCGGCTTCGGTTTGCACAAATGCGTCCGCACAGGCTTTGGCCAAGGTCCGCACACGTCCAATATACGCTTGGCGTTCTGTGACCGAAATCACACCGCGGGCGTCGAGCAAGTTAAAGACGTGGCTGGCCTTGATGCATTGGTCATAAGCCGGATGCGCCATGATGATACGGCGGCCCGTCTTTGGGTCATCCGCAGGCGCGGCCAAGATGCGTCCACATTCCGCTTCGGCATCCTTAAAGTGCTGCAGCAACACATCCGTGTCGGCCACGTCAAAGTTCCAGCGCGCGTATTCCTGTTCGGTCTGCAAAAACACATCGCCGTAAGTCATCGCAATCGGAGAGTCCGGGTCGTTGAACGGCATGTCCATCACGTGATCGCACTCAAGCACATACATCGCAAGGCGTTCCAACCCGTAGGTCAGCTCGCCTGATACAGGTTTGCAATCGTGGCCGCCGACTTGTTGGAAATAGGTGAACTGACTGACTTCCATGCCGTCACACCAGACTTCCCAGCCAAGCCCCCAAGCGCCCAATGTCGGGCTTTCCCAGTCATCTTCGACAAAGCGCAGGTCGTGCATGGATGCATCGATCCCGATTGCCTCCAGTGAGCCGAGGTAAAGCGCCTGCAAATCCGGCGGGCTTGGTTTGATGATCACTTGGTATTGGTAATAGTGCTGCAGGCGGTTCGGATTTTCGCCGTAGCGCCCGTCAGTTGGGCGGCGGGACGGCTGCACATAGGCCGCAGCCCACGGCTTATTGCCAAGCGCACGCAAGGTGGTGGCGGGGTGAAATGTCCCTGCGCCGACCTCCATGTCGTAGGGCTGCAAAATGGCACAGCCTTTGGCCGCCCAATAATTCTGAAGCCGTAGGATGATTTCCTGAAAACTGCGTGGTTTATCGGCCATCTTTGCCCTCTTTGACTGGTTGGTCACCTCATAGCTACGTGGACCCACAGGGTCAATTAGAACACGGGTGCTTAATTCTTCGTCTCCTGTGTATTTTCGGGGCTGCACTTTGGTGTAGCTCTGTTAGTTTCTGCGGCAATCCGCGTTTGCGGTCCTGATTTTCCAGATTTTGAGGCGTTCTAATGTTGCGGGTATTTATTGCAGTTTTTTTCCTTGGCCTTTGGCCCGTGACCACCTTGGCACAGGATATTGCTTACGTCCAAGTCGAGGCACAGCCGACACTTGCATCCGCACAAGCGCGTGTAAGGTTCTATGCAGGACAGCTAGAAAACGTGAACGGATACTTTCTGGGTGGCGGTTGGTACGGCATTGTTCTTGGGCCATATACGCCGAATGACGCGAACACCGTTCTGCGCCAAATGCGCCGCGCCGCAAAAATCCCCAACGACAGCTTTATCGTCACAGGCGGCAGCTTTCGGCAACAGTTTTGGCCTGTGGGCGTGGGGGCCGAAACGACAGCGCAGCCATTGCCAGACGCCACCGCGCCAGACGTTGAAGCCGTCGCACCAATCGCAGTGACCCCACTGGTAGAGGCAATTGCCCCCGTCATTGCCCCCGTCATTGCCCCCGTCATTGCCCCCGTCGCGATCCCCGACGAGACCCGCAGGCAAGCGCGGGCATCGGAAAGCTTGCTAAACAGCAACCAACTCAAAGACCTGCAAACCGCATTGCAGTGGGCAGGGTTCTATACATCTGCCATCGACGGGGCCTTTGGGCGCGGCACACGTGCATCAATGCGTGCATGGCAAGAGGCCAACAACACAGACCCCACTGGCATCCTGACAACCGCGCAGCGGGCTGATTTGTTGAACGCCTACAATGCCGTGCTTGATGGCATGGACCTAAAATTGGTCCGCGATGCTGCATCCGGTATCGAGATGCTGGTCCCGACAGGCATTGTTGCGTTTTCCGACTATGACCCACCATTCGTGCGCTTTGAGCCCACAAGCGATCTGGATGCCCATGTCTTGTTTATTTCGCAAGAAGGCGATCAGAACCGTATGTTTGGCCTGTATGAAATTCTGCAGACCCTCGCGGTTATCCCCCGTGAAGGTCCGCGCAAGCGTAGCGACCGCTCATTCGAGATTGAGGGTATCAACGCCGACATTCATTCCTACACCTACGCTACGCGCAATAATGGCACGATCAAGGGCTTTAGCCTGATTTGGCCAGCTGGCGACGACGAACGCCGCCGCCGTGTATTGCGCGAGATGAAGAGCAGCTTTGTGACATTTGACGGCGCATTGGACCCCTCGCTTGCACCCCCAAGCGAAGATCAAGCCATCGATCAGATTGGCGGTTTGGCCGTGCGCAAACCCAAACTGTCGCGGTCAGGCTTTTTCATAAATGATGCAGGTGCAGTCCTGACAACCGCAGAGGCCGTTGGATCATGCGCGCGGATTTCACTGAACGGTGAGCACGACGCGCAAGTTGTCCATTTGGACGAAACCCTTGGGCTAGCCGTTTTGCGCCCTGATGTCGCGTTGTCCCCACTTGGTGTTGCGATGTTCCAAACGGGCATTCCACGTCTACAAGCAGAAGTGGCTGTAGCAGGCTTTCCTTATGGCGGTGTACTTGTGGCACCGTCACTGACGTTTGGCCGATTGGCTGACCTGCGTGGTTTAAACGGCGAAAAAGCAATCAAACGGTTGGCCCTGACTGCCCAACCCGGCGATGCGGGGGGACCTGTTTTTGACAACGGCGGGTCAGTTCTTGGGATGTTGTTGCCGCGCAAAGCCAGCGGTGGGCAAGTGTTGCCACCACAGGTTAGCTTTTCAGTCGATAGCGACGAGATTTTGGCATCACTGGATGCGGCCGGGATTACAGCTCTGACCACGGACACAATGGCCTTTATGCCGCCAGAGACGCTGACCTTGCGGGCAGCTGACAGCACCGTATTGGTCAGCTGCTGGTAAGCGGATGGGTTAAAACCCATCCTACCCCTTTAGCAGATGTCTGAAGTCACATGGATCACTGTTGGTCCATCCGCGCCAAGCGCCTTCGTTACGGCGGCTTTTAGGTCAGCAAGCGATTTTGGCGCCGCTGTTGCACATCCATAGGCGCCTGCCAGTTTCACAAAATCAGGGTTCTTTTGGATGACCGCGTTCGGCGCGATCTGTGCACGGACCATGCTGTCTTCGATCTCGCCCAGCTTCCCGTTGTCCCAAATGATAATCGGCAGACAGAGGTTTAGTTCAACCGCGACCATCAGTTCCTGCAACGTGTATTGAAATCCGTAATCCCCTGCGATGGCCACAACCGGTTGCTCCCCTGCCCCGATCTTGCCGCCAATGGCCGCAGGTAACGCATAGCCCAGCGTGCCAAAGCCGCAAGGGTGATGCCACAGACCAGCACGGTCCATCGGCCATACCTCTTTGGCGGCATAGGCAAACTGGGTCATGTCAGAATAGATCAACGTATCGACGGGCAATGCGTCGCGCAGCGCATCCGCCACGGGGAGGATACCGACACGTTCTGCCTCTACTTCTGACCGCCATTTGGCCCGTGCTTTGGTCACCTCTGCCGCCGTCCAATCAGTGTCGCGCGGCACATCAAGTAGGTCTGACAATTGATCCAGCACCGCAAAACAATCCGCCAGAATGACATAGTCGGCAGCATGACGATCGCACAGCACCTCTGGATCAATATCAACACGCACCAAGGCTGCGGTGTGGCCCAACGTATCGCGCCACAGATCGACCTCTGATAGTTCCGACCCCATGACAATCACCAGATCGGCGCTTGCGATAACATCAACGCTTGAGGGGCGCGCAAGGGGGGCGCCAAAGTGCAACTTATCGCTGGATGGCACGATGCCGCGCCCCGCATATGTCGAAAGGCTTGCAGCCCCCAAACTGGCCAAGACCGCGCCCGCAAAGTCCAGATGCACGGCCCCACCGCCAAAGATAAACAATGGCCTGCGGGCCTCGCGGATCATATCGGCCAAGCCGGCAACCTGTCCGTCAACTGGATCAGGCAAGCTGACGACTGCCTGCGGTTTTTGCGGGGATGCGTCTGCATTGCCTTGTAACAACCCGATTGGAAAGGTGATGTGCTTGGGGCGCTTGCGCTGCGCATCAAATTCAAACAACGCACGGTCAATCAGCGTATACCCGGCCGAAGCCGTGCGGGCCGTGGCAGACCAATCGCAGACAGTTGCCGCGGCGGCTTCTTGGTCCTTCATCTGGTGCAATTGGCCGCGCGTTCCTTCGGTTTCATCCAAACACGATGACAGCACCAACATCGGCACACTGTCCGAATAGGCTTGGCCCATCGGGGTCATGATATTACAAACCCCTGGCCCCGTGATGACATAAGCCACCCCCGGCTTGCCTGTCGCGCGAGCATAGCCATCAGCCATAAAACCAGCACCCTGTTCGTGGCGCGCAAGCACATGGGTTAGCCCCGCCTCTTCAATCCCACGGTACATTTCTTGATTATGCACACCCGGAATGCCAAAGATCACATCCACACCGCGATCCTTAAGCATGTGGGAAATTTGAGCACCTAAAGGACGTTGGGTCATTTATGATCTCCAGAAAGATATGGTCAGGATGGTGAGGACGGCCATGATTTCAAGACGGCCAAAGAACATCGCGACGGATAAAATCCACTTGGCGGTGTCATTGAGCCCAGAGAAATTGCCCGCAGGCCCAATCTCGGTTCCAAGCCCGGGGCCGACGTTTGCAATCGCGGATGCAGCGCCTGACACAGAGGTGATGAAATCCAACCCTGTCAGCCCAAGCAACGTCGCCACGATGCCAAGCGCCAGAACAAAGGCCACAAAGAACGCCATGACCGAATTCAGAACATCGTCTGACACGGGCCGCCCGTCGTAGCGGGGTACAAACAGGCCATGCGGCGAGTGGATTTGCCGGATCTGGCTTTTGATCGAGGCGACGAGCAGTTGGTACCGGAACACCTTGACCGAACAGGCCGTTGATCCCGCGCAGCCGCCGATCAGGCCGATGAAAAAGAACATCACGACCGGAAACGTGCCCCACGTCATGTAGTCCGCGTTCGAATATCCCGTCCCCGAAATGATCGATGTGACGTTGAATAATGCTTCGCGGAACGCCGTTTCGGTGATGATCCCGTCGCGGCCCCAAACCCATGCGGAAATGAGCAAAACACAAATGCTCACGATCATGAGAAATGTGCGGATCTGGCTGTCGCGGTACATCGGCACAGCCGTCCCTGCGAGCAGCTGAACGTAGCGCACGAATGGCAGTGCCGCGAGGATCATGAACACCACAGCCGTATAATGAACCGCCATTCCGTAGGCGCCAAACGATGCATCCGAGTTGGCCATCCCCCCCGTCGACACGGTCGTCATTGCGTGGGTCATAGCATCAAATCCGGTCATACCAAATGCCGAATAGGCCAACGCGCACGTGACGGTCAGCGACACATAAATCACCGCAATACGGCTGGCAATTTCGCCGGCACGGGGCAAGATCTTGCCGTCAGTTTCAAAGCCTTCCGTGCGGAAAATCTGCATGCCCCCAACCCGCAGTTCAGGCAGGAACACCATCGCGACCACAATGATACCAACGCCGCCAAGCCATTGCAGAATACCGCGCCACAGCTTGAGCCCCTCAGGCAACGCCTCTAGCCCGCTAAAGACAGTCGCCCCTGTCGTTGTCAAACCGGACATCGCTTCAAAGAATGCATCTGTGAAATTTGCGTTTGTAGCCCCGATCACAAAGGGGATCGCGCCAAAAACGGGGAGCGTCAGCCAAACAAGCGACGTGAGCAAAAACGTCTGCCGTAGCGTCAGGCCCGCCGTGACCCCGTTTGCACAGGCCCCCGCCATCAAACCGCCCGTCAGGATGGTGACAATCGCGCTTTCCATGAACACGGGCCAATGGCCGTTACCTGCCTGCAGGTCAGCCGCCAAAGGCGCCAGCATGGTGATCCCAAGCGACGCCACAAGCAGTCCGATAACATATCCCACTGGGCGTAAATCAAGCATGGGTCAGGGGTGGCCCGCCATTGCATCCATGTCAAGGATCGACGTGCGCCTAACCTGTGTGGAACAGTGTCTGGAACAGGCGTGGATCAATGGATGCGGCATCAAAAGTCGCACCTTCAGTCAGGATCGACACCGCATCATGGCTGTGCAGGCTTTCTTGATGGCTGGCAACGATGCGGAAATCACCGACGCGTTGGTCTTTCAGAAATTGTTCACAAAACAGCCGCGCTGCATCTTCAACAAAGATCGGGTTGGCGGCATTCAGCTCGGCAAACGCCTGTTCGTCTTCGCGTTTCACCATGACTTGGGTTTCGGTCGGCACCGCAGCGCGGGCCATGTCGATGACGTCTTCGAACCACAAAATCGGCTGGTCGGCCTCAACCACCAATGACATGCGAGCAACGGACCGCTGGCTGTGCGGCGTCGCAAGCTGGCCGCGGAATTGGCGGGCATGCTCGGACAATTCCAGCGAACACGGGCATGTGCTTGAATATACATAATCCAGATGGACAATTTTGCGGCGGACACCATCCACTTCGATCAGCTCCAGCGCGATGTCGTAATATTGGTACCCTGACAGGCCAGACCGCAGGCTATCGACCTTTACCGGAAACGAGAATCGCATTTGAATGCGCGCGTCAAAGCTTTCGAGGTCAGTTTTATATGCATCCAGCGCCTGCTCGATCACTTCAAAGCTGAATGTCTCTTCGGCATGTTTATAAAACGTGCGCATGATGCGGGACATGTTGATGCCCTTTTTTTCGGCCTCAAGGCTGACGGACCCGGTCACCGACGTCTCGAGCGTCAAATCACCGCCACCACGGGTTTGAAACCGGATCGGCAGGCGGAAATTGCTAATCCCAACATGCTGGATTTGCTGTTTGGTCCCACGGATCAGGCTGCTTGGCCCGTTCTGCAGGTCTGGCATCGAGGCCTTATAGGCATCATCGACTTCAAACGCCTCGGGGTAGGCGCGGGCCAATGCGGGGTAATTGCTGACCTCTTGGCCGGGGATCAGACGGCTGACCAACGGGTCGAGCATCGACACCTCTTCTGGTGATACATCAATAGCCCAGCGGCGCAGCAAGGCCAAAGCCGCCTCCGCCTCTTGGCGCGTTGGTTCACGGTCAAAGTCGGTCTCATGAACGTTCATATCTTGGGCCCCGTCTGGTGCATCGTCCCCTTTAACATGGGGTGTCGCGTCGGAACTTCCATCATTTTCGTAATAGAGTCGTGAAAATGTTGCCCGTAAATCAGTCATAACGCGGTCTCCTTGCAGGCAACATATCAGATCACCCCCCCAAGGGTGTGACGAAAAACGCCACACCCTGCGTCATATCCGCAATCAAATTGCGTCAAGCGCCTGTTTCAGGTCAGCAATCAGATCAACCGGGTCCTCTAACCCGACCGAAAGACGCACAAACCCCATGGAGATACCCAACATATCTTTTTGTTCCTGCGGCAGCCGCTGATGCGTGGTTGTTGCCGGATGGGTCACGATGGATTTGGCATCGGCAAAGTTGTTGGAAATCGTAAACAGTTTTAGCGCATTGAGGAATTTGAAGCAGGCATCACGGCCGCCATCCACCTCAAACGCCAACACGGTGCCACCCGCCTTGGATTGTGACAAAGCCACTGCCTGTTGCGGATGATCTATATGGGTCGGGTACCGTACCGACGTAAGCTTTGGATGACCCGCCAAGGCATTTGCGATCTCCACCGTGGCCGCGGCCTGCGCGCGAACGCGCAAATCGATAGTTTCCAATGATTTCAGATGTGTCCAAGCGGTAAACGGGTTCATCGCGCCGCCAGTGTGTTTGACATAAGCCTCGATCGGGCCGCGTATCAGATCACCTGATCCACAGATGGCACCGCCCAACATACGTCCCTGCCCGTCCACATGTTTCGTCGTGGAAATAATCGCGATATCAGCGCCGCACTCAGCCGCATATGAATAGATCGGGGTGGCCATCGCATCGTCCGCCAACACCAATGCGCCAACGGCATGGGCCGCCTTTACGACGTGGCGGATATCAACCACCTCAAGCGTCGGGTTCGAGATGCTTTCAAAGAAAACAATGCGCGTATCAGGCCGAATGGCCGCATCCCACGCCGCATTGTCTGTACCGTCAACAAGCGTAATTTCAACGCCGAACCGCGCCAAGATGTCTTCGAGCACATACAGGCAAGACCCAAACAACGCGCGCGACGACACGATATGATCGCCGGATTTCACAAGCGCCATCAATGCGCCGCTGACAGCAGCCATGCCGGAATTACATGCAAAACAGTCTTCATATCCCAGCATATCCGCCAAGCGGTCTTCGAACATGCGCACGGTCGGGTTGCCGTAACGGGCATAGATGAATTCGTCAGTCCCTGCCTTGATGAAACGGGCTTCAGCAGCCTCTGCTGTTTCATAAACAAAGCCTTGGGTCAGGAATATCGCTTCTGATACCTCACCGTATTGGCTCCGGCGGGTGCCCGTGTGGACGGCTTTGGTGCGTTTGCTCCAAGTGGTCATTATCTTTTCTCCGGTTGGCGGTTGGCCAACAAAAAACCCCGACACCGATCAAAGGTATCGGGGCTGCAACGCCCGTGACCCTTTTTAGCGGCATATTTAACGTGGCCCGCAATCCGGTAACAAATCGCCACGACCAAGTCCTAGACCTGCTGCAGTGAAGCGTCAAGCAAAGCGATTATTGGACCGTAATGAAACCTTAATATCTGGTCGGTTAGGTCTAAGTACCCTAGTCGAAAGCAGTCCCATGCAATATCGCCCACACCGTTACCGCACTGAATTCCCGACCACGATGAAAACACCCTTTGGCCCGTCCGAGGCCGTGATCAATGACGTGAACGAAACCGGTGCCCTTATGAAAACATCTGCGCCTCTTGCAAGGGGGCACAAAATTGAGTTCACGTTCCTAAACAACAAAGTTACAGGTATCGTACAGTGGGCAGCAGACGGACGGTGCGGGGTCACTTTCCGTCCACACCTGACGATCACACAGGTGGATTCGTTGCGGTACAAACAATCTGGACATCGCAGCATGCGCCACAGATCCACATCCTACGTCGAAATGCGTTAGCCCTGATCAGGGTCAATCAAGTATTTCTGAAGTGCGACAATCTGCAACCATAAGAATACGAAAAGCACTGCAGGAAAAGCAAACGTTTCCAGCTTAACCCACAGCTCGGTGGATTGCGTACGCCAGATCAGCTCGTTGGCCACAGTCAAACCCAAAAACATCAACGTCAATCGACGGGTCAAAATCATCCAACCCTGCTGCTGCATTGGCAAAAAATCTTCCATGATGTACCGCAAATAGCTGCGCCCACGCAGCAGACCAAAGCCCAAAATGGCTGCAAAGCATCCGTATACAATGCTGGTCTTCATTTTGAAAAAACGCTCGTCGTTGAACCACGCGGTAAGCCCACCAAAAAAGATAACCATGAATGCGGTAAAAACCTGCATCCGGCTTAGCTTGCCAGTCAACTGCCAAAGGATACCCATCGAGACGAGCAATATTGGCACAAATACAAGCGTTGCCATGATGAAACCAGAATATTCAGTACCAAAAACCGTGAACACATCTTCCTTGATCCGCATGTAAATCACGAAAAACACCACCGTCGGGCCAAGCTCCAGCACCTGTTTTAGAATAGGGTTAATCTGTTTTTCAGCCATCTTGGTCTCCTTCATCCGCCCATTTCAACGATCACGGCGCCAAGTGCAACCAATGCCATCAACAATAGGCGGCGCGGCCCCACTTTTTCGCCCAAAATGAACCATCCGATCAGGGCTGCAAACACTGTCGACGTCTCTCGCAGGACAGCTGCCTCGCCCACTTTATCAAGCCGCGTAGCAAGCATGACACCGCCAAAGCTAATCCAAGCAATGAATGCGCCCGCAAATCCGCGCCACAACAGCGGACCAAGATCAGGCTTGGCCGACATTCGGCGATAGCGAACAGCGGCGATGATCGGAAAATCAAACGCCGTCACAAAGAAAAACCATGCCAAAAACGTGAAGGGGTTCAGGCTGGACCGAATACCATAGGCGTCCCACGTGGTATAAATCGCAACGGTCACACCGCCAAGAACGGCCCAAGCTAAACCCGTTTTTAGCGCCCCGAGGTCGATTGTTTCTTCGGACAGATTGCGCAGCGCAAGCAGCAAAATCCCCCCCGACAAGCACCCAACGCCCATCCATTGAACGAGCGTAAAATGTTCACCAAAAATGGCAGATGCCGCGATGACAGTAACCAATGGGCCAGTCCCGCGCACCACAGGATACACCACCGTATAGGCCGCTTTTTCATACGCCAGCGCCATCGTCAGCTTGTAGATCAGGTGGATCACCACAGCACCGGCCAGCATCCATGCTGTGAATGCATTGGGCCAAGGGACCAAAAACAGGGCCACAGGCGCAGAGATTAAGGCAAGCCAGCCATCAATCGCACCGCGCGTCAGCCACGGATCATGCCGCCCCTTTTGCAACGCTCCAAATGCGGCGTGCGCAACAGCAGACATCAACGCCAGCGCCGTCGCTAGCTGAGCCCCTTGCGGTGTTCCCGCAAGTTGAACGATCCAGTCACCCACGAGAGCGGCAGCTACTTGACATCACGTCCGACAAGCGCATTTGCGAAATCTTCGGGATCAAACGGGGCAAGATCATCAATTTGTTCGCCAACCCCGATCGCATGGATAGGCAATCCGAACTTATCGGCCAACGCCACAAGCACGCCACCCTTTGCGGTTCCGTCCAGTTTCGTCATCACAAGGCCGGATACATCCGACAGCTCTTGGAACACCTTAACCTGTTGGAGTGCGTTTTGCCCCGTCGTTGCGTCCAGAACCAAAAGCGTATTATGCGGCGCATCAGGGTCTTTCTTGCGGATAACCCGGACGATTTTGGTCAGTTCTTCCATCAAATCAGCGCGGTTTTGCAACCGGCCCGCAGTGTCGATCATCAACAAATCCACACCATCGCGGTGCGCCTGTTCCATCGCGTCATAAGCCAAACTTGCCGGATCAGACCCTTCGGGGGCCGTCAAAACCGGAACACCTGCGCGGTCGCCCCATACTTGAAGCTGTTCGACCGCTGCGGCGCGGAACGTGTCCCCAGCTGCGATCACAACCGTTTTTCCAGCAGCCTTAAACTGACTCGCCAGCTTGCCAATCGTTGTCGTTTTACCCGATCCATTGACGCCGACCACCAGCACGACTTGCGGCTTTTTGGCATAAAGCGGCATCGGACGCGCAACGGGGTCCATGATGCGCGTGATTTCGGCGGCCATCAATGCCTTGATCTCATCGGTAGATAGTTTCTTGCCCATCCGTCCTTCGACCATGTTCGCGGTGACACGTAGGGCTGTGTCCACGCCCATGTCGGTCGAAATAAGCAACTCTTCGAGCTGTTCCAGCATGTCGTCATCAAGCACGCGACGCACGACGTTACTTTCGTTCCCGCGGCCCATCAAACGGCCGAAAAGACCCGTTTTTGGATGTTCTTGTGCTGGTTCAACCTCAAGCGGGGACGGCTCCAGCGTCGTCATTGGAGCGACAACAGGCGCGGGCTCAACCTCTGCCGGGCTTGGGTCATCGGTGACAGGTTCCGGTTCCGGCGCTACCGGCTCGGGTGCTAAACGAACCTCTGTCGGCTCCGGAATTGTGTCCGCTTGCACCGGTTCATCACGAACGTATTCAGGCGCGGGCGCCCCGCCATCACCTACAATCGCATCCAAACCTTCGTCAATTTTGGAAGACGACCGAAGCATCCGGTCTTTGAGTTTTTTGAAAAACGACATCGTGCGGCCCTTAAACACTGAACTCCAAACACTTAGTCCTGATTGATGGATATTGAAAGAGGCCGCGCAACTGCAGTGGGCTGTCCAAAAGTGAAACAATTCGTCGCGGGATCAGGCACTGACGTTTTAATGATTGCGTGCTACATCCGATAAATGATCCGTTTGTTAACGCCAATGCGCTTATTCACACTCGCCACGCTTATCCCTGTCGCACTTATTTGTGCGGCTGCAATCTTGGGTGGGATCTGGATTTTAGCGAGCCTGATCTATCTCACAGCGTTGGCAGCGTGTTTGGATGAGGTTGTTCATCACGTCACACCGCCGACAAAAGACAGCGAATTCCCGGCTGCAATGGTTTTGTCAGTCACCCTTGGCGTGGTTCACTTTGGGCTTCTTGCGCTGGTCGTCAGCGCGCTTTCAAACGGAAACACGGACTTACCCGCCAAAATTGGCCTCTTCATCGCCGCTGGATTTTTCTTTGGACAAATCAGCAATTCCAATGCGCATGAGCTGATACATCGCGGCGGGCGTGGCCCGCACCGCTTGGGGAAATGGGTCTATATTTCATTGCTTTTCGGGCATCACACATCTGCGCATGTGCTTGTGCACCATCGGCATGTGGCCACCCCATTGGACCCATCGACATCGCGGCGCGGCGAAAGCTATTATAAATTTGCAGTACGAGCCTGGCGCGGATCATTCCGCAAAGGGCTGGCCGCCGAGACCGAACGCCAACAGCGCACCGGTGCCCCCGTTTATCGGCACCCCTATGTGACTTATATCGGGGGGGCCGTGGGCTTTGTGGTGCTGGCGTGGCTTATCGGAGGGCCGGTTGGGGCCGCAGTCTATGTTGCGCTCGCCACATTTAGCACGTCGCAATTATTGCTGTCCGACTACGTCCAGCACTATGGGCTGATGAGGTCACAGGTTGATGGCAAATATGAACCCGTCAATGCGCGCCATAGCTGGAATAGCCCGCATTGGTTTTCGTCTGCCGTCATGCTGAACGCACCGCGACATTCAGATCACCACACGCATCCATCACGGCCCTACGACACCCTGATCATCCCGGACGGTAGCCCGATGCTGCCGCAGTCCCTGCCTGTGATGGCCTGTCTGGCGTTGGCGCCGCGTCGTTGGCGCAAGGTCATGGACCCGCTCGCCGCGCAATGCTCCGCCCGGTGACACGGATATGACTGGTCAAGCGCTTCGGTCTTGGGCACTCTAACAGTATGCGATATCTGGTTTTACTTGTCTTGGCCGCCCCTGCTTTTGCAGACGATGCCATGAATGCCGCCGAATTTGATGCCTACACCAAAGGGAAAACCCTCTCGTTTGGCGTCGCGGGCGACGATGCTTATGGCGTTGAGCAATACCAAGACAATCAGCGCGTCATTTGGTCATTTCTGGATGGGGAATGTAGCAATGGTGTCTGGTATGAAAGCAAAGGAAGTATTTGTTTTCGCTACGACTTTGACCCTGATCCCAAGTGTTGGAAATTCTACGACGAACCAAATGGCCTGCGCGCAGTTTTTATGAACCGCCCCAACACATCGGTCCTTTATGAAGCGCACGACAGCGATGAGCCGCTGATTTGTCCAGGCCCGAACCTAGGTGTCTAGTGTCACGCGCCCATCTGCGAATTCGATCTCAATGGATTTCGCCGCTTTGGCCCCTGCCGTCGCCGTAATAACGGCACCATCACCACGTACGACCGCATATCCACGTTTGAGCGTTTCGACATACCCAAGCGTTTCACGCAGACGGTCCAACGACGCCAGTCGCGTTTTGCGGGCTGTCTGATCACTTTGGGCACGCGCGCAAAGCCGCGCCATAACAGCATCAAGCCGCTCGCGTTTACGCGCCACATCGCGGGCGATCACGTCCGTACGTAAACCACGCGATGCACTATCGAGCTTGTCTTTTGCACGGGCGATCCGCGTTTGCAAAATACTGGGGCGCAGTGGGCCGGACGCGTCAGACAGGGTCAATTGTTTGATCGCAATTGCCCGGCGCAGCGCGATTGGCAATCGATCTGCGACGGTATCAAATCGCTGACGTGGTCCATCAAGCAAGCTCTCCCTGCTTGGCAGCCCACGCGACAAATCGCGAAGGCGCTGCCCACGCTGGGTCACCCCGCTGCTTAACGATTGGCTGAGCCGCGCGGCTTGCTGATCCACCCAAGCCATCAACTCTATGCGGACTGGCACTGCCATTTCGGCAGCAGCAGTCGGCGTTGGTGCGCGCACATCAGACACAAAATCAATCAGTGTCGTGTCGGTTTCATGCCCAACAGCCGAAATCAGCGGGATATCTGACGCGGCAACGGCGCGGGCCACGATTTCTTCGTTAAAGCCCCAAAGGTCCTCTAAGGATCCACCTCCACGAGCCACGATGATCAAATCAGGGCGCGGCAATGCCCCCCCAGCCGTCATGGCGTTAAACCCGCGAATCGCATTCGCAACCTCAAGCGCGCAGCGTTGTCCCTGCACCGCCACGGGCCAAATCAACACTTTGCGCGGAAATCTATCGCGCAGACGGTGCAAAATATCGCGGATGACCGCACCGGACGGGGACGTCACAACGCCAATAATCTCGGGCAGATATGGGAGTTCTTTCTTACGGTCCGCTGCAAACAATCCTTCTGACGCCAGCTGCGCTTTGCGTTTTTCAAGCATGGCCATCAAAGCACCAGCGCCTGCTGGCACCACGCTTTCGATCACCATCTGATATTTTGACTGACCGGGGAATGTCGTAAGCTTGCCGGTGGCGATCACTTCCATCCCCTCTTCGGGACGGGTGGCAAGCGCGGCTGCGCGACCTTTCCAAATGACGCCAGCCAGCACAGAGCGCTCGTCTTTCAGATCCATATAGATGTGGCCAGACGCAGGCCGCGACACGCGCCCCACCTCGCCGCGCACACGAACGTGGGAAAACCCGCCTTCAATCGCCTTTTTCACAGCACCCGAAATTTCGGATACGGAAAACTCGGGCGCGTTGTCACCCACGGGGTCGTCGTCGAAAAGGTCCATGCTGCGCCCTTGTGATCAGCCTGAGCTAACCTTAGAACGCATCCAGACGAAGGCCAAGCAGGAGACGACCATGAACATCCTTATTTTGGGCAGCGGTGGGCGCGAACACAGCCTCGCTTGGGCAATACAGCAAAATCCGAAATGCGACCGGCTGATTGTGGCCCCTGGAAACGCTGGGATTGCACAAATCTGCGACTGTGCGGACATCGACATTATGGATGGCGATACGGTGGCAACCTTTGCCGAAGAAAACGCCATTGATTTCGTGATCATCGGACCAGAAGCCCCCCTTGCGGCAGGTGTGGCCGACCGCTTGCGCGACGCGGGCCTATTGGTTTTCGGACCTTCCAAGGCCGCAGCAGCGCTCGAAGCGTCCAAATCTTTCACAAAAGTGATCTGCGACGCGGCAAACGCGCCAACAGCGGGTTACGGCCATTTCCGCGACGCCGATGCGGCCAAAGCCTATATCAAAGCGCAAGGCGCGCCCATCGTCGTTAAAGCTGACGGGCTTGCCGCTGGAAAAGGCGTCATCGTGGCAATGTCTGAGGCCGAGGCGCTGGACGCCATCGACGATATGTTCGATGGATCATTCGGTGACGCAGGCGCAGAAGTTGTGATCGAAGAGTTCATGGACGGCGAAGAGGCGTCATTCTTTGTGCTATGCGACGGAACCAGCATTCTGCCCATTGGCACTGCCCAAGACCACAAACGGGTTGGCGAAGGCGACACAGGGCCAAACACTGGCGGCATGGGGGCTTATTCCCCTGCCCCCGTGATGACCGACAGCGTGACCCAAAAGGCGATGGATGAAATCGTCGGGCCTTGCATGGACGAGATGCGCAAACGCGGGACACCATTTGAGGGCGTCCTTTTCGTGGGTCTGATGATCAAAGACGGCCAGCCGCGACTTGTCGAATATAACGTGCGCTTTGGCGATCCCGAATGCCAAACCTTGATGATGCGGCTCGGTGGGCAGATTTTGGATTTGCTCCAAGCCTGCGCCGAACACCGCTTGCACGATATCAAAGCAAACTGGGCAGATGACCATGCGATCACGATCGTTATGGCGGCCAACGGATATCCGGGATCATACGAAAAAGGCTCGGCAATCAACGGGCTGGATACCCTGCCCGAAGACAGCAAGAATATGGTGTTCCATGCGGGCACAACGGAGAAAGATGGTGCGATCACGGCAACTGGCGGCCGCGTACTGGCTGTTACTGCATGCGGCGAAACGCTAACAGAGGCACGCGAGCGGGCCTACAAAATGACCAAATCGATCGATTGGCCTGCAGGGTTTTACAGAAATGATATTGGCTGGCGGGCACTCTAGGCGAGAAACAAAATGGGCCGATGCTGACAACAGCATCGGCCCATTCTTTTTATAACGCAAAAACAGCTTATGCTGCGCGGGCAACAAGCACGCCTGTGATCTCGGCAACTGCCGCATTTTCGTCACTACCAGCCACAACCGCGATTTCGCGGGTCAACCGCTCTAACGCGGCTTCGTACAGCTGACGCTCTGAATAGCTTTGCTCGCGCTGGTCGTCTTGGCGGTGCAAATCACGCACAACTTCGGCAATCGCGATCAAATCACCAGAGTTGATCTTTTGCTCGTATTCTTGCGCACGGCGGGACCACATGGCTTTCTTAACCTTGGCCTTGCCACGCAAAGTTTTCATCGCGTGAGCCACAACATCAGGGGTCGCGAGCGACCGCATGCCAACGTCGATAGCCTTATGCGTCGGAACACGCAGGGTCATTTTGTCTTTTTCAAACGCAATGACGAACATTTCCAACTCGAAGCCAGCGACCTCTTGGGTTTCGACAGATACAACCTTACCCACGCCGTGGGCCGGGTAGACAACAAAATCGTTCGGGCTAAAGTCTAGTTTTTTCTTACTCATGGTCGTCCTTTCAGCTGGTACCGCAGACAAAAAATCCGGCGCGAACAACTTGTTCACGTCGGTGTCTCACGGATCGTCAGCACAGTATTTATTCTAAAACATTGAAGTCACTATAACACAAAATCGCGCCACAAAGAAGGGGCGCGATCATATCCGGATTTCTATATAAACAAGGGCTCGCCGCGAATAGCGAGCGAATCAGCCGCCTTCGCCTGGTGCTTCTGAAAACAGCTCCATCTTGCCCTCTTTGCCGTCCATCTCTTCGGCATTGGGCAATTGGTCTTTCTTGGTGATGATAACTGGCCACATCTCGGAATACTTGCGGTTAAACTCAACCCATTTTTCCATGTCAGGCTCTGTATCAGGGCGGATCGCGTCAGCGGGGCACTCCGGTTCGCACACACCGCAGTCAATGCATTCATCGGGGTGGATCACCAGCATGTTTTCACCTTCGTAAAAACAGTCCACGGGGCAGACTTCAACGCAGTCGGTGTATTTGCAGGCAATGCAGTTGTCGTTGACGATATAGGTCATAGGTTCATCCGGAAAATTGTCTCGGCCTAGCTAGGCCAAGCCGCCGCCTCAATCAAGGTCAAACGGGTCGCCATCACGGGGATGAGACAGCATGTCCCGCCGATCCTTCTTGGTGGGGCGACCTTTTCCCTCGAATTTGGGGTTTTTCGGAACATGAACCTTGGGCGGCGACATATCGTCGTACAGCGTTTGGGCCTCGGGTGCAGGGCCACGGCGGTGGCCACATGCAAGGATTTTGACGATCCGGATATCTGTTTGTTGGTGAAATGTGAGAACGTCATTGGCACCTACGGGACGGGCGGGCTTCGCCGCCACATCGCTATTGATCCGGACCTTGCCTGCGGAAATGATACCGGCGGCGATGGAGCGCGATTCGAAAAACCGCGCCTGCCATAACCATTTATCTAACCGGATCGTGTCACGCTTATCGTTCAACCTTTATTGAACCCTGCCAAAGCAGCAGCAAAAGGGTTGTCGGGATCGATTTTTTTCTCGACCTTCGGTTTGGCTGTAAACTTTTGACGTTCATCACCACCCTTTGCAGGACGCTTGCCTTTGCCTTTTGGCTTGGCGTTTTCGCGCGCAGGCCGGGTATTGGCACGTACAGCCCGACCAGCCCAAGTGAACGTGTAGAACACTTCCATCTCGGGCGCGTCTTCAGCCGCAGCGTCGACAGCTTCCGCTGTTTCTGCTAGCTTTTCAGCGTCTTGCGCAACTTCAGGCTTGGGCGCTTTGACTTTTTCGCGCTCACCTTTTTCGGCTTTGTAACCAAGGCCAGCCATCAGATCAGCGAATTGATCAAGCGTCATGCCAGTGATCGACAGCATATCTGCGTTGGCTTCAAAACCACCACGGCTGTCTTTGTCGCGCAGCATGTCAGCCAGACGTTCCAGCATATCAATGCGAATCGCACGGGTCCCTGCAGCGCGGTAACCGGACATGGCATAGAACCCATGCACAGCATCTTTGGCGGCTGGCACAGTGACCAAACCCGGCGGCGGGCTTTCTGGGAATTCAGCAAGGCCTTTGGACAAGGACCACAACACCAGACGCAAACGGGTCGGCGCAGGCTTAAGCAAAAGCGGCATAAAGATCGTGAACTGACCAAAGCGGATGCCGTGCTTGCGCAGGCTGCCACGGGCGTCTTGATCCAGCGCTTTAACCTCGTCGGCCACATCGCCACGCGGCACAATGCCGAAGCCTTCAACCAGACGGAAGGCAAAGCCCTTGGCAGTCCCCACAAGGGTCTCGTCGTTTTTCAACGTCAGCAGCGTTTCAAACCCAGCGGCAATTTTGCGATCGATAAAGTGCTGCAAACGGCGCTGCACCTTGGCCATCACATCAACGCCTGCCTCGTCGTCGACAAACGCGACAACTTCGGGCTTCAGCGGATCAGACCCGACAGTCAGTTTCCCAACAGCCGCATCGCCCCACATCAGGCCACCTTGTTCAGTGAAGTCCAATTCAGGATCAGGGGCGTTATAAAACCTGTCCGCCAGCAGATGAAACTGCGGCATCAGCGCCTGCGTTGACGCCTGACGCAATGTCTTGGCCTCATCGGGGCTACCAGCTTTGTCCATGCGAAAGCGGAAGCCTTCGAGTTTGCCTACAAATTCACCCTCTACGGTGACTTCGCCTTTGTCGTTTACGTCAGCCAACAGGCTCTCCTTCTGTTTGAGCCGGCGAAGCAAAATGCTTGTCCGCCGGTCCACAAATCTTTGCGTCAATGCACCATGTAGCGCATCTGATAGTCGGTCTTCTACCGCACGCGTTTCATCGCGCCAATGACATTCGTCAAGCAGCCACCCTTTGCGTTGCGCGACATATGTCCACGTCCGGATATAAGCCAGCCGTTTGGACAGCGTGTCAATATCCCCGTCCGTGCGATCAATGCGGCGCATCTGCAGGCCAAACCAGTTCGACGACACATGCCCGTCTTGGTGCAGGTCCGTGAAAATCTGGGTCAAAAGTCCCGCATGTTCGCCGCGACTTATACCACGAAAATCGGGAATGCGGCAAACATCCCACAACAACTTCACCGATGGGCCATCATTTGCCCGTGCCGCGACAATCTCGTCTGCGGCTAATGCTTTGAGGGCGGCCAAATCATCGCTTTCGCGCACACGGGTGAGCAGTGAATCATTGGTGCGTTCTTCTAAGGTCTGGATCAACCGTTTCGGTGACCCGTACTGTAACCTGCTGTTACGCCATTGTAATTTTTGCACTGGACGGAACTTGTGTTCCATAATCGCTCTTGCGACCATATCATCCAATGGCGGCGCTTCGCCCGTCACACCAAAGGTGCCATTTTCCTTAAACCGGCCCGCACGACCTGCAATCTGTGCCAGCTCTTCGGGCGCCAAATACCGCATCCTTTGGCCATCGAACTTAGACAAGCTTGAAAATGCGACGTGGGAAATATCAAGATTCAGCCCCATGCCAATCGCATCAGTGGCCACCAAATAATCAACGTCACCATTTTGATACATCTCGACCTGCGCGTTGCGTGTACGCGGGCTTAGCGCGCCCATGACAACGGCAGCACCGCCCTTTTGACGGCGCAGTAATTCGGCAATTGCATAAACATTTTCAACCGAAAACCCAACAATTGCCGCCCGTGCAGGCATGCGAGACAGCTTTTTAGATCCCGAATAGGTCAGCGTCGACATGCGTTCACGCCGAATAAACTCCGCGTGTGGAATCATCTCTGCAATCGCGGGCTTCATCGTTTCGGCACCTAAAAACAGCGTCTCGCGGAGGCCACGCGCATGCAGCAAGCGGTCGGTGAATATATGGCCCCGTTCGGGATCGGCACACAGTTGAATTTCATCAACAGCCAGAAAATCGCAGCCCATGCCCTCTGGCATCGCCTCGACCGTACAGACCCAATAGGCAGCGCGCGGCGGCACAATCCGTTCCTCGCCCGTGATCATCGCGACCACGCCCGGCCCTTTTACGGCGACGATCCGGTCGTACACTTCGCGTGCAAGCAGGCGCAGCGGCAGGCCAATCACACCTGTGCGGTGTGACAGCATCCGTTCAATCGCATAGTGGGTTTTGCCGGTATTCGTCGGCCCAAGAACGGCCGTCACACGGGAATTCTGCATTTATTTCCCGATTATATACGGGGGCTGGTGCGTTAAAGCGCCCGCCCTTCCAGTTCCAATTCAAGCCGGTCTGCGGCCTCTTGCATATCTGTGGACGCCGGGTTCAACGCCAGTATCGCACGGTAGACTTCTAAGGCGTCCCCGGGGCGGCCCAAATCCTCTAGGATCACGCCAACCCCGCGCATCGCGCCAAAATGACGCGGGTTCAAAACCAGCGCCTGACGCAAATCATCCAACGCAGGGCCAATCATGCCCAGCAGGAAATACGCGGTCGCGCGGCCATTGTACCCTTCGGCAAAATCAGGGGCGTGATCGACGAGGGCGCTGAAATGTTCCAAGGCGACATCAGGCGCCCCCTCATCCAAAGCATCCTTGCCACGGCGCAGCAATAGATCAAAGCTCGGCGAGCCACTTTTCTCCCAAATGCCAACGATCTGCCGTTCAATACGGCCACCTGCCCCATCCTCGGCGGTTGCCAAGTCATCAAACAATTCGTCCAGCGTCGCCCCAACAGCAGGTAAAGAATACCCGACTGTCAGCACAAGTGCCGTAACGATACATTTGAAGCTGTCTGTTTGCGTGCCCATACTGTTAATGTAGCGTAACAATCGCCACGCACCAGAGGGTGCAACGCGCATATCTAACCAAAGGACTAAAAATGACCGACGTCATCTCTGAGGCCGTAGCGGCATTAAACGAAAAAATGGGCGGAACCGGCTTTGATGGCTCGGCTAAATTTGTCATTGAGGACGAAGGCGCGATCATTATTGATGAAACCGGCGCGCACGCGGGCGACGACGACACTGATGTCACCCTGACTGCAAGCACCGAGACATTCAAAGCGATCCTTGACGGCGAACAAAACCCGACAGCGGCCTTTATGACAGGCAAGCTGAAGGTTGACGGCGACATGGGCCTTGCCATGAAATTGTCTGGCGTATTGTCGTAACCGATGGAAAACGCGCCTTTCTTTGAAGATATCGCTCAGGGGCCCGCTGGTGGTGCCGCACATTGGCTGACCACAGCTGACGGGCTGCGCATTCGTGTGGGTCACTGGACGGGATCAAATGTGAAAGGCACAGTCCTGCTATTTCCCGGCCGGTCAGAATACATCGAAAAATATGGGCCTGCGGCGGTTGATTTTCTGGCGCGGGGCTATGCAACGGTTGCAATTGACTGGCGCGGCCAAGGTATCTCGGACCGGACCGGCGCAACCTATGCCATGGGCGATGTCGCGCGCTTCACTGACTATCAACATGATGTGATTGCCGCCGTGGACCATGCGCGCTTGCTTGGCTTACCAGAGCCATTTTACCTCGTCGCCCATTCCATGGGAGGCTGCATCGGCCTGCGGGCTTTGCATAACGGCTTGCCAGTAAAGGCCGCGTCGTTCTCTGCCCCCATGTGGGGTATTATGATGAACCCCGTGATGCGTCCGATCGCATGGCTGGCCTCTGGACTGTCGCGCAAAATCGGGATGGATCAGACGCTTGCCCCCGGTCAGGTCACGCAAAGCTACGTGACCCGCGTGGACCATGCTGAAAACACGCTGACATCCGATCAGCCGATGTTCGAATTCATGCAAATGCAACTGCGCGAAGAGCCAAAGCTGTCATTGGGCGGCGTATCACTGCGCTGGCTCAACGAATCCTTAAGCGAAATGCGGACGCTGTCGCAAATGCCGTCGCCTGACATGCCGTGCTGCACTTTCCTTGGATCAGACGAATCCATTGTGGACCCCGGACGCATCCGCGACCGCATGGCCGAATGGACTGATGGCGCATTGCACCTTATTGATAGCGCCCAGCACGAGGTCATGTTGGAAACGCTTGAAATTCGCACCTGTGTTTTCGACACAACAACAGCGCTCTTTGATCGGCACCGCTGACGCTTGCGGCCAATAAGTGTAGCCCTGACATGCACGAACCGTGGCATATTCAGGTCTGACCGATGCCGCTTTCAAATCCGCGCCACAAATCCGGAGTCGCCCTGCGGTTCTCACGCGTGCTACTGTCGCAGAACAACACACCTGTGTCCGAGGCGAACACTTTGGGCGATTTGAAAGAGATGCTCGCAAACTATGGCTACCCCCATCGGCCCCTTGCCGCCCGCACCAACACCGCCCGTACACGCAGCCCCTGTGGGGTCATGTGACACCCATGTGCATCTCTTGGCTGCGCCTGAAGAATCCCCGCTTTATGCCGGACGAACCGAAGATACCGCCACGACGTTTGCCGACTACATTGCCCGCTACCGTGCGCATCTGGCGAACTTAGGCTGCACACGCGGCGTCATCGTGCAGTCGATACTTTACGGGGCTGAAAACACCATCACCGCCCGCGCCGTTGCCGATATGGGTGACGGATTTAAGGGGATCGGCTTGCTGCCAGATGGCGCAGTCGAACAGGACTTTGACGATTTCGCGCAGTGGAATATGAAAGGTGTCCGCCTCAACTATGTGCATGGCGGCGTCCTGACGTGGGATGGCGCACGGGCCATGGCCCCTGCATTGGCGGACCGGACTATGCATATCCAAATGCTGATGAACGCAGACAAGCACATGGCCGATCTGGCACCAGACATCGCCACCCTGCCCGTCCCCGTGGTATTTGACCACATCGGCTGGCCCGATCTGACCAAAGGGGTGAATGACGCGGGTTTCCAGACCCTGTGCAACGCGCTCAAAGACGGAAATGCCTATGTCAAACTGTCCGGCCTCTACCGGCTGTGCAATGCGCCCTACACGCGAGTGGACGCATTCGTCGCCGCGCTCGTCGCTGCAAACCCAGAGCGATGCCTGTGGGGGTCTGATTGGCCGCACATCATGCTTAATGGCGCCGAAATGCCGCAAGCATCCACCCTTTGGGACGCATTCCACCGCGTGGTCACCGATACGGCCACACGAACACGCATACTCGTAGACAATCCAACGGCTCTTTACGGGTTCTAAAGAGATCCCTGCACACCTATATCGAAGTAAATACAATTAATAAGGTTTCCAACAATGCGCACCCAACAGCCCGTTTATGATGCAACAACCAGCGGTGGCCGCGCCTTTGGCAACCTGCCCGAATGGGACCTGACCGACCTTTACCCTGGTGAAGACAGCCCGGCGCTGATCCGCGATATGGAATGGCTCGACACTGCTTGCGCCGAGTTTGCGTCCGACTTTGAAGGCAAACTCGCGTCCCTTGACGCCGCCGGCATGCTCAGCGCCGTGCACCGCTACGAGGCAATCGACATCGTCGCCGGGCGGATCATGTCCTATGCTGGATTGCGGTATTACCAAATCACCACAGACAGCGACCGCGCCAAATTCATGGCCGACGCGCAGGATAAAATCACCGCCTACACCACGCCGCTAGTCTTCTACGGGCTGGAATTTAACCGGTTGGATGACGCGCATCTGACGTCGCTGCTTGATGCCAATGCAGACCTTGCCCGCTACAAACCCGTGTTTGACCGGATGCGCGCGATGAAACCGCATCAGCTGTCTGACGAGATGGAAAAATTCCTGCATGATCAATCCACTGTGGGGTCTGCCGCGTGGAACCGCTTGTTTGACGAAACCATGGCCGGGCTTGAATTCGACGTCGACGGCGAGACGCTTAATCTTGAGGCCACGCTGAACTTTATGACCGACCAAGATAGGTCCAAGCGCGAGGCCGCATCTCATGCCCTCGCTGCCGTTTTCCAAGAGAATATCAAAATCTTTGCCCGCGTGCACAACACATTGGCCAAAGAAAAGGAGATCGAAGACCGCTGGCGCAAAATGCCGACACCGCAGACCGGACGGCACCTGTCCAACCACGTAGAACCCGAAGTCGTCGAGGCGCTGCGCGATGCCGTCGTCGCCGCCTATCCACGCCTGTCGCACCGCTATTACGCGCTTAAAGCGAAATGGCTGGGTCTGGAACAGATGCAAACGTGGGATCGCAACGCGCCGCTGCCGATGGAACACACCCGCACCGTAAGCTGGGACGAAGCACAGAAAACCGTCATGGATGCCTATGCTGATTTTGACCCCAAAATGGCCGAGATCGCGAAGCCTTTCTTTAGCGATGGCTGGATCGACGCGGGCGTCAAACCGGGCAAAGCCCCCGGCGCATTTGCGCACCCGACCGTCACGACGGTGCACCCCTACGTGATGCTGAACTACTTGGGCAAACCGCGCGACGTCATGACACTGGCGCATGAATTGGGCCACGGCGTGCACCAAGTATTGGCGGCAGAGCAAGGTGAACTGCTGTCATCGACCCCGCTCACGTTGGCAGAAACCGCGTCTGTCTTTGGTGAAATGCTGACCTTTCAGAAACTTCTCGAAGGGGCCAAGACCAAAGAGGAACGCAAAGTCCTGCTTGCTGGCAAAGTCGAGGACATGATTAACACGGTCGTACGCCAAATCGCGTTCTACGATTTCGAATGCAAGCTGCACGCGGCACGCGGGCAAGGCGAACTTACACCCGACGACATTAACGCACTGTGGATGTCCGTTCAGGCCGAAAGCTTGGGCGAAGTGTTCGACTACGCCCCCGGCTACGAAACGTTCTGGGCTTACATCCCGCACTTTGTACACTCGCCATTCTACGTCTACGCCTATGCGTTCGGCGATGGGCTGGTGAATGCGCTTTACGCGGTCTATTCTGAGGGCGACCCTGATTTCAAAGAAAAATACTTCGACATGCTGCGCGCTGGAGGGTCCAAACACCACTCGGAATTGCTTGCACCGTTCGGTTTGGACGCGTCCGACCCCAAGTTCTGGGACAAGGGCCTGTCGATGATCGAAGGCATGATCGACGAATTGGAAGCCATGGAAGATTGAGGCCAAAACCGTGAAGCGACCGCCAATCCCTATGCCCGACGCCGTTTCCGCGGCCTTGCAAACACAGGGGTTGGCGGATGCTTGATGAACTGCGCCGTGGGGATGCCTTGATGAAAATGGCTTAGCGGCCAGCCCCCTCACGAAACGCAAGCAACCTGATGGGCTCTTCGCAGATACCTGCCGCCGTTTTTATCAATCCAATTCAGTCCAAGGCCAAGGCTTTACCTCGGACGCAGCGGTTTGATAGCGTACGGATTTAGCCATCCAGACACCCATCGTGGTGCCAAACTCGGCCAACTGTTCATTCGGTTCGCGTTTATTGACCACCATGATGATGAACTGAATGACCGCGATGATCCAAAACAGGCTTTGCGCAAAGCTAAGCAGTACGCCGATGATGATCATGCTGATCAGCCGCATCCAAAGGCTTTCGTAATCGCTGTGGGACTCGGGGTCAGTCATATGCGTTGTCCTGCAGTAAATACCATATCCATCATCTCTTGTGTGCCACGAGAGAACGACAGCGGGCAAGGATAAGCTGCACCTGTGGCAGCGGACGCCTCAAAATTCTCAACCTGAAGCACATATTGGTTCACCGCCGGCCAGCGTTCGACCGCAACCCGCTGGCCATCGTTTTCCAAAATAAGCTCGGCCACATCATGCACATTGGCATTAAACGGACAGGTCAGGGTCAAGAACCCCGTGTCCCCATGAAACGTAATCGACTGGCGTGGTTGCATACGGATCGACACCACAGCGCCATAGCTAAAGTCTGGAAATTCAGCGGCAACATGGGCGAAAACATCAACATCGTTTTCAAACGTCAGGTTCGCATAGGGAATGCTGACAGGCTCCTGCCCACTGACAAACCGCGCAGCGCCAAAGGCATAAACGCCAATATCGCGCAGACCACCGCCGCCTGTCTCGGGCTTATTGCGAATGTCGCCCAGGGCGTCGGCATTGTTAAAACTGAACACGCAATCCACATGGCGCAAACGACCGATAGCACCGCCCTGCACCAGCGCGCGTGCACGGATGAATTGCGGATGATGCACAATCATATAGGCCTCAGCACACAGCTTACCTGCAGCATCGGCAGCCGCCTCCAACGCGTCAAATTCCGACGCTTGCAGTGTAATCGGCTTTTCGCACAACACATGTTTGCCCGCGGCCAAGGCCTTTAACGTCCATGGAACATGTAGATGGTTTGGCAACGGGATATAAACGGCGTCAATGGCGGGGTCTGCCAGCAATGCCTCGTACGTATCAAACACCTGTAAGTCCGGTGCAATGGCCACAAACGGCGCGGCCTTCGCGCGATCAGAGGTCGCCAATGCCACAAGCTGCGCACCACGTGCCGCATGAATGGCAGGTGCCATATGATTTGACGCAAACCGCGACGCCCCTAGTACTCCCCAACGCATGTGCATCCTCCTGAAACATTTTCCACAATGGTAGCGCCAACAGCCAGACATGCAATCGCGTGTTGCGCGTTCTGGCGATAAACGCCCCGGTCTGTAGCGACCGCTTGCAACCCGAACAAAAAGGGCCCCACAAATGCGGAGCCCTTCATAGTTCAAATGCACGACAGCTTTATGCGTCCGCGTACATTCCACGCTTGCGCGCCAATTCCTGCATCCGCTTTTGCAGCTTTTCAAACGCGCGCACTTCAATCTGACGAATCCGTTCACGGCTGACATTGTACTGCCCGCTCAAATCTTCGAGCGTGATCGTTTCCTCAGCCAAACGGCGCTGCATCAAAATGTCCTTTTCACGGTCATTGAGCACATCCATCGATTCAGCCAGTAGCTCGCGACGCACAGTCATCTCATCGGATGCCTCATAGTCTTGCGCGGTATTGACGCTTTCGTCCTCGAGCCAATCTTGCCATTGCGTGGCACTATCACCATCAGACCCGACCATCGCATTCAGCGATGCATCCCCGCCCGACAGGCGGCGGTTCATCGATACGACTTCTTTTTCAGTGACACCAAGGTCGGTCGCAATGCGGGCAACGTTTTCAGGACGCAAATCACCCTCTTCCAACGCGCCAATCCGGTTTTTGGCTTTGCGCAGGTTGAAAAACAGCTTCTTTTGGGCAGAGGTCGTGCCAAGCTTGACCATAGACCAAGACCGCAGAACATATTCCTGGATAGACGCGCGAATCCACCACATGGCGTAGGTCGCCAAGCGGAAACCCTTTTCAGGATCAAATTTCTTGACCGCCTGCATCAGGCCCACGTTGGCCTCTGAAATCACTTCAGCTTGCGGCAATCCGTAACCACGGTACCCCATAGCGATTTTCGCAGCGAGACGCAGGTGCGACGTTACCATCTGGTGCGCAGCATCCGTATCCTCGTGGTCAACCCAGCGTTTGGCCAACATATATTCCTGTTCCGGCTCAAGCATCGGAAACTTGCGAATTTCCTGCATGTAGCGGTTCAGACCCTGCTCCGGTGACGGTGCAGGTAGATTTTTCAAATTACTCATCTGTCTCATCCCCTCCCAATGTTTAAGGGCTTAACATGGATATGGGCCTGACTATGATCCGTTTCAAGACCGCATAGGCAATAACCATGAACCAAATATGAATACGGTCGTCATCATTTTGAAGAGCTATGTCAGTGCGCTCACGCACATGGGACGTTTGTTTCAGACGGTCCCGCCAAGACCCGTGACCAATGCGACCATGTCGGCAGGCAGGTCTGCCTCGAATTCCATGAACTCTTCGGTAACAGGATGCACGAACCCCAGCGAGGCCGCATGCAAGGCCTGACGGCTGAACGCATCAACGGCTGCAATCCCCACCTCGCCCACAGCCTTAGGGGACAGCTTACGCTTGCCGCCATAGGTCGGATCACCAATCAACGAATGCCCACAATGAGCCATGTGGACGCGAATTTGATGGGTGCGGCCCGTTTCCAGCCAACATTCAATCAGCGCAGCAACCGGCAACGCGCCAAGCGGCTGTAAAGTCCGACTGCGGGTGATCGCATGACGACCAACAGTGAACGACACCGCCTGACGCTGGCGATCCGTCTTATGACGGCCCAGAAACGTCTGTACTTTCAAAATATTGCCGGGTTCAAAAGAGGTGCCCTTGATGCCACGCAAACGGGGATCATTGGCCTCTGGGACACCGTAACAAACAGCCATATAACGACGTTCCACCGTGTGATCTGCAAACTGCTTGGCCAAACTATGGTGCGCACGGTCCGACTTAGCCGCGATCAGCAGACCCGTCGTTTCCTTATCAATCCGGTGCACAATGCCAGGGCGCTTCATGCCGCCGACACCCGATAGGGTATCACCACAATGATGGATCAGCGCATTAACCAACGTACCGTTCGGCGTACCAGGAGCAGGATGCACAACCATGCCAGACGGCTTGTTGATCACGATCAGATCATCGTCCTCATAAACGACGTCCAGCGGGATATCCTCGGGGCCGATGTGGCTTTCCTCAGCAACATCAACTGTCACAGAAATCTGGGTACCAGCTGTGACGCGGAACCGAGGGTCCGTGACAACAACCCCGTCAACAGCAACAGACCCTGCCTCAATCAGCTTGGCCAATCGGGACCGGGATAACGACGCATCCGCTGGTACATCGCGGCCCAACGCCTTATCCAAACGGGGCGGCGGAGCATCTGCAATCTCAAATAATACAATCGTCTGACCCATGGGGGACATCCTTCAAATCGGTATATCTGGCAGCTGGCCAAATCGTTTGGGGGGATGTGGTACCGCCTCCCCGGCTTGAACGGGGGACCCCTGGTTCCACAAACCAGTGCTCTAACCAACTGAGCTAAGGCGGCATTGACGTCGATTTAGCGGCATGCGGATTTGATTGCAAGTCCCAAGCACGCGAAAATCGTGCACCTTTGCTTGCCATTGGACAACGACACAGGCTAGATCAGCCATAGTCCAACCAAATGAGGGTCCCCATGGGTATCAATGACCAACGCGATTTAGAAGCAAACATGCAAATCGGCCCAACCGACGAAGGCATGGTGCGGATCTTCATAGAAGCAGGCGGCACCGAAATCCCGATGGATTTTGAACCCGAAGAAGCCGAAGAAATCGCTGAGGAAATTCGCGCCGCAGCAATGGGCGCGCGGGCCGTCAAAGAACGGTAGCTCACTTTTTCCGAGCACAAATATGTCGGGGGTCTGGGGGCTGGCCCCCAGCCGATCGGTCAGGCATCGCCTGAGCGAAATACCACCCCTGGATCACGCAACACCTGTGCACGCGCAGCGGCATGGCGGGCAAACTTTACCAGCATCTGCTTGCGGCGGGGCCCAGACAGTTTGGCCTCTGGACCCCTGCGGACGATCTCGGCGTCATAGCTATCGGCGATGATCAGTCCAGTATCTTCAGGCAACAGCTCTGTCGGGAAATCTTGATCCACAGCCCAGAAAAACCGGTCCGCCCATTCTAAATAGCCCTGCCACTTATTGTCGGTTTGAAAATCGACGCGGGATGATTTGCACTCAATCACCCAAATCTCGCCTTTGGGGCCAAGTGCCATTACGTCCACGCGCAACCCGCGCACTGGCACAAGTTCTTCGACACTGGCAAAATTCAATGTGCGCAAATGACGCGCAACGCCGCGCGCCAACAGCTGACCGGGCATCAAAGCGGGTGTGATCAAATTATCTGGCATGACATCAAATATGAACAAAACGTAAACATCGGTCAAGCCCCCTTGCCCCATGGGCCACACGCGCCTATCTAATGTGGTGGCGGGCTTCTGCTCTTCTCGATCGCATAGGGGTTACATTCCAGTGGCCTTAAGCAAATCCCAGGGAGCTGGCTCTGTTTGGACCTTGGTTCATTTATCTGGCGCCCACCTGTACATACAGGTCCTCGGGAATAAATCCCTGAACGGATGCTGCGGTTCCCGCCACCTTTGCCACAGCGATTAAGCCACGCGCGACAATGCGACGAACGCGATGCCCGACGTCAAAAAGTTCAATCCTAAGAACAAACCAACGGCCCATAGCGCCGTGCCCGGCAATCCAGCGATCAGCAAAACACCCAACACAAGCGTGGCCGCCCCGTTGAATGCCAGCCAGCCCCAGCCCTTTCGGGGGCGATGCTGCGCGGCCATCACGGCCTCAAACCCGCCTTGGATCAGGAATATAACGCCCATCAAGGCTGTCAGCCCGACCAAACCAGTAAGCGCGAAGAAACCCAAATAAACACCGAGCGCGATGTGCAGTATGGCGATCAACCCCGACCAAATGCCCGACTGCCAGCCCTTGGCCTGAAATGCGTGGTAAAGTAAGGCCGCGCCCGTCAGCAGAAAAACCCAGCCCAGCAGGGCTTTGGCTGCAATAGAAAACACCAACGGAAATAGGATCGCCAAAACGCCAAGTGCGATCAGCACGTAACCCAAGTTACGGAACTTACCGCGATGTTCGCGCACTGCGTTCATAATATCGGTGTTTGGTGTGGGGTCTGACATCAGATCGTCCTTTTGCGGCAGGTTCACCCTACTCTAGCAAAGAACCTGCAAAGATCAAAACGCCTCCGGCTGCGCTTCGCGGGCCATATGATCCAGCACTGCGTTCACAAACTTTGGCTCTTTGCCATCATTAGAGAACGCATCTGAAACTTGGACGAATTCAGAAATAACGACCTTGGGCGGAGTGTCTTTTTCCAACAATTCCGCGCCAGCCGCACGGAACAACGCGCGCCACGTCGGGTCAATGCGGCCAATCGGCCATTTGGCCACCAGCGCACGGTCCGTCATCTGGTCGATCGTGGCTTGATTATCCACGGCCTTTTCCATCAACAGGCGGAACGTTTCCACGTCACCTTCCTGCATTTCGATGTCGTCAAACGCCTCGCCAAAACGGTGGTCTTCAAATTCGCGCACAATTTGATCAACCATCTGGCCGGATGCTTCCATCTGGAACAGCGCCTGCACCGCATAAAGGCGGGAGGCTGATTTCATTTTGCGCAATTGATTGTTCGAAATGGTCATGCTGTGGACTTGCCGCCTTGCGCCAATAGAATTTCTGATGTGAACCCGATACCTTTATCAGGACGGCCCCACTTACGGCTGAGTGAGATCAGGTGCAAGGCCGCAGCAGCCGCACCTGCACCTTTATTCATCTGTGCCGGATCAGCCCGTTCGACAGCCTGATCATAGTTTTCAACTGTAAGGATACCGTTACCGATGCAAACACCTTGCAGCCCCATCAACTGAAGCGCACGGCTACTGTCATTGCACACCGTATCATAATGGGTCGTGGCCCCACGGATCACACAACCAAGAGCGACATAACCATCAAAGTTGGACATCCGTTCGGCAATGGCGATGGATGTCGGAATTTCCAGCGCGCCGGTCACATCAACCAATTCATGCGTGACACTGGCCGCTTCAATCTCGGCGACGGCCCCGGCGACCTGCATGTCGTAAATGTCTTTGTAATAAGGGGATGCCACGATCAGCAGCTTAACGGGTTTGTCAAAGCTGGGGCGCGGCATGGTGTAATGCGAAGGTCCGGCCATTATCCAATCTCCGAAATCTTTTGCGTCCCGACAATCTCGAGCCCGTAAGCGTCAAGCCCGACGACCTTTGGCTGCGGCGAATTGGTCAGCAACGTGATTTGGCTCAAACCCAACGTCGACAGAATTTGTGCGCCAACACCATACTGGCGAAGCGTTTTGGGGGATGCTTCGCCCTCTGGATCGAGCTCGTAAAACACGTCGCGCAACAGAACGAGGACACCGCGGCCCTCATCTGCAATCATCTGCATGGCATCGCCAAATTCGTTGCGGCGTCCATTTGGACCAGTCCCGACAACATCCAGCATCGGGTCCATCGCATGCATACGGGTCAGAACAGGCCCAGCAGCAGTGATATCCCCCTTAATCAAGGCGATATGTTCGGCACCTTGGGTTTCATCCGCATAAATGCGCATTTCCCATTCGCCACCAAATTCAGACGTGATCTGCTCGGTCTTACGCATCTTGATCAGGTTATCATGGCGGCGGCGATAGGCGATCAAATCGCTAATCGTGCCAATTTTCAAGGCGTGCAACTGCGCAAAGGCAACCAGATCTGGCAACCGAGCCATTTCGCCATCTTCGCGCATGATTTCGCAAATCACGCCAGAAGGGTTCAGGCCCGCAAGACGGGAAATATCCACGGCGGCTTCGGTATGACCTGCCCGCACCAACACACCACCATCGCGGGCGCGCAGCGGGAACACGTGACCCGGCGTGGCGATATCAGCCGCACCTTTGGACGCATCAATAGCGACAGATACAGTACGCGCACGGTCAGCGGCCGAAATGCCGGTTGTGACCCCGTCGCGGGCTTCAATAGAAATAGTGAACGCTGTTTCATGGCGGGACGAGTTATGCGTCGCCATGAGCGGAAGGCCCAAGGCATCGATCCGCTCTGTCGGGAGCGTCAGGCAAATAAGGCCGCGGCCATGCTTGGCCATGAAATTGATCGCGTCAGGTGTAGCCATCTGTGCGGGAATAACGAGGTCACCCTCGTTTTCGCGGTCCTCATGGTCGACAAGAACGAACATGCGCCCATTGCGGGCGTCATCAATGATGTCTTCGATCGGACTGATCGCGTCGGCCCAATCTTGTTCAACTTGGCCGGGGTTTTCAAAAATCTGTGTCATGGGAGTCCCTGATGCATGCTGACACTGCAGTATCGGTTTGGACCTGCGTTGAAAAGGGGGCGGTGGGTCAAGACCCACCCTACATTGGGTTGCAATGCTGTAGGATGGGTTTTAACCCATCATTGCGTCAGTCGAACTCGCGCAAACGGGCGACATAACGGGCCATGGTATCAATCTCGAGGTTCACAAAGTCACCAACACCACTTTCCGCCCAAGTGGTCACTTCTTTGGTATGTGGAATGATATTCACGCCAAAGTCACAGCCATCGACCCTATTGACGGTCAATGACGTCCCGTTCAATGCAACTGATCCTTTGGGGGCAATGAACTTGGCCAAGGCTTCTGGCGCACGAAACGTAAACCTCGTGCTGTCACCCTCATCGGCCATTGCAACAATCTCGGCCGTGCCATCAACATGACCGGACACGATGTGACCACCCAGCTCGTCACCTAATTTCAAAGCGCGCTCAAGGTTGATACGGCGACCTGTCGACCATGTCTTAATATTTGTGGCCTCAACGCTTTCGGCAGAGATATCAACGTCGAACCAGTTGCCGCCATCGGCGCCCAAAGCCACGACTGTAAGGCAAACTCCGTCGCAGGCAATGGATGCGCCAAGATCAATACCAGCGACGTCATAGGTGGTGCCGATACGGGCCCTAAGGTCGCCACGCTTTTCCAACGCGCGCAAAACACCCAGATCTGTGACAATTCCTGTAAACATGGCGCGACCTCCCTATCTTTCCCCTGAAGTAGCCTGTTGGATTGCGGCAATCAAGCCACAGCACAAACTGCGCCATATTACTGCCGTGAAGATATGTGTTAAGACCATGCTAACCAGTATCAGGATACGCCCACTCCGTGACCGACCCAACCAAGCGCAACTTTTTGTTCCTTCAGGGACCGCACGGGCCGTATTTCCGCAGGCTCGCCAAAATGCTGCGCGCTGCAGGCGGGCAAGTCTGGCGCGTTGGGTTCAACGCTGGCGATAGGGCGTTCTGGTTTGGTGGCGCAGGGTACATCCCTTACCGCGGCACGATTGAAGACTGGCCAGACACGTTCACATCCATTGTGGTCGAACACGGTATCACGGACATTGTACTTTACGGCGACACGCGGCCCATTCACGTAGATGCGATCTCGGCAGCCACAGCAGCGGGCCTACAAATCCACGTCTTTGAAGAAGGATACATGCGCCCCTACTGGGTGACCTACGAACGCGGCGGCACCAACGGCAATTCCAAACTAATGGAGCTGACAGTGCCACAAATGCAGACCGCATTGGCGCTATCTGACCTCGAAGTACCGACGCCTCCGGCGCACTGGGGGGACATGCGGCACCACGTATTCTACGGCGCAGTTTACCACTGGTTCGTGCTGTTTCGTAACGGACATTACCGCAAAATGGTGCGGCACCGCGAGCTGCCCGTCCTGACCGAAACAATGCTTTACACCAGGCGGCTGCTGCTAATGCCCTTCACTGCGCTTGATCGCATGATTGCGACCGCACGCATCCGTTATGGCGGCTTCCCTTACCACCTTGTGCTGATGCAACTTGAACATGACGCCAGTTTCCAAACGCATTCGCCGTTCACCCGCATGGCTGAATTCATCGCGGTCGTGATGGACGGTTTCGCCAAGGGCACACCGCGCCACCACCACCTTGTGTTCAAAGCACACCCCTTAGAAAATGGGCGGTCCCCGCTGAAACGGATCATCCGAGAGCAGGCCCGCAAACACGGCGTCGGAGACCGCGTGCATTACGTGCGTGGCGGTAAGCTGGCGCGGCTTTTGGACCACGCGCGCTCTGCCGTAACGGTCAATTCCACCGCAGGACAACAAGTCCTTTGGCGCGGTATCCCGCTTAAGGTGTTCGGAGCAGCTGTCTATGCAAAACCCGAATTCGTGTCCGAGCAGTCCATCGAAAGCTTCTTTGCCAGCCCGACGCGGCCCGACAGTAAAGCGTACAAAGATTACCGGCGGTTCTTGCTGGAAACCAGCCAAGTCCCCGGTGGATTTTACGCGGCACGCGGCCGCAGACAGCCGATGCGGCAGGTCGTGGATATGATGCTGGCGGATGAAGACCCGTATGATGCGCTCAAATCTGGAAAAACCCCTCCACGCCAGCCCTTGCGGGTCGCGAACTAAAGACACACAACACCTAGCGTACGCCGGCAAAGGCGCGGCATCCACGCAACACATATTGTTGCGGATCGGGAAACATGAGCATCGCAACCTAGCTTTTGTCACAAGATTCCCGTACCTTAAAAAGAAAACTTGAGGCACAACAACAATAGGTCGAGGAGACCGAGCAGTGATTTCTCTGACATTACGCTTTGCAAAAGGCGCGGCCCTCGTGGTGACCCTTGGCCTTGTGGCCTCGTGTGGCTTGCCACGTTCAGGACCGAATAAGGCTGAAGTTTTCTCTGGCTCCGTGCTGTAGGGCGGCGATGCATTCGTATTGACGGTCGATGATCGAATTAACCGGATCGCAGCCGTGACACCCGCGCTTGGGTTCTCATCCGGGTTCAAAAACGCCAGTATCGTCGGCTCTGATACGATCCGCGCTGGCGACGTGCTCGGGCTGACGATCTGGGAAAACGTGGATGACGGCTTGCTTGTCCCCCAAGGACAAAACGCAACTGTGCTGGAACAAGTCCAAGTTGACGGATCAGGCTTTATCTTTGTGCCATATGCGGGCCGGATCAAGGCCGCTGGAAACACACCAGAAGGCATCCGCCGGACCATCTCTGCCAAGCTCGAGGATCAGACCCCTGATCCACAGGTTCAAGTCCGCCGTTTGGCTGGTGACGGGGCAACAGTATCCATCGTCGGTGCGGTCGGCGCGCAAGGCGTCTATCCAATTGAGCGTCCCACACGGACCTTGGCCGCCATGCTGGCCGCTGCAGGCGGCGTTGCTGTAAAGCCAGAGATCGCTCATGTGACCGTCGTGCGCGGGGCGCATTCTGGCTCCATTTGGTTCGAAGACCTCTACGCCCACCCCGGCCACGACATCGCATTGCGCGGTGGTGACCGGATCATCGTGGAACAAGACACGCGGACATTCACCGCACTTGGTGCCACAGGCGCGCAAGACCGCGTCACTTTTGAGAGCCAAACGCTTTCGGCGATTGAGGCCATCGCACAAGTCGGCGGTCTGTCTTCCAATATGGCTGATCCCACTGGCGTCTTCATATTCCGCAATGAGCCCGAAGCGATTGCACAGCAATTATTGGGCCGCACGGATATCACAGGCACGCAGCGCATGATCTATGTGCTCGACCTGACACGGCCGAACGGTATGTTCATGGCACGCGATTTTGCGATCCGTGATGAAGACACCGTTTACGTGACCGAAGCCCCATTCACGCAGTTCAACAAAGCAATTGCAGCGGCAACAGGCACATTGTCAGCGGCATCAGCCGTCGGCACCGCTTCCGGCCTTTAACCTTGGCCACAGGTACAAACAGGGATGCCGCGGGTGAAAGCTCGCGGCATCTTTACGTTTATAACGGCGGATTTCTAACAAACGGGCGGGTGCGGCGTATCCTGTCGCTGTCCGGCTACGACATCAAACTCGGCAAGCCAAGTGACGGTGATCTGGTCGGAGTCTGGGGGCATTCACCCACATCTGCACGCGGCGAAGCCGTTGCGGCCAAAACCAGCACCCCCATCTTGCGGGTCGAAGACGCATTCCTGCGGTCGGTTCTGACAGGGCGCGACGGGGACGATCCGATCGGGCTGCACATCGACACACGCGGCGTGCATTTTGACCCTGCAAAACCGTCCGACTTAGAGATGATCCTGCGCGAAGACCCGCTTGACGATGCAGCCCTTTTGGCACGCGCGCGCGACGGGATTGAAACGCTCAAGCGAAACCACCAATCCAAATACAACGCCTTTGATCCAGCCACCCCTGCCCCTGATCCGGGTTACGTGGTTATTATCGACCAAACACGCGGAGATGCATCAATCAAGGCCAGCGGCGCGGACAGCAACACCTTTAAGGAAATGCTGTTCTACGCCCAAACCGAACATCCAATGACGCGGATCGTGATCAAGACACACCCAGAGACCCAAGCAGGACACCGGACGGGGTACTATAACAACGCCGACACATCCGACCGGATTGGCCTGCTTGATACACCGATCTCGCCCTACACCCTGTTTGACGGGGCCATTGCGGTCTATACGGTCAGCAGCCAGATGGGGTTTGAAGCAATCCTGACAGGGCACAGACCCGTCGTTTTTGGACAGCCGTTTTATATCGGATGGGGGCTGACGGACGACCGCAAGCCGCTTGACCGCAGGCAACGGAAACTGACGCGCAATCAGCTTTTTGCAGGGGCGATGCTGCTCTATCCAAAATGGTATGACCCGTTCAAAGACAAACTGTGCAGCTTTGAGGTCGCAACAGCGACCCTCACTGCGCGCACGCGGGCGTGGCGTGGCGACCGCGCGGGTTGGGACGCGCACGGCATGCGGATGTGGAAACGCAAACCGCTGCAAAAATTCTTTGGGCAATATGCGCCTGTCGCCTTTACCAACACCCTCGGCGCACGGCCACAAATGGTCTGGGCGGGCAAAACCACAGACGCGCAGCGCGCGCATGGCGTGACACAGGTCGAAGACGGGTTTGTGCGGTCACGCGGACTTGGGGCGGACTTGATCGCGCCATTGTCGCTCGTTTTGGATGATCTTGGGATCTACTACGACCCGACGCGGCCCAGCCGGTTGGAAGCGTTGATCGCGGCCTCAGTCCACTTGCCTGAAGGGGCCCAACGGCGGGCTGAAAAGTTGATCAAGTCACTGATCGACAACCGTTTATCAAAATACAATCTTTCTGCCGATACGCCTGATGAGTTCCCGCAAGGGCGACGCATTCTTGTGCCTGGACAAGTCGAAGACGACGCATCCATCCGGCTGGGCGCAGGCGACGTAAACACAAACCAAGCATTACTGGACGCCGCCCGCGCGGCCAACCCTGCGGCCATCCTGATCTACAAACCGCACCCCGATGTCGACGCAGGTCTGCGGCAAGGCAATGCTGCCAACGCAGACGCAATTGCGGATGTGGTGGCAACCAATACAGACCCAATCGGACTTTTGGATACGGTCGATGAAGTCTGGACAATGACGTCATTGCTGGGGTTCGAGGCCTTGTTGCGGGGCAAAAAAGTCACGTGTCTTGGTACACCATTTTATGCGGGATGGGGCTTAACCGATGATCGAGCGATGCCTGTCACACGGCGCATAGCGGCGCCATCGCTGGTACAACTGGCCCATGCAGTGCTGATCGACTATCCACGCTATTTCGATCCGAAAACTGGCCTGCCCTGCCCTGTCGAAGTTATCGTGAACCGGTTAGTAACAGGCGACATCCCCAAGCGTGGACCGTTCAATCGGACGACCGCGAAATTGCAGGGGATATTCGCCAGCTACGCACATCTGTGGCGGCGGTAAGGGTATGGGTTAAAACCCATCCTACGCAGTAGCCTATCAAAACAGGGGGTTAAGCGCGCGTCCATCGGTGCATAATGTCTGGCCCGACGGCGCGGACATCGGCCAGCTCGAACCTTGGCGCATCGGCTAAAGCCTGCACGCCAAGTCCGGCTAACGACGGTATGCCGTCATGCCCGATAACGCATCCCGCGTGAAACACGACCAGATCGTCAACCAGCCCAGCCGATAGCAAAGACGCGGCCAACGCGCCGCCACCTTCGCAAAATACACGGGTGATGCCGTGCTCTGCAAGGGCGGCCATCGCAGCGACCAGGTTTATCGTTCCGTCAGAGGCAGGGCATGCAATGCTGGTCACCCAATCCGGAATGGCAACATCCGGCCCGTGGCACTGCCATACAGGGGAATTGGCGACACTGGCCTGCAGGTTTGGCGCGACCAAAGGGGCGTTTGAAACGATCACACGCACTGGCTGTCGGGACACCCCCAAGCCACGCACGGTCAAGGTTGGATCATCAGCGCGGACTGTGCCACCGCCGACCATCACGGCATCATGACGAGCACGCATCATGTGAACAGCACGGCGCGCATCGGGCCCGGTAATCCACTGGCTTTCGCCCGTAGCAGTCGCAATACGACCGTCCAAAGTGCTTGCAATTTTAAGGGTCAGAAACGGGCGTTTCTGCGTGATACGTGAAAAGAAACCAGCGTGATCAGCATCAGCCTTCGCGGCACAAATGCCAACATCGACCTGCACACCAGCGCCGCGCAACATGGCAATACCCTGCCCGCTTACACGGGGATCAGGGTCCGTTGTCGCGACAACAACGCGGGTGACGCCGGCATCAATGAGCGCCTGCGCACAGGGGCCGGTTTGACCCGTGTGGGCGCATGGCTCCAGCGTGACATATGCAGTGGCACCACGTGCATCACCAGTTTGGGCCAAGGCCACAACCTCTGCATGAGGCCGGCCGCCGTCAGCCGTACGACCGCGACCCAGAATAGCGCCGTTACGGACCAAAACACACCCCACCGCAGGGTTGGGCCAAACACGGCCCATCCCACGCCTGCCCAACATCAGGGCCAACGCCATAAAGCGGGTGTCAGTCTTCTTCTGGTTTTGCATCCGGACGCAATTCGGAAACGAATTTGTCAAAGTCATCAGCAGCTTGGAAGTTCTTATACACTGACGCAAACCGGACATACGCAACCGTATCAATCCGCGCGAGGCTTTCCATCACGATCTCGCCGATCGCGGTGGATTTGATATCTGTCTCGCCCATGCTTTCCAAACGACGCACAATGCCACTGATCATCTGATCCATACGCTCTGGTTCAACAGGGCGTTTTTGCAGGCTGATCCGGATCGAGCGCTCAAGCTTATCACGGTCGAAATCTTCGCGGCGTCCGTTTGATTTGATGACAACCAAATCGCGCAACTGGACGCGCTCATATGTGGTGAAACGTCCGCCACAGGCGGGGCAAAAACGACGGCGCCGGATGGCAACGTGATCTTCGGCTGGGCGGGAATCTTTGACTTGTGTGTCAACGTTTCCGCAAAAGGGGCAACGCATGGGCCAGTCCTCGTGTTTTATTATATACTGCCGATCGTGGGTATTTTCCCACTTATCCACAGCCACTATAGGGCCCGTAGCAGAGTTTGGGTAGCCGCAAATCGCAGCCACTAAATGGTGTGTCAGTTGGGACTCACTGGAATGTGCCAATCGCGCCCACGAGGGGTTTCGACATATTCGGGCCATGCAAAATTTATCGGTGGTTCATAGTCACAAAGCGGTGGAATATCAGTAGCTTGCTTACGTGTTATAAACTCACGCATCGCAGAATTGCGGGCATCATCATCTTCGAAAATGCGCAACGCTGACACAGCCAAAACCTGCGCTGCCGCCTGTACCATCGGGTCAATCGTCGCCGAAATGCCACCCAGAGCATTCATCGCCCACGCGGGATACGGGCCACCACGCAACGCAGGCCGCGCCATATAGAACCGCGCGGTGGGCGCATGCCATGTCATATCCGTGTAATCATCCGACGTAGAATTGCGCTGTGAAGGAGGCAAATCACGGCGCAAAATCGCCTCGGCCTCTTGCGGATCAATCAACGCGGTACAGGCCTTTAGCAACGGATCCTCCATGGGGTCCATGCCACAAGCCGCCTGCACCTCGCGCATCACATCCCGCGCGGCTTCACCCCACTGAGGCGCACCAACGTGTTGAATACCGTCCCATACAACGCCTGCCATCGCATGGTTCGCCAATCCGGGGCGCGATTTGCAGACCCAATGCCGGGTTACTGTGCATCCGGTCATCGCAGCGATCGCATCCGCCTGTCGGTTAAGCGCCGCTGTCACCTGCTCGGCCATCTTCACCGTCGGCACACGCATCATATACTGAATTTCAGCCAAGCCGGCAGGCAGGTTGTCGGCGGTCGCCTGCCCCGTGCTGATGATCGCCTCTGATATTGACCAGCCACCTTGATGCGGCAGCATGGTGTCGCGCAAAAAACGGCCAGCTTGATACATCTGCACGAGCGCATCATTGGCACCCGGCGCACGGACATCTGAATGGCTTTGCGGAATTGGCGCACCGTCGGTCGCACCCCATGTCTGCGCATCATCACAGCGGAAACGGTAGATCATCGAATAAGCGGCACCGCAGTGGGTATCCCAACGCACAGTGTTACACATCGGCAGCATATAAAACGGGTGAAACGACAGCATAGCGGCCAGGCCGTCATAGTATCCTTTGGCTGCATGAATGGGCTTGGACCCACGGACCTTTTCAGCAGGTTCACCCGTAAATCGCAGCCCACCCTTGATGCCGTGGTGTTCCATCGCAGCTTTGGTCGCGAGCAATCCACCAAGACCCGCCATTCCCAACGCCGAATGCGGGTCCGTATGCCCTGCAGCTTGAAACCCCAATCCATCACGCGGCGCACGCGCAGGTGCCGCTGCCTGACAATTGGCAGGAACAGCGTCATATTCAGCATACATGCCGACCACGGGACCAGCCCCATTCGACCACTGCGCACAAAACGCTGTCGGCATCCCGCCAGAGCCTTCTTCCACAGTAAACCCGGCTTTACGTAACTCGGCCACATACCAAGCCGCGGAACGATATTCCCGCCAAGCAGGTTCGGCATAATCAAAAATGGTGGCGCAGCCCCGCGACAGATAATCAGCGCTGGCTACAATATGGGCACGGGCGGTTTTTTGTGCATCAGTCATGCAGCCATTGGGCGCAAACCCAAGCCCGAAGTCAATCCGACATATGCGCAATCACACGGCGGCTATGCGGTGCATCACGATGTTCGAAAAGGTATATTCCCTGCCACATACCCAGCTGGATCTGACCATCTAAGACAGGAATAGACAAATGCGTCGGCATCATCGCAGCCTTAATATGGGCGGGCATATCGTCCGGCCCTTCATATGTATGGGTCAAATAGGACATCGACGGATCGGTCGACTTCGGCACAAAACGGGCAAAAAAGTTCTGCAAATCCGTCTGCACCTCTGGGTCGGCATTCTCTTGGACCAGAAGGCTGCACGACGTGTGCTGCGCAAACAATGTCAGCAAACCTGTGCCTTGCACACTCACACAATCCGTAAACTCATACAGGCCTGCGCCGTTTGTCGAAATTTCGATTGTCTGCATTAGCGAAACAAGTCCTTACCTTGCTCGTTAATCACCTGCTTGGCCTTTACACCCGCTGCTTTGGCCGCCGCTGCTTGGCTGTCAAATGTATCGGCACGGATCAGATGGTGGACCTTGGTCTCACCGTCGACATCCAACTCAATGCGCGCCGACATCCGGAACTTAGACCCTTCCTTCATTGGTGCGTCGATAATTCGGTGATCTTTGTAAACTTCACAAGGATTGGGCTCCGCCTCCGTCTTTGCTCCAAATAAGCGCTTCAAAAGAGACATGATAAAATCCTTACATTTCAAGAATTGCTGCGTGACTATAATCCACAGTTTACCCGCACAACAGGATTTGCGCTCTCGGGCGGCCCATTTTCAACGCGACCCCATCGCCGATGTCTGAAAACGTTCGTTTTATCGGCTCCGGGAAAATCACAACACAGATCACGAATATTTCCTGCAAGGAAATGACGGCATTTAGCTCCTGCGCAAAGGGTTTCTTCGTTGTTTTATACCGAAACATCTTTTGCGCGAGCTTCGCGCCAAGCCAGCCACCCTAGGCCAGCAAAAGCAATTCGGCTTCTGAAACGCGCCAATAACCATGGATTGCCGCCCGCTTATCCCAAGCATATCGTAAAAAGACGAGGACGTTTCAGGTTAGAAAAAGGCCAACCAATAATGCCGGCCCTTCAATGCTGCTTATTTCCTACAATTACTGATCCAAGAAGCTACGCAATTTGCGCGACCGGCTTGGGTGCTTGAGTTTGCGCAGCGCTTTCGCCTCAATCTGACGAATACGTTCTCGCGTGACACTAAACTGCTGACCGACCTCTTCGAGCGTGTGATCGGTGTTCATCCCGATACCAAAACGCATGCGCAGCACACGTTCTTCACGCGGGGTCAGCGATGCAAGAACGCGTGTCGTGGTTTCCTTCAGGTTTTCCTGAATGGCTGAATCCAAAGGCAAGATCGCGTTCTTGTCTTCGATGAAGTCGCCAAGCTGACTGTCTTCTTCGTCGCCAATTGGCGTTTCCAAAGAAATTGGCTCTTTGGCAATTTTCATAACCTTGCGGACTTTTTCCAACGGCATCTGCAGCTTTTCTGCCAATTCCTCTGGGGTCGGTTCGCGGCCGATCTCGTGCAACATCTGGCGACCGGTCCGGACCAGCTTGTTGATCGTTTCGATCATATGCACCGGAATACGGATCGTGCGGGCCTGATCGGCGATGGACCGGGTAATCGCCTGACGAATCCACCATGTGGCATACGTCGAGAATTTGTAACCACGACGGTATTCAAACTTATCCACGGCCTTCATCAGACCAATGTTACCTTCTTGAATAAGATCAAGGAATTGCAGGCCACGGTTCGTGTATTTCTTAGCGATCGAAATAACCAAACGCAGGTTCGCTTCGACCATTTCTTTTTTGGCCTGACGGGCTTCTTTTTCGCCCTTTTGGACCTGCTGCACAATGCGGCGGAATTCAGTGATATCAACGCCAACATACTGACCGACTTGGGCCATATCGCCGCGCAGCTCTTCAATCTTATCGGTGGAACGTTCGATCAACGCCTGCCAACCACGACCAGCCTTTGCGCCCATTTCATCAAGCCAATTCGGGTCCAATTCGCGACCCTTATATTCGTCAATAAATTCACGGCGGTTGATGCGGGCTTGGTCAGCCAATTTCACCATGGCGCTGTCGATCGACATGATACGGCGGTTGATGCCGTATAGCTGGTCAATCAACGCTTCAATCCGGTTGTTGTGCAGGTGAAGCGAGTTCACCAGAACGACAATCTCGGACCGCAGCTTTTGATATTTCTTTTCTTCTTTGACCGTGAACGATGAATCCTCGTTCAGCGTGGCAGACATACGCGAGTCTTGCATTTCAGACAGCTTGCCAAATCCACGAGCGATCACCTCGAGGGTTTCCAGAACACGTGGCTTAAGTGCGGCTTCCATCGCGGCCAGCGACAGGTTGGCCTGATCATCTTCGTCCTCGTCGTCATCCTTAGCAATCGGGTTGCCGTCGGCGTCCAATTCCTGCGCCGTCTCTTTTGTAGCAGCAGCAGGCGCGCCGGGCACAACGGGGGCCACAACAGCCGCGCTCTCGCCATCTTCCTCAAGCTGGTCACTGAATGTAGTCTCAAGGTCGATTACATCGCGCAGCAAAATGTCTTCTGACAGTAATTCGTCGCGCCAGATCGTGATCGCTTGGAATGTCAGCGGGCTTTCGCAAAGCCCCAAAATCATCGTATTGCGACCAGCCTCGATACGCTTGGCAATCGCAATCTCGCCTTCACGCGACAGCAACTCGACACTGCCCATTTCGCGCAAATACATACGCACAGGATCATCAGTCCGGTCCAGCTTTTCAGCCTCGGCACCGCCCAAGATCACTTCGCGCGACCCCGCCACAGTGGCCACATCAGTACCGCCTTGCGGGTCTTCAGATTCTTCTGATTCTTCCTGCTCGGTGACCTGAATGCCCATTTCGGACAACATCGACATGACGTCTTCGATTTGGTCTGACGACACCTGCTCCGGCGGCAAAACCGCGTTCAGCTGGTCATATGTGATGTAGCCACGCTCGCGGGCGTCCGCGATCATCTTTTTGACTGCCGCTTGGGACATATCAAGGCTGATGTCGCCGTCCTGATCATCCTTGCGGTCGTCGGTGTCTTTAGCGGCCATAGGCAGGTTCCTTCAAGATTGAATCACTCACAAGTGATTCGACTGATTCGGTTCAGTCGAATCAATCCCGATTCGGGGTGATTCGCAACCGTAACAGCCGTTGTTTTTAAATTATGTTGCGCGCCCTAAGACTTAGAGCTCTTATCGTCTTTGGCAAAGCCTATCCGGTCAAGTAGATCATCCAATGCGCTGCGCTCGTCTTTCTTAATTAGCGCGCCATTTTCACCCTTGTCGTATTCCGCACTATCGTCATCATCTTGGCGGATTGTTGTATCAACGGACGCCGCGGCGCGTGACAAACGCCACGTCACACCCTCGTCAACAAGCCCCGCCATGTCGTCCATCCCATCGCTCAATTCACGCAAATGACCACGGCGTGACATCAACTTGGCCAGCTCCTCGGTCAAAGACTGCGTTGCAATCTCCACGTTCCCCGCCTTGCGAACTGACGGGGCTAATTGCAGATGAGGACTGCGCATCAGTTTTTCAAGAGCATCCGGCCCAACATCTGCAACAACATCCGCCATGACGTCAGCGGCCAGCGCATGACGCAAAATCGCAGCGCGTAAATGGGCGTGATCGGGGTCGCGGCATTCCATACGCTCAATGTCTGGCTCAAACGCAGAAATCACGTCCGGCGTACTCAGAAGCGTCGCCAAAATCACCGCCTCGCGCATGTGATCCGCATCCGCAGCGCCTGACCCCAGCGCAGACATCTTGCTGGCAGCCATAGGCGAAATATCGCGTTGCCAAGGCTCCTGATTGCGCGACCACGCGGCACGCTGGCCGCGTTGTTGGGCAGGTCCACTTTGCTTACGAGTGCTAAACAGGTCCCAGCGCATCTGCTTAATCGCTTCGCCATAATGGCTACGGATCGACGGATCCGCGATCAATTTTATCTTTTCGCGCAGCACCTTATCCAGCGCGGCCTTACGCTCTGGGCTGTCAAACACCTTGCCATCAGTTTCGCGCCGCCACAGCAACTGAACCATTGGAATAGCTGAATCCAGCAACTCTTGCATCGCGGCCTTGCCCTTAGATTTCAGCACATCATCAGGGTCCATGCCCTCTGGCATCAGGGCAAAGCGCAACGATTGCCCCGCCTCTAACAACGGCAGCGCAATATCAATGACGCGCATCGCGGCGCGCACCCCCGCCGTATCGCCATCCAGCGCAATAATCGGCTCCGGTGCGATGCGCCACAAAAGGCGCAACTGATCCTCTGTAATCGCAGTGCCCAACGGGGCGACAGTCGCACCAAACCCGGATTCCGACAGGGCAATAACATCCATATACCCTTCGGCGACGACCAAAGGGGCGCCCTTACCGGCCGCTTCCCGCGCGGGGCCATGGTTATACAAACTACGCCCCTTATCGAACAAAGGCGTTTCAGGAGAATTAAGATACTTCGCACGCGCATTCGGGTCCAGAGCCCGACCACCAAGGCCAATCGGGCGACTGCGACCATCACGAATGGGAAAGATAATCCGCCCACGGAACCGGTCATAGGGGCTCCCACCACGGTCGCTTTCGGCAGCCAAACCAGCCTCAATGACCAGCTTGGGATCAACGCCCTTGCCCGTCAAATATGCCATAACACCGCCGCTCGCAGGAGCAAATCCGATGTCCCAACGGTCCAAACTCGCGGCATCAAACCCACGCCGGACCAAATACTCTCGCGCCTCCGCGGCGGCACCCGTCTTCAATTGCAACCGATGCCACTGCACCGCCTGTTCCATCACATCCGTCAATTCGGTCCGCTTATCGGCTTTTTCCTGCGCACGCGGATCGCTTGCAGGCACAGGTAATCCAGCCTCTCCTGCCAAAATCTTGACGGCTTCCATGAAATCCACATTCTCGGTTTCACGCACGAAGGTGATCGCATCACCCTTCGCATGACAGCCAAAGCAGTAATAAAACCCTTTGCGATCATCGACATGAAAACTGGCGGACTTTTCCTGATGGAACGGGCACGGCGCCCATAGGTCGCCCTTACCCTGATTGGACTTGCGGGTGTCCCACATGACTTTGCGGCCCACAACCTGTCCTAATGACAGGCGGGTGCGTAACTCGTCTAAGAATCCGGGGGGCAAGCTCATGACCGTATTATCCGCCCATCAGATACCAGAGTCGATACACGCATTTTTACACCGCATTTTTCCGAGCCTAAATATGTCCGCCGGAGGCCCCGCGCGCTGCAAGCGCCTCGGCTGCGGTGGTCAAATCATGCACCAATGTCTCTGTCATCGACCTCATGACCATAACCTCGAACTGGTCCTGCGCCAGACACGTCACATGCGCCGTCATATGCCCGACAAGCGTGCGCAGCACTGTGCTGTCAGGCACGCGCAAATCAACAGGTACCAAACGCGCCAACACGGCTTGCGCATCGCCGGACACCAACACCACAGCCCATGCATCGCTCTGATCAGTCACCGCTGCGGGCAAATCGGGCACGGTATCCGCGAACACCATCACCTGATCAAGACCGAACCACGCCGCATGCGTGTTACGTTCCCCAACCTTTGGCCAAGCAACACCCACCTTCTCCAACGCCGTTTCACAGGCCTTCCCGGCCCCTGCAAACGGCGACACAGACCACATGCGGCCAACCTCAACCTCAGTCAACGCCACCCCGCCAATCGTCACAGGCAACAGCCCAGCGCAGGCACTCTTTGCGTTCAAATCAACCACGGACACGGTTCCCTTCTGGATCAAAGAATACCGGATCACAGACCTCGACCTGCGCATCAAGGCCCCGCATATGGTCAACCATGCGGACGACCTCGCCGTGCCGCGCACGACCACGTTCCAAGAACCCAAGCGCAAGCATCGCCCCCAGCGTCGGCGAGAAACCAACAGAGGTAATATACCCCTGCCCATTCACGCGCACCGGTTCTGCCCCACTTTCAAACAAATGCGCGCCAGCGCTCAATTGCTTCACGGCACCGACAGGCTTTAACCCAACCAGTTGAGCGCGATCCTCATCCAGCAATCCAACCCGGCGCGACATGGCCTGACCGACACAATCCTTCTTCAAACTGATCATCCGGTCCATGCCAATATCAAACGCGGTCACACGTCCATGAATTTCAGCATGGGTGATGAACCCCTTCTCGATACGCAACACATTGAGCGCCTCCATTCCATAAGGACCACCGCCCAGCGCGGCCGCACGCGCGACCAATGCATCGTACAAAGCGGCGCCAAACCGCGCGGGTACAGCCAATTCAAACGCCAGTTCACCCGAAAACGAAATTCGGAAAATCCGCGCCCGGACGCCGCCAACGGTGATATCAGCACAGCCCATATATGGCAGATCATCAATCGGCTCGTCCAACAGTCCATTCAGCACTTCACGCGACTTCCAACCCGCGATCCCAAACTGGGCCCATTGCTCGGTCACGCTCATAACACTGGCATCCAAGTCCGGCCGCAACACCTGTAAGACAAACTCCAAATGGCGCATGACCAAACCCGCCGCAGCCGTTGTTGTAGTCATCACGTAATGGGTTTCACCCAACCGCGCCGTGGTCCCATCATCAAGCACATGCCCGTCCTCGCGCAGCATAAGCCCGTACCGAACACGACCCACCCCGAGCGTCGAAAACGTGTTGGCATAAACGAAATCCAAAAGAGCAGCCGCATCCGGCCCCTGTATATCGATCTTGCCCAACGTGGATACATCCACAACGCCCACGGACGTGCGCACCATGTTTACCTCGCGGTCACACGACTGACGCCAGTTCTTTTCGCCATCTGCAGGGAAATAACTCGGGCGGTACCACAACCCTGCCTCGATCATCGGGGCCCCTGCTGTAACCGACGCCTCATGCGACGTCGTATACCGCTGCGGTGCAAATCCCATCCCTGCACCTCCAGCGCCCATCGCGGCAATCGGCACGGGCACAAACGGCGGACGGAAGGTCGTCGTGCCTGTCTGGGGTATCCCGCGCCCCGTCACATCGGCAAGCACAGCCAACGCCACAACATTAGACGATTTTCCCTGATCGGGGGCCATGCCTTGGGTCGTATACCGTTTCATATGCTCGACCGAACGAAAGTTTTCCCGCACGGCCAGCTCAATATCCTTCACATGCACGTCATTTTGATAGTCGATCCATTTACGGCCCTTACCCGCAACCGACCACTCAGGCGTGATGACATAAGGGGTGGCATCGGCATCGGGCAGGTCAACCGGCGTGGGTTTCATCCCAAGGGTTTTAACCACCGCCTCTGCGATCTGCGCGGCATCCACCAAACAGCCCATCGTATCAAACACGCCGTGACAGGCACCCGCCGTGACCATATCCGGAACAGCCCCCGCCTGAGGGACAAAAGACGCAATTGTCTCGTCCCAAACCGGACGCCCATTCATATGACAGGTCAAATGCACCGTCGGATTCCAGCCGCCAGTCACGGCCAAGCAATCCACGTCGATCTGCTCAACCACGCCGTCCCGGTCCACAGTAATTGACGTCAAACCATGACGGCCCTTGGTACCGATAACGCGTGCGCCAGCGGCGGCATCAATCTGCGCCACGACTTCAATGCCAGCACGGGTCAAGTCCCGAGCAGTCCGCGCAACATCGCCTGTATTGCCAAACACCGCTACGCGGGACCCTGTGGCAACACCCCAGCGGTTGACATAAGCACGCACGGCCCCTGCCATCATAACACCGGGCCGGTCGTTATTCGCAAACGCGATACCCCGCTCCAAGGCACCAGCACACAGCACCGACCGCTTGGCGACAATTCGCCAGAAACACGCCTTTAACCCTGCGCGAACCACACGCTCAAACGCGCCAAACGTACCTTGATCATATGCGCCCGTCACCGCCGTGCGGGTCATGACACGGACATTGGGCATTGCATGCAACCGTGCCTCTGTGTCGGCAACCCAGTCCATTGCCGGACGCCTATCGATCTGCTCGACTTCCGACAACAACCGTCCGCCCAGCGCGCAATCTTCCTCAGCCAAGATCACGTCGGCACCCGCCTCACCGGCAACCAATGCAGCCATCAACCCGGCAGGCCCAGCGCCAATGACAAGCACGTCACAGAACGCAAACGCCTTTTCATACGTCTCAGAATCAGCCTTGCCCGACAAGCCACCAAGCCCAGCAGCACGGCGGATGATGGGCTCGTAAACCCTTTCCCAAAACGTCTTTGGCCACATGAATGTCTTGTAGTAAAATCCCGCACCAAGAAACGGAGACACCAGATCGTTCACCGCCATCACATCGGCCTTCAACGACGGCCAAGCATTCTGCGAAAATGCCTCCAGTCCGTCGTAAACCTCTTGCACAGTGGCGCGCACATTAGGCTCTGCTGCAGCACCGCGACCAATCGTGACAAGGGCATTGGGCTCTTCAGACCCCGACCCCATCACGCCACGCGGGCGGTGATACTTAAATGATCGGGCAACTAGCTTCACACCGTTGGCGATCAACGCAGCAGCCAAGGTCTCGCCCACCACGCCGCGGTAAGTCACCCCGTCAAACGTAAACGGAACTGTCTGAACTTCGCGTAATCTCACCGCGCCACCTCACGTGCCAAAACAACATCCGACACAACATGCGTAACGGTATCGCGGGTCACAACCAGCCAAGCGCCACAGCCAGCTTCGTGATGCCACAAATCACGGGTCATCCCCGCCGGATTATCACGCAAATGCACATAGCTATCCCAAGCATCCAACCCGGCCTCGCGGTCAGGCCGATCCAACGCGACCGCATCACCAACATAATAAAACTCACGGCGATCCCGCTCGCCACACACTGGACAGTTAATGCGCATGCACTCGCCTCGCTTTTTTCAAAATACTCATCTTCAGTGCAGATTATGCTGGGCGCCCGTGCCCTCTTCATCCATCAAACCAACACCATCACGGAACCTATCCAATCGAAATCCGGCAGCAGGGGCATGATGCTCACCCGTCGCCAACAAATGGGCAAACGAATACCCCGATCCAGGCACAGCCTTGAACCCGCCATAACACCAACCGCAATCCAGATAGAGACCCGCGATATGCGTCTTATCAATGATCGGGCTGCCATCCGGCGTCATATCCATGATCCCCCCCCAAGACCGTAGCACACGCGCCTTGCCAATCATTGGCATCAGGGTCATCGCGGCCTCCATCACATGCTCCTTCATGGGCAAGTTTCCACGGGCGGCATAAGACGCGTAAAAATCCAGATCGCCACCGAACACGAGGCCACCCTTATCCGACTGGCTAATATAAAAGTGGCCCATACCAAAGCTGACGACATGATCGATCACAGGTTTTAGCCCTTCGGTGACAAACGCTTGCAACACATGGCTCTCAATCGGCAACCGCATGCCCGCCATGGCTGCGACCTGCCCTGACCGACCAGCGGTGACAATCGCGACCTTTTTGGCACGAATGGAACCGCGCGTGGTCTGCACGCCCTTCACGACGCCCGCCTCGATATCAATGCCAGTGACTTCGCAATTCTGGATCAGATCAACACCGCGTTGGTCAGCACCACGGGCATACCCCCACGCGACAGCATCATGTCGCGCCGTTCCACCGCGACGGTGCAACAGACCGCCATAAATCGGAAAGCGGCCATTCTCAAAATCCAGATACGGCAAATGCTTGCGGACACCCGCGACATCCAGCAACTCGGCATCATCACCCTGATTGACCATCGCATTACCACGGCGGGCAAAAGCATCACGCTGCCCGTCAGAATGGAACAAATTAATAACGCCGCGCTGGGACATCATCGTATTATAATTCAGCTCTTGCTCCATACCTTCCCACAAGTTTAACGAATGAGAATAGAACTCCGAGTTGCCAGGCAGGAAATAATTGGCCCGCACAATCGTGGTATTGCGGCCCACATTGCCACCGCCCAAATACCCCTTTTCCAGCACAGCAATATTCGTCATGCCATGCTCTTTCGCGAGGTAAAACGCGGTCGACAGTCCATGACCACCGCCGCCAATAATGACAATGTCATATTCATCCTTGGGATCAGGATTGCGCCACTGCGGAGTCCAGCCCTTCTGGCCAAACAACCCTTCTTTCAACACCCGAAAGCCCGAGAATCCCATAGACCCATCCTTCATTACACAAAGCAAAGGCTAGGCGGGTGCACCACAGATGAAAAGCCACGCACCAACAAAAAATGGCGCGGAACGATCTGCTCCGCGCGACCTAAAAATGTCATGCGCGCAGCGCGCAATTGGATCAAAGACCCTTGGCTTGATAACTCATCGCGACTTTGCCGATAGACACCAAATAGGCAGCAGTGCGCAAATCCTTCACATCCTCGCGGCCATGCCAAACCTTGCGCATCGATTGATAGGCCGCGCGCATCGTGTCATCCAAGCCAGAGCGCACAAGCTCCAATTCGTCAGCCCCGCGCAGGTACTTTTCCTTAAAGTCCTTTGACATCGACCAATCCGCGCCCAGATAGCGATCCAAGCGCTGCAATTCGTCCACCAACACCTGATGACGCGCCTCTTCGGCGCGGCGCTGCATGCGGCCAAAACGAATATGCGACAGGTTCTTGACCCATTCGAAATACGACACGGTTACGCCGCCCGCATTGGCATACATATCAGGGATAATGACACAGCCCTTGTCACGCAAAATATCATCGGCACCTGCGGTTACAGGACCGTTGGCCGCCTCAATAATCAACGGAGCTTTGATACGGTCCGCGTTCGACAGATTGATCACAGCCTCCAATGCAGCAGGGATAAGAATTTCACATTCGGCTTCCAGCAACAGCGCACCATCGGTGTGATGGTTTGCATCCGGATAGCCCACAACACCGCCATGCTTAGCGATCCAGGCGTGAACAGCTTCGACATCCAATCCGTCTTCATTGTGCAACGCCCCGTCACGCTCGATAATGCCTGTGATGATACACCCGTCTTCCTCGGACAGGAATTTGACTGCGTGATAGCCCACATTACCGAGGCCTTGAACAATAACGCGCTTTCCCTCCAGCGTTCCGGCCAATCCGGCCGCAGCTTTGTCTTCGTCATAACGGAAAAACTCGCGCAGAGCGTATTGGACACCGCGGCCCGTGGCCTCTGTGCGGCCCTGAATACCGCCAGCGTTGATTGGCTTGCCTGTGACGCAAGCAGCGCTATTGATGTCGGTTGTATTCATGCGCTTATATTGGTCAGCAATCCACGCCATCTCGCGTTCGCCGGTACCCATATCAGGGGCCGGTACGTTTTGGGCAGGATGGATAAGGTCGCGTTTGATCAGCTCATAGGCAAAACGGCGGGTTATCTGCTCCAGCTCATGCGGTTCCCACTCGGACGGATCAATGCGCAAGCCGCCTTTTGATCCACCAAACGGCGCCTCCACAAGCGCGCATTTGAACGTCATCAGCGCCGCCAAGGCTTCAACTTCATCCTGATGCACGTTTGGTGCAAAACGGATACCACCTTTTACAGGCTCCATATGTTCGGAGTGAACAGACCGATAGCCCGTGAACGTGTGTATTGCGCCGCGCAGCCGGACACCAAACCGGACGGTATACGTGGCGTTACATACACGGATCTTTTCCTCAAGACCGGGACTAAGATCCATCAGCGCAACGGCGCGGTTAAACATCATATCAACGGATTCGCGAAAGCTCGGCTCAGATGCGGCCTGATGGGCAATGGTCATATGAAATGGTCCTTTATGGTCCGGAAAACCGGACATGAGATGACAAGCAAGCAAAGGCTTAAGACCACAGTAACATCGCTACGATGAATTATTAGGCAGTTTATGAACGCGCCGGCAAATCAGGGACAACCGACGGTAAAGTCAGGTTCGACAGGACAACGGACCGCGAAAAGATAGGAAACGGTGAACAACCGGACGATTTGACTGCTGAAAAATGCTAATCCGCGTCCCGTGACGCGATGCGCAAAGCAACCTGTTCGGCCATAAACTTGGCCGGACCAGCAGGAGTGGTGCCCCCAACGCCCACGCGGTAACCCATGCGCCACCACATGCCAGGCACCCAAGCCCGCGGCGCACGTTTGCGCAACACAAGCGTGAAGCCATTTGAAGGCTTTAGCGCAAAGGCACCACGCTCCACGCTGATAACGTCGTCCAATTCGGCCAAAACGCGGCCCGTACTGTCGCGCACTTGCGTTTCGGTCAATTGAATATCGATCATGGTCGCACGGCGCAGGCGTTCCCCAATCCAAAGCGATCCACCGCCCAGGGCCAGCAAGAAAAGCAGCCAAATAGGTTCGGGAGGGCGGGCCAATGCCACATAAATCAGCAAGGCGCCAAGTCCATAAAGGACACCACAGGCAAACACGCGGCGTGGGCCAGAGGCACCAAAACTGGCGTGAACACCGTTTTCATCAGGGTCAAACAACATCGGGTGGCTCCTTTTTGCGTCGGGCCTGCGTAGCCTTGCATCCGCGCCAACGCCAGACCTAACTGTTTGGGATCACCTCGTAACCCGCTTCTTCGGGTTCATCGTCCGTCAGATCGGCAGGAAAACCAGGTGCGCGGATGTCCAAACCGGTCGGTTCTTCCAATCGGCGGATGATCTCGTCGGATTGGGCGCGCGGACCGTACCGTTTGATCCCATCCTCAAAAATCGACACGATAAGTGGGCTAATTTCCAACGGCACGCCGTGATCCTCGGCAATTTGCTGGAACAGGCCAATGTCCTTTTTCACCAAATCCATCGTGAACGTGACATTGCGCGACCCGTTCAGAATGACCTGACTTTCGGTTTCGTGCACAAAACTGGTGCCAGAGCTAATCTTGAACGCCTCATAGGTGACGGCCATATCCATGCCGGCCGCTTTCATCGTCACCAATGCTTCGCATACCGACAAAAGGTTCGTTGTGGCTAAATAATTTGTTGCAACCTTTAGCGTGGACGCCGATCCAACAGGCCCCGTGTGCAAAACGCGGCGACCCAGCGTGGTTAGCAGCGGCAACACCCGGTCAAACGTCTCGCGTTCGCAGCCCGCAAAAATGCTGATGTTGCCCGTGTCGGCGCGGTGACACCCGCCAGACACTGGACAATCGACCGCCGCACCACCTTTGGCGATGACAATTTCAGCCAAACGAGAGACCTCGCTCGCGTCGGTCGTCGACATTTCCATCCATATTTTTCCGGGCTTAATTTCGTCCAGCATCGCGGTGACAACGACGTCACACGCCTGTGGGCTTGGCAAACATGTGATCACCGTTTCACATGTGCGCATCAATTCTGCGGGGCTTTTTCCATCCTTTGCGCCACGATTAACAAAATCGGACACAAAATCAGCATTCAGGTCATGGACGTAAAGGTCATGACCATTGCGCAAAAGGCTCCCCGCGAGTTTTGCGCCTACGTTGCCAAGTCCAACAAATCCGATTTTCATAATGTTTGTTCCTATTGCCTGCTTGGCTCACTGCCAGTTTGGTCAGACGCTAAGGACCAAGGACGACATGTCTTTGCCGAAAACGACCAATTGTTATGCGGAGACGGATTTTCGGACCATATCCCAGTAAATCGCTTCGATTTGCTCGATGCTTAGGCGGCCCCCCTCGCGGTACCAATTGTTCATGCCAGTCAACATGGCAATCAAGGCCATCGTGGCGACACGCGTATCAGCCATGGCAAACACGCCCTCTGCCTCGCCCGCACGCAAAATATCTTGTAACGCATCTTCGTAAACGTGACGCAGTGCTTCGATGGTGGCAAAGTTTTCAGGCGTCAGGTTGCGCAATTCCATGTAAGACACAAAAACCTGATCAGTGCGCGGCAAATGAAACCGGATATGAAACTGGGTAAACCGTTCAAGCCGGTCCATCGCAATTCCAGACGTGTCCTGCGCGGCCCAAGCGGCCAGCAATTCATCCATATGCGTCCGCATCAGATCGAACAGAAGGCTTTGCTTATCAGGGGTGTAGTTATATAGCGCACCAACTTGCACACCAACCTCTGCTGCAATCTGGCGCATCGATACCGCCGCACAGCCATGCGCCGCAATAAGTCGCAGCGCCACCTCGCGTACCCGCGGGCCAGTAATATCGGAATGTGAACCTTGCTTGCGTGCCATAGGCACCATGTAACTGAACAAGCGTTCATTTGAAAAGCCCCGATGCGCGGCTTGCCCTTCCCCATGCCCAAAGGGTATTGTGCAAAAAACCCAAAATCAAAGCCGGTGATCATGCGATTTATCTTATTTTTAGCACTGGCAGCCCTTGGGGCCTGCGCCGACTTTCCGGACCTCGACGCCCGTGTCGATGCAGCCACGCGCGACGCCGCCTATCCAACGCTGCCACCGCTTGACCCGTTGATCGCCCGTGCCTCTGCATTGAAAACCAGCGGCCAGATCACGGCGGCCTCTGTTGCGGCGTTTGACGTCCGGATCGCCAATTTGCGCGCAAAATCTGTCCGCCTGCGCGCACCCATCATTGATGCGGCCACGCTTGCTCGCATGCGGCGCGGCGTTGCGGTGCCCGCCGCAATTCGCTAAACCCTGCCCAACGCCACTCTTACACTGGAATTTGATACAATGACCGAACCGCTCCGCCTTGGAATTGCTGGCCTTGGAACCGTGGGTGTGGGCATTGTGCGCATCGTCCAGAAACATGCCGACCTGCTGGCACTGCGCGCCGGACGCCCCGTGGTCATCACCGCCGTGTCTGCACGGTCCAAAACCAAAAACCGCGATGTTGATTTGTCCGGTTATGCTTGGGAAGACGACCCAGTGCATTTGGCTCAGCGCGCCGACATTGATGTGTTCATCGAAGTCATGGGCGGCCACGAAGGCCCCGCCCGCGACGCGACCCAAGCAGCCATCGCATCTGGCAAAGACGTCGTTTCTGCCAACAAAGCCCTGCTTGCCCACCACGGCCAAGCATTAGCGATCGCTGCCGAAGCATCTGGTCGTGTCATCCGGTTTGAAGCTGCCGTTGCTGGTGGCATCCCAGTGGTCAAGGCCCTGACTGAAGGCCTCGCTGGGAACGAGATCACCCGCGTTATGGGTGTCATGAACGGATCGTGTAACTACATCCTGACCCGCATGGAAAACGACGGCATGACCTACGCCGAGGTCTTTGACGCAGCCAACAAACTGGGCTTCCTTGAAGCAGACCCGGAACTGGACGTCGGCGGCATTGATGCGGGCCACAAACTGGCACTGTTGGCCTCCATCGCGTTTGGCACACAGGTTGATTTCGACGCAGTTGTGCTCGAAGGGATCGGATCGGTCACCATTGAGGACATCAATCAAGCCGCCGACATGGGCTATAAAATTAAGCTGCTTGGCGTCGCACAGATGACTGGCCGCGGTCTGGAACAACGCATGTCACCGTGCCTTGTGCCTGACACATCACCACTTGGGCAACTGCAAGGGGGTACCAACATGATCGTCCTCGAGGGCGACAGTGTGGAACAAATCGTCCTGCGTGGCCCCGGTGCGGGCATGGGGCCAACAGCCTCTGCCGTCATGGGGGACGTCATGGATATTGCACGCGGCAATCGGATTTCGACCTTTGGCCAACCAGCGGCAACACTGCGCAAGGCACGTGCTGCAACCGCTGCTGTCTCGGCCCCTTATTACTTGCGCCTGCAACTGCTCGACAAACCCGGTGCGCTGGCAAAAGTCGCGGCAGTTTTGGGCGATGCGGGTATTTCCATCGACCGCATGCGCCAATACGACCACCAAGATACGACCGCACCCGTTCTGATCGTCACCCACAAAACAACGCAAACGGCAGTCAAAGAAGCGATTGCAGCCTTTGCGACGACAGCAGTCGTATCGGGTGATCCAGTCGCGATACGGATCGAGGCTGTTTAGCGCTCGCCTCTGCGCCCAACCGCCCGGGGATAGGTAACATCAGTTTGAAGGACAGTTTCCATGATCACAGCCATTGATTTCAACGACCCTTCGCTGTCCTTAGACCTTGCGCGTGTGTCAGAGGCGGCCGCAATCGCTTGCGCCCCGCTTATCGGGCGCGGTGATGAAAAAGCAGCCGACCTCGCCGCCGTTGATGCAATGCGCGCCCAGTTGAACACGCTCGACATTTCCGGCGTCGTTGTTATCGGCGAAGGCGAACGTGATGAGGCCCCGTTACTTTTTATCGGCGAAGAGGTCGGCAACGGCACTGGCCCCGACGTCGACATCGCGCTTGATCCACTGGAAGGGGCCACGCTGACCGCCAAGGACATGCCAAACGCGCTAGCTGTTATCGCCATGGGCCCGCGCGGATCCATGCTGCACGCGCCTGATACCTATATGGATAAACTGGCCATCGGTCCGGGATATGCGAGCGGTGTCGTGTCGCTTGATATGTCCACACGCGAACGCATCGACGCATTGGCAAAAGCAAAAGGCTGCAATCCGCGCGACATTACAGTCTGCGTCCTTGAACGGCCCCGCCATGAAAACATCATCGAAGAAATTCGCAGCACCGGCGCTGCCATCCGTCTGATTTCCGACGGCGACGTTGCAGGCGTTATGCACTGCGCAGAGACCGCAAGAACTGGCATCGACATGTATATGGGCAGCGGCGGCGCACCCGAAGGCGTATTGGCCGCAGCCGCGCTTAAATGCATGGGCGGCCAAATGACCGGACGGCTTTTGTTCCGCAACCAAGATGAAAAGGGTAATGCGCGCAAAGCGGGCATCACTGACCTCGACAAAATCTACACCTGCGACGACATGGTCACGCAAGACGTGATCTTTGCGGCCTCGGGCGTCACGTACGGAAAACTTGTTGCAGGCATCAAACGCGAACCGGGGTTTGTAAGCGTCGAAACCATCCTGATGCAGTCCAAAACTGGCGCCGTGCGGCGGATGCTTTACCGTAATCCCGTCTAAAACACATTTGGGACGTGGCAATGTCGCGCCCCTCATATATGGTGCCACGCAATGACACAGACACCAAATAAGCCCGCATTCCTGAATATCGACATCTCTGCGACCGGACGGCGGTGGGTTGGCCCCTCTGTCGAAGAGGATAGGCTGGCCGAAGCCATGGCCCAAGCCACAGCCCTGCCCGCACCATTGTGCCGGACCCTCGTGAAACGGGGCGTGACCGCGGATGGCGCGGGTGCGTTCCTTGCGCCGACCCTGCGCGACCTGCTGCCCGACCCGCACGATATGCGCGACATGGAAAAAGCGGCCAAGCGGTTCCTGCAGGCCGTCAAATCCCGCGAAAAGATCGCGATTTTTGCAGATTATGACGTAGATGGCGGCAGTTCCGCAGCCCTGCTCATCTGCTGGCTCCGTGATCTCGGCCTGCAATCGACTCTCTATATCCCCGACCGGATCGACGAAGGTTACGGGCCAAACGATGAAGCCATGTCAGCGCTGGCTGCCAACCATGACCTGATTATTTGCGTCGATTGCGGTACTTTATCCCACGGGCCAATCGATGCAGCATCTGCCGCGGACGTCATTGTGCTCGACCACCACTTGGGCGGGGAGACGCTCCCGAATGCCCTCGCTGTGGTCAACCCGAACCGCCAAGACGAATCTGGTGACCTTGGGCACCTGTGTGCGGCTGGCGTTGTCTTCTTGATGCTGGTCGAGGCCAACCGCCAAATGAAAGTCGACGGGGCCAAAGGCCCTGATCTGATGGCCATGCTCGACCTTGTGGCGCTGGCCACAGTCGCGGACGTCGCCCCGCTTATTGGCGTGAACCGCGCGCTGGTGCGCCAAGGACTGACCGTCATGGGGCGCCGCCAACGAATTGGGATCACGGCACTGGCCGACGTGGCAGGCATGTCCGAGGCCCCCAGCAGCTACCACCTTGGTTTCCTACTCGGTCCCCGCGTTAACGCAGGCGGGCGCATTGGTAAGGCCGACCTTGGCGCACGGCTTTTGGCCTGCGACAACAAAATCGAGGCCGAATCGATGGCCGCAAAACTTGACGAATTGAACACCGAGCGCCGCGAAGTCGAAACCGCCGTGCGCGATCTGGCACTGGAACAGGCAGAACAACGCGGCTATGATGCTCCTCTCGTTTGGGCGGCGGGCAATGGCTGGCACCCCGGTGTCGTCGGGATCGTCGCCTCGCGGCTGAAAGATGCCGCCAACCGGCCCGCAGTGGTCATTGGAATCGACGAAGACGGAAACGGCAAAGGCTCTGGGCGCTCCGTGTCAGGCATTGACCTTGGTGCCGCAATACAGCGGCTCGCGTCTGAAGGATTGATAGTCAAAGGCGGCGGTCACAAAATGGCCGCGGGGCTGTCGGTCGATGCAGACAAGATCAATGCGGCCATGGAACGGCTTGGCGCGCTACTGGCCAAACAAGGCGCTGACAAAATCGGCCCTGCCGACCTTAAGCTCGACGGTATTCTGATGCCCGGAGCAGCCACGGTGGAACTGGTCAAACAAATCGAACAAGCTGGCCCATTTGGCGCAGGCGCACCTGCCCCGCGCTTTGCCTTTCCAGATGTGCAAATCCTATTCGCAAAACAGGTTGGCGCGAACCACCTTAAGCTGACGTTTGGCGACGGGCTTGGGGCGCGGATCGACGCGATTAGCTTTGGCGCGATGGACGGACCGCTTGGGCCGATGCTGACCGGACATAACGGCGCGCGATTCCATTTGGCTGGCCGGTTAGAGATTAACACATGGCAAGGACGGCAATCGGTACAACTGCGGCTCGAAGACGCTGCACCAGCGACCTAAATCCCTTTATTTATTGGCCCTTGCAAACTTTGGGAAAATCATACGTCATTTTTGCAAAAAACCCCTTGCTCTCGCGCTTGGGTTTTCTTAAAAGCCCCCTACCAAGTGCGGTCCCTTCGTCTATCGGTTAGGACGCCAGGTTTTCAACCTGGAAAGAGGGGTTCAATTCCCCTAGGGACTGCCATGGTAACTTTCTAGAAATTCGTTAATGTGAGTGTTCGGGGCATGTTTCTGCGCTCGTTTGCAAAGGAACTGCAATGCTACTGCGCATCCAAAGCCACCTGCATTACACCACCACCCAGCCCTGTTCGGTTTTGGTCCAGATTGAAGCTGCGCACGACGCACACCAAACGGTTCAGTCGAGCAGTATCACGCTTTCGGATGACAACATTATCGCTGGACAAGACGGCGTCGGCACACGTCGCTGGGTGCAATCGGGTGCCAAATTTCAGTGTGATTACAATGCCGTGGTGCAGATAAATCGTCCTATTGAGCCCATACATGGCCTGATCAGAGGCCCACTTCACACGCTTCCATCCGATGCAACTGCATATCTGATGGCTTCGCGGTATTGCCAGCCAGAGCCGTTCTTTGACATTGTCGGATCGCAGTTTGGCAATCTATCGGGTGGGGCGCGGATCGCGGCGATGTCCGCTTGGATCAAGAACAATTTCACCTATGATATTTCCGCCAGCAACGCCCTCACCTCAGCCTCCGACAGCCTTGCCCAAAAGGCGGGCGTTTGCCGCGATTATGCGCATGTATTAATCGCAATGGCGCGGGCTGCGGCCATTCCGGCACGGTTTGTCAGCTGCTACGCACCCGACGTCAGCCCGCAAGATTTCCACGCAGTAACAGAGGTTTACCTTGATGGCGCGTGGCACATCGTAGACCCGACAGGCATGGCCGACCCCGCCAAAACAGTCCGCATTGGCGTTGGCCACGATGCCGCAGATGTGTCGTTCATGACGTCATTTGGATGGATGGATTTAGTGGCTCAGACCGTCAATGTGACCGAAATCAACGTGCAATGACGCCCTCGTATTGCCTCTTACGATCAATAGGTTAAGATCAAAAATGAATACACCCAGAAAACACTTTGATGAGATGCTCCTTGGGGCGAATGATGTGCGCGCGCCCTATAGTGCCTATGACACATGGTTTGCTGCTCAGGACCCTGCTCGCTTGACGAAAAAGTCCAAAGAGGCCGAGGCGTTTTTTCGTCGAACCGGCATCACTTTTAACGTTTACGGTCAGACTGCAGCCCAAGAACGGTTGATCCCGTTTGATTTGATCCCGCGCATCATCGCGAACCGCGAATGGACGAAGTTATCCAAAGGCATTGAACAGCGCGTCCGCGCGATCAACATGTTTTTGCACGACATCTATAACCGTCAAGAAATTCTGCGCGCAGGCATCGTGCCCGTTGATCTGATCCGCAAAAACGTGGCGTTCCTGCCCCAGATGATGGGCTTTTCGCCACCCGGTGGTGTCTATACCCACATCGTGGGCACCGACATTGTACGCACCGGTGAAGACGACTTCTTTGTGTTGGAAGACAATGCGCGGACCCCGTCGGGCGTGTCGTATATGTTGGAAAACCGCGAAACGATGCTGCAAATGTTCCCGGAGCTGTTTAGCCAGAACAAGGTTAAACCGGTCAGCAACTACCCCAAAAACCTGCGCAGGTCGCTAGAGGCATCTGCGCCCGCAAATTGCGATGGCCGCCCCACCGTGGCGATCCTGACGCCGGGCATCCACAATTCTGCATATTTTGAACACTCGTTCTTGGCCGATCAGATGGGCGTTGAGCTTGTCGAAGGGCACGATTTGCGTGTCATGGATGGCCGCATCAAGATGCGCACGACACGCGGTTTTGAAACGATCGATGTCTTGTACCGCCGTGTCGACGACGACTATCTTGATCCACTGAACTTCAATCCAGACTCCATGCTCGGTGTGCCTGGCATTATGGATGTGTACCGCGCAGGCAATATCACCATCGCCAATGCCCCCGGAACGGGGATCGCGGATGACAAGGCGATCTATTCCTATATGCCTGACATCGTTGAATTCTATACGGGCGAAAAGGCCCTCCTTAAGAACGTGCAGACGTGGCGCTGTTCCGAAGCAGACTCGCTCAAATATGTGCTAGAAAACCTCGCTGATCTTGTGGTCAAAGAGGTCCATGGCTCCGGCGGCTACGGCATGCTTGTTGGCCCAGCCGCCAGCAAGAAAGAGATAACAAACTTTGCGGCAAAACTGCGCAAGAACCCGTCGAACTATATAGCACAGCCCACGCTATCACTGTCTACGGTGCCGATTTTTGCGAAAAAGGGGCTCGCCCCGCGCCACGTTGATTTACGGCCCTTTGTGTTGCTGTCGCCCAAGGGCATGGACATCACACCGGGTGGGTTGACCCGCGTTGCGTTAAAAGAAGGGTCGCTTGTGGTGAATTCAAGCCAAGGCGGCGGTACAAAAGACACTTGGGTTTTGGAGGATTAAGCGATGCTCGGAAAAACCGCAGGCGGCCTTTACTGGATGTTCCGCTTTCTTGAACGATCAGAAAACACCGCCAGACTGATAGAGGCTGGGTTTCGCATCGCGCTGACACGGTCCAATGACACAGCGTCAGAATGGAAGTCTGTCGTGACCACCGCAGGTGTACGCGCCAGCTATGACGCGAAATATGACAGCTATACCGCGACGAACGTGGTTGATTTCCTGCTGCGCGATCCAACCAACCCGTCCAGCGTGATGTCGTCGGCTGAAAAGGCACGCACCAACGCACGCATGGTCCGCACTGCGCTGACCACCGAAGTTTGGGAGGCCGTGAACGAAAACTGGATGGTCCTGCGCGATACGCTAAAGCGGCCTGTCAAGGAAACCGACTTGCCGACCGTCTTGGGCAACATCCGCCGTCAAAGCGCGCTTGTTCGGGGCGCCATGCATGGCACAATGCTGCGAACAGACATCTATGACTTTGCTCAAATCGGCACAGCATTGGAACGCGCAGACAACACGGCGCGGATTATCGATGTGAAATACTACACGCTCCTGCCGTCATCTCAATTCGTGGGCTCGGCCTTGGATAACGTGCAATGGGAAACGATCCTGCGGTCTGTGTCTGCACATCGGTCATTTCGCTGGTTGAACGAAGACGACATGACGTCAGCGAACATCGCTGATTTCCTGATCCTTGATTCACGTTTTCCACGGTCACTGTCGTTTTGCAGCCGGATCATCGAAGACAGCCTTGGATTCTTGGCCAAGGATTATAACCAAACGCACACCTGCCACGACCTGATAGAAGCACAGCGCAACACGTTCCGCACCTTGTCGATCGCCATGGTGTTTGACGCGGGACTGCATCAATTTATCAATGATTTTATCAATCAAAACAACGCGCTTGGGCAACAGATCGAAGCCGATTACCGGTTCAATGGATAGGCGGCAGAAGTTATGAAACTTAAGATCACGCACACGACCCAATACAGCTATGACGCGCCGGTTAACTATGGCTTGCAGCAAGCACGGCTAACCCCTGTCACGTCCGCCCACCAGACCGTTTCAAGCTGGGACATCGCCATCGACGGCGGCGCACCAGAGCTGACGTTCACAGACCATTACGCCAATGAAACCACGCTGATCCAAGCAACCCAAGGCACCACCCAAGTGGCGGTCACTGTGACAGGCGAGGTCGAAACCCATTGCTCTGACGGCGTGTTTGGTAAGATCTATGGCACAGCACCCTTGTGGCATTTCTTGCAGGACACGCCGCGCACAACTGCGGGCAAAGGCATTCAGAAACTGGCAAAAACACTTGGGCAAGCCGATGACACCCTAAGCGGGCTGCACGCCCTGTCCAAGGTGATCGCCACGGCGGTGCCTTACGGGCAGGCTGACACCTTTGCGACAACCCCGGCCGAAGACGCGTTGCGTGCAGGCGGCGGCGTCTGTCAGGATCATGCACAGATTTTCATCGCAGCCGCACGTCACGCGGGCATCCCTGCCCGGTATGTCAGTGGCTATCTGATGATGAACGACCGCGTTGACCAAGACGCCAGCCACGCTTGGGCAGAGGCCCATCTGGACGGGCTTGGTTGGGTCGGGTTTGATGTGTCCAACGGCATTTGCCCCGATGAGCGCTACGTGCGTATTGCAATCGGACGCGATTCACGCGATGCAGCGCCTATCACAGGTGTTCGACTAGGCGCTGCGGCCGAATCCATGACTGTGTCTCTTCAAATTCAGCAATAGTCGGGCGCATGTCGCCCTCATAACCGGAAATACCCACATGACCTACTGCATCGGTCTTCGCCTCAATAGTGGCCTTGTCTTCATGTCTGACACACGCACCAACGCGGGCGTCGATAATTTCTCGATCACGAAAAAAATGTTCACCTTCGATGTACCCGGCGAACGTGTGATTACGCTGATGACTGCTGGCAACTTGGCCACGACGCAATCGCTGATCAGCTTGTTAGAAGAGCGCTCTATCAGCACATCAGACCGCAGCCCTACGATCCTTGAACTGCCGACGATGTTCCAAGTTGCCCGCCTTGTCGGGGCGACCCTGAAAGAGGTGATTGAAACCAGCAGCCCGGATCACCCAACCGCCGGATCTAAATTTCGTGCATCGGTCATTGTTGGTGGCCAGATCGAAGGCGGCCTGCCGACGCTGTTCATGATCTACCCCGAGGGGAACTTCATCGAAATCACCGACGACTCCCCGTTCTTTCAGATCGGTGAAGCGAAATACGGCAAACCCATTTTGGTCCGCGCCTATGAAGCCGATATGTCGTTTGAAGATTCCATCAAACTGCTGATGGTGTCGTTTGACAGCACGATCAAAGCGAACCTGTCCGTCGGGATGCCCCTTGATCTGCAAATCTATGAAACCAACAGTTTTATTGTGTCCGACCAGCCCCGTATCGAAGCTGATGATCCATATTTTCAAGAGGTTTCTCAAAGCTGGGGTGACGCCTTGCGCACAGCCCTGATGCAACTGCCAAGCTACACCCGTAGCTAATTTTTGCGCCCCCCATTGCTGTAACAAGGCAATGGGGCCTAGAAAGGCAGCGAAATTGTAGTAGCGGACGATCCTATGACCCAAAAAATCCTTGTCCTGAACGGGCCGAACCTGAACCTTTTGGGCAAACGCGAGCCTGCGAAATACGGGTCGGAGACTTTGGCCGATGTGCAAGCCACGCTCAACGGCATCGCCGCTGAACTCGGCCTTACACTTCAGATGGATCAGTCCAACTCCGAAGGCACATTGATCGATATGATCCATGCCGCCCGCGCAACATGTGCTGGTATCGTGATTAATCCTGGTGCGTATTCACACACATCTATCGCGATTTTGGACGCGCTGAATGCGTTTGATGGTGCCGTGATCGAAGTGCATATCACCAATATCCACGCCCGCGAAGAATTCCGCCATCACTCGTTTGTATCCGCCCGCGCCAATGCCGTTATCGCAGGTTGTGGGACGCAGGGCTATGGATTCGCCCTGCGCCATATCGCAACGTTGGTTTAACCCGTCGCCTGAAGACGCTTAAACAGCGACGACGTGTCCCAGCGGCCGCCGCCCATCTTTTGGATGTCCTTGTAAAACTGATCAATAAGCGCTGTGACTGGCAGGCTTGCGCCATTGTCATCGGCAGCATCCAAGCAAATGCCCAGATCTTTGCGCATCCAGTCCACCGCAAATCCGTGGTCAAATTCGTCGGCCAACATGGTCTGATACCGGTTCGCCATCAGCCAGCTGCCCGCAGCGCCTTGACTAATGACTTCAACCACCGCAGCCCCGTCAAGGCCTGCCTTGTCCGCAAAGTGCAGTGCTTCTGACAACCCTTGCACCAATCCAGCGATGGCAATCTGGTTGCACATCTTGGTCATCTGCCCTGCCCCGCTGTCACCGATCCGCCGGCAGAGCTTGGAATACACGTCAATTGCGGGCTCGGCCTGATCATACGCGGCTTGATCCCCCCCACACATCACCGAAAGCTGGGCATTTTCCGCCCCCGCTTGGCCACCTGAAATGGGTGCATCCACAAACGACACCTCACGCACAGCCGCGGCATCATAAAGCGCGCGCGTGACCGCTGCAGAAACAGTCGTGTGATCCACAAAGATGCTGCCAGCGTCCATGCCGTCAAACGCACCATCCGGCCCAAGACAGACACCGCGCAGATCATCGTCATTGCCGACACACGCCATGACCAGCTCTGCGCCGATTGCAGCTTCGCGCGGTGTTGGTGCTGATGCTCCGCCATGCGTCGCGACCCAAGCATCAGCTTTGCTGGCTGTCCGGTTATAGACGGTGACGTCGTGGCCGGCGGCCTGCAGGTGACCTGCCATCGGATAGCCCATTACACCCAAGCCGAGAAATGCGATTTTGGTCATGTTGACCCCCTTTAAAACAATTGTTGCGGCCAGTTGTTCAATAATTGGCACAAAACACAATGGGGGCCTTACTGAATGATCGCACTTTCCCATTCTTGTAAGAATGTGCGCCGCTTTAAGCTGTCCAAATAGGTCATCAGCGCGGGGTCCAATGCGATGGCGGGTTGGCCACTTTGATCTAACGCAGGCAACGGGAATGTTGCGGCGCGCACCGGATCAGATTGCAGATTTGTCAGGTGGCGGATGAATGCGCGGCCTACGTCTGGCACATCGGTATCGCGGGACATAAACGCACTGCGCATCATTGTCGTCGGAAAGTCAGAGGGCAAAATGACCTCAATATGGGCACCTGCATCTTTGCGCGCAGAGGCGTAGCTGCCCAACACGTTGTACGCAACGGCGATTTTACCGCTCACCAAGTCGTCAATCATCTCCCCCGAACAGCAGTATAGACGCGCATCAAGTGCCCCCATGACTTCTGTCAGGCGCCAATAGGTCTCGGATGCGTGCGCGTCTTGCGTGGCAAACAGATACCCCAGCCCTGACTGGCGCACATCATACGTCCCGATACGCCCACGGAACACTTCGGGGCGCGCGCGCAGAGCTTGGATCAACTCTTGGCGAGACGCAGGCAGCGGTACGCCGTCAAAGGCCGCACGGTTAACCGCAATTGCAGCCGGTTCGGTGCTAAATGCAAACAAGCTTTGCCGCCACTGCGCCCACGTTGGATGGTTTGTCCCTTCAACCGCCAAAGCAAAACCGTCATTGGCCAGTTTGAACTGCAAATCCATCGCGCTTGATATCACGATGTCAAAATCGGCAGGGGCTGCGCGAAACACATCGTAAAGATCGGCAGACCCCGTCACCAGATATGTCACAGCAACATCAGGGCGCGTCGCTAGAAAGCTATCGATTATTGGTGCAAAGAACCGCGTGTCCGTGTTGGATAATATCCGCAAGGTTTGCACCGTCCGGGCATCGCCAAACAGACGCTGGTCTTCCCAATTTTGTGCACCTGACATCTGCGCCCAAAGCGCCACGACTAGAACGAAAATATAACGCATGCGCCCCCCTTTGGGTGATTACCAAGTGTGAGCGCACCGCCATGGGCCGCAGCCACGTCTTGGGCAATCGTCAGGCCAAGCCCTGATCCGATGATCCCATCTGCGTTACTGCCCCGCGTAAAGCGACCCGACAGGCCACTGATTTCACCGACCGGAAACCCCGGTCCTTCATCGCGCACGGTCACGCGCGGGCTTGGGAATGTGGTAACGGCAATATGCACGACGCTTTCGCGGGGGGCGTATTTAAGGGCATTGTCGACAATATTACGGATCGCATTTTGCAGCAAAATTGCGTCCCCAGTGATCGGAACCGCGACGGGCGCGTCAACCTGCAGGTCAACATCGCGCATGTCAGCAATGGGCCCAAGCCGCACCGCAAGGTCTTGCACAAGGTCCACCAAATCAAGGTCTTGACGATCAAGATGGTCCGCCCGAAACGTGATCATCGCATGATCTAGCAATTGGCCCGCCGCCCGGCTGCTTTCGTCAATCGCACGGATCATGGACCGCATGGCTTGGCGGTTTTCTTCGCGGTCAACACGTTGCAACGTCGCCTCGGCGTGGGACCGGACGGTCGCCAGCGGTGTGCGGACGCGGTGGGCTGCTTCGGCGATGAAATCCTCGCTCCGGCCAAGGGATTGATCAAGCCGCGCCATAAGGTTGTTCAACGACGTCACCAAAGGCACCATTTCAGATGGAACCGGACTGGTAACAGGCCGCAAATCTTGCGGCCCGCGCCGTGCCACAGATGTGGTCAGTCGCGCCAAAGGACCAATCGCGGCTGATGTTGCCCAGAATGCCAGCAACACAACCAACAGGAAAAACCCCGCACCAAACATTGCGACGTTGCGTGAAATCCGGTTCAGCGTTCCTGACAGGCTGTCTTGGGTCTGGGCCACCGACACGGTCAATTGCGCACGCAGATCAGCACCGACCAACATGCGCGATGCCGCTGCAAGCCGGACAGGCGTATCTTGGAATTCTGCCGTCCGGTAACTGCTTTCGCCGCCAACTTTGGGGTCAATAGCAGGCATCCCTTCATAGCCCGACAAAAGTTTGTCATCTTGGTAAATCGCATAGAAAATGCGGTCGTCGGACTCCGTGCCAAGCATCGAAAATGATGCATAGGGGAAATCGACCTCGACCCGCCCGTCTCGTACGCTGGCAGCATCCAAAATCGACGTGACTGATGCGCCTAAAATGCTATCTTGGCCTTGCTGTGCGATTTGCGCCGCATAGCTGCGCACCACAAAAAACAGCAAGATCGCAAGCACTGCCGCGCCACCAATAAGCGTCGTCGCCAACCGGTTACGGAGCGATCCAGAGACGCGGACACCTTCAGTCATGATCTAACCGGTAGCCAAGACCCCGGTGCGTTGAAATCTGCAATTGCGACCCTTCAAGGTGTTTGCGCAGGCGACCAATATAGACCTCGATCGCGTTCTCGGACACATCATCGTCATATGAAAATAGTCGGTCAACCAGCTTTTGCTTTGGAAAAATCTGGCCAGGTGCATTGAACAGGACCTCTAACAGGCGCAGTTCTTTGTTCCGTAAACTGACCGCGGTTTCGCCAACCGTCAGGACCCCTGCAACCGGATCAAATGCAACATTCCCAACCCGCGTCACTGTCTGCGCGGTCCCCGCATTGCGCCGCAAAACTGCACGGCAACGGGCCTCAAGCTCGGCATGATCAAAGGGTTTGGTCACGTAATCATCCGCGCCCAGATCAAGCAGGCTGATTCTGTCCGATACTTGGCTGCGAGCGGTCAAAACAATGATCGGAGTCGTCAGTTTGCCCGCACGGTGCCTGCGCAAAAAATCGCGCCCATCCCCATCGGGCAGCATGACATCAAGCAAGATAAGATCGTATTCACCGCTGTCTGAAAACGCAATCGCATCCGCAATTGTGCCTGCATGATCAATGACATGCCCGTCCAACTGCATGCGTGCGCAGATGGCCTGGGCCAGATCATAGTTGTCTTCGATCAGCAGGAATTTCATTTCGAGTCTGCCTTTATTTTGGGCATGACAGGTTTGTGTCAGGTTGTCGTGTTTGGTTTAGGCAACTGACCCGCACTGCGGGCGGTTGTCAAATGGGAGGAATTACAATGACAACTTTGAAACTGGGGCGTCGTGCCCTGATGGGCGCAGCCGTGGCTGCAATGACGTGTGGCGCATCGGCGGCATTTGCTGATGGACACGAAGTCGTGGACAGCATCCACTTTATCATTCCGGGCGGCGCTGGCGGCGGCTGGGACGGCACGGCACGTGGCACAGGCGAAGCCCTGACAAACGCAGGGCTCGTTGGGTCCGCGTCTTATGAAAACATGTCCGGCGGTGGTGGCGGTGTTGCGATTGCATATATGATCGAGAACGCAGAAAGCAACGAAGGCACGTTGATGGTCAACTCGACCCCTATCGTGATCCGGTCTTTGACTGGCGTGTTTCCACAAAGCTTCCGTGACCTGACATTGGTCGCAGGCACAATCGGTGACTACGCAGCCATCGTTGTTGGCAAAGACAGCCCGCTGAATTCAATGGCTGATTTGGTCGCGGCGTATGACGCAGACCCATCCGCGACAGCCATCGGCGGCGGCTCTGTTCCGGGCGGCATGGACCACCTTGTTGCAGCCATGACCATGGAAGCAGCCGGCAAAGACGCATTGGATGTGAAATACATTCCATACGATGCTGGCGGTAAAGCTATGGCAGCCCTGCTGTCGGGTGAAATCGCAGCCCTGTCGACTGGTTTCTCTGAAGCCGTGGATCTGGCAAATGCAGGCGAAGTCAAAATCATCGGTGTGACATCACCAGAGCGCATCGCCGCAGCCCCGGATGCGATGACGATGGTCGAGCAAGGCATCGACACTGAGTTTGTGAACTGGCGCGGCTTCTTTGGCGCACCGGGTCTGTCGGCTGAAAAGACCGCACAGTATCAGGCGGCCCTGGAGCAGATGTACGACACCCCGGAGTGGGAAACTGTGCGCGCCCGTAACGGCTGGGTCAACATCCACAACTCAGGCGACGATTTCCGCACCTTCTTGGAAGCCCAAGAAACTGCGATCGGTGATCTGATGAAAAAGCTCGGCTTCCTCTAAAGCCAAGGGTTTCACGACGGGGCGGCGCGGGAAACTGCGCTGCCCCGTTTCATAAACTCTTGGAGGGAATGGGTCATGGCCCTTGATCGTTGGATCGCACTAATTTTGCTCGGCATCTGTCTGGCCTACGGCTATACCGCGTGGTTCACGATGGACGCAGACCTTGCGCCGTTCATGCAGCGCAACCCGATTTGGCCCAGCACGTTCCCCAAGGCATTGTCCTTGTTAGGTATGGGGGCCGCATTGGTAACCCTGTTTGGCCTCGAAAAATCCACAGTCAAAGTGGACGACATCGATTACCGCCGCCTACACGAATACAAACTGGGGCAAGCGATCGGGTTGCTTGCGCTTATGGTCATCTACGCGCTGACACTGCGCCCCTTTGGGTTCTTGGTCGCGACATCCGGTTTCTTGATTATCGGGGCGTTCATCTTGGGCGAACGCAAATGGCATGTGATGATCCCCGTCGGTGTGATTGCCGCGTTCTTGGTCTGGTATCTTGTGTCCCAAGTGTTGGAAATTTACATGCGCCCTCTGCCGGGCTTCTTACTTGGATTGGGGGGCTGATCAATGCTTGAAGGAATGCTCGTTGGCCTGCAAACGGCCCTATCACTTAAAATGATTCTCGTGGTCATCGGCGGCTGCTTGATCGGCACATTCATCGGCATGTTGCCGGGCCTTGGGCCAATGTCGATCATCGCGATCATGATCCCGGTGGCGATTTCGATGGGTGACCCATCTGCGGCCCTCATCTTGCTTGCAGGCGTCTATTACGGCGCGATCTTTGGCGGCTCTACATCGTCGATCCTGCTCAACGCCCCGGGTGTCGCGGGCACGGTCGCCACCAGCTTTGACGGCTACCCGATGACCCAACAGGGCAAAGCAGGCAAAGCACTGACCATTGCAGCCATCGCCAGTTTCTGCGGCGGGACAATTGGTGCGATCTTGTTGATGATCTTTGCACCGATGCTATCCTCGGTCGCATTGCTGTTCCATTCCGCCGAATATTTCGCACTGATGGTCGTAGGACTGTCAGCCATCGCGGCGTTTGCCGGTACGGGCCAAGTCGCCAAGGCCGTTATGATGACCACCCTTGGGTTGATCATGGCGACGGTTGGCGAAGGCGCGCTGTTCAACCTGCCGCGCTTCACTATGGGCATTATGGACCTCCAATCAGGGTTCGGATTCATCACGTTGGCGATGGCGATGTTTGCCCTGCCAGAGGCGCTTTTCCTCGTGCTCAAACCACGCGAGATGAAGGACAGCGGATCAGGTGACATCAAAGATATGCGCATCACGCGCGCCGAGGCACGGGCCATCGCACCTGTTATCGGGCGTCAATCGCTGCAAGGTTTCTTCATCGGCGTCCTGCCAGGTGCGGGTGCGACGATCGCCAGCTTCTTAGGCTACGCGGTTGAACGCAATATCGCGACAAAAGAAGAACAAGAGCAGTTCGGCAAAGGGTCGATCAAAGGATTGGCTGCCCCCGAGACTGCGAACAATGCGGCCTGTACCGGATCGTTTGTTCCGCTGTTGACGCTCGGCATTCCGGGGTCTGGCACAACGGCCATTTTGTTGGGTGCCTTGATCGCGCTGAACGTCACGCCCGGCCCGCGTCTTATGATTGATGAGCCGCAGATTTTCTGGGCGGTTATCATCTCGATGTATATCGGAAATCTGGTGTTGCTCGTCCTGAATCTGCCTCTGATCCCATACATCGCCAAGGTGCTCATGGTGCCGCGCAACTATCTGATCCCATTCATTTTATTCTTTACATTGATGGGGGCCTACATCGGGCAGAATAACGCGACTGAGCTCTTAATCCTTGTTGCCTTTGGCATCTGCGCCACGGCGCTTAAGTTCGCGGATTATCCGCTGGCACCGCTGCTCATCGGGTTCATTTTGGGCGGCATGTTGGAAGACAACTTCTCGCGGTCCATGCAGTTATATGATGGCATCGCGTTTGTCTGGGAACGTCCGATGACGCTGGGCTTATTGATTATTGCCGCGATCCTGATCGTGCTGCCAAGCTACCGCACACGCCGTGCAAAGCTCCGCCAAGTCGGTATTGCCGACGGCGATTGATCAGCGGTTAAAGCGGGCCGGATCAAAGGCGGACAGGTCCATATTGGGATGCTGTCCGCCAATCATTTGCGCCAGCACACGTCCCGTTTTCGGCCCCGCAGTCAGCCCGACATGCTGATGGCCAAAGCCCACAAAAACCCCACCAGACCCAAGCGGCCCGATCAATGGCATGCTATCTGGTGTCGAGGGCCGAAAGCCCATCCATTCTTGTGTGCCACTAAATGTCATACGCGGAAACGCGGTTGCAGAATGCCTTTTCAGCAAAGCAATCGGAGCAGCACTTGGGCCCGCGTGATGGTCGCCCAGCTCCACAACGCCAGAACACCGCAGGCCCATGTCCATCGCGTTCACGCCGAATTTACCATCAACCATCAACATCGGATTGCGGGGCGTTTGGGATGGGTTTTCAAAGATCACATGATAGCCGCGCTCGGCCTCCATCGGGATACGCAAGCCCAGTTTACGGGTCAATTCCTTGGACCATATGCCCGCAGTAATCACGGCCGTGTCACAGTCAAAACGATCCTGATCCGTCTCAACACATGTGATCTGCCCATCCGATCCTTTTTGCAGGTCGCGGACCTCGGCGCGGACAACGCGACCGCCAAGCGCTTCAAAATACTGCGCCAGCGACGCTACATATTGCCCCGGATCAGTGACATGGCCCTGCCCTTCTAGCACAGCGATACATTGATGATCAGCGCCAAGGATCGGCTCGATCTGTTGTACCGCCGCACGGCCTGTGATGACGGTCGGCGTCATGCCCGCAAGCGCCTTCATCTGCCAGCTATAGGCATCTGCCGTGAAACTAGCATGGTCTCGGTAGACAAAGCTGATTTTGCTATCGCGGACCCAGTTTTCGACAGGCGTGCCTTGAATTAACGATCTGTGCTGATCGACGGCATCACGTAAAAGCGGGCTAAGCGACCCAACAATCCGGCGGGTTCGCTTGTCCGTCGCGTTGCGCATAAACCGTGCAAGCCACGGCAACATGCGCGGCACATGACCCCATTTCACGAAAAGCGGACTATTACGGTCCATCAGATAGCGCGGTGCATCACGCCACAATTGCGGCGACGTCACGGGGTCAACGGCCCACTGTGCCAGCAATCCTGAATTGCCATAAGACGCGCCCATACCCGGCGCACCCTTATCAATCAGCGTCACATCATGTCCGGCGCGCCGCAACCAAATCGCGGTCGACACACCGACGATGCCAGCGCCGACGACAACAACCGCCTTAGTCATCATCAGCAACGTAGCCATAGTCGGTCTTGGCGTCTTGGAGGTTGATCAATTCTGCTGCCAAGTCTGCGGCCACGCACGCACGCGCGCGTTTCGCTGGGTCACCATAACCGCCTCCGCCGGGCAAGCTCAGACGCAGGCGCTGTCCGGACTTGATCAATTGACGGCCTTTGCTCCGCAATTTTGTGCCGTCCGACAGTTCGACCCGTCCTGCTTCACCGTCACTGCCGCCATCGCGGCCACGGGCTGGATGATCAACGCGGTCAAACATGGCGTTGAAATAAAAGTCATACCCAGCACGCGGTTCAATTTCGATGATCTGCCCAAATCCGCCACGCATCGCACCAGCCCCGCCGGACCCTGCACGCAGTTCTTTACGCCATATTGTCACGGGACCGACGTGTTCCGTGGCCTCCACGCTCATGGTGGATACACCTGACGGAAACGCAGTCGCGGACAAGCCGTCAAAACGGGGCCGCGCGCCAGTGCCGCCAGAATTAAACGTAAGAACTTCGGCGTTTGGCAATCCACTGTCAGGATCACACGGGCGCCCCGATATTTGTACGTTCCACAATGCGCTTGCCCCTTCTGCAGGGACAGTTGCGGGCATCGCGTGATGAAGCGCGCCCAAGACAACGTCAGGCACCAAATGCCCCAAGACATGCCGGACCGATACAGGTGCTGGCCTGCGCGCAGCCAGAATGCAGCCATCGGGTGCCGTGATCTCGAACGGTTCCAGCGACCCGGTGTTGTTGGGAACCTCTGGAGCGATTGCGCATTTCAGACCGTAGCAGGCATAGGCGCGGGTATAGACCTCTGGCACGTTCACACCAAACGGGCTCATCCCCGACGTTCCCGCAAAATCCGCCTTGATCCGGTCACCTGCGACATCAAGCGTGACCGCCATCAGGACGGGCGCGTCGTATCCGTCGACCATCATTTGATTGGTGTAGCTGCCGTCTGGGACGCCTGCGATTGCCGCATGGGTCGCCGCACGACTGGTGTTAATGATGAAATCCGACAGGCCAGCCAGATCAGCAATCGCAAACTCGGTCATCATCGTTTGAAGACGGCGATCACCCGCCGCATTGCAGGCCGCCAGCGAATACATATCGCCCACAACCTGCACGGGTTCACGCACGTTAGCACGGACCATGCGGATCAAGTCTTTGGACACCGCGCCGCGGGTCGCAAATTTCATGATCGGGATCAAAAGCCCCTCTTCATACACCTCTGAGGCATCAGGGCCAAAGCCACGCCCGCCGATATCAACCACATGCGCGGTACAGGCGAAAAAGCCAATCAGCTGACCTGCACGAAACGACGGTGACACAACAGTAATGTCGTGCAAATGCCCTGTGCCCATCCAAGGGTCGTTGGTGATGTACACGTCATCCTCGAATATCTCGTCAGGTCCGATTTCGCGCATGAAATGGGCAACGCTTTCAGCCATCGCGTTTACGTGGCCAGGAGTTCCGGTGACGGCTTGCGCAATCATGCGCCCACCTGCGTCAAACAAGCCTGCGGACAGATCACCAGCTTCGCGCACCGACGTCGAAAACGCGGTGCGGATCAAAGTGGTCGCCTGCTCTTCAACCACGGCAATCAGGCGGTTCCACATGATCTGATGGTCGATGGTGGACACGGTCATGCTGCAGCCTCCTTTTGGGTCAAAAGCAGACTGCCATCATCTTGGCCAATAGCAACGTAGGCGGATGTGACGATCGTTGTGGTCTCATCCTCGACAATGACTGCGGGGCCCTCAATCATCTGACCAGTCGTCATCGCAGCGCGGGTCACTTCGGACGCATCAACCATTTTACGCAGCCCCGCATCAAAGAATTGACGTGTGCGGTCAGCCGCTATCAAAGCGCCAGTCGTGCGGCGGGTCACAGGCACAGGCGGCGGCACGTCAGAGGCCACAACAAGCGACCAGTTCGTGATTTCCACGCCCAGCCCATCAATCGTACGGCCAAACAATGTCCGGTAGTTTTCTTCAAACGCAGTTAAGACCATGGCGGCATCCGCGTCTGTGAATGTCTCGAATGCCAAGGGCACAGGGATTTCCCAGCCCTGACCTGAATACCGCATGTATGCTGTCAACCGTGTAGACGTCGGGGCGTCATCCGCTCCAGCCGCCACGAATGCTGTGGCTTCACCGCGCAATGCAAGCAAGGCGGCGTTAATGGCGGCCGCATCAAAATCTGAAAGCCGCTGAAACAGCCCCTTTGTCGCCTCGTAGCTGAAGGGCGCTTTGAGAAACCCAATTGCAGAACCAACACCAGCCCCAGGGGGAATGATAATATCCTTGATCCCAAGCTTTTCGCCCAATCGACAGGCATGAAGCGGCGCGCCACCGCCAAAGCCAATCATCGTAAACCGCTCGATATCGCGGCCATTTTCAACCGTATGAACGCGGGCCGCATTGGCCATGTTCTCATCGACCATTTCGGTCACACCAAAGGCGGCGTCAGCTGTCGTGGTCTTTAATGGGGACGCCAAGGCTGTGGCGACAGCAGTGGTTGCGGCGGCCACCACCAATGGAATTGTTCCACCCGCAAAGTTGTCAGGGTCCAATCGACCGAGCAGCAGGTTCGCGTCTGTGACTGTGGGTGCTTTACCGCCATGACCGTAACACGCAGGCCCCGGCTCTGATCCGGCGGACTGCGGGCCAACTTGGATGCGGCCCAAGCCGTCTATCGACGCGATTGATCCGCCGCCTGCGCCAATCTCGACCATTTCGACCACCGGCGTAGACACAGTCATACCGGACCCCTTCTTGAACCGGTAGGTGCGCGCGATCTCAAACGTGTTGGCCGTTTTCGGGCGACCAGCTTCAATCAAACAAATCTTGGCAGTGGTGCCACCCATATCAAAAGACAGCGCTTGATCTATGCCTTGGGCACGGGCGAAATCAGCGGCGTAGATCGCACCGCCCGCTGGTCCAGATTCCAACAGTCGCACCGGCTGGTCCACCGCAGTTTTGACCGATATCAGCCCGCCGCCGGAATGCATCATAAAGACAGGACCAGTCACACCCACATCGTGCAACCGGTCAATCAACCGCCCAAGATAACGGGCCACCTGCGGCTGCACATACGCATTTGCAATGACCGTATTAAAGCGCGGCAACTCGCGCATTTGCGGCGAGATGATGGACGAAACCGAGATCGACAAATCCGGTGCAGCGACGCGCAGTGCATCCGCCATCTGCTCCTCGTGGGCATTATTTGCATAGGAATGCATCAACCCGATGGCGACGGCATCGTAATCGCCCGCCAGAATGGTTGCGACCATGGCGTCGACGTCAGCTGGATCAAGCGGGTGAAGCACATGACCCGCGTGATCCATCCGTTCGTTCAGGGTCAGGCGGTCTTGGCGCGGAACCATCGGCACAGGCAGCGTCAGGTTCAGATCGTATTGTTCAAACCTGTTTTCTGATCGCATCTCAATAACATCGCGAAACCCTTGGGTGGTGATAAACGCAACCTTTGCGCCACGCCGTTGGATCAGCGCGTTTGTCACAAGGGTCGTTCCGTGAATGACCTGCCCGATATCTGATATCGGCACCGCCGCTTGGGCCGCAGCAATAGCGATACCTTCAAGAATGGCCGCCTCGGGCTCTGTATAATTGGTCAGCACTTTGCATGTCGCAAGGCCACCAGCATGGGTCAAGGCCACGTCCGTAAACGTGCCGCCAATATCCACGCCCACGCGCACCATCGCTTGTGTCATACCAATTCGCCCTTCTGGGATGTGACCTGCGGCAAGCCTATGTCAGGCGTGCGCGCTGCTATCAGACTAGCGGCAGGCGATCAGGCCTGTCTATCACAATAAGACTGCTGGCGGCGCGGCATTAACTATTGCCCTACTTCTTAAAAGTTTCGAGCTGAAGCTGGGCATCGCAGTATGCTCCATCAAATGTACCAATCCATACATCAACACGGCCATCACTTGGGCGCGTCAGGACGATCTTGGGGTCAAGATTTCCGTTGTCGTCATCATCGTAATACCAATTTGATGACGATGTATTGATTAACAGGGCAGAATCGCAGTCGCTAACGACCCGCACATCAAGCCGATACCCACTCATACCATTGAGTTGGAAAGAAAAATCTGGGGCCGTTGGGAAATAGCCAGCGCCGGTATCGGTGCCGGGCCTCACATTCGGGCAATTCCAGATGTAATTGTTTCCCCCAGCGCGTACATTGAACGCCTTGGGTTGATACAAGTCACCGCCAGAAGCGCGGAACGCCTCACCCGGTGACGCGTTGAAGTCAGGGCAAGCGCTCACTGCACCCCCGATAGAAAGAAATGCCAAAACTGCGGCGGAAAATACAATTTTCATATTTCAACTTCCTCACATGAATGACAGCAGACTGCAAAATTTTTTGAACGAAGCCAGAAATCTAGCGCCCGCCTCAACCTCAAAAACTCCAAATACCCTGAGCTTTCAGCCACACTGCTGCGCTTGGCTGCATCAGTACCCTCGCCAAAAAGGGAGCTTCACAGCGGGGCAATAATTTAGATCAAAACATTGTTTTTAAGGGAATAAGTCAAATTACGTGGTGCCCCCGGCCGGACTCGAACCGGCACGGCCATACGGCCAAGAGATTTTAAGTCTCCAGTGTCTACCATTCCACCACGGGGGCACACCCCTATCTCTATGCGGGCGTGCGGTCGTGTGCAATATGCTAGATATCGGTTCCGGCAGGTTCTGTGATCAATGCACGCTCGGACAGCCACGGGTTCAGCGCAAGTGCCCCGCGCAATGCGTCTTGGCCTTCATCGTTGCGGCCCATTCCCATCAGGGTCAACCCCTTGCCCGACAAGGCGGCAATATGATTTGGCATGATCTCAAGCGCTTTGTTCAGATCAAGCAATGCCGCATCGTAATCGCGTTGCAGAAAGCTAGCAAAAGCACGCTGATTATAGCCCTCGGCATAGTCAGGGCAGTATGCGACCAATCCGTCAAGCGTCGTGCGCGCGCCCGGAAAGTCGAAGCTTTCGCGCTGCGCCATGCCTTTATCCAATATCGCTTGGGCAATGGCGTCAGGGGCGTCGAGCCACAGATCCCAAAGTTCCTGCGACAGCGGGCGTGCAGCTTGGGGACCATTTGCACGGCCCAACTCAAAAATGATCTGATCAAGACGCGCCGTATGATCTGGTCCGACAGGACACTGATCAGCGACGGCAGGCGCGGCAATCACCGCAAAGGGGATAATCCATTTCATGCCCCATGATGTGTGCCAAATGGCGGTCAGGTCAAATCACATCCGCAGCACTGGGGGCCATCGGCGCAAGCCCCTCTTCTTTTACAGCCTGCATCGCCACATAGGTTGACGTATTGGCGACATGCGGCAGCGTCGAAATTTTCTCTGCCAAAACAGCGCGGTATCCGGTCATACCGGCGGTACGCACCTTGAGCAGATAATCAAATGCGCCCGCAATCAGATGGCATTGTTCGATCTCAACTATTTTCATCACGGCAGCGTTGAACGCGGCCAATGCGGCCTCTCGGGTGTCTGTCAGCTTAACCTCAACAAAGGCGACATGATCACGGTCCAACCGGATCGGATCGTATAAGGCGCGGTAGCCACGGATCACGCCGCGGTCCTCTAGCCGTTTTAGCCGTGCTTGGGTCGGTGATTTCGACAATCCGATGCGGCGCGCAAGCTCTGTCACGCTGATCCGTCCCTCCACCGCCAAAACATCCAGAATCTTACGGTCAAAGCCATCAATAGCTGCAGTCTGTTCGGCCATAGAATCGCCCTCTTTTCGGTCAAACGGGTTTCCATTTCATTAGATAGCGGTCGAAATAACTTACTGCAACGGGGTATCTTAGGCCAAATTATATATTGGAGAGACACCATGACCCACGATACCTCCTCTGCCTTGCGCACCCAAATTGATGCGACGATCTATGCTCCTGAACACGACACAGTCGCAGCTTTACGGACATCGGCCAATTTGTCGGCTGCAGACCGCACGCGGATCAGCGCAAAAGGCGCCGATTTGGTCCGCCAGATCCGCAACAGCGCAGAACCGGGTCTAATGGAGGTGTTCCTTGCGGAATACGGTCTATCCACTGATGAAGGCATCGCGCTGATGTGTTTGGCCGAAGCGCTGTTGCGTGTGCCCGACGCCGACACCATCGACGCGCTGATCGAAGATAAGATCGCGCCGTCCGATTGGGGCAAGCACTTGGGCCATTCGGCATCCTCCTTGGTCAATGCGTCGACATGGGCGTTGATGCTCACTGGTCGGGTTCTTGATGACGACAAGCCAGGCATCACGCGCCATCTGCGCGGCGCGGTCAAGCGTCTGGGCGAGCCTGTCATTCGGAAAGCCGTTGGCCGTGCCATGCGCGAAATGGGCCGCCAATTTGTGTTGGGTGAAGACATTCATAAGGCGATGAAACGCGCGGAAGGTATGCAAGCCAAAGGCTTTACGTATTCCTACGACATGTTGGGTGAGGCCGCCCGCACAGACGCCGATGCCCGCGCCTATCACCTGTCGTACAGTCGCGCCATTTCCAACATCGCGCAGCATTGCACCAACGGGTCAGTCGCCGAAAACCCTGGTATCTCGGTCAAACTGTCCGCGCTGCACGCCCGCTACGAGGTCGCCCAAGAAGCCCGCGTCATGGAAGAGCTGGTGCCACGTGTTCGCGCCCTCGCAATCCTGGCGAAATCCGCTGGCATGGGGTTCAACATCGACGCCGAAGAAGCCGACCGGTTGTCGCTATCGCTTGATGTGATCGAGGCCGTATTGGCCGAACCAGCCCTGCGCGGCTGGAACGGTTTCGGGATCGTGGTACAAGCCTACGGTCAACGGGCATCATTGGTCATCGACCATCTACACGCCGTCGCCACCAAGCTGGACCGCAAGATCATGGTCCGATTGGTCAAAGGTGCCTATTGGGACGCCGAGATCAAACGCGCCCAAGTCGAAGGCATGGATGGTTTTCCCGTCTTTACCCAAAAGGCGCATACTGACATCAGCTACATCAGCAACGCGCGCAAACTGTTGGGCATGACAGACCGGATCTATCCGCAATTTGCGACCCATAACGCGCACACCGTGGCGGCCATTTTGGACATCGCAACCTTGCAAAACTGCACCGCGTCCGACTATGAATTCCAACGTCTGCACGGCATGGGCGAAGCCCTACACAAAATCGTCCTTAAGGCCGAAGGCACCCGCTGCCGCATCTACGCCCCCGTTGGCGCACACGAAGACTTGCTCGCCTATCTGGTGCGTCGCCTGCTGGAAAACGGCGCGAACTCTAGCTTTGTAAATCAAATCGTCGACGAAGATGTCAGCCCCGAAACCGTAGCAGAAGACCCATTCGAGACTGCATCCAATGGTATCAAACTGCCTGTCGGGACGGACATATTTGAACCTGAACGGACCAATTCCAAGGGCTTTGACCTGACCCACCAGCCCACGCTGGACGCCATCAATCAAACCCGTACGACGTTTGCTGGCCAGCAATTTACCGCACACCCAATGACTTTTTCTGCGCATAAATATGTGAACGCCACACAAACGCCAATCATCAACCCTGCTAAACCTGACGATCTTATTGGCCACGTGCAGCCCGCCACGCCTGACATCATTGCCACTGCCTTGACCGATGCGACCCCGTGGGATGCGCCCAGCAAAGAGCGCGCTGCGATCCTGAACAAAGTCGCCGATGCCTACGAGACGCACGCAGCTGAGCTGTTCGCCATCCTTGCGCGTGAAGCTGGCAAAGGCCTACCTGATGCCGTCGCTGAATTGCGCGAAGCGGTGGATTTCCTGCGCTATTATGCGGCCCAAGCCCAACCAGACACAGCCCCGCGTGGGGTTTGGACTTGCATCAGTCCGTGGAACTTCCCTTTGGCGATCTTCAGCGGTCAAATCGCGGCGGCGTTGGCCGCAGGCAACGCGGTTCTGGCAAAACCCGCTGAACAGACGCCGATTATTGCAGCCCGTGCAGTGCAATTGATGCATGCGGCGGGCGTGCCCACGTCCGTGCTGCAACTGTTGCCCGGTGGTGGCGGTGTCGGCGCAGCATTAACCTCAGATGCACGGATCAATGGCGTGGCTTTCACAGGCTCGACCGCAACAGCGCTAAAAATTCGCGCGACGATGGCCGATCACTGCGCCCCCGGCACCCCGCTGATCGCGGAAACGGGCGGTTTGAACGCGATGATCGTGGACAGCACCGCCCTGCCCGAACACGCTGTGCGCGATATTGTGAACGGGGCTTTCCGGTCCGCTGGTCCGCGCTGCTCGGCCTTGCGGTGCTTGTACGTGCAAGAGGACATCGCCGATAAACTGCTGCATATGCTCTACGGCGCTATGTCTGAACTGACAGTCGGTGATCCGTGGCATTTGTCCACCGATCTTGGTCCTGTCATCGACGAGGCCGCGCGCAACACGATTGCTGATCACATCGCGGATGCCAAACTCGACGGGCGCCTGTTGTTTGAAATCGCGGCCCCAACCGACGGCACATTCATCGCGCCAACCGTGATTAAAGTGAACGGAATAGCGGATATGACCCGTGAAATATTTGGCCCTGTCCTGCATGTCGCCACATTCAAATCGACTGAACTGGACCGCGTCATCGCAGACATTAACGCAACCGGATACGGGCTTACCTTCGGGCTACACACGCGGATCGATGACCGTGTGCAGGCTGTCGTCGAGAAAATCCACGCGGGCAACATCTATGTCAATCGTGACCAGATCGGCGCAGTGGTTGGCAGCCAGCCGTTCGGCGGCGAAGGCATGTCAGGCACTGGCCCAAAGGCGGGTGGCCCACATTATTTGCAGCGCTTTACGGCGCCCACACCAGCGACAAGCACACAGCGTTGGGACCGGATGGCTGACATCGCTGATTTGACCAATCGTCTGTCCGCGCCGCTTCCAGCCGCAAGCACACCGACCGATCTGCCCGGTCCAACAGGGGAATCCAACCGACACAGCGTGGCTCCACGCGGGCCTGTTTTGTGCATGGGACCGGGGCACGACACGACCCAAACCCAGATCAAAGCCGTCGGCGACTTAGGCGGGCTAGGCATATCTGCTGACGGCACTGTGCCACCAGAGGCATTGACCGATCTGCCATTGCTGGGTGGCGTCATTTGGTGGGGCGATGCGGATACGGGCCGCGTGATCGAACAGGCCCTGACCAAACGCCAAGGCCCGATCACCGCGTTGATCACCGCCCAGCCGGATGCAGCAAACGTTTTGCATGAACGACACGTGTGCATCGACACCACGGCCGCGGGCGGCAACGCGGCCTTGTTGGCAGAAGTCGGCAACGCCTGAACAGTTGACAATCGGGGGCGGCGCGGCAAACGTCGCTCCCATGTTACCCATTCGCGATCATAACCCGTCCCAAACCACGCCTTATATGACCTACACGTTGATGGCGCTGAATATCCTTATTTTTCTGGTGGGTTATCTGACCCTGACAACCGACCAAGCGTTGTCACAGTTCTATTACGACTATGCGCTAATCCCCGCGCGGTTTGTAGCTGGTGAAAACTACAGCGCGCTGCTCACGTCGATGTTCTTGCACGCAGGCTTTATGCATCTTGCAGGGAACATGCTGTTTTTGTGGATTTTTGGCGATAACCTTGAAGACGAGATGGGACCAGTCCGGTTTCTGATCTTCTACATCACCTGCGGGGTTGGTGCATATCTGGCGCAGTTTGCTGTCGACCCGAACTCGGCCATCCCCATCGTTGGCGCATCTGGTGCTATCGCCGGGATTATGGGGGGCTATTTGCTCCTATTCCCCAAAGCAAAGGTCGATATCTTTATCTTTTTGATCATCTTCATCCGCATCCTGCCGATCCCCGCGTGGGTCATGCTGGGGGTGTGGTTCGCCTTGCAGCTTTTCAACGGCATCAGCGTCGACATATCTGGCGGCGGGGTCGCCCATTGGGCACATGCAGGCGGATTTATTGTCGGGTTTGTTCTGACGGTACCACTGTGGGTGCGGCTCGGCGCAGGCGGCTGGTGGGTGCAAACAGATTTCCATCCGCCACACCCAGACGCCACATATCCGTCCCGTTTTCCAGTAATTAAGCGCTAGGCTTTTTACGGATCACTTTGGCGAATGTATCAAAAATTGCCTCATTGGCGATGATGACTTCGCCGTCTGCCAAGATATCACCATGCGGGTTCAGCGGCTCTACCATGCAGCCTGCTTCACGGGCGATGATCAGACCAGCTGCCATGTCCCAAGAATGCAAATTACGTTCCCAGAAGCCTTCGTAACGGCCAGCAGCCACATAGGCCAAATCAAGCGATGCGGCGCCAAAACGGCGGACACCAGCACACGCAGGCAACAAACGCGCCAAATCTTGCAACGTATCAGGCAAATCAGCACGGCCTGCAAACGGCAGACCTGTTGAGAAAATGCTTTCGATCAAACGGTGACGCGCGGACGCACGGATACGGCTTTCGTTCAGCCACGCACCGCCACCTTTTTCGGCCCAGAACATTTCATCTTTCACCGGGTCATAAATGACGCCCGCGACGATCTGGCCCTTATGTTCCAACGCGATGGACACAGCCCAATGCGGCAGGCCATGCAAAAAATTCGTGGTGCCATCAAGCGGGTCAACAATCCAACGGCGGGTCGGATCTTCGCCGTCAATCTCTTTGCCTTCTTCACCCAAGAACCCGTAGGTCGGGCGGGCATATCGCAAATCTTCCAGGATGGTGGCTTCGGCCTGCTTGTCGGCACGGCTTACAAAATCGCCTGGGCCTTTGGTCGACACCTGAAGGTTCTCAACTTCGGTGAAATCCTTGAGCAACGCGCGCCCTGCTTTGCGGGCGGTTTTCATCATCACGTTTAGATTAGCGCTACCAGCCATGCGAGGGCCTCCGGAAGGTTCAAGTGTAAAACGCCGCTATAGGCCGATGTGGACGGGCAAACAAGGGGCATCAGGTGCGTTGCATCCGGACAGCTTCTTGTCGTGCAAGCCTGATTAGATGGGCGACAAACGGGCGCTGGGTATCCTCCGCCCGCGTGGCGGCAAACAGACGGCGGGTCATGCCGCCTTTGGTCAGCGGGCGGGTCACGTAATCAGCGTTATATTTAATCTGGCTGACCACCCAATCCGGCAACACTGCGACGCCGCGATTTGATGCGACCAGCAACAAGATAACCGCCGTCAGTTCAACCTGCCGAACGGCAGCGGGTTCGACCTTTGCGGGGATCAAAAGCTGGGAAAACACGTCCAGCCGCGCGCGGTCGACCGGATAAGTAATCAGCGTTTGGTCGCGAAAATCTTCTGCCTCGATCACAGCCTTTTGGGCAAGCGGGTGCGCCGCGGACGCCACGAAGACGGGTTCATAATCAAACAACGGGGTGAAATCGGTCTCAACCAAATCAGCTGGGTCCGACGACACAACCAAATCGACGTCCTCGCGGCGCAGCGCGGGGAGCGCATCAAACGCCAAACCGGGGCGGATATCCACATCAACGTCGGGCCAGGCCTTGCGGAATTGTTCCAGCACCCCAAACAACCATTCAAAACACGCATGACATTCGATGGCGATATGCATGCGGCCCGCCTTGCCGGACACAAGGCCAGCGAAGTCAGCCTCTAACGCGGCCATCTGGGGTAAAATACTTTCGGCCGCCACCAACATCTTTTCACCCGCAGCCGACAAACGCAGCGGTTTGGTACGCCGCGCAAATAGGGCAACCCCTGCTTGGTCCTCGATTCCCTTGATCTGATGGCTCAGCGCAGATTGGGTCATGTTCAACAGGTCAGCTGCACGGGCCAATCCGCCCGTGTCGTGAATGGCCTTAATCGTGCGCAGGTGCCGGAACTCTATCCGCATTGTGAATGATCCGCATAATAAAACTGAATTTAATGAATTTGTTTCACGAACGATACCGTGGGACAAGGGGGTAATCAAAAAGGAACAGCCCATGACCCACCCTGCCCTGTCGTTCGAATTCTTCCCCCCCAAAGACCTGTCAGGGTCGTTCCAGCTGTGGGATGCAGTGCAAAGCCTTGCTTCGCTTGACCCAAAGTTCGTATCAGTGACCTACGGGGCGGGCGGGACAACCCGCAAACTCACCCATGAAGCGGTGCAAACGCTGCATCAGCAAACAGGGCTGCGCGTGGCAGGACATTTGACCTGTGTGGATGCAAGTCGCGATGAAACCCTGCAAATTGCGAGCGACTATGCAAACGCAGGTTTGCGCGACATCGTGGCCCTGCGTGGCGATGCCCCAAAAGGGCAGGCAAAATTCACCCCACATGCAGACGGGTTTCAGGATTCTATCGAGTTGATCACTGGTCTTGCCGACACAGGGCTGTTTAACATCCATGTCGGGGCTTATCCCGAAACCCACCCAGAGGCCGTAAACACTGCCGCTGATATTGCATTCCTGAAACGCAAGTTTGATGCTGGCGCCACAGGGGCCATCACGCAGTTCTTTTTCGAGGCGGATACGTTTTTCCGGTTCCGCGATGCATGTGCAGACGCAGGTATCACCGCGCCGGTTGTGCCCGGCATCTTGCCTATTGAGAACTGGGCGGGCGTGAAGAAATTTGCAGCCCGCTGTGGGGCAAACATTCCGCAAGTCATCGGCGATGCATTCACCAACGCCACGCGTGATGGAACAGAGGCGCTGCTTGCCACCGCAGTCGCAGCCGAGCTTTGTGATGATCTGATCTGTGGTGGCGTGGATCATTTGCATTTCTACACGCTCAATCGGGCCGAACTGACCCGCGATGTTTGCCACGCTCTGGGATTTGTGCCCGAACGGTCCTTGCAAAACGTGGCCTAAGAACGCAACAATCGGAGCATGTTTACACCCAAATCTCCCGGCGAACTGCCCGACCGCGACACCGTCTTATCCATGTCCGGCTTAGAATTCATGCAAGCGATGTTGCGTGGGGAAATCGCGCGCCCGCCCATTTCTGGATTGCTCAATTACCAAATTCATCAGGTTGAAGAGAACCGTGTGGTATTTCGTGGAACGCCGGAATTCAACCATACCAACCCCTTGGGCGGGGTGCACGGCGGCTGGTATGGAACCGTGCTTGATAGCTGTATGGCTTGCGCCGTCATGACTACCGTGCCCAAAGGGTCGGTCTATACAACATTGGAATATAAGGTAAATTTGACACGTGGCATTCCGCTTGGCATGGAAATCCTTGCGACAGGCATCGTCGATCATGCCGGTCGGACAACCTGTGTATCCCATGGAGAAATTCGTGGCGCGCGCGACGGCAAGCTTTACGCGACCGGCACAACCACCTGTTTGATTATGAAAGGCTAGTCTGGCATCGCGGACGGATGAACGCTTTCTGATGGATCAACCAGCATGATTCGGCGACGGCGAGACAGGAACAGCTTGCTCCATCCACGCCACCCGCCAATCGATGGGGCCTCAGGGTTCTGTGGAAATCTGTCTTGCCAGCCGTCCGGCAAATCAAGGCCACAGGCTATTAATTTCGTTAGCATCCAGACAAGCGGGATATTCGCCAAGGGCCTCGCGGCGGGGCAATCCACAACTTGGCCACCCACATCGCCATGGGTGCCACGAAACCAGACCTGCTCAATACGGCCTTCCCAATTAGGTGGCACGTCCCACATCACAGGGGCGTAGGCCTCGCGGGTTTCATGCAATGCCAGCGCGTGGAAACCGTTACGCACATGTTCGCCAAGCCGGTGATTGTGATAGGCATGTTGCGCCTGCGCCCAGCGCCACACAATCGGCATCCGCAGGCCAAGCGCCTTAACCGTATCCCAGACCGCGACCGCTTCAATCTGGACGTCATCATGGGAAAATCGTTGCTGAAATAGCTGCGCCGTATCGGACCGCGCACCCATCTTATAGTGGCGGTAGGCTTGGCGCAAAGTTCGCTCAGTTGCGTGTTCAGCTTTCACAAGACCAACATGGTCGATGACACCCGCAAGCGACCGGACGGCATAGGCCCCACGCGAATATCCAATCAAGATGATCCGATCGCCGGGCTTGTAACGGGACGCAAGCACGCCGTAGGCCCGCTCAATCTGACGGTTAATGCCTTTTCCGGTCATCACACCCCATGTGCCCGACCAATCGCGCCATTGAATGCCCGCCTCGTAATATACAGTCAGGTTGGCCCGTCGGCCCGCCTCTTGCAAAAGCCGAAATGTCAGGCCCGCGTTTGTCTCTTGGCCCTTATCCAGCGAGGACATTGTCCCGTCCAAAATGATAACATGGGTTGCCGCACCGCGCTTGCGTGCGACTGTGTCTTCAGTTCGCGCACGGCGACCAAATAGCCCGAATATCCAATCACGAAACTGCACGAGCATCCTTCAGCATTTGCCAAACGCGGTGCGGCGTGAACGGCATATGTGCATCTCGGACACCCGCATCCCACAGCGCATCTGTCATTGCATTGGTGATCGCGGCCAAGGCACCGACGGTTCCTGCTTCGCCACAGCCTTTCATGCCCATCGGGTTATACAATGACGGGGTGCCCCGCGTCGAAAAGTCGATCATAGGCATATCGTCCGCGCGTGGCATCGCATAATCCATGAAAGTTGCGGTCAACAACTGGCCGTCTTCGTCATAGACAACACGTTCGGTCAAAGCCTGCCCCAGCCCTTGCACGACACCGCCGTGTACTTGGCCTTCGACCAGCATCGGATTGATCAAATTGCCAAAATCATCAACCACCGTATATTTCACAATTTCAACAACGCCTGTGTCAGGGTCAACTGCGACCTCTGCAATATGGGCCCCATTGGGAAAGCTGCGGCTGTCCAGTGTGATCGTGGCGGATTGATCCAAAAGATCGACCTGTTCGGTCTGCCGGATCATGTCAGCCACCTCGACCATTGTCGGTGTCAGGTTTGACCCCGCAACACGGAACCGTTCATAATCAAATTGCACATCCGCAACCTGAACGCCCTCCGCATTAGCCAAAAATTCCGAAAAGGTTTTCACAATCGCATCTACAGTCGACAGAGTTGCTGTGTTCTGGACGGTCACGGACCGCGAGCCACCCGTCCCACCACCCGTTGGGATCAGGTCACTGTCGCCTTGCACGACGCGGATATGATCCACCGGAATACCCGTCTGATCCGATAGGAATTGCGCATAAACGGTTTCATGCCCCTGCCCGTTTGACTGGGTGCCGACATAAATCGCGGCATAGTCATTTTCGAACACAATGCGCGTCGTCTCTTTTGGATCACCAAGAATGCTTTCGATGTAGAACGACAGGCCAATCCCTCGTAATTTGCCATCCGGCATCGCGCGGCGGGCATCAAAACCGGCGACATCCGCGCCGGCCATGGCCACGTCTAACAATGCGGAAAATTCGCCAACGTCATAAGTGACACCAGCCACGGTCGTATAAGGAAACTGGCTCGGCGTGATAAAGTTCTTTCGGCGCAGCGCAAACCCATCAACACCCAATTCGCGGGCGGCTTGATCCATCGTACGTTCCAGCACAAAAATCGCTTCGGGTCGGCCAGCCCCTCGGTATGCATCCACGGGAGTCGTATTCGTATACACGCCTTGGACCTGCATCGCAGCAACCGGCATATCGTAAACGCCCGTTACAACCTTGGAAAATAGGTCCGTCTGAATACCTTGTGCGAACTGCGAATTATAAGCGCCCATATTCGCAACCGTATCCAAGTGATACGCAACAATTCGGTGATCCGCATCCAATGCCAGCGTTGCCGTGGTCACCAAATCGCGACCTGCATTGTCGGTTAACATGGCTTCTGTGCGGTCGGACATCCAGCGCACTGGGCTGTCCAGCACACGGGCGGCGTGGGCAACGCAGAACGTCTCGGGATAGCGCATAGCCTTCATACCAAAGCCACCGCCAACATCGGGGTTGGTTACGCGGACCTCATCACTGGCCAACCCAAAGTGGCGCATAAGATCGTCCTTGGGGGCCCAAACCCCTTGGCCATTCACAGCCACATGCAGACGCCCGTCTGTAAGCTCAGCAAAACAACCGCGTGGTTCCATCGCATTACAGATGATCCGGTTGTCAGGAACGTCGACGCGGATAACGTGGGCCGCCGTATCAATCGCGACCTGAACAGCATCCAGATCGCCCAAAGCCCAATCAAACGCATGGTTCATGGGGGCCTCCGGATGGATCGCATCGCCACCAATTGCCACATCAACATAAACTGGCAGATCGTCGATATCGAGCACGATCGCCTCTGCCGCATCACGGGCATGGGCCATTGTATCGGCGACAATCATCGCAACGGCCTCCCCGACATGACGCACATGGGTTTGGGCCAAGATCGGGCGGATCGGGGCCGCACCCCGCGTCCCATCTCGGTTTTTTACAGTAGATCCAGCGAGGCCAATTTTTACGCCTGCAGATTCCAAATCTGCCGCAGCCACGACCAAGGCAACCCCCGGCATCGCGCGTGCATCATCCAAATCCAGCGTCGTGATCCGCCCATGCGCCACGTTAGAGCGCAAGAAAAACGCAACCAAAGCCCCGTCCGGCACAATATCATCCACATATTGCCCAGCGCCTGTCAGGAACCGTTGATCCTCCAATCGTTTCACTGGCTGGCTTTTTCCGAATTTTTCCATGACTGCTCTCAATAAAATGATGATTTAACCCTAACCGGACAGGCTGAACTGTCCAGAGGGGTTTGCTATTTGTTCACGTGGGTTTACCAATAAGCTTATCAACTGGTGAACCCGCAAAATGAAAAGGCTACCGCGATGGACCGCGTCAAATTCACCGCCATGAAAGATGGCGACAAAGCAGATTACGAGTTTTTGACCGAACACGAGGTGGCGTACACCAAAGGTACCGCTGACCGCCTGCTCGAAGCGCTCGTTGATCTGGACAAGGGGCTGTCGGGCTACCAAATCACGCGGCTTGGCCATTCGCTTCAGACTGCCACACGTGCCGAACGTGGTGGTGCCGACACCGACTGGATCGTGGCGGCCCTGCTGCACGACATCGGCGACATCTACGCCCCTTACAATCACGACGAATATGCCGCCGCAGTGCTGCGCCCGTTTGTGCGTGAACAGGTCGCATGGGTCGTGGAAAAGCACGGCGATTTCCAAATGATCTATTACGCGGAACACGTTGGTGCGGACCCAGAAAAGCGCCAAGCCTACGCAGGCCACGCCTATTTCGACGATTGCGCTATGTTTTGCGAACGCTGGGACCAATCGTCGTTTGATCCGGCCTTTGATACGCTGCCGCTGTCCCATTTCGCTGACCGCGTGCGTGAAGTCTTCGCCCGCGCCCCCTATGATTCAGCCGTCATTCGGACGGGGGCAAGGGAACCTTTGGCAGCGGGCTAGACCCCAACAACCTTGGTCCGGTCCGCTAAAGATGTCGAACTGATCAGCGGCCAGCCACGTCAACCAGCTTAATTGGTGCGAAAACGGGTCAAACCAGTCCAGCGCGACCGGTCGCTTGCATGTTTGGTGCATTGAACCCTTTTAGCCTCGGACCAGTTTCGATATGACCTTTTCAACCAGATAAGGACCGCAAGACTATGGCGATGGAAAAAACGTTTCATTCAGGCACCGCAGAACCCCGCATCTATGACATGTGGGAAACCGCGGGTGCATTTAAAGCAGGGGCCAACGCTCGCGATGGCGCGTCCACCTATTGCATCATGCTGCCGCCGCCAAATGTGACAGGCCACCTGCATGTGGGTCACGCGTTCAACCACACGCTGATGGATATCCTGATCCGTTGGAAACGCATGCAAGGGTTCGACACCCTTTGGCAGCCCGGCCTAGATCACGCAGGTATCGCCACCCAACTGATGGTCGAAAAGGAACTGGCTGCCACCGGACAGCCCAAGCGGGTTGATCTGGGCCGCGAGAAATTCCTTGAAAAAGTCTGGGACTGGAAAGCCGCCAAAGGCGGCATGATCGAACAGCAAGCCCGCCGCTTGGGCGACAGCATGGACTGGTCCCGCTCCGCGTTTACCATGTCCGGTGCGGCCTCTGCGCCTGCATCCGAAAAACCCGGCAATTTCCACGACGCCGTGCTTCAAGTGTTTGTCAAACTCTACAACGATGGCAAAATCTATCGCGGAAAGCGCCTTGTGAACTGGGACCCGCATTTTGAAACGGCGATCTCTGATCTTGAGGTCGAGAACATCGAAGTTGACGGCCACATGTGGCATTTCAAATACCCGCTGGCGAATGGCGCAACCTATGAGTACGTTGAAAAAGACGAAGACGGCAATGTGACCCTGCGCGAGACCCGCGACTATATCGCTATCGCCACAACCCGCCCTGAAACCATGCTGGGTGACGGCGCGGTGGCCGTGCACAAGGACGACGACCGCTATGCCCCGATCGTCGGCAAGCTGTGCGAAATTCCGGTTGGTCCCAAAGAACAGCGCCGCCTGATCCCGATCATCACAGACCCCTACCCCGATATGACCTTCGGGTCCGGTGCGGTGAAAATCACAGGCGCGCATGACTTTAACGACTACGAAGTTGCCAAACGGGCAAACCTGCCGATGTACGCGCTGATGGATACCAAAGGGGCGATGCGTGCCGATGGTCGCCCTTATGTTGAAGAAGCTGCCACTGCGCAGGCCATTGCCCGCGGTGAGTTGGAATTCGACGAGGCGATGATCGCCGCGATGAACATGGTCCCCGAGGAATACCGCGGGCTAGACAGGTTCATTGCCCGTGAAAAGGTGATTGCAAACATCACCGCCGAAGGGCTGGCCGTGATGCATGACGTCACGCGCACGGAAAAAAACGAGGACGGCGAAAAGATCGAAGTGACTGAAACCGTGCCAATGGTCGAGGCCAAGAAAATCATGCAGCCGTTTGGCGACCGCTCCAAGGTTGTGATCGAGCCTGCCCTGACCGACCAATGGTTCGTCGATACAGCCCAAATCGTGCAACCCGCGCTGGATGCGGTCCGCGAAGGCCGCACCAAGATCATGCCCGAGAGCGGCGAAAAAGTGTACTTTCACTGGCTTGATAACATCGAGCCATGGTGCATCTCGCGCCAGTTGTGGTGGGGGCACCAGATTCCGGTTTGGTATGGGCCTGCAGTCGAAAACTCCGCCGATGGCAATCTCATCATCAATTTCTCCAAGCGCATTTCAGTTTGCGCCATCACTGAAGAGGCTGCACTTGCAAAGTTTGAAGAAAAATATGGCGCCACGCCCAGAGTCCTACCATCGCCACCAACTGACAAAGAGTTAAGAGAAGCCTATGAAGGCGCTTTGACTGCTCTATCTTTGTCGGAAGCCTTCGAGGCGAATAAGGAGGGACGCTCACCTAACGAAGGTCTCTTTATCTACCGCGACCCCGACGTCCTCGACACATGGTTCTCCTCCGGCCTTTGGCCATTCGGAACCCTCGGCTGGCCCGAAGACACTGACGCGATGAAATATTTCCCCGGCGACGTGCTGATCACCGGCCAAGACATCCTGTTCTTCTGGGTTGCGCGCATGATGATGATGTCTCAGGCCGTGTTGGAAAAAGACCCGTTCCACACCGTGTATCTGCACCAATTGGTGCGGGACGCGAAGGGCGAGAAGATGTCCAAGACCAAAGGCAACGTCATCGACCCGCTGGATATGATCGACGAATTTGGTGCCGACGCCCTGCGGTTCTCGAACGCGCAAATGGCGGCGCTTGGCGGTGTGCTGAAAATCTCCGAGGACCGGATCAAAGGCTACCGCAACTTTGGCACCAAGCTTTGGAACGCGTTCAGCTTTGCAGACCACTACGAAATCCCGAATACGGGCGATACGGCGCGGCCGCAAGTCACGCAAACCCTGAACAAATGGATCATCGGCGAGGTCGGCAAAACGCGTGAAGCCGTCGACGCGGCGCTAGACACCTACCGTTTCAACGACGCCGCCAACACCCTGTATGCGTTCACATGGGGCAAGGTCTGCGACTGGTATCTGGAATTCTCCAAGCCGATCCTGCAAGGCACCGACGAGGCCGCAAAACTGGAAACCCAAGCCACCCTGCGCTGGGTGCTGGACCAAGCCCTGATCATGCTGCACCCGATCATGCCCTTCATCACAGAAGAGCTGTGGGGCTTTGCGGACAGTCGCGCCAAAATGCTGGTGCACGCCGATTGGCCGATCTATACAGCCGAAGATCTGGTCGACGCAGACGCCGATGCGGAAATGACCTGGGTGATCAACCTAATTGACACGGTCCGGTCCAACCGCGCCCAAGTCCACGTGCCCGCAGGCGCAAAAGTGCCGTTGGTGTTCACCGATCTGGACGCCAAAGGTCAAGCCGCGTGGGACAACAATCATGTGTTGATCCAGCGGCTTGCACGCATTGAAAGCCTGTCAAAAGTAGACGCATTCCCAAAGGGTTGCGTCACGATCCCGATGCAAGGCGGCACATTTGGTTTGCCGCTTGAAGGAATAATCGACGTCGACGCTGAAATCGCACGGCTTGAAAAGGCGATGCAGAAACTGGGCAAAGAACTTGGTGGTCTGCGCGGTCGTCTAAAAAATCCCAAATTCGCAGCATCCGCCCCTGCAGAGGTCTTGGCCGAGACGCAAGAAAACCTGCGCCTGCGCGAAGAAGAAGAGACCCAAATCAAAGCCGCCATCGCCCGCCTTGCGGAACTTGGCTAAAACAAAAGGGCGGCCCGGTTACGCGGGGCCGCCCATTTTTGATGATCTCCTGAGCTTAGTACATCACATGTTCAACAGCGTGCATCATCCCGCGCGCCTTGTCGTAAACCAGCGTTAAAATCCGGCACCAACGGGCGGGCCACTGGAGGGACCACACGCACCACGGCGGCTGCACCTGTCGCTGCCAAAACTCCACGTCTGCGCAGCCCCATAACACCCTCCCGAGACTTGCGAACGTTTCTCATATGTACGCAAATTGACCCATTGCAAGTCAGCCCCACAGTCGCTTATCTGCCCGCATGACTGATGATCCACGCCTCACCCACCTCGCCGCCACTTTGCCCAGCACTGTCCCCTTTGTGGGTCCAGAAGCGATTGAACGGGCCAGCGGCACAGCTTTCGATGCGCGCCTTGGGGCTAACGAGTCTGGTTTTGGACCGTCCCCTCTGGCGATCAAAGCGATGCAAGACACCGCACCCGATGCATGGATGTACGCCGATCCAGAAAGCCACGATCTGCGCAGTGCCCTTGCGTCGCATCACGACATCACCCCCGCCAACATCATGGTCGGCGAAGGTATCGACGGACTGCTTGGACTGCTCGTGCGGCTGATGGTCAGCGACGGCGACCATGTTGTTACTTCCGCAGGTGCCTATCCGACGTTCAACTATCATGTCGCGGGTTTTGGCGGAACATTGCACACAGTGCCATACGCCGGCGACAGCGAAGACCCAGCCCGCCTTATTGCCAAGGCAAAGGAAACCGGCGCAAAGCTGATTTATATCGCCAACCCCGACAACCCGATGGGCACCTACCACAAAGCCCCCGAAATTGAACGCATGATTGAGGCAATCCCTGACGGCTGCCTGCTAGTCCTTGACGAGGCCTACATTGAGCTCGCGCCCGAAGATGCCGCCCCCGCCATCGCGCCAGATGATCCGCGCGTCATCCGCATGCGCACGTTTTCCAAGGGTTACGGCATGGCTGGTGCACGGGTCGGTTACGCCGTTGGCCACCCCAATCTGATCAACGCATTTAACAAAGTTCGCAATCATTTCGGCATGAACCGGATGAGCCAAGCAGGTGCATTGGCGGCATTGGCCGACGAAGCCTACCTTGGCGATGTTATCGCGCGCGTGCAAAAATCACGCGACCGGATCGCCACAATCGCCCTTGAAAACGGGCTGAGCCCGATCCCGTCAGCCACCAACTTTGTGGCCATTGATTGCGGCCAAGACGGCGAGTTCGCCAAAAAGGTCGTGACTGAGCTGGGCAAGCTCGGCGTTTTCGTCCGCATGCCATTTGTAGCCCCGCAAAACCGCTGCATCCGCGTAAGCTGCGGCCCCGCAGAGGCGCTCGCCTATTTTGCCCAAGCCCTGCCAAAGGCGCTGAAGGCCGCCCACGGATAATTGACGGGACATTTTGCGCAGTTGGGCTAATCTTTCAACATGTCACTGAATGATCACCGCCAGCCCGCACCCGATTACACCGACGCCTTTCTCTGGACGTTTGGCGTGATCATATTCATGCTGCTTTGTACAATCACCGCGATCGCAGGTTATGCGTGGGTCGCGGTCACAACTTTGTTGTTGGACCGCGCCATCACATGGATTGGACACAAGCGGACCTAGCCTGCCGCGATGACCCGTGCCGCCGCATCCAAGGCACCAGTCCCATGCGGAATATCCAAGGCAATCAAACCAGCCTGCATCGTGCCCAAAACGCCCATAATCATATGCGCGTTCACATGGCCCATATGACCAATCCGAAAATAGGCGTCCGCTGGCGACCGTCCAAGACCAATGCCAAGCGTCAGCCCCGCCTCGTATTCGCACCAGTGCCGCAGCGCATCCCCGTTGGGCGATCCGGCAACCACAGACGTGACCGCGTGTGACCGATTGGCGGGGTCCGCGATGTTCTGGGCAAGCGGGCCATCTGCGGACCAACAGTCAAGCGCCGCCCAGACAGTGCGGGCAAGCGTTTCATGACGGGTAAACACCGCCTCCAGCCCCTCCGCTTTGATCATATCCAATGCCGCACGAAGCCCATACAGATGATGGGTTGGCGCCGTCCCGTTAAAATACTGGAAGTACTGATCGGGGTCAGTGCGCGCGCGCCAATCCCAATAGCGGCTCACGCGTGCAGGACGGACAGCATCGGCCTTGGCATTGTACCAGACAAAACTGATGCCTGCAGGCGTCATCAACCCCTTTTGGCAAGCGGATACCATCACATCAACGCCCCATGCGTCCATCTCGAACGGGTCACAGCCCAGTGACGCGATGCAATCGGCCATCAGCAACGCATCATGACCTGCGGCATCCAGAACACGGCGCAGCCCAGCGATGTCATTCTTAACACTGGTCGATGTATCAACGTGTACGGCCAAGATCGCCTTGATCTTACCGCTCGAGTCAGCACGCAAAGCTTCCTCGACCTGTCCGAGATCAATCGGGGTGGAATCGCCATAATCGATGGTTTGCACCGTGATCCCCATGTCAGTGGCCATCTCGCCCCACCCGATGCAGAATCGGCCAGTCGCCAGCGCCAAAACGGTATCACCAGCAGTGACGGTATTGGCCAATGCGGCCTCCCATGCGGCGTGTCCGTTGCCGATATAGATCGCGACTTTCTGATCAGTCATCGCCACGGCTTTGAGATCGGGGATCAGGCTATCCGTAAGATCATGCAATGCGCCCTCATAAATATTTGGCGACGCGCGGTGCATAGCCTGCAACACCGCATCAGGGATCACCGATGGCCCCGGAATAGCAAGATATGAACGGCCGTTAGCAAGAGACATGAACAAGGCTTTCAAGTTGGAAATGTTAAACTGGACATTAGCGGGGCGCGGGGCCGCGTCAACCTTGCCTCGGCTTGCGCCCGATACCTATTTGCCGATAGACCAAAGGCATCATGATGACCAACAGCACAGTTCAACCTAAACCGCAAAACGCACGCCAACTTTTCAGTTGGCTTTGGCGCGACTATTTGCGGCCACACCGCGCGATTTTGGCGGCTGCTTTGCTGATGATGGCGATCGAAGGGTCCATGCTCGGCTTTCTGTCTTGGATGATCCAGCCGATGTTCGACAACGTGTTCTTACAGGGCGAAACCGACACGCTTTGGTGGGTTGGACTTGGGATCATGGGGATCTTTTGCGTCCGTGCCGTCAGTGCAGCAGGCCAGAAAATCCTGATGACCAAAGTGAACCAACGCGCAGCAGCGGGCATGCGCAGCCACCTGTTGCGGCACCTGATGACCTTGGATGGCGGATATCACCAAATCAATCCACCCGGTCAGTTGATCGAACGTGTGCAAGGCGATGTCACAGTTGTGAACCAGATTTGGGCGGCGATCTTGGTTGGCATCGGGCGTGACCTCATTGCGGTCACTGTTTTGTTCTCGGTGGCGCTGTCAATTGACTGGAAATGGACGGCACTTGCGCTGATCGGCATCCCGTTTCTGGTTCTGCCATCCCTCCTTGCACAGACTTACGTACGCAAACGGGCTGGCAACGCGCGGGATTTGGCCGGGCGTATGGCGACGCGGCTGGACGAAGTGTTCCACGGGATCAGCGCCATCAAACTAAACGCCCTCGAGACCTATCAATCCAGCCGCTACGACGCTCTGTCCGATGCCCGTGTCAGTGCCGAAGTGCGCGCGGCCACTGGCCAAGCTGCCGTGCCAGCTTTGATCGATATCATGACCGGCGTTGGTTTCTTTGGTGTGCTTATCTTTGGTGGCGCGGAAATTATCGCCGGCGAAAAAACTATCGGTCAGTTCATGTCATTCTTTACAGCCATGTCGCTGGCGTTTGAACCGCTACGGCGGTTGGGGCTGATGTCGGGACAATGGCAAATGGCAGCGGCGAGCATTGAGCGGCTGCAATTGGTCCTCAACGAACGGCCCACGCTTATCTCGCCCATCACCCCCAAATCGCCCCCCACAGCGGCCCCAACCGTCAGCCTGTCAAACGTTACCCTGACCTATGGGGACCTGCCTGTTCTGCGCGGTGCGACCTTCACCGCAGCTGCAGGCCAAACGACTGCGCTTGTCGGCGCATCTGGCGCGGGGAAATCAACGGTGTTTAATGTGGTCACACGGCTTGTTGATCCGTCAGGTGGGAACGTCACTATCGACGGGATCAAGACCAATGATCTTAGCCTCACCGATCTGCGAGGACTTATTTCGGTCGTGTCCCAAGACGCCGCCCTGTTCGACGAAACCCTGCGCGAAAACATCCTGCTAGGGCAAACCGATATAACCGACGCGCAGCTAAAATCTGCGCTCGACGCGGCCCATGTCAGCGACTTTCTCGACCAATTGCCCAACGGGCTTGATAGCCCCGCCGGGCCACGCGGATCAAACCTGTCTGGCGGACAAAGACAGCGGATTGCAATCGCACGTGCGCTTCTGCGCGATACGCCGATATTGCTGCTCGATGAAGCGACCAGCGCACTCGACACAAAGTCAGAATCCATCGTGCAAAAAGCCCTTGAAAAGCTCTCGACTGGCCGGACGACCCTCGTGATCGCGCACAGGCTGTCGACAATCCGCAATGCCGATAAAATCGTCGTCATGGACCAAGGCCGCGTCGTCGACGAAGGCACGCATGCCACACTGCTTGCGAACGGGGGCATTTATGCCGATCTGCACGCGCTACAATTTAGCCAAGAAAAGGCACAGACATCATGACCAAGCGGACCGTATTGGCTATCACTGGCGCTGACCGCGTGGATTTCCTGCAAGGGCTGGTCACCAACGATGTGACCCGTGCCAACGGCGGAATTGTCTACGCCGCACTCTTGACACCCCAAGGTAAATTCATTGCCGATTTCTTTGTAATCGGACGCCCTGACACCCTATTGATCGACGTTGACAGCAGCGTGGCCCCGACATTATTCCAACGGCTGTCGATGTACCGTCTGCGTGCGGATGTCCAAATCACCGAAGCCGCCCTGATAGTATCCCGCGGGACAGGCCCGCGCCCCACAGGCGCGCTTGATGACCCGCGCCACACGGCCTTGGGCTGGCGGCATTACGGCGACACGGACATCAGCGATGGGACCACAGACTGGAAAGCCATTGAGGTCGCAAATCTGATCCCAACAACCGGAGTTGACCTGACGCCCGACACCTACATCCTAGAGGCCAACTTTGAGGCCATCCACGGCGTCGACTTCAAAAAGGGCTGTTTTGTCGGCCAGGAAATCGTGGCGCGGATGAAGCACAAAGCGACCCTGAAAAAAGGGCTGCGGCGTGTGAGCATCGACGGAGACGCGGCCACAGGCGACGCGATTATGTCAGGCGACAAACCTGCCGGCACCTTACACAGCGTGCATGGCAAACAAGGCATCGCTTATCTGCGATTTGACCGGACCGACACGATGAAAACGCAAAAGGCCAGCCTGCATCTCGCAGACTGACCTCGCTATTTTTCCGAGCATAAATATGTCCGCCGGAGGCACCTGTTTCCTAAAGAAACTGGTTACGCACGTTCAACATATTCAAAGAGCTCAGTGTTCACCACGATGTCTTCATCTTGGCCAACAAACGGTGGGATCATGACGCGGATGCCGTTATCCAACGTCCCAGGCTTAAAGCTGTTCGCGGCAGTCTGACCTTTGACCACCGGCTCGGTTTCAACAACCTTGCAAATAACTTTTAGCGGCACAGACACGTTCAACGCATCTTCGCCGTGATATTCGATTTTTACGATCATACCGTCTTGTAAGAACGGGCGGCGATCACCCAGGATATCTGCCGGCAGTGCGATCTGTTCATAGTTTTCAGTATCCATGAACGTCAGCATATCGTCGACTTCGAACAGGAACTGTTGGTCCTTCTGATCCAAACGGACACGTTCAACTTTATCAGCAGATCGGAATCGTTGGTTCAGTTTGCGACCATCGCGCAAATTCTTCATTTCCACCTGTGCGAATGCGCCACCCTTACCGGGTTTGACGTGATCAACTTTTACGGCGCCCCAAAGGCCACCCTCGTGTTCCAGCACATTGCCGGGACGAATTTCATTTCCGTTAATTTTTGGCATGGCTCACTTCGTGTCATTAATAAGGCAAAAGGTTGATAGAATGTTATCCAAACCTATATCTTGGTGAAGGAAAGCTGGCAAGGTAACTAAATATGCCTTTTGGACCGCGATAGCCATGCATTCAGCGCATGGCTGCCATTCCAAATAAGCCCCCCCGAATCGGTTGGGATGTTGCATATTGCGGGTCACGCCAGAATGACAAGAGCAATAAAAGGACGCAATATGAGAGATTTCGTTGACGGCACCGCCTTTAACAACGAACAAGGCAACCGTGCCCGCAAATTGTTCGCCGCAGTTGTGCTTGCCGCATTGGACGACGCGATTGCAGATGACAAGAAATATGGCAATGGCCCTGAGCAGATTGCACGCTGGGCACGGTCACGCGATGGCCGCGAGGTCCTGTCTTGTGCAGGTATCGACCCGAACGAACGCGTTGTAACCGGCTTGATGGATTTTGTTGGCAAAGGTGTCCGCACATCCGTGGC